>NZ_JBNHFX010000002.1:0-887170 GCF_059090665.1 Arthrobacter saudimassiliensis | reverse complement strand
TACTGCACCCGGGAGGGTGTGGGAGAGTAGGTCACCGCCGGACAACCATTAACAGTGAGGGCCCCGCACCGACGCGGGGCCCTCACCCATTTAACAACCCCGGTCCGCGCTTGCCGGCAGGATTAGTTCGCTGATTTGCCAGGCCATACACTGGATGTGTCCAATGCCTCGCTATCTGGACCTGGAGAACCGCGTTGATGTAGAGATAGCGTTCTCCGGCCAAAGTCGTTTGGGCAGAACCAAAGTAGAGATCATGGGGTGGCCTAGTTGGGTTTGATGCGTCGTACATATGACGTGAGTAAATACAGAGCCGTTGACTATCACAAGTTCGGCTCCTTGGAGGAGTTCTTGTCGACGCCAATCAGGGATGGCATCTCGGAGCTTGTGATCGGCGACAGGGTGCTGCACTTGAAGTTCGAGTACCGTGGAGCGCCGACGACGCTGGTTCACTTCCCCGCTGCCATTCCCCCAAAGGGTTGGGATACGTATCCCGTATTCATGGGCAAGCGTCTGGCGGAAGGGCAGCAGGTGAATCTACTTGCACTGTCGGATCCCAACATTTCACTGCCCGGCCGCCCAACTACAGGCTGGTTCGCTGGCAGTTCGGGCCAGAATCTGCAGGACGGCGCCCTCCGGGACGTCATCGTTCATGCAACCAAGGCAGGCGTCGAGAACCAAGTGATCCTCTTTGGATCTTCCGCAGGAGGATTCGCTGCGCTTTACTATGGAGCTCAGATTCCGGAGTCCGTGACGATCTGTATCAATCCCCGCATAGATCTGAAAACTGAGCCCACGAGATTCTATGCGTTTAGCGAGTTTGCTTACCCTGGATTGGGACCGGAGGAGCTGCACGCACGGGTGGAGACCTCCGCGGCAGCGGGGTACCGAAACGGTGGTGGAAATACCGTTGCCTACGTCCAGAACGTTCAGGATCGTCTCTACTTTGAGGGCGGCCTGGTGCCCTTCCTTCAGGAAGCGGGGAGCGTCGAGAACGTGTGGGTTTCGTTGATCGACTCTGGGCCTGGTCATCGTATTCCAGAGTTCTCGCTGATTACCGCAGTGCAGGATGCGCTTATCAGCTGTGCTCCGGACTGGTCAGCCGGGCTGGCAGGGCTTGGTTACCGGAGGAATCCCTCGCTCGAGGATGTCCTCGCTGCAAGAGACGATGTGTGCGCCCCGGTCTCTTCGTCCTAAGAGTCAGCGATGGATGTCTGCGGCAGGGCGTCCAACGCCTGCTGCTTCATCCAGTGGTACGCCTCATCGACATAGTGGTATGGAGAAGCGCCCCACTTGTGTGTGGCTACGGACACGGCAAGGTCGGCCGGCAGCGTGCGGGTTGCGACGCCCTTCTCACGAAGATACGCGTAATAGCGAGCGTAGAGCTCATTCGCTTCGTCGGCCGTCCAGCCACGAAATCTAGGAACCAGTTCGCCGTTGTCCGTATAGTCCGTCCAGGGCGCTTCGAAAAGCAGTGTTCGGTCCAGTAACCCGAGATTTTCCAGCTTCTCAAGGAACGAGTCGGCCGCCTGGGTCCAGAGGGCGAAGTGGGCGTCGGTTCCGAATTTGATACCAGCAGCCGGCCGTTCCAGAGTGTGGATGAGTTTGGTTTTCGCGAGTTCGACGGAACGGGTGATGTACGTGCCGCCGGGGAGTCTGTAGACCCCAAGCCTTTCGCTGAGAATGTCGAAGAGGAACAGGTCGGTATTCTCTGCGTACTTAGTCAGCGTTGGGTGGAGCGACGACGCCAGGTCGCCCTTCACCGACCGATCTTGGAAGTTCTCCGTTAGACCATTCGTCTTGATGCTTGTCGTCGGCTTCGACGCCGCGCTGATCAGGGACTGGCGGGCTACGTACTGAACCAGCCGATGCTCGTCCTTCATATGCTGAAAGGTGTCTCTGGTGACGCAGCCGCCATAGATAAAGATGTTCGCCAACTGGAGGTCTCCCGGTTCAAGATCGTGCCGGGCAATCCGTTGCTGCCGGTCCGCTGTTCGTCTCGACGGCCTTCGCTACGGGCGCCAGTACCGTCATGGATTCTGCTTCAAATGCTACACGCAGCTGTTGGTCGGTTCTGTGTCGCCGCCGCCTAGGGATCGTGAGTGGCGAGGCCATCTACTAGGCTTGCAGCTATGCGTATTGCCCGATTTGTACATGAAGGAGATCCCACGTTCGGCGTGGTCGATCCCGGTGATAACCCCGCCGAAGTGGCCGTCATCAAGGGGGACCCGTTCTTCTCCGGCGTCCAGCTGACGGGTGAGCGGCACAAGCTGGAGGACGTTCGCCTCCTGGCGCCGATCATTCCCCGCAGCAAGGTGGTCGGTATCGGCAAGAACTACGCCGACCATGCCAAGGAAATGGGGGGAGAGGTGCCGGCCGCGCCGCTGATGTTCCTGGTGCCCAACACCGCGGTCATCGGCCCCAACGATCCGGTGGTCCTGCCCGCCTTCTCGGATGAGGTGTCCTACGAAGCCGAGCTCGCCGTCGTCATCGGGCGCATCTGCAAGGACGTTCCCCTGGAGCGCGTGGACGAGGTCATCTTCGGCTACACGTGCGCCGACGACATCACTGCCCGGGACGCGCAGCGGACCGACGGCCAGTGGGCCCGGGCCAAGGGCTTCGACACCTCCACTCCGCTCGGTCCCTGGATCGAGACGGACCTCGACGTCGACGACCTCGCAGTGCAGGGCCGGCTCAACGGCACCCTCGTGCAGGACGGGCGGACCAGCGACATGATCTGGGGCGTCCGTGAGCTGGTCTCCTACGTTTCGCAGGCGTTTACCCTCCTCCCCGGCGACGTGATCATGACCGGCACTCCCGCCGGCGTCGGCACGCTCACCGAAGGCGACCGCTTCGAGGTCGAGGTCGAAGGCATCGGACGGCTCACGAACACGGTTCGTTGATTTCCGGCAGGAACGACGCCGGGCGCCCCGCGGGGCGCCCGGCTGCCGCTGTTCCCGCCGGCATCACCTGGGCCGTGCTGCTGTTCGCGGCGCCCTTCGCGGACATGAGCGGCTGGCCCGCTGTTGTCTGGGGGACAGGCGCCGCGCTGCTCATCGCCGCTTTCCCCTGGCTGGTGGTCACCGTCCTGGACCGCCGGGGCGACCTGCGCTCAGGGCTGCGCCGACTCGGCGCGCCGCCGGTCATCCTGGGCGCAGCCGGCGCGGGCTTCGTTCTGCTGCGGGTGATCCTCTGGCTGGACGGACCGCGGTCTCTGGCCGCCGTCATCTTCGCAATGATCACCGCCTATGCGTTCCTGCTGCTGATCGAGCGGGTACGTCCGCTCTCCTGGCGGACCGTCAGCAGCGGTGCCGCCGTCGGCATCCTGCCGGCCCTCCTGTACTCCGGGTGGGGCTACGGCGCCGCGGCAGCCGGCGCGGTCGCCGCCGTTGTCGCCCTGGCAGCTGCTGTGGCAGCGGAACGCCACCGCGGC
Organism: Arthrobacter saudimassiliensis; assembly: GCF_059090665.1. Lineage (NCBI taxonomy): Bacteria > Bacillati > Actinomycetota > Actinomycetes > Micrococcales > Micrococcaceae > Arthrobacter > Arthrobacter saudimassiliensis. Next base: position 883,740 of record NZ_JBNHFX010000002.1, on the reverse strand, counting down.
GCAGCTCTTGCGGCAGCCGGGCTGGGTGCGGCCGCCGGCGGCGGTGTCGGTCTCTGGCTCCTGAACATGCCGCTCTAACCCAGGGAGCGGCGCTGGACCGGCGGCGTCGGCACGACAGCGCAGCGGGCCGGATGCCGGGAGACTAAACTGGGTACATCATGACTACTGAGCCTTCCTCTCTCGCGTCCCTGCCCACCGTTGACGAGAACACCCCGGTCCGGGTCCGCTTCTGCCCGTCGCCGACGGGCACCCCGCACGTCGGGCTGATCCGCACCGCACTGTTCAACTGGGCCTACGCCCGGCACACCAAGGGCACCATGGTGTTCCGCATCGAGGACACCGACCGGGCACGCGACAGCGAGGAAAGCTACCTGCAGCTCCTCGATGCCCTCAAGTGGCTGGGCATCACCTGGGACGAAGGCGTGGAGGTCGGCGGGCCGCACGAACCGTACCGCCAGTCCCAGCGCGGGGAGATCTACCAGGACGTGATCGCCAAACTGCGCGAGGGCGGCTGGGTCTACGAATCCTACTCGACCCCTGAGGAGATCGAGGCGCGGCACCGCGCCGCCGGCCGCGACATCAAGCTCGGCTACGACAACTACGACCGGAACCTCACCGAGGAGCAGATCGCCGCATTCCGCGCCGAGGGCCGGGAGCCGGTCCTGCGCCTCCGGATGCCGGACGAAGACATCACCTTCAACGACCTGGTCCGCGGCGAAATCACCTTCAAGGCCGGCACCGTTCCCGACTTCGTGGTCGTACGGGCAAACGGGGCTCCGCTCTACACCCTGGTCAACCCGGTGGACGACGCGCTCATGGACATCACCCATGTGCTGCGCGGTGAGGACCTGCTGTCCTCCACGCCGCGGCAGATCGCCCTCTATCGGGCCCTGATCGAGGTCGGCGTCGCCAAGTACATGCCGCTGTTCGGCCACCTGCCGTACGTCATGGGCGGCGGCAACAAGAAGCTCTCGAAGCGCGATCCGGAATCGAGCCTGTTCCTGCACCGTGAGCGGGGCTTCATCAAGGAAGGCCTGCTGAACTACCTCGCCCTGCTGGGCTGGTCGCTGTCCGCCGACGAGGACATCTTCACCGTGGACCAGCTGGTGGAGAACTTCGACATTCACGACGTACTGTCCAACCCGGCCCGCTTCGACCTGAAGAAGGCCGAGGCCATCAACGGCTCGCACGTCCGCATGCTCGAGCCCGAGGATTTCCGGGCCCGGCTGGTGCCCTACCTGCAGCAGGCCGGCCTGGTGGGGGAGACCCTCACCGAGCGCGAAGCGGAAATCCTGCGTGAGGCCGCCCCGCTGGTCCAGGAACGCATCACCCTGCTCGGCGAGGCGCCGGACATGATGGGCTTCCTGTTCAAGGCTGACGACGAGATCGAAATCGCCGACGACGCGCGCAAGGGCCTGCCCGCCAACCTGGCTGAGGCGCTCGACGCCGCCCTCGCGGCTTTGGAGCCGCTGGAGGACTGGACCGCGGAATCCCTGCAGGCCGCGCTGCGTCAGGCGCTGGTCGAGGAGATGGGGCTGAAGCCCCGACTGGCCTTCGGCCCCGTCCGCACGGCCATCTCCGGGAAGCGCATCTCCCCGCCGCTGTTCGAATCCATGGTCATCCTGGGCCGCGAGTCGTCGCTCGCCCGGCTGCGTGCCTTCCGGGCGCAGGCCTGAGTCCCTTGACGAACGCCGGAGCGGCCCACGGGGTCCTGTTCGACATCGACGAGACCCTGGTGGACCTCTACGCGGCCATGGGCAGCACGCTCCGCGCGATCAGCGCGGAGCGGCTGTCCCATTTCTCGGAGGAGCAGTGGCAGGCGTACCACGGCCTGTTCACGTCGGATCCGAAGGGCTATTACGACTCCTATCTTGCCGGGGACCTGTCCTTCACGGAGCAGCGCATCCTCCGTGTTCAGTACGCCGAGCAGGCTTCAGGACTTGACGGGCTGGACGAGGCCGCCGCATCCGCCTGGAACGAGGAGTACGACGCGCTCCTGCCGCTCCATTTCAAGCCCTTCGCGGACGTGTTCGCCTTGTTGGACCTGCTGGAGCTGCGCTGCATCCCTTACGGGGCGGTCAGCAACAACGTCGCCGACTACCAGCGTGCCAAGCTGGACGCGGCCGGGTTGAACCGGGTCGAGATCCTGGTGGGCATCGACACTGTGGGGGCCGCGAAGCCCGATCCCGCGATCTTCCTGGAGGGCGTCCGCCGGCTGGGCACCGAACCCGGACGTACGCTTTACGTGGGGGACAACCCGGTGGTCGACGCCGAAGGTGCCTGCGCGGCGGGACTGCGGGGTGTCTGGCTGGACCGGACCGGTGCTGCGCTCCGGGAGGCCAGGGAGCCAGGGTTCCCCGTGGTCACCTCCTTGGCCTCGGTGCCGGATCTGCTGTACTGAGGCCGGGATCACACCCCGCTCGGTTTTGCGCGGAGACCGATCCTCGTGTAGAGTTAATACTCGTTGCTGAGGGGTTGCAACGGAGGCAAGTGCTCCGAAAAGACCCGGCAGAAACAATGGGATATGGTGTAATTGGCAACACAACGGTTTCTGGTACCGTCATTCTAGGTTCGAGTCCTGGTATCCCAGCGCTGATTGTTCAGGTGCATACTTGAAGCGATACGCAGCAATAGCAGCGGCCCCATCGTATAGCGGCCTAGTACGTCGCCCTCTCACGGCGGTAACGCGGGTTCGAATCCCGCTGGGGTCACATTGTGAAGCCGGCTCCGGACATTGTCCGGGGCCGGCTTTTTCTTGTCTATCTTCCTCCGGACTGAGAGCTGCTGGATTTCTCTTTCTCATGTGGATGTGGCATACTTGTTAACGCCCGCGGAAACGTGGGAAGTATATGGCCCCATCGTATAGCGGCCTAGTACGCCGCCCTCTCACGGCGGTAACGCGGGTTCGAATCCCGCTGGGGTCACGAACCACAGAAGGACGGCTTTGGGAATTTCCCAAGGTCGTCCTTCTTTGTTGTAGCTGTCTGCCGCCGGCATTTCTTCAACCAAGGCTCTAACAACAGCGGATGACGCTGGCGAGATGCTACTTTAGATACAGCTTTGCACCCTCCGGTGTAGCTGACTTGTTCATAAGATGTTCTCGCACCACGTTAGGCAACATTGTGAAGATCGCGCTCTACGACGGAATTCTGGAAACCCACGTCGCGCAGTCTTTGGAGCGTGCGTTGACCAAGCGCGGCCATCAAGTCATCAATACCGGGAAAGTAGGCAAAGGGTTCGCTTACCCTCAGGACCCCGCTACAGTAGCTCAGCTGGAGGCCGTTCTCGATGAGGTCCTGAGCCAAGACCCGGATGTAATCTTCGTGTTTAGGCCGGCGAGCCTTCCTTTCGGTCTTCTGCGCCGAGCCCGGGCCTCCGGAGCGCGGCTCGTTGCCTGGTTTTCAGACGATCCTGTCTTATGGAACCTGTCCTACGGCCCAGGGATAGAGTTCTATGATCTTGTCCTACATTGCGGAAATTCCGAGGTTCTCTCGTTCTATGAACGGAAGCATGGCCGGCCCACCGGTATAAACTTCCCCTTTTGGACAGACAACGTGGCGTTTCCTAGAGTTTACGGAACGAACGAGACGCAGTATGATGCTATGTTTCTCGGTAGCGTGCGAGGGCAAGTCAGGAGTAAAAGATATGCAGCCCTTGCGGGCCTAGAAGCCCGGGTACGAGTTTTTGGCTCAGTAGACGAAGACCCTTTGGGCCTTTGGGGCGGCTACTTGGATTCTGATGAAGAGGTTGCTGATGCGGCATCACGTGCCCGTTTTGGGGTGAGTATACCGCAAGTCTTTTCGGATCACTCTGGCATGCCTACCTGGTTTCCGGGCCTAGGTGATCTCTCCTTCTTTCAGTATCCCAGCAGGGTGATTCAGTACGCTGCCATGGGGCTGCCGATTATCGCCATGGTTCCTGACGCTACGCACTTAAGCTCTTTTCCTGAGATAGTCTGCGCAAGCGATGCCGATGATTTAAACCGCCAGGTGCGGCGCTTGGTTTCGAATTCGGACTTGGCGGACTTAAGTGCTAGGACCCATAACCGCTTCGAACGACATTTCTCCGCTGATGCACGAGCCATTGCTTTAGAGGCGTTGCTTGGGGACGAGGTGCATTGGCGAGGCATGAGTGTTGAGGAGAGAACTAGTCTTTTTACAGAATTTCAGCCAGAGGGCAGTGCTGGGGACAGTAGATCCGCCTTAGCCGGGGGTCTTGCGACGAGACCCCCGGAGGAAAGCACCACCGAGTCGGTACTTGCATCACACCTAATGAACGTGCCCCGACCATCCAGGTCTCTTAGGGTCGCAGTTCTAGGCGTCGGATGGGCTGATGAGCTGTCGGACGTTCGCACGTGTGTGCGGGCCCTGACTTTGCTCGGGCATAAGGTCGAGACCATCAACCCTCACACTGTCCCGCATCTGTTTAGTGAGGGCTCACAGACGGGTTCAAAGCTGAGTTTTGATGCCGCGGGATATGCTGCAGAGAGCCAGAGCCTGCCCGATGCATTTTTCTTCATCGGCGACTGGGTATCTATCATGCCTAGGGCTGCACTGGATCTGGCAGACGCGGGTTGTCTCTTGGTGCATCTTTCATCTACACCGAAGCAGGTTGACCTAGCAGTGCAACGCAGGGCTGCACTAATGCATTTCACCTCATTTGCGAATGCATCGACGGTCGCAGAGCTTCGGGGCTTAGGATTTCGGAATGTGGGCTACATGCCGAAGCTCGTTGACCGGGCATTCGTCTCAGAGTTGCTAAAGCTTCCTCCACGTCCGAACGCCGTAAGCATTTTGGCGGAGCGCCCGTCAGACTTGGAGCGGCATGAGGAGCTGTCCGCGGGATGCGCTGCTGTGGACAGGAAGCTCTCCATACGCGGAGACGGCGTTTCCCGCGCAACGTTGGCGTCTGTGGCAGAGGTCTGTCGGGCTGCCACCGTGATCACATTGCCCACCTCGCTGAGTAAGAAGACCGCGTTGGTCCCTGGGCTCGGTTACGCCTTGTTCAGCGGGTCCAAGGTTGTGATCGTTCGGGGATCACTTAGTGCGTCATCAGGAAATAGTCTCACAGGTATTGTTCAGGTCGCCAACGGTAAAGAGCTCCGGGAGAAGGAGAAGCGCTTTCTGACCGTAGGAACGGGGGCAGATCGTCTGCGCGGGCAACGCTTGCAAGGGGCGATTCATGAGTTTTCCGCCGAGGAGCGATTAAACGACGTCCTCGAAACACTACTCACTGAAGACAAAGCAGCTGCAGAACCGCGGCCTTGATGTTAGAAGTGGTCAGGGAGCGTAGGCAACGGCGAGTGGAAAGATACTCGCAGGTCCTGCGAGGAATAAGTCCGAGATATACCTTGAGTCCGGACACGTCTAAAGGAATTCACAATGTCTAAACCTAGGGTCGTCGATCTAATCGATCGCAGGACAAAGTATCTCACGTTATTTGGTGGTATCTGCCTAGTAGCAGCATTTGCTGCGGCGGCTGTAGGAGGGCAACAGGTTTCCTCGGTTACCCTTTTATGGTGCTTGTCCGTGCTAGGTGGAGGCTGTTCGATCTTGGCGAGCGGCATTGTTGTTTACAGGCGGGCTCAGCATTTCGTAAGAATTTGGACCGAAAAGCGTCTGGAAAGAGTAGAATTAGCTCTTCACAGCGCACTGGAGGCGAAGTCCAAGGCTCTCACTGAAGAGTGCGATCGCATTGAGTTGCGCGTTCAAAGGGAAGTCCGGGACGATATCCGGGTCGCCCTCAGAGAGGAGCGCGACCGTGTGGAAGTACAACTGCGGAAAGAGTTCCAGGACGAACTCACGCTCCTCGAGGCACGTCTACGTGAGGACCACCTACACGCGACCTTGTCCTTTGCGATGCGGACTGGTTCGTGCGAGGGCCTGTTCAGTCGAGAGGACCTCGGAATTCTCTCAAGAAAATTTTCCCAATATGACTGTCTCACTGTTCACTGGTTGCTTACCTCCCACGATGCGCTAGACATACTGTCCTTGACGGCACGGAGGAATCTCGCCACCGAACTTAGGGGCTGGGGCTATCTGGAAAAGAGCCTACAAGTTTTTGGGTCCGTGGTGGAGCTGACTCAGACCGATCGCGACAAGGAGGCACTCAAGTACCGTACAGCCGAGCTGGATGTATATTCGGGCCGGTATCGGTCGCAGTTGGAGGGGCGCGCGGAACATATCGTTCCTGTACCCGGGCACATATTGCACATCGTGGCCCGCGCTCTGCCAAGAGTCCAATCTGGTTATACCTTGAGGACGCACTATACCGCGAAATCTCAGCAAGCTAGTGGGCTAAAGGTATCGGTTGTCTCGCAAGTAGGCGAAGCGCCCGAGACGACGAGCCGAGAGTGTACTGCCGTGGATGATATCGCCTATTTTTCACTTCCTGGCCAGCCCAAAAATAGGTTGCCGTGGGATGCGTGGCTAGACCAAAATATAGCCGAGCTGGTTTCTCTGGTCCGAGACATACGGCCATCGGTGCTGCACGCGCACTCTGACTTCTTCAACGCTATCTGCGCGAAGGTTGTGGGAAATTACTTCGACCTGCCCGTCGTATATGAGAGCCGAGGATTCTGGGAGGAATCGTGGCTGTCGCGCATAGCCCAACGGTTCCAGATCGACTGGGATGCCTTATCTCAGCGCTGGGGACTCCCAGAGGCTTATACGTTGCGTAAACTGCGTGAGGAAGAATCTCGTGCCGGCGCAGATAGGGTGTTCACACTTGCTAAGGTCATGAAAACGAGGATCGTCGAGGCCGGAGTCGACCCGAGCCGTGTCTCCCTGGTGCCGAACGCCGTGAGTTCTGACAATTTCCCTGTTCTTACTCGTGACCCGGAGATTGCGGGCAAGCTCGGGGTGGACGATAGCCATGTCACCATTGGATATGTTTCGTCCATTGTGGAGTACGAGGGAATAGACATCCTCATTGAGGGGTTTAGGATACTTACTGAGCAATCGAAGGTTCCGCTCAAGCTTCTTATTGTGGGCGACGGCCCAGTGTTGGGCGACCTCAAACGTTTGGTTGAAAATGGCGAGATAGCTAATGTCATTTTTGCCGGCAGGGTCTCTCATAGTGAAGTCTTGTCCTACTACAGCATGATTGATATATTCGTAGTTCCACGGCGTCCGGTCGCTGTTTGCGAGTTGGTGACACCGCTTAAGCCTTTCGAAGCTTTCAGTACCGGCAGGACCGTTGTTATGTCCGACGTTGCCGCCCTTCGTGAAATCGCCGACGATAGCCAGGCGGCGGTGACATTTAGGGCAGGTGACGCTGCGTCCTTGGCTGCGGTACTTGGCACCTTGGTAGCCGACCCAGCAAAGCGAGCCGCATTGGCCACGCGGGGGGCACAATGGGTGCGGGAACGACGCACATGGAGTGCTAATTGCGATGTCTATTTGGACGTTTACCAAGAACTAATGCAGGACACAGTGCCCTCATAATTCTCCGGTTCTCTCCAAATGTCCCTGACGCTTGATGTGAGCGATAAAAGACCGCGGTGGTGTTGTGCTGACGTTGGACGGTGCCGTCCCTGGCCCCGGGCCTGGTCAAAGGTGCTTCACAGAGCCTTGGTGTCTTCGAATAACGTGGGGATAGCCGAGGCAGATCTGGCGTGCGGCGGACCAGCCCTGAAGTGCTGGATGGTCCACGCTTCGGATAGCGTAAGCCAACAGGTTTTGCCAGCTGAACACAAGGGGATGGTATGAGCGTAGCGGGCACTTATGTAACTAATGAGTACGAGGTGGGCCTCCCACCTCTTCGTATGGAACGCAAAGCCATCTGGGACTACTACCGCCTGGAGTTTCTGCCCAGTGGCTACCCGGGTCGCCGCACTGACGGTGAGTTGATGGCTCACCCGATTTATGGGCCGTACGTCATTACGGACTACCTCCTCCAGTACGAGCGCACCAGGGATTCCCTCTTTTTGGAGTCCGCGTGTAAGGTCGCTGACGCCGCGGTCAGGTCCATGGTGCCGTTTCAGAATGGGCTTGTCTTCATGTATGACGAAGAGAAGGCAAAGGTCTCCAGCAAGAAGGGGACGTGGTACAGCGGGCTGACCCAGGCGCGATATGTCGACGTCTTCACGAAGCTTCTTGCGAAGGAGGGGACGGAGCGGTTCCGTGAGCCCCTGGCGGCCGTTCTTGCCAGCTTGACGATTCCAGTCGAGAAGGGCGGTGTCGCTCGCTACACCAGCAACGGCGGCCTGATCATCGAAGAGTATCCGGCTCTCTTTCCTAATTGCACTCTCAACGGATGGACCACTGCCACCTGTGTGGTCAAAGATCTGGCAAGGGCCACCAACGACGACAATGTATGGGATGTCTTTAACAAGTCGGTGCGGGCCTTGGAGGAGCTCATCGCCATCTACGATGTGGGGGAGGTGGCAAACTCCCGCTACAAGCTCGAAGGTGAGGCCCGTTTTCGAGTTACCTCGAGAGGTACGGCGGTTGGGCTCGAGGACTGTCGGGTTGTCGTTCCTGCGGCGGGCACTTTCGAGTCGAACGTTAGTGGTGACCCAGCTGGGGAAATCCTCGCGGCCGGCCCGGTGGCCATCCCCGACGGAGGCTCCAAGATCATTAAAGTCCGTATGAGTCGGTACTCGTGGCCGTCCCCTAACAGAGTGCACCTTCGGGTCAACGCTGCCCGGCAAGGCCAACTCGTTATGTCGATTGGGGATGCAGAATACAATCCGTTTGGTAGTGCGCCGAGGGTCCACAAGTATCAGCCGTTGCAGGAATTCGCTCTGCAGCCGGGAGCGAATGACATTGAGCTGGAGGTACCGTGGGCCTCTGCCGAAATGATCGCGCACCCAACAAACTTCGCCAAAAAGATCACTGGCCGCCAGTTCAATGTGTATCACTTCATACACATCGATACCTTGGGTAAGATTGTGGAACAGACAGGCAGCGAGGTCCTTGCGTACTATCGAGACAAATGGGCGCGCGCCGCTTTATATTGGTCAGATCATCCGGCTTACCAGGATGAACGGCTTATGATGGAGCGGTTCGACATGAGGAAGCATAAATAGCTTGCGGGTCCCATGGGCTCCAGCGGAAGTCCGAGGGCAAAGGCGGGAATCATCGAATGATGTACCCGGCGCGGGCTATCGATCGAGTACTCATTACCAGCAGGATGAAGCCCAGGCTTAGGACGGCTTTATGTCCGATGAATTCGTAGACGCCGGTGTCTGGGTGAGACACGGCCGTGTATGGGATGCGCACAATCGGGCTCCTCCATTCGGCCGCGTAGGCTCGCTTCCCGAAGACTTGATCCCGTACATCAAAATCAGCATTGCTACTTCCGGCAGTGCGCGTGCCAAGGTGTCCGGCGCCTGCCCCAAAAAAGCTAGGGCAGGCGCTGGACGCCTGTGCGCTGGTCCTGTTCCTCAGGAGCGTGGGAGAGGCCACATTCCAAAGGCAGGTCCTTCGACCTTACGCCCACGCCTCCCCAGACACGGCCATCGCGTGGTAACGAGCGTAGTTATCGGGGCTGGCTGGAATATGCCCAGGCCCCCAGTCTTCGTCGATAAATCGAACGCGCCCGGGCCGCTTGGGGTGCGCGGCTTTCAGCATCGCCTCGAACGGGTTTCGATGATTTTCCATATGGTGAGCGTCGCCGGTGTTCTGGACATATAGAACTTTCGGTGGCATCGACAGTCCTTGGTAACTGGAGACAACAGAGGCCCTCGTCACGAGATCTTGCTCCAAGTCCGCGACGGTGGACCGGAAGCATGTACTCACGGCCGTTTCAGCGACGGACCTGAAGTAGCGGCGGATGTCAGTTTGCGGGTTGAATACCAGGACCTTGCAATCGGGCAGGAAACGGGCCACCTGCAGAGCGGCAAAGCCTCCGCCGGAGCTGCCCGTCAAGATGACGTGCTTTGCTTGCACGCGGCTCTGTAGCTCTTTGATGTAGGAAGCGCAGGCGCTGAATAGGTCGACGTCCCTCTCCCCGAGGAACCAAGACAGGTTCATGGACCTATTCAGGTCGAGTGATGGGTCTTGAAATATCATGAAGCTGTCAGGCCCTCGGCTGGCCGAACTCATTCCTTGAAACAAGGGGAGAGTCGAGCGGGTCCTATTGACGGCTCCGTGGAACCGGACGGTGAGGACATCGCTAGTACCCCGACGAGAGGCAATCGGCAGCACCAGACCGCCGACCATGGCGGAGACAATGTTAGGACTGGCTCCGGGGGTGGGCAGCTCCGACCGGTCGGTGATTGTTGCTATGGGTGCATGGTAAGTCCGGGAGGTTAGCGGAGGAGCCTCCGGCCACTGCACCAGAGGATCGCGGAGAACTTGCAGCGTGCTGGCTGAAAGGCCCACAGCACTGGAAATATCTTCGCCAGCTATATCGATGGCAGCTGCCCGAAGGCCTTGATCGTCCATGTCGTTTGGGTTGTGTTCGGTCGAGAGCATCTCCAAGAAAGCCTGCAGTACTTGTAACCTGGCCAGTTTCGGTTCCGAGTGCTCCTGAATCCAACGGACGCAGTCCAACCAGTGCTGTCGCGTAAACCGTTCCCCGCCCCAGTTCATCGCTGGCGGACGAACTGCTCCGCCAAGAGCCGACTGGACCTTCGCCTGCACCCGAGACAGGGTCGTCTCGTCGGCTCCCGCGCGTTCTCCCAATAGAACTGTGCTACATCCGGCAAAATTAAGTCGGACGGAATATTTGTTCCGTCCATTAGTGATTGTCAGGCGGGCCGCGTCGCCTTCAAGATGCAAGCCCTCGGACGCGAAGGAAGCTTCCTTTTTGTTCACAGCGATCACGGCGACGAAGCGCATCTCTGTGCCGTTCTTGCTTGCCTGCAGCACGGGTGCTGCCGTCTTTTCCATCCAGACAGTGGAATGCCACCCGTCGAATGGGTCCGTTTCCCCGCAGATCACCTCAGTCCGCGGCTCCTGATCCGGCCAGGTAACGTGCATTGAGTCATGCCCCCTCCGGAGGTGGAACCCGTCGGAAATCGCATCGACTATTGTTTCACTGTCCAGATGCCATCTCTGATGGGCTCTGACCGGACCTATCGTCGAGCGAACAGTGTCAGCTACGACAATGAAATCGCCCGCGCGGGAATAGAGAACGTTTCTCGTTAATTCTACTCCCTCGTATCCATTGTCGGTGATTATATACTCATCGGCATCGGGCGTATGCCAATGGGATTCAAGCTTCACCTCCGAGGATTTATTGTATTCCAAATCATCTAATACCACCACGTTGTGGGCCATTCGTGACAGGCAGTAGCGGCGCATCGGATCAATTTTATAGGCGTACTTACCTGCGTCAATCAGCCAGGGCTGGCCGTTGGCGTGAAGGGTGAGCGAACTTCCGTCTGCGTGCCCATGTATCCGGTCGGCACGACCAAAACTAAGGGAGTAGAACAGTTCGTCTGCGAAATCTCGCTCAAACTCCCCCCAGCCACTTCTACCGAACGCGTAGCCACGCCGGTAGACCTTCGCCAGATCGGCCGGAGGCTGGCCTGAGGAGCCTTGCGAACGGACATAATCGATCTCGGGCGAAGACAAAGGCGCCAGTGTCGTTAACTCGGTGTCTCCGATGAGTTCCAGTTTTCCGTCAGGTCTGGACGCGTGCACCAAGGCTGACAGTGCTGACCGCAGCCGCGCATTTATTTCTTCTGAGGGAACATTCTCCAGTGCTAGGCGGCGAGCAGCAGTCTGCCACCATATTGCATTGTTCTTGTGATAGCCCAAACTCCCTTCGTTATTGACCCCCTCGTCGTCATAGGCCTCCGCGAACAGGTTCTCCAAGCGCGTTACTGCTAGGTCTTGCCACTCGTGGTTCCTCAAAAGCCGACTAATGACGAATAGAGCCTGATGTTGGTGGAGTGCATGGTTGGCCCGCCCTACATGGCTTGCGTCGGCCAGCCACTCGCCGTGCTCAGTTATGGAGTCAAGAAGCCATCCGCTATCGTCTTGGGCCAGCGGCAAGCCAAAAACCAGACAAAGCGCGCGCACGCCGTCTACCATGTCGGCCCAGGCGAAATCTCCCTTTGACCTGTTTGGTGGATTGGACCGTACCCACGAGCGCACTGTTTCCAACCAGTAGCGGCGTGCATCCTCATCGCCCTGAGCTGCTGCTCTCCGGATTGGTTCAAGCCATCGCAACATATGCAGTTGCGCACGCCAGTTTCTCTGGTCGAAAGGGTTTTCGTCCCAGCTGAGCGCCTTCGGCATCGCCCATGAGGGATGGGGTGAAATTCTGAGGGTTCCGGAGAGTATCTCGCGCGTGGTCTGTTGGTCTCGTGAGGTCTTCTCAAACATCCCGCCAAAACACTGCCGCAGGGGAACGTCCATGTCTAAGGAACGGCGGGGGGCCATCCAACTCCTAAAGCTTGATCAGATTGACGTATATGACTGGGCGATGTCAGAGCTGACAGTGTCCTAACCCCTTGCTGGATAAGGTACGGAGGGTGGCGCCCGCATCTGCCCAGTCGATTCTTCCATACGTTTTCGATTCTTTGTGGGAGACCGTGGGAAGGCCGGTTGCGTGGCCTATTCCTCTCGATGGCGCGTCTTATCGGGCTCGCTGTTAGATTGAACCGGTGTGGCAGGACGAGGAGGACGCAGTGGGTGGGATGACTGTAGGGGAGCTCGGCGAGAAAGCGCTGCTCGCACGCATCTTTCCCCGTTTGGGACCAGCCACGGCTCTGCTTGGCCCTGGGGATGACGCGGCGATTATCTCTGCCCCGGACGGCCGCACTGTGATCAGCATCGACACGCTGGTCCAGGATGCCGACTTTCGGCTCGAGTGGCCGAGCGGCTACAGAAGCACCGGGTTCGACGTTGGCTGGAAGTGTGCGGCCCAGAACTTGTCGGACATCAACGCGATGGGCGCTGCGCCCACCTCGCTCGTAGTCAGCCTCACCTTGCCCCCGGACACGCTCGTGTCCTGGGTCGAAGATCTCGCGGACGGGCTCGCCGCAGCTATTTCCTCACTGACCGCCGACGCCGGACGCTGCTCTGTTGCAGGAGGAGACCTGGGGCGCGGCCGTCAGATCGTCGTCACAGCAGCCGTTACCGGCGACTTGGCGGGGGGGAGCCCGGTGCTGCGCTCGGGAGCCCGCCCGGGCGACATTGTGGCCCACTGCGGGGCGCTGGGACTGGCAGCCGGGGGACTGGCCGTCCTGGAAAGCCCGGAGAGCGTGATCAACATGGCTGACCCCGGCAACGCCGAAGACCAGGAACTGGCGGGTCTTGCCATGGCCCAGTGCAGGCCGAGGCCCATTCTCAACGGTCCGGAAGCGGCGCGGGCCGGTGCCACGGCCATGCTGGACGTCTCCGACGGCCTGGTGCGGGACGCGGGGCGAATCGCTGCCGCCTCGGACGTGCGCATCGACCTGGACACCGCAACGCTTGCCGAACGGGCGGCCCGACTGGCTCCGGCTGCGGCACGTCTTAACACCGATCCCCTGTCCTGGGTGCTCGGCGGGGGAGAGGACCACGGGCTCCTCGCCACCTTCCCGCCGGAGGCTGAGCTTCCGCAGGGGTTTATGCCCATTGGCCGGGCGCTGGACGGCACCGGTGTCACCGTCGGTGGCGCCCCTCCGTCGTCAGTCGGCTGGGACCACTTCGGCGGATAGCCGCCCGACGGTCTCTCGCGCGTCGGTCGGCCTACGGCGGCAGGACCCGGCGCTGCCGCACCCGCTCCGAGAGGTCCTGCAGCTGCTCAGGGGACAGGTCCGGCAGATGCTCCAGCTCATGGATGAAGTCGGCCAGGCTGGAGCGGGCACGGACCTTCAGCAGCTCGTTGTAGAAGCCGACCACGACACCGGTCAGCAGCGCGACCACCACAATGCCGTACAGAGCGACGACGACAGTGATCAGCCGGCCGGCAAAGGTCACCGCTGTCAGGTCGCCGAAACCGATCGTGGTGAAAGAGACGAAGAGGTACCACAGGGCGTCCCCGAGCGTCGGTATGCCGGGTTCCACCCGGGGCAGCACGACGGCGGCCGCCGCCAGGACGGCGAGGAAGCCGAGAAACACGTAGCTGGCGCCCGTGAGGCGGATGACGTTCCAAAGGACGCGAAGCCGTTTCATGCGGCCCTCCCTGGGTTGGAGGGCACCAGACTAGGGTCAGTCCGGGGTCTTGCGCAGCGCGTCGGTGAGCTGCGCGGCCGCCCGCACCACCACTTCGGCGTGGATGCGCCCGGGCTGCCGGCTCAGCCGCTCGATCGGCCCGGAAATGGACACCGCCGCAATCACCCGTCCGGACGGTCCGCGTACCGGCGCCGAGACCGACGCAACGCCCGGCTCCCGCTCGCCCAGGCTCTGCGCCCAGCCGCGCCTGCGGACCCCCGCCAGCACCGTGGGGGTGAACCGAGCCTGCTGCAGGCCCTCCAGCAGCCGTTCATGGTCCTCCCAGGCCAGCAGCACCTGCGCCGCGGACCCGGCCTTCATGGACAGCTGCGTGCCCACCGGAATGGTGTCCCGCAGCCCCACCGGCCGCTCCGCCGAGGCCACGCACACCCGCCACTCACCCTGCCGGCGGAAGACCTGCGAGCTTTCGCCGGTGGCGTCCCGCAGCGCCAGCAGCACCGGGCCGGCCGAGGCGATCAGGCGGTCCTCGCCCGCCGCGGAGGCCAGCTCCACCAGGCGGCCGCCCAGCACAAAGCGTCCCTGCATGTCCCGCGTCACCAGCCGGTGGTGTACCAGGGCGATCGCCAGCCGGTGCACGGTGGGCCGCGCCAGTCCGGTCGCGGAAACGAGCTGGGCCAGCGTCGTCGGGCCCGCCTCCAGTGCATCCAGCACCATGACTGCCTTGTCGATCACGCCCACGCCGCTTGTGTTGTCCATAAGTTGATACTGCCGTCTCACTATTTGAGATGCAATAGATGAAGCTGGCGGAACCTACGAGGCTGGGGGTTAGCTGGAATCAGCGCACCAACGGCCCGCCCTCCGGCGGGCTCCAACAGCATTTGGCAGGCGCAAAGGACAAGGAGCACCGGTCATGGGTGAACATGTGGCAGGCAGGACGCTGGCGCAGAAAGTGTGGGACGACCACGTCGTCGCCAAGGGCACGGACGGCGCCCCCGACCTCCTCTACATCGACCTCCACCTCATCCATGAGGTCACCTCGCCCCAGGCCTTCGAGGGCCTGCGCCTGGCCGGCCGGAAGCTGCGCCGCCCGGACCTGACCATCGCCACTGAGGACCACAACACCCCCACCCTGGAGATCGACAAGCCGATCGCCGATCCGGTCAGCCGCACGCAGATCGAAACCCTGCGTGCCAACTGCGCTGAGTTCGGCGTCCGCCTGCATCCGCTGGGCGACGCCGAGCAGGGCATCGTGCACGTCGTCGGACCTCAGCTGGGCCTGACCCAGCCCGGCCTGACCGTGGTCTGCGGAGACTCGCACACCTCCACCCACGGGGCGTTCGGAGCGCTGGCGATGGGCATCGGCACCTCCGAGGTGGAGCACGTCATGGCTACCCAGACGCTGTCCCTGAAGCCCTTCAAGACGATGGCCATCAACGTCGACGGCACCCTGCGCCCGGGCGTCAGCGCCAAGGACATCATCCTGGCCGTGATCGCCAAGATCGGCACCGGCGGCGGGCAGGGCTACGTGCTCGAATACCGCGGCTCGGCCATCCGCGCGCTGTCCATGGAAGCGCGGATGACCATCTGCAACATGTCCATCGAAGCCGGCGCCCGCGCCGGCATGGTGGCCCCGGACGACACCACCTTCGCGTACCTCAAGGACAAGCCGCACGCTCCGCAGGGCGCGGACTGGGACGCCGCCGTCGAGTACTGGCGCTCGCTCGCCACCGACGACGACGCCGAGTTCGACGCCGAGGTCTTCCTGGACGCCGACGAACTGGAGCCGTTCGTGACCTGGGGAACCAACCCCGGCCAGGGCGTGCCGCTGTCCGAAAAGGTGCCCGCGCCCGAGGACTTTGCCGACGAAAACGCCAAGGCCGCCGCCAAGCGCGCCCTGGACTACATGGGCCTGGAAGCGGGAACTCCGATGAAGCAGATCCGGGTGGACACCGTCTTCCTGGGTTCGTGCACCAACAGCCGGATCGAAGACCTCCGTCTGGCTGCCTCCATCATCGAAGGCCGCGCCAAGGATCCCGCGGTGCGCATGATCGTGGTCCCGGGATCGGCGCGCGTCCGGCTGCAGGCCGAAGCCGAGGGCCTGGACCGGGTCTTCAAGGACTTCGGCGCCGAGTGGCGCTTCGCCGGCTGCTCCATGTGCCTGGGCATGAACCCGGACCAGCTCGAGCCGGGGGAGCGCTGCGCCTCCACCTCGAACCGCAACTTCGAGGGCAGGCAGGGCAAGGGCGGGCGCACCCACCTCGTCTCCCCGGTCGTCGCCGCCGCCACCGCGGTGCGCGGCACCCTCTCCTCACCCTCGGACCTCGACCCGCTGCCCGCCGCCGCGGCCGCCTAGGAGCCCACCATGGAAAAGATCACATCCCACACCGGCATCGGCGTGCCGCTGCGCCAGTCCGACATCGACACCGACCAGATCATCCCGGCCGTCTACCTCAAGCGGATCACCCGCACCGGCTTCGAAGACGCCCTGTTCGCCGGCTGGCGCAAGGACCCGCAGTTCATCCTGAACCGGGAGCCCTACTCGGCCGGCTCCGTGCTGGTCGCCGGACCGGACTTCGGCACCGGATCCTCCCGCGAACACGCCGTCTGGGCGCTGAAGGACTACGGCTTCCGCGCCGTGCTCTCCTCCCGGTTCGCCGACATCTTCCGCGGCAACGCAGGCAAGCAGGGCCTGGTGGCCGCGCAGGTCGCCCAGGATGACATTGAACTCATCTGGAAGGAGCTCGAAAACTCCCCGGGCACCCAGGTGACCGTGGACCTCGCCGCCCGCACCGTCACGTGCGGGCCGATCACCGCCGGCTTCCAGATCGACGACTACACCCGGTGGCGGCTGATGGAAGGCCTGGACGACATCGGCCTGACGCTGCGCCACGAGGCAGACATCACCGCGTTCGAGACCCGGCGTCCCGCCTACAAGCCGCAGACCCTCCCCGCGCTGGCCTGACGCCGGCCCGGTTCGCCCGCGGCCGACAGGCGGAAGTATCATGGACAGGCCCCCGATCCCGGGGGCCTGTCGGCGTTTTCCCTCCGGGGGAGCAGCAAGCCGGGCAGGAGAGGGCAGGACGCAGGGGCGCGTGTTTCTGAACGGATGCCCTTCCTCCTATGCTTGATGCAGTCGTGTTTCGTACCGGGGGCGTTGGGACTAAAGGAAATAGGTGTTCATGGGTAGCGTTCTGACCATCCGCGGTGGAGTTCCGCTCACCGGGAAGGTCCCGGTTCGCGGGGCCAAGAACCTCGTTCCCAAGGCCATGGTGGCGGCGCTGCTGGGCAGCACCCCCTCCCTGCTGCGGAACGTGCCGGAAATCAAGGACGTCGAGGTTGTCACGTCCCTGCTGAAGCTGCACGGCGTCGAGGTCACCAAGGATCCGGTCACCGGAGACCTGACCATGGACCCGAAGAACGCCAAGACCGCCGCGTCGAAGGATATCGACGCGCACGCCGGCGATTCGCGCATTCCCATCCTCTTCTGCGGGCCGCTGATGCACAGCCTCGGCGAGGCCTTCATCCCCGACCTGGGCGGCTGCCGTATCGGCGACCGGCCGATCGACTTCCACCTGCAGATGCTGCGCGACTTCGGCGCCGTCGTCGACAAGCGTCCCGGCGGCATCTCCATCTCCGCCCCCAAGGGCCTGCGCGGCGCCAAGCTGCGCCTGCCGTACCCGAGCGTCGGCGCCACCGAACAGGTGCTGCTGACCGCCGTGCGCGCCGAGGGCATCACCGAGCTCTCCGGTGCCGCGGTCGAGCCGGAGATCATGGACCTCATCGCGGTGCTGCAGAAAATGGGCGCCATCATCTCCGTGCAGACGGACCGGGTCATCCGCATCGAGGGCGTCAGCGAGCTGACCGGCTTCAACCACCGCGCCCTGCCGGACCGCAACGAGGCGGCCTCCTGGGCCTCGGCCGCGCTGGTCACCCGCGGCGACATCTACGTGGAGGGCGCCTGCCAGCAGGACCTGACCGCGTTCCTGAACATCTACCGCAAGATCGGCGGCGCGTTCGACGTCGACGACAACGGTATCCGCTTCTACCACCCCGGCGGCCGGCTGAATCCGCTGGTGCTGGAAACCGACGTGCACCCGGGCTTCATGACCGACTGGCAGCAGCCGCTCGTCGTCGCCCTCACCCAGGCCGACGGCGTGTCGATCGTGCACGAAACCGTGTATGAGAACCGCTTCGGCTTCACCGACGCGCTGATCCGCATGGGCGCCGGCATCCAGGTCCACCGGGAGTGCCTGGGCAGCGTGCCCTGCCGCTTCGGCCAGCGCAACTTCCTGCACTCCGCCGTGATCTCCGGGCCCGCCAAGCTGCACGGCACCCGGATCGACATTCCGGACCTGCGCGGCGGCTTCAGCCACCTGATCGCGGCCCTCGCCGCCGACGGCGTGTCCACGGTCACCGGCATCGACATCATCAACCGCGGGTACGAACACTTCCAGGGCAAGCTCGAGGGCCTGGGCGCCGACTTCGACGTGGCGGAAGCGGCGGCCGGCGCCGCCATGCGGTAGACAGGTTCCTTATGAGCAATGAAACAGCGAAATCACGGCTCGTGTTCGCCCTCGTGGCCGGAGCCGCGCGCCCGGTCCTGAACCTGCTGATGGGCCGCGACTGGCGGGGAATCGACAAGCTGCCCCGGAACACCGGCTTCATCGTCTGCCCGAACCACGTCACGGAAATCGACCCGCTGGTGGTGGGACACTACCTCTACAACCAGAAGATCATGCCGCGCTACCTGGCCAAGGAGTCGCTGTTCCGGGTGCCCGTCCTGGGCGCGGCGCTGCGCGGCACCCAGCAGGTGCCGGTGGCGCGCAGCACCGGCAAGGCCGGTGCCTCCCTGGAGGTGGCCCGGGATGTCATCGACGCCGGCGGCGCGCTGATCATCTACCCCGAAGGCACCCTGACCCGGGACCCCGATCTGTGGCCCATGCGGGGCCGGACCGGAGCCGCCCGGCTCGCGCTCGAAACCGGCGCGCCGGTGGTCCCCGTAGCCCATTGGGGCGCGCAGGACGTCCTGCCCCGCTACGCGCGGAAGATCCATGTCTTCCCGCGCAAGCGGGTCACCGTCCTCGCCGGCGATCCCGTGGACCTCTCGGACCTGCAGGGCAAGCCCCTCACCCGCGAGGCGGTCGACGACGCCACCAACCGCATCATGGACGCCGTCACGGCCCTGGTCGC
This sequence comes from Arthrobacter saudimassiliensis, assembly GCF_059090665.1. Lineage (NCBI taxonomy): Bacteria > Bacillati > Actinomycetota > Actinomycetes > Micrococcales > Micrococcaceae > Arthrobacter > Arthrobacter saudimassiliensis. Next base: position 864,493 of record NZ_JBNHFX010000002.1, on the reverse strand, counting down.
ACAGCTGCGCGGGGAACAGCCGCCGGTCGAGCGCTGGGATCCGGCCGCCCATGGCCAGCCGGAAACCGGACGGAGCACCTCATGACCCCCCGCACCCAAGGCCCCGCCCGCATCGCCGTCCTGGGCGCCGGAAGCTGGGGAACCACGTTCGCCAAGATCGCGGCCGACGCCGGCGCCGCCGCCGGCACCCCGGTGGCCGTCTGGGCGCGGCGGCCGGAAGTGGCCCGGGACATCAACGAGAACCACCGCAACAGCGACTACCTCGGCGACATCGCCCTGCCGGAGAACCTCACCGCGTCCACCGACGCGGCCGAGGTCCTGGCCGAAGCCGACCTGGTGGTCCTTGCGGTGCCCGCGCAGACGCTGCGCCGGCGGCTGCGCGACTTCCGCGGGCTGATCCCCGCACGGGCTGTCCTGCTGTCCCTGGCCAAGGGCCTCGAGGTCGGCACCGACGCACGCATGAGCCAGGTCATCCGGCAGGAGCTGGACTGGCCCGAGGACCAGGTTGCCGTCCTGTCCGGACCGAACCTGGCCCTGGAGATCGCCCGCGGCGAACCGACCGCCTCCGTGGTCGCCTGCACCAGCCTGGAGACCGCAGGCTGGATCGCCGCCGCCTGCACCCCGCCGTACTTCCGGCCGTACACGAACACCGACGTCGTCGGCACTGAAATCGGCGGCATCGTCAAGAACGTCATTGCGCTGGCCGTCGGCATCTGCGAAGGCAAGCAGATGGGTGACAACACCAAAGCCTCGGTGATGACCCGCGGGCTCGCGGAGACCACCCGGCTCGCCGTCGCCCTCGGCGGCAGGGCCGAAACCCTGGCCGGGCTCTCCGGCATGGGAGACCTGATCGCCACCTGCTCTTCGTCGCTGTCCCGCAACCACACCGCCGGCCGCCTGCTGGCTCAGGGGCTGACCCTGGAGCAGGTGACCGAGACCATGCGGCAGACTGCGGAGGCCATCAAGTCCGCGCCGGCGGTGCTGGACCGTGCCGTCCAGCTGGGCGTCTACATGCCGATCACCGAAAACGTGGTGGCCGTACTGCAGGGGGCGATCTCCGTGGACGAACTCGGACCGCGGCTGCTTGCCCGAGAACTGAAATCCGAAGGTGTGCACGCGCAGTGACCGAGAATTCAATCGTCCCCTCCGGCACAGGGCGGCAGCCGGCAAAGCCCCGGGTCGCGGTGCTGTTCGGCGGGCGCTCCAGTGAGCACGCCGTCAGCTGTGTCACCGCCGCCGGTGTCCTGGATGCCATCGACCGCGACAAGTACGACGTCGTGCCGATCGGCATCGCCCGCAACGGCCAGTGGAGCATCGTCTCCGAAGACCCGCACACCTGGTCCCTGCGGGCCTCCTCGCTTCCCGAAGTGCTGCCCGGCAAGGAGGCCGTGGTCATCGCGGCCCGGGACGCCGGCCAGGAACTGGTGGCACATGCACCCGGCGAGGAGCCGCGCAGCCTGGGTGCCGTCGACGTCGTGCTGCCGCTGCTGCATGGCCCGTTCGGCGAGGACGGAACCCTGCAGGGCATGCTCGAAATGGCCGACATCCGCTATGTGGGCGCCGGTGTGCTGGCCTCCGCCGTCGGCATGGACAAGCACTACATGAAGGTGGTCTTCGAGGCTGCCGGGCTGACCGTGGGCCCGTACGAGGTCATCACGGACCGCCAGTGGCAGCGCGATCCGGAGGAGGCGCTGACGCGCGCCGCCGCCCTCGAGATGCCGCTGTTCGTCAAGCCGGCCCGGGCCGGATCCTCCATGGGCATCACCCGCGTCACCGATCCCGCCCAGCTGCCCGCGGCCATCGAAGCGGCACGGGCGCACGATCCCAAGGTGGTCGTCGAAGCCGGCATCATCGGCCGCGAGATCGAAGTGGCCGTGCTGCAGGGGCGCGGCTTTGCCGACCCGCGCACCAGCCAGCCCGGGGAGATCGCCGTCCAGCCCGGCGCCCACCAGTGGTACGACTTCGAGGCCAAGTACGTGGACGGCGCCGCCGCGCAGCTCAGCTGCCCGGCCGACTTGCCGGCCGAGGCCATCGACCAGGTCCGCACCCTCGCCGCCCGCGCCTTCGACGCCGTCGGTGCGGAGGGCCTGTCCCGCGTGGACTTCTTCTACACGCCCGACGGCGCGCTGATCGTCAACGAAATCAACACCATGCCCGGCTTCACCCCGGTCAGCATGTACCCGCAGATGTGGGCCAAGTCCGGCATGCCCTATACCGAGCTGATCGACGAACTGATCCAGCTGGCGCTGGAGCGGCCCACCGGCCTGCGCTAGGCCGGGCGGGCCCGGCCGGGCAGCTGGGCGGTTGAGCTCCGGCTGGTTGGCTCCGGCGCTAGGGGATGTCCAGGGTGTCCTGCGGGCTGAGGCATTCCCCGGTGGGTTCGATCCGGGACACCGGCCCGGCCAGCTCCACCAGCAAGGTGGAGGAAGCGACCTCATTGGGGTTGAACACCACTTCCACAGCTGGCTCCCGGCCGTAGGTGGTCGCGCGCCAGACGTCGCCTTCCTCCTGCAGCAGCCAATCCACGCCGTTGACGCTGGCGCAGGGCTCCGTGGTCGGGCCGGGGACGGGCACCCCGCACCGCAGGATCACCTTGGACGGGTTCCCCCAAGCCGCCGTCGCCTGGCTGTTGGTGTCCCGCAGGGGAGTCTCCGCGACTTCGACGGGCAAATACACCATGACTTCGGCGCAGGCCGGGTTCTCGGCCTCGGGAGCCGCTTCGACATCGGCGACCGGAGTGCAGCCGGAGAGCAGGGCGGCCGCGGCAAGGACACCCGCGGCGGTGGGCAAACGCTTCATGGCTTAAGCCTAGCCGCCGGGAGAGGGAGCCCTGACGCCGGGAGCGGCGAGAGGCTGTAGACTCTTACGGCGCCGACCCAGCGGCAACTCTGTTCCCGCTGGTCACAAGGCGCCAGCAGCTATTCATCCTCGGGGGGAGACCATGAGCATTCGCGACCGCCTTGCGGGCACAGCGCTGGCCGGTGCCCTCGTATTGAGCTGGGGTGCCGCTGCGCCGGCGTTTGCGCAGGACCCGCCTGTTGACGGATTCCCGAACCAGAACGAACCGGTGAGCCCGGACCCGGGAACCGGGGACACGCCGCCGGGAACTGGTGTGACCCAGCCGGGGACCGGTGATACGCCCCCTGCGTCCCCGCCGCCGGGGCCCGGCGATACGCCCGAACCGCCTGGCGGAGGAACGCCGTCGACCGATCCGGTCACTCCGGCGCCGGACCGACCCGGCCCCTCCGACCCGACAAGCCCTGGCCCTGGTGAGCCTGCGCCGGGCACAGCTGAGCCGCCGGCGGGACCCGCTCCGCAGAATGGCCCATCCTACGATGCCGTTACCGGCTACGTGATCGATGCGGTGACCGGTTACCTGGTGCATCCCGGCACCGGGTTTCTGATCGAACCGGGCAGCCTGCGGCTGATTGATCCTGTCACCGGAAGTTACTCAAGTCTGCGTTGGGATCCGGAAACCGGTGAGGCGCTGGAACCGGCTGATGAACCGGACCCGGAGCCGTCGGCGTCGCCAACACCGTCACCCTCCGCACCCCGCTTTGTGACCCCGTCGGCCGCGTCCACGCAGGCTGGGACCGAGAAAGCCGAAGCGCCGATCGAGGCAGCAGCACACGATTCTTCGGGCGCGATGGGGGCGTGGCTGCCTCGTGTGTTGGTCATAGTGTTGTTGGTCGGAATCGGAGCCGCCTACTACGTCAAGTTGCGTCGCCCTGTCCGAATGCATCCAGGAGGCAAGAAAACGGACGAATGAGCCGGGAATCTCCAGCCTGATTGCGGAATGCCCCATATTCCGTCCGCTGCCCAATGCAGCCGGAGCATCTTCATTGGATTAGTACCTTTTGCATGAAATCTGGTTTCCTGAGAAACCCAGCAGAGAAAACGTTGCAAGATCCCTGATCGGCCTGCAGGCCGGATCCAGGGTGCGTCAGACTCCCAGGCTTCCCGGCCCGGGACCGGAAGGAAACACATCTTGAGAGCAGCGCCCACCTCCTTTGAGGCAGGACGACGCCGCCGTGAAGGCGTCCAGCTGGCAGAGCGGACGGCATGCCGGTGATGACGCAGGCTCAGCAAGCTTCGGCGGTGGGCAAGCCTCCCACCATCGTCCATGTCGATCTTCGCAAGGTAAACCGGGTTGGTGCCCGTCCCCCGATGCCGGACTACCTGGTGTCACTCTGGAACTACCGGCACTTCATGGCCTACGACGCGCGGGCACGGGTGCAGAGCGGCAACAGCAAGGACCGCCTTGGCAGCGCATGGCTGCTCCTGGATCCCCTGCTCAACGGCCTCGGGTACTTCGCGATCTTTGGCCTCCTGCTGAACTCCGGCCGGGGCATCGAGAATTTCATCGGCTATTTGATCATCGGTATCTTCCTCTTCCAAATGAGCTCCCGCGCCATCGTCAATGGCGCGCGTGTCATCCGCAGCAACCAGAACGTGATCCAGGCGTTCAACTTCCCCAGGGCGACCCTCGCGGTCGCGGTGAACCTCCGGGAACTGATAGCCAACATCCCCGTCCTGGTGATGATGTTCCTCCTTGTGATCCTCCTCGGGCCCGAGGAAGAAATCACTTGGCGCTGGCTGCTGATCATTCCGTTGGTCCTGCTGCAGGCGGTCTTCAACCTCGGGGTGGGCCTGTTCCTGGCGCCCCTGGTGGCCCGGCTGAACGACCTTGTCCATGCCATTTCCTTTGCGATGCGGTTCTGGCTGTTCGCTTCCTGCGTCATGTTTTCCATCGAGCGGTATGCCTCCGTTCCTGCGCTCAAGGCCGCCGTGGAGGTAAATCCCCTGTACCTGGTCCTCACCATTGCGAGGGATTCGGTCCTCTACGCCCAGACGCCGTCATGGCAGTCGTGGGCGGGGCTGGCAGCATGGGCCTTCGGCGCTCTGATCCTCGGCATGCTGGTGTTCTGGCGAGGGGAGGAGTCCTATGGCCGCCGCGACTGAGCCCGGGGAGCTCGCGATATCACCTGCCGTGGTGGTGGAGAACGTGCAGATGGCGTTCAAAGTGGCCGGAAAACGCGGCAGGGGCGCAGAGGGCCGCGGCGGGCTCCTCTCCGGGAGGACGGAAGTCCGTGCCCTCAACGCGCTCAGCTTCGTGGCCGAGCACGGCGAGGCCATCGGCGTTATCGGCCGCAACGGCTCCGGCAAAAGTACGCTGATGAACCTCATTTGCGGCAAGGTGCAACCTACGGCTGGGGCCGTTTACGCCTCCTCGACTCCGATCATGCTCGGGGTATCCGCCGCCTTGGTTCCGGACCTGTCCGGCGCGCACAACATCATGCTGGGCTGTTTGGCCCTCGGCATGACGCCGACGGAGATTGACCGCAAATACGAGTCCATCCTCGAACTGGCAGGCCTTGAAGGGTCGATCGACTTCCCCATGAGTTCCTACTCATCGGGCATGGCCTCTCGGTTGAGGTTTGCGATCGCGGCTGCCATTGATCCAGAAATCCTGGTCATCGATGAGGCGCTAAACACGGGAGACGACGAGTTCAAGGCCCGCACCAAGCGGCGCATGGACCAGCTCCGCGAGCAGGCGGGCTGCGTCTTCCTGGTCAGCCACAGCCTCAACACCATCCAGGAATTGTGCACCCGCGTGATCTGGCTGGACAAGGGGGACCTGCTGTTTGATGGAGACCCGGCCCAGGCAGTGAGCTGGTACCGCCGCTACACCAAGGAGCTCTCCTCCGGCGACCGCTTCGCCGCCGGCAAGATCCGACGGCGCATGCTGAACAACCTGCAACCCGTGCAGATAGAACAGTTGACCCCGGGACGTCGGAGGTCAGGCAAGTCGTGAGCATCTCCCTCCAAGAAGCCCGGGCCATGCTCTGGCACCTTCGCAACGGTGGCCTGCAAGGCGTCCGTGAGCAACAGCGCCGGCTGAAGGCTGAACGCGGCGGCCCGGCGTCGGGCGGCGGCGGCCGACGCCGGCGCGGTGCCAAGACACGGCTGGCGTTCGACCCCTACAAGCCCGAACGCGGCACGGTGCGCCGACCCGACCTGACCGTCGCCGTCATCCTGGACGACTTTTCCCTGCAGGCTTTCGGCTTTGAGTGGACCCAGCTGGCGGTGTCCCGCCGCCGCTGGCGGGAGGAACTCGCTGCAGCCCGCCCGGACCTGCTGTTCGTCGAGTCGGCATGGGCAGGGAACAAGGGCCAGTGGAAGTACCAGCTCACGGGGGAGCATGGCCCGAAGCCTGACTTCACCGAGCTGGTGTCCGCCTGCCGGGCCCAAGGCATTCCGACGGTGTTCTGGAACAAGGAGGATCCTCCCCACTACGAGGACTTCCTGGACGCTGCACGCCTGTTCGACGTCGTCTTCACCAGCGATGCCAATCGGCTCGAAGCGTACCGCAGCGACCTGGGGCATGACCGGGTGGATGTGCTTCAGTTCGCGGCCCAGCCGGCCCTCCACAACCCTGTACGCCCCCGCCGGGGCTGGCATGAACGCGACGTCGCCTTCGCCGGAATGTACTTTGCCCACAAGTTCCCGGAAAGGCGCGAACAGCTCGATCTGCTGCTCGGCGCGGCGGGAAAACTGAGCGAGGAAAAAGGGCTCGGGCTGGACATCTTCGCCCGCAAGGCAGGAGCTTCACCGAATTACCGCTTTCCCGCGCCCTTCGACCGCCATGTGGTCGGCTCCCTGCCCTATGACCGGATGCTGACTGCCTATAAGGCGTACAAGGTCTTTCTCAACGCCAATTCGGTGGTCGACTCGCCCAGCATGTGCGCCCGGCGCATCTACGAAATTACAGCCGCCGGGACCTCCGTGGTCAGCACACCAAGCCGGGCGATCGAAGAGCAATGGCCGCCGGAAGAGCAGTTTGTCGTCCGTTCTCCCGAAGAGGCAGCGGAGACCATCCTGGCTCTGGCCCGCAACCCGCAGCTCTCAGACCGCCAGCTGCACCGCGCCCAGCGTCGGATCTGGACCGAGCACACCTACGCGCACCGGACGGAATCGGTGGTGGCCGCGGCGCTGCCCGCTGCGCTGCACCGTCCGGTCGCGGCTCCCTCGGTGTCCCTGCTGGTTTCGACCATCCGTCCGGCGCAGCTGGAGCACGTTTTCCGCACTGTGGCATCTTTCACTGGTCCGCAGCCGGAACTGGTGCTGTGCACGCACGGATTCGAGCTTTCCGGGACCGACCTGGAACGGCTGAAGCACAGCCACGGTGTGCAGGACGTCGTCCTGCTCAGCCTGCCACGGACGGAACCACTGGGTGCCTGCCTCAACCTCTGCGCGTCAGCAGCGGGTGGGGATGTGCTGTCCAAGCTGGACGACGACGACTTCTACGCACCCGACTATCTTCAGGACATGCTCCATGCCCTGTCGTTTTCCTGCGCTGATGTGGTCGGCAAACAGGCGCACTACATGTACCTGGCAGCCCAGGACGCGACCCTGCTGAGGTTCCGCGACCGCGAGCACCGCTTCACCACCACGGTCATGGGACCGACCATCACTGCACGCCGTGAGGTGTTCCGCAGTCATCCGTTTGCGCCGGTGGCGAGGGGAGAGGACACGGGCTTCCTGCGTGACGTGAGCGGCGCGGGTGGGCGGATCTACTCCGCTGACCGGTTCAACTATGTCCAGTTCCGCGGCAGCGGAAACCATACCTGGCGGGTCTCGGACGCTGAACTGCTGGCGTCCGGGGAAATCCGCTTTTTCGGCTCACCATACGAGCACGTCACTATCTAGGGGAAATGGAACACATGCACTCAACTCAGACCGTCGCCGTTATCGGGCTTGGCTATATCGGCCTTCCGACCGCCGCGATTCTTGCCGCCAATGGGATCAACGTCATCGGCGTGGACGTCAACGTGAACACCGTCAGCGCCGTCAACCGCGGTGAAGTGCCGTTCGTGGAGCCGGACCTGGGGGTCCAGGTGGCGGGAGCAGTAAGCCAGGGGATGCTCAAGGCGACCACCGACACTCCGGTGGCCGACGCCTACATCGTCGCTGTCCCCACCCCGTTCAAGGCGGACAAGAGCGCTGACCTCTCCTACATCGAGGCGGCGGCCCGGGGCATCGCCCCCCAGCTCTCCGGCGATGAGCTGGTCATCCTTGAATCCACTTCACCTCCCGGAGCCACCAAGCACCTCGGCGATTACCTCGTCCAGCTGCGACCGGACCTGACCCTCGATCCGGCGGAGGACAAGCCGCTGATCCACGTCGCGCACTGCCCGGAACGGGTGCTGCCGGGCCGCGTGATGATTGAACTGGTCACCAACGACCGGATCGTCGGCGGCATCACCCCTGCAGCAGCGGAAAAGGCAAGGGACCTGTACAGCGTCTTCTGCCAGGGCGAAATGCACATCACCGACGCAACCACAGCGGAAATGGCGAAGCTGGTCGAAAACTCCTATCGGGACGTGAACATCGCCTTTGCCAACGAACTGTCCGTCATCAGCGACCGGCTTGGCATCAACGTCTGGGAGCTTATTGAGCTGGCCAACCATCACCCGAGGGTGAACATCCTGCAGCCCGGCCCGGGTGTGGGTGGCCACTGCATTGCCGTTGATCCGTGGTTCATTGTCGCCAGCGCGCCCGAGGAGGCGCAGCTGATCCGCCAGGCCCGCGAGACCAACGACGCCAAGCCGGGGTGGGTTTTGGACCGGGTCCAGGACCTCGCCCAGGCGAAGGGCGGCACGGTGCGCGTCGCGGCACTCGGCCTGGCGTTCAAGGCGAACATCGACGACCTGCGGGAGTCCCCGGCCGTGTCGATCGCGGCCTCGCTCAGCGAACGCCTGCCGGAGGCCCGCATCGATGTCGTCGAGCCGCACATCGAGGAGCTTCCCCGCGCCCTGGCGGCACTGGAGAACGTCGCCCTGCGCGGGTTCGAGGAAGCTGTCGAGGACGCCGACATCGTGGTTCTGCTCGTCGACCACGACGCGTTCAAGTCCATGGACCGCAGCCTGCTTGAGGGCAAGGCCGTCGTCGATACCCGCGGCATCTGGCGCTGACCCCAATTCAAGCCGATCAAGGGAACCCTAGGCAGAGATGACTTTCGCGGACGAACAGCAACACTTTTCCCCGGCTCTGGCCGCAAGACGCGCCAAGTACCTTGGCGACCTGGACGGGCTGATAGATGCCTACGAGGTTCTGCAGTCCCGGGACGGAAAAGATAGAAAAGAGCTGGCCGCTCTGCGGACGGAACTGCAAAAGCTCAAACGCGACAATGTGCGCCTCCGGGAAGAACTCCGGAAAGCCGAGACCGATGTCGTACGTCTCAAGGGAACTCTGAGCAAGCTTCGGCAGTCCGCAACAATGCGGGCCGGTAAAGCACTGCTGTTGCCGGCCCGCGGCGTGCGGACAGCTGTCCAAGGCCTCGGGCGAGTGGGCGGCTCTGTTCCGGGCGCGGTCGACGTCGCGGATAAGGGGTCAGCTGCCGGAAATCCTGGCGCAGCAGCACTTCAGCCGCCTGCCGGGCCAAAGGTCGTCGCTGAGAACAAGCTGCCGCTCAGCCCTGACCCTACGCCCGGAAGCGTGATGCAGGCCGTAAATCACGCATACTATTCGCGCGGCGAGATCACGCGTCCAGCCGAGCTGCTTCAACGCCATGAGGCACTGCTGACCTCGCTGCAGCCGCGGGAACAGCGCACAGTCAATGCAGTCCTCGGGTTGGACCGACTGCTCAACCGCTTCCCGGAGGTTCCCCCGAGGCAGCCGAACCCCGGATATCTGGCGGAGCGGGGGCGGATCATGTACTGCGCCCACAGCACCGCCCACTTCAACAGCAACGGATACTCCACCCGCACCGGTGAGCTGGTACGCAGCTGGGTTGAATCGGGCATGGACGTGACCGTAGCAGCCCGTCCGGGGTACCCCTGGGACGCCAAGGTCGACCAACCGAAGCCGCCGCCGGAACGGCTGTCAATGGAGATTCTGGGCGTCAACCACATATTCAGCCCTGGCCCCAGCTGGTCGGAGCAGCCTCTCGACCGTTACTGGATTGAGGCCACCGACATCTATGTTCGTGAAGCACAGCGGATGCGCGCCGAAACCATCCACTCCGCGTCCAATCACGTCACTGCCCTGCCCGCGTTGGCCGCCGCGCGGCGTCTTGGCCTCCCCTTCTCGTACGAGGTGCGGGGGCTCTGGGAGATAACTGAGGCGTCCCACAAGGAGGACTGGGAGCAGACAGAGCGATTTGCCCTCGCCCGTCGGCTGGAAACCTACGTGGCTACGCAAGCCGACATCGTCTTCGCCATCACCGACGAGGTGAAGCAGGAGCTCATCAGCAGGGGTGTGAACCCAGACCGGATCCGCCTCCTGCCGAACGGCGTGGACACCGACCGGTTCGCCCCTCTTTCGGCCGCAGCCAGGATCAAGGAGCGCTTGGATCTGCCGGATGGCGTACCCGTGGTCGGTTACGCCGGAAGCCTGGTGCACTACGAGGGCCTGCAGTACCTGCTTGAGGCTCTGGCGCTGCTCAAACAGGATTCGGTCGATTTCCGTGCAGTGATTGTCGGCGATGGCCCTGAACTGGCCGATCTGCGGCGCCGGGCGAGCCGGCTTCAGCTGGACGGCCTCGTCCGCTTCACCGGCAGGGTGCGGGCCGAGGAAGTTCCCGGCTACGTCAGTACCTTCGACATCATGCCGTGTCCGCGGGTCAGCCTGCCCGTCACAGAGCTCGTGTCTCCCCTGAAACCGCTCGAGGCCATGGCAGCCGGAAAGGCCATGGTACTCACGGATCTGGCCCCGATGCGCGCTTTCTCCGGCCCGGACGAGTCCCGGGCCCTGCTCGCCAAGCCCTCAGATGCTTCCTGCCTTGCCGACGCGCTGAGGCGCCTGATCGACGACAGCGAACTTCGTCGGGTGCTGGGACTGCGGGCACGGCTCTGGACCGTCCAGGAGAGGCAATGGAGGACCATCGGCAGGGCAGCCGCCGCCGAACTGGCTGCTGGGCACGCGGAGGCAGCGGAAACAGCGCCTGCAGGGCGCGACCTCAGGCAGATCACGGTAGGCATCATCGCGGATACCTTCACCACGGAGGGGCTGCGCCCGGAAGTGAACCTATGCGAGCTGCGGCCGGATTCCTGGCGCCGCCAGGTCGAGAACACCGCACTTGACGCGTTGTTCGTCGAATCGGCGTGGGAGGGCGCCGATGGGAAGTGGAACCACAAAATCGGCTTCTATGACGACGAGAGCTTCCGTGACCTTCGGGAGCTTCTCGAGTACTGCAACCGGAACGGCATCCCGACCATTTTCTGGAACAAGGAAGACCCGGTCCACTTCAACCGCTTCCAGCGCACGGCAGCACAGTTCGATCACGTCTTCACCACTGATGCAAACTGCATCCGCCGTTACTCGGGCTCTCCAAAGCCGCGAACCGTGGCCTCTCTGCCCTTCTACGCCCAGCCGCAGCTCCATAACCCGCTGCCTCCTGCTACCTCTTACCGGCACACCGTTGCCTATGCAGGCTCCTACTACGGCGCCCGCTACCCCGAGCGCTCAAAGGAACTGGCCACACTTCTCACAGCGGCCCGGCCACATGGACTCACCATCTATGACCGGCAATACCTGAACCCGGAGAGCCCGTACCGATTCCCGTCCGATCTTGAGCCCTATGTCCAAGGCGGGCTGCCCTACTTGGAAATGGTGCAGGCCTACAAAGCGCATCCTGTCCACCTCAACGTCAATTCGGTTGATGCTTCACCCACCATGTTTTCGCGTAGGGTTGTTGAGGTGGCCGCATCCGGCACTGCAGTTGTAAGCGGAAGAGGCAGCGGCGTCGACCAGGTGCTCGGCGGACTTGTCCACACCGTGGCAGGCGGCAGCGAGGCTGACCTGCTGCTCGACCGCTGGATGAACAATGAACGGGCACGGCTGGCGGACACGTGGCTCGGTTACCGATTGGTCCACCGCGGACACACCGCAGGGCACCGACTGGCCTACGTACTCAGGTGCGCCGGACTCGTCGTCGCTGCACCACAGGCTCCACGTTACGCACTGCGTGTCGAGGCACCGAACGCAGCCGTTATCGCAGCTTTGGAAGCCCAAACAGTCAGGCCCACCGCTGTCATCTGCGCTGAGCAGCCTCAGATGCCGAACGAGCTGTTCTTCCTCACGGAGAGCGAAGCGACGCCGGAACGACTCAAAGAACTGGACGTCGAATGGATTGGGACGGTTCCGCAGGAGGGCGTCGATCGCACGACGTACGAGGACATCCTCACTGCGGTACGTTTCGGCGAATGGAGCAGCATCGGCATCTCCCCGGAGGACTGCGATGAAACAGGCAACGGCCTGTTGACATACGGAGCCTCCCCCGCAGGCTATCCGATCCTCACCAGCTTGCATCCCAAGCCTGCCACGCGCCCGTCGGTGGCCTTCCGCCGTCCCCAATCCGCCCAGGGATCACACCCACAGAGATCTGAGGTCGCAGTATCTCAGGCTGCCGGCCGGCGGGTGCTGGTAGCAGGACATGACCTCAAGTTTGCATCGGGGATCATCGAGGCGCTGGAACAAGCCGGGCACACCGTCATGATCGACCAGTGGCGAGGCCACAACGACCATGACGAGGAGGAAAGCAAAGCCAAGCTCGCCGAGGCAGACGTCATTTTCTGCGAGTGGACCTTGGGCAACGCCGTCTGGTACTCCAGGAATCTGCTCCCCGGGCAGCGGCTGGTGACCCGATTCCACTCCCAGGAACTGTTCACCCCGCACCCCAAAGCGGTCGCCATGCAGCAGATGGACCAGGTCATCTTCGTCGGCAGACACGTGGCGGACCTGGCTGCGAGGGACCACGGGGTTCCCACACGGAAAGCAACGGTGATCCCCAATCCGGTGATGGTGGATGAACTTGCCCTGCGAAAGCCGGCGGAAGCCCGCTTTACGCTGGGATTGGTTGGCATCGTACCGGCGCAGAAGCACCTCGACCGGGCGCTCGACCTGTTGCTTGAACTGCGCTCCGTGGACCCGCGCTACCGGCTGCGGATCAAGGGCAAGCAACCGCACGACTACCCTTGGATGGCGGACCGCCCCGATGAGATGCAGTTCTATGCTGAGCAGTACCGACGCATCGAAGAGGATCCGCGCCTCCAGGGAGCAGTCTTCTTTGACGGACATGGCAATGACATGCCCGAGTGGTACCAGGGTGTGGGCGTGGCGCTGTCGGTAAGCGACTTCGAATCCTTCCACCTCACACTGGCAGACGGTGCGGCCAGCAGGGCCGTACCGGCCAGCCTCGCGTGGCCGGGTGCGGATCGCATCTATCCCGCTGCATGGATCCACCCAACAGTGCCAGAGCTCGCAGAATACATCCGTCAGCAAACTAGCAGTGAGGAGCGCTGGCGTGCTGCGGGTGAGGCTGCGCATGCCGTGGCCGCGGGCCGATTCGCAGAACAGCGTGTCCTGCCGAATCTGCTGAAGACCATCCTGGGGGAGGGGTGAACGCACTATCCAAGGCCATGACAAGTGTCGTTCCGGCGGCAATCCGGGACGGACTGCGGCGCCGACCCAACGGGCGCATCCTGCGCCGGACACAAAAGGTCCTCTCCCGACCGCTTGCCCGGGTCGCTGGTGTTGCAGTCGAGGACGGAGATGCGGGGGAGCAGTTCTTCCTGCTGCCCGGCGGTGAAGCCTCGGGAGGTGGACTTGTATGGTCGGCGCCGCGTGGGGCCACATTTGAGGTGCACGGTCATAGCTTTGTCCTCGTCGATGCGGACGGCGGCCGGCAGGGAGAGGTGTTGATTGAGGCGGACGGTCCGGCTCTGCTGCTCGGCCATCGGGTGAGCGGCAGGGTCAGACGGGTCACGCTCCGGTGTTCCGCCAGAGCGACCATACGGGTCAGGAGCGGAGAGCCGCTGACTGCTGAGCGGGGCGTGGCCCTGCCTCAAGCCGGCTGGAACACCTGGGAAGGCCCTCGCCAGCTGACGTACCTGTTGGATGCTCCGAGGACGACCGCGGGGAAGGGGAGACTCTGCGTCGTGTTTTCCGCCATCGGGGCGCCGCGCGACTTTACCTATAATTACCGGGCCGCCCTCAAGGATGTCGACGCTTATCGTCTGTTTATCTTGGACAACTTCGGTGTCCAAGGCTCCTACTACTACGCGGATCACCGGGACACTTCGATTTTCGACAGCGTACAGGGCCTGTTGAAGGACATGTCGGAACGCCTTGCCATTGAACCTGAGCACACGACATTCGTCGGTTCATCCAAAGGGGGTGCCGCAGCCCTCGCTCATGGCCTGCATTTCGGCGCCGGGTCAATCATTGCAGGCGCACCACAGTGCTTCCCGGGAAAGTACCTGAAAGCAGTCTCCCCGGATATTCTGCGGTTTATTGCGGGCGACGTCAGCGACGAGGCCGTAGAGTGGCTGGACGGCCTGCTCCCCGACGCTCTGGCGATGAGAAAAGGACAGCCGGAGGTCACTATCCTGGTGGGGCAGAACGACGCTCACCGCCGAATTCACGTTCTGCCGTTCCTGAAGATGGCTTCCGCAGCCGCCTTGGACGCAAACGCCGTCATTGTCCAGGACCTGAGCCACCAACAGATCGGCCGGGCCTTCGGCCCGTTCGTACGAGCGCTGCTCGAAGGAGCAACTCCAGACCGCGTTATTCCGTATCGCCTCCAACGGAAGATCAAGGCACCAAGGGAAGTACGGCTTCGTCTGTGGGTGCCGCCCGGAGAGGAGGCCGCCGTCACCTTCATGACACCGGACGGCCCTCCGTCCTCTTCGCGCGTCACTGGTGAAGGCGAGTATGGAACGGTCGTTTCTCCTGACGTCCCCGTATGGGCGACGATACGTCGAACAAAAGCCGCAACCGGCCGATTCATCTGTGAATTTGATACGCCAGTGCTGGGTCCATCGACCCCCTGATGAGGAGAGTGCCGGGACTCAAACCGCCGGCAGGATCCGTCGTCGGGTGTCCGCATCCCAGTTCGGCAAGCCGGCGCCCCAGTCCTCGAGGGCCAGATCGATAAAGTCATTGAGGACCAGCCGGTAAGGCATGCTGTGTCCCTGGCCGAAGCGGTCGACAATCAGCTGTACGTTGCCGTCTCCTGTGCGCCCTGTACGCGGCGCCAGACCGAGTGCCGATGCAAACGGCCCCAGGTGGGCGCGCACGTGCAGCTCGTCGCTGTCATTCTGCACATAGAGGACCTGATAGTCCTCCCGAGTCCTGACGCGCGCCTGCAGCACTACATCGGTGCGGCAGCCCAGCGATGCCAGATCGGCAGGGGCATCAAGCGCAGGGAACAACGCCTCCTGGTAGGCCGACACGGCATTGCGCCAGTACTTTCTGATGCTGGTTTGCGGGTTGAAAACGAGCGCCCGGGACTGTGGGGTCTGCGCCGCCAGAGCCATCGAAGCAAAGCCGCCACCGGACCCGCCGGCAAAAAGGATTCTCCGACTTCCCAATTGGGCAGCAACTTTCCCCACGATGTTTGCGTATCGGGCGCTGAGGTCATCCGCCGCGTCACCGGTATACCAGGCGAGCTCAAGATCTGGATGATCCTCAAGCGCGGTGTCAGCGAGGAACAGCAGATTCTCGCTTCGATTCTGCAAAGTGGCTAACCACTCAAAGCGTGGCAGGGAATACTTGCTGCGTGCCAGTGCCCCGTGACTGATGACGATCAGGGTATCTGAACCGTTGTTCTGGAGCAGGAAACGAAGAGGGAACTTCTCATTCCGCTCGCGCCGCGGTGCAACCACGTGTTCCGTTCGACCGGGGACTGCGGCTTGGAGGCTGTTTGGATCCGTCCAGCAGAACACCGGCGCATGGTGGCGTTCATCCCAGTTCCACGCCGCTGGCTCTTGCCCCATCAGCTGCGCCAGCTCACCGCAGAGCCGATGATAGGCAGCGTCGGGACAGCTCATGGGCCGGTCCGGGCCACCAGACCGCTCCTCCTGCAGACCCTCGCCTACAACGTGAAAGCCTAATCCGCGCAGGTGCCGGAGATAGGATTCCGGCCCGCCTTTGCCCGTCCAGTCGCTCTCGCCAGCGGCGCCGGAGGTAAGGACGTAGGTTTTCTCCTTCAAGCCGTGACTCTCCAGGAGAAGGGCAAAGCGCTGGGTTGCCACCTTCCAAAGGCGAAGGTGGCGCCTTGAACCAAAGGGGATGTACCTGCCCCGGGGGCCTGGGCGTCCCCCGGCTCGTGCGCCGTCGGCACCGGAAGGGGAGACAAACACGCCGTCGGCCAGCTTATGAACACCGGGCCATTCATCGGCCAGGTCCCACAGCACGGCGTGGACATCGTCTGGCCGGGCGGCCAGGAGCGCAGCCAGTGAACCCGGTGGCGCCGGGGGAGGGGGTGGGGTCTTCCGGGAAGGCAGGAGACGCAGACCGGCCCGGCGGGTGTCACCCGGAGTGCCCATGACGGTGATCAGGGACTCACCAGTGACTGAGCCCAAGACAGCCGAATCAAGCGTGTAGTCAGCGACCAGTCTGGAGGCGGTGCCGCCGCCCAGGACGAAGAAGGTTTTAGGCATCCGCGAAGTCGGAGATGCGGGACCCCAGGCCGAGGAGCTCTTCGATGGCAGCGACCGTTCGAGGAGCCGCCTTGCCGTCACCGTACGGATTGACGGCGTTCGCCATGGCTTCGAAGTAGGGCTGGTCGTTGAGCAGGCGGGACACTTCACGCACTACCGTGTCTTCTTCGGTGCCCACCAGCTTGACGGTGCCGGCATCCACTGCTTCCGGGCGCTCGGTGTTCTCACGCATCACCAGCACCGGCTTGCCGAGGCTGGGTGCCTCCTCCTGGACACCGCCCGAGTCGGTGAGGACGACGTGTGCCATGGACAGCATTCGAGTGAACTCGCCGTAGGCAAGGGGTTCGATGATCATGACGTTGGGCAGGCCGTCGATGAAGGGGACCACCGCTTCGCGGACCACGGGGTTCTTGTGCAGGGGCACGACGAGCGTCAGCTCCGGCTCCTGCTCCGCAATCCGCGCCAGGGCCCGGCCGACACCGCGCATGGCCTCGCCCTGGTTCTCCCGGCGGTGCGTCGTGACGAGCAGGATCCTGCGGTCAGCCTCCGCGAGCTCCTCCAGGCGGGGATCGCTGAACGGAACCTTCTTATCCACTGTCATGAACAGGGCATCAATCACCGAGTTGCCAGTGACGACGATGTCGGCCGCATCGATACCCTCCGCCAGGAGGTTGGCCCGGCTGGTGGAGGTGGGGGCCAGATGAAGGCTTGCGATCTGCGACGTCATCTTCCGGTTGGCTTCCTCCGGGAACGGAGAGAAGAGGTTGCCGCTGCGCAGGCCGGCCTCCACATGCACCACGGGGATTCCATGGTAAAAGGCAGCAATGGCTCCGGCGGTGGAGGTCGTGGTGTCGCCCTGCACGACGACGGCGTCGGGACGGTTGACGCTGAAAAGCTTGTCCAGCCCTTCAATGGTCTTGGTGAGGATGCCGTTCAGGGACTGCCCAGGCGAAAAGATATTGAGGTCGTGGTCCGGAACAATGCCGAACAGCCCGTTCACCTGGTCCAGCATGGACCGGTGCTGGCCCGTCACCGTCACGAAGCAATCAAGGGTCGTGGACTCCTGGAGAGCCGCCACGATCGGTGCCATCTTGATTGCTTCCGGACGCGTACCGTAGATGGGCATAACAGTCGGCACGAAAAAACCCCCATGGAATAGCCGAGACTGGATCAGGTGTTAAGCGTAATCCGACAGTCAAAATCGGCCAAACTGCCCCTTAATCCGGGTCACGGCCCGGTTGTGGCTTGTCAGCCCAAAAGGTAGAGCATCAGCAGCAGCGCCGGCACGGACAGGCAGACCAGCGCGGATATCACCAGGACGGCCAGACGCTTCCGCCGGTACACCCGCACGGGCTCCGGGCGGGCGGCGCCGGCAGGACGGACCAGGGCTGTCCCATCCACACTCCTGGCCCCCCTGGAACGCGCCGGCGCCTCAGCTGCCGCGCCCACCTTCATATGGCGGGCAGCAGGAACGTCCGGAAAAAGCTTGTTGGCCATGACACCACTTTGACACAAAGGCCCCTTTCCATCCGGCACCGCGGCCGCCCGGGGACCGGCTCGCCGCCCCGGGCCCCAACGGCAGCCGCACCACGAAGTGGGTGAGGTATCCACGTAGCTGTCGCCGGCTTTTCCGCTGAAAAGGCGAGTATAGGAGGGGCAAACCGGCTGCCCTATACTCAAGGACTGTATCTTTTAGGGGGGAAATCGCAGTGGAAAACGGGGGGACTTGACGTGCGCGTCCTGCTGTTAACGCACTCGTACGCACCGGAGAGCAGCCCTCCGCAGCGACGCTGGACCCAGTTCATTCGATACTTCAGGGCCGCAGGGTGGAAGGTTGACGTCATTGCGCCGGTGGCGCATGCGCCCCACGGGCGGAGAGTTCTGCCGCGTTCAATGGCCGGCCGTCCGTTCCGCCGGGACCGGGGACAGTTTGGGGAAAGCGTCATCCGCGTCCCCTACCTGCCTCATCCCACGACCCGCTTGGGCCGGTTCGCCGACCAGTGTTTTTCCGCTGCAGCCAGCGGGCTGGCGGGGATGTTCTGCGCGCGGCCCGATGTCATCGTGGCCACGGCCCCGAGCCTTCCCATCCTGGTGACAGGGTTCCTGGCGGCCAAGCTGCGGCGGGTACCGTTCGTCGCCGATATGCGCGACGCCTGGCCGGATCTGGCGCGGGATGCCCGAATCGTGGGGGGATCGGCGAAAAGCCTCGCAGAAGTGGTCATCAAAGCGGTCCAGGCCCGGGCGGACCTCGTGGTGACCGTGACGGAGGGCTTTGCCGAGACGCTGCGGGCCAGGGGAGTGCGCCGGGTGGCGACGGTGAGCAACGGCGTGGATGTCACTGTCCGCGAACTGCTTCCGCCGCCGCCCCCGGAATCGGGGCACCTTGAGGTGCTGTACCTGGGAAACCACGGAGAGAGCCAGCGGCTGGAGATCGTCGTCCAGGCGGCCGCCCTCGCCAGGGACACGGTGCGTGTGACCATGGTCGGCCACGGTGTCCGCCGGCGCGAGCTGATGGCCCTCGCCCGCGACCTGGATGCACCCGTCACGTTCCACGAGTCCGTCGCCGGCCCGGAGGTCATGGAGTTCTACCGCCGCTCCGACAGCTGCGTCGTGTCGCTGCGCGATGACTGGAAGTCCTTCGAAACCACGATCCCGTCCAAGACCTACGAGGTCCTCGCGGTGGGCAGGCATGTCACCGCCATCGTGCGCGGCGAGGCCCGCACCATAATCGAGCAGTCCGGCGCCGGCGATGTCGTTCCGGCCGACCCCGGAGCGGTGGCCGCGCTGTGGAAGGAGCTGGCCTCCGACCGGACCAGGCTCCTCACCGGGACCTCGGGCCGGGACTGGATTCACCACCACGCCAACCTGGACACCCTGGCCGGCCAATACATGGCCCTCCTGGGCGAGCTTGCACCGGAGCGGACAGGATGAGTGCGGCCCAGGCCGTGCGTAATCTTCCGCTCGCGGCCCGCACGGTCATCGAGCACCTCGGTGACGATCCCATGACGCTGCTGCTGCAGGCGTCGCGAAAGCTGCCCGCTGCCGTGGTGGTTCCGGCCGCGAAGGTGGCCGGCAGGCTTCCGCACTCTCCCACCGCAGCGGCACTGTCCGCGCACGTGCTCGGCGACGGCGGGCAGCTGCGGCGCAGCCTTGACCGGCACGCACATCTCGGTGGCCGGGTACGGGTCCGCCTTGCCGACGTCGCACTGGCCGCCAACCAGCCTGACACCGCGGACCGGCTGCTGGAGGGCGTGGACCGGCAGACGCCGGGTCTGCGCGCCGTCCGCGCCCGCCGCCGGTGGTATGCCGGGGACATGGACGGTGCGGTGAAGATCCTTCGGGCCGGCAACCGGAGGGAGCGCCGCACGGGAGCGCGCCTGGCGGCGGAGGCCAGGGTCTTCAGCGGCTGGCGGCCGGCCGTGGCGCCGCAGCCCGCCTACCGCCCGGCTGATGACGTGGTGCTGCACCTGCTCACCAACTCGCTGCCGTATACGGGCAGCGGCTATGCCCAGCGCAGCCATTCGCTGCTGCGGGCGCAGGCCGACGCCGGGTGGACGGTCCACGCAGCGACCCGGGTGGGGTACCCGGTCCAGCTCGGCAACCTGGCCGCCGGACGCCGGCAGGCCCTCGACGGAGTGACCTACCACCGCCTGCTGCCGTCCCGCCTGCCGTTCGGCATGGACGCCCGTCTCCAGCTGCAGGCGGAGATGCTCCTCGAACTGGCGCTGCAGACGCGGCCCGCGGTCCTGCACACCACCACGCACTTCGTCAACGCGCTGGTAGTCCGCGCCGTGGCCGACGCGCTGGGGATCCCCTGGGTCTACGAGGTGCGGGGGCAGCTGGCCGACACCTGGGCCTCGACCCGGCCCCCGGAGACGCGCCTGAGCCAGCGCTACGTACAGTTCCAGGCCCGGGAAGCCGAAGCCGCCGCCGAGGCGGACCTGGTGCCCACCCTCGGCACGGCCATGGCCGAGGGCCTCACCGCGGCGGGCGCGGACCCGGACCGGATCGTGCTGCTGCCCAACGCGGTGGGGGAGGACTTCCTCAGTGAGCCGCTGCCTCCCGGACCCGCCCGCGCCGCCGTCGGCCTGGCCGGACCCGGACCCATCATCGGGACCGTGAGCAGCGTGGTGGACTACGAAGGCCTGGACGACCTGCTGCGGGCCACCGCCCTCCTGCTGCCCCGGTACCCTGAGCTGCGCTGCATGATCGTGGGTGACGGAGCCGCCCTGCCCGGGCTCCGGGCACTGGCGGCGGAGCTCGGCATCGCCGGCCAGGTGATCTTCACCGGCCGGGTGCCGCGCGAGGCCGCGGCCCTGCACCACCAGGCGCTGGATATATTCGTGGTCCCGCGCAGGGACCTGCCCGTCACCCGGGCCGTGACGCCGCTGAAGCCGGTGGAGGCGCTGGCCTCCGCCCGCCCCGTCGTGGCCAGTTCCCTGCCCGCCCTGGCCGAACTGGTCCGGGACGGCGAAACCGGGATCCTCGCCCCGCCGTCGGACCCGCCGCAGCTCGCAGAGGCACTCGCCCGCCTGCTCGACGACGGGCAGCTCCGCGCCCGGATGGGTGCCGCCGGGCGGGCCGAGGTCATCGCCACCCGGACCTGGGCAGCCAACGCCCGGCTCTGCACGCAGCTCTACCAAAAGATGAGGCAGGGAGGCCATGGGCATTAGGGGGGATCCGCTCCGCGGCGGACCCGCAACGGTGAACCTGGCAGGACTCCACCGGGTGGGCGCCCGCCCCCGCTTCAGCGCCTATCTGAAGCAGTTGTGGAACTACCGGGAGTTCAGCTTCTACGACGCCCGCTCCCGGGTGGAGAGCGGCAACCGGCGCGACAGGCTGGGCAGCGCGTGGCTGCTGCTGAACCCCGTCCTCAACGGCCTGACCTATTTCCTGGTCTTCGGCCTCCTGCTCCGCACCGGCCGCGGCATCGAAAACTTCGTCGGCTACCTGATCATCGGCATCTTCCTCTTCCAGTTCAGCTCCCGGTCCATCACCAACGGCGCCCGCTCCATCCAGCAGAACCGCGCCGTGGTCCAGGCCTTCAGCTTTCCCCGGGCCACCCTTCCCATCGCCATCAACCTGCGCGAACTCCTGGCCAACCTTCCCGTCTTCGCAGCCATGCTGGTGCTTGTCCTGCTGCTGCCGCCCGCCGAACCGGTGACCTGGCTGTGGCTGCTGCTGCCGCCGCTGGTGGGCCTCCAAATGCTGTTCAACCTCGGCGTCGGCCTGATCCTGGCCCGCGTCATTTCCCACGTGAACGACGTCGTGCACCTGCTCAGCTTCAGCCTGCGGGCATGGATGTACGGCTCGGCGGTGTTCTATTCGTTCGAACGGTTCGTGGATCACCCGCTGCTGCTGCAGATCCTGCAGCTGAACCCGCTTTTCATCGTCCTGGACATCGCCCGCGACTGCCTCCTCTACGCCACGGCGCCGGCCTGGCAGTCCTGGGCCGCGCTGGCCGTCTGGTCCCTGGGCGCGCTCGCAGCGGGCCTGGTGTTCTTCTGGCAGGCGGAGGAAACCTATGGTCGTGACTGAACCCGCAGAGGACCTGCAGGATCCGCCCTGCGTGGTCGTGGACCGTGTCAGGATGCGCTTCGAGGTTCCCTCCAGCGAGCCGCCAGAGGACAACGGCCTGCTCAGCCGGCTCACCGGCCGCGGCCGAATGGTCACCGTGCACGCCCTTCGGTCCGTCTCGCTGGTGGTGCGCCGCGGCGAATCCCTCGGCATCGTCGGACGCAACGGCTCGGGCAAAAGTACGCTGATGAAGATCATCAGCGGCCAGCTTCCGCCGACCTCGGGTGCCGTCTACGCCGCGGCAACTCCCATCATGCTCGGGGTCAACGCCGCCCTGGTGCCGGAGCTGCCCGGGGACCGCAACGTGGTCCTGGGCTGCCTTGCCATGGGGCTCAGCCGCGACGACATCGAGCGCAGGTTCGATTCGATAGTGGAGCTGTCCGGGCTCCAGGGATCGATCCACCTGCCGATGCGGTCCTACTCCTCCGGCATGGCCTCCCGGCTGCGGTTCGCCATCGCCGCCAGCATCAATCCTGAAATCCTGCTCATCGACGAGGCGCTGAACACCGGAGATGCCCAGTTCGGTGAGCGCAGCCGCAAACGCATGGCCGAACTCCGGGAGAACGCCGGATGCGTCTTCCTGGTCAGCCACAACCTGGGCACCATCAAGAGCTCCTGTACCCGGGTCGCCTGGCTGGACCAGGGGGAACTGGTCATGGACGGTACGCCGCAGGACGTGGTGAAGACCTATCAGGAGTTCACCCGGAACCTGGCCAAGGGGAACAACCTCACCGCTGCCGGCATACGCGACGAAGCCGCACACGCACTGAGCACCGCCAGGCCGCCGGAGCGGATCAGCGGACGCCGGAGACGGCAATGAACGCCCTCGCCACGGCGCGGACCGGCTTCTGGCACCTGCGCCGCCATGGCTGGGCGGGACTGCGGAGCTGGCAGGCCCGACGTCGGATCGCCGCCGGGTTCGCTCCGCCGCCCGGGGCGCGGGGCGCCCAGGGCCAGTGGGTGCGCCGAGGCGGCCGGCGGCTCCTGTCGTTCCAGCCGATCGAGCCGCCCGCCCGTCCCCCGCGCCGAAGCGACCTCCGGGTGGGGGTCATCCTTGACGAGTTCTCGGCCATGGCCTTCGGATACGAATGGGAGTGCATCCCGCTGGACCCGGCGAGGTGGCCGACCCAGCTGGCGGAAGGGCTCGACCTCGTCTTCGTGGAGTCGGCCTGGGCAGGCAACGACCGCCTGTGGCGGGGCAAGCTCAACGGCCCCCGGCCCGCCGACGCGGTGCGGCTGATGCTGCAGGCCTGCCGGCAGGCGGGGATTCCCACCGTGTTCTGGAACAAGGAGGATCCGCCCCACTACAACGACTTCCTGCCCGCCGCCGGACTGTTCGACCACGTCTTCACCACGGACAGCGGCCGCCTGCCCGCCTATCGCAGGGACCTGGGGCACGACCGGATCGGCGTGCTGCCATTCGCGGCCCAGCCGGCCATCCACAACCCCGTCAGGCCGGCCCGCGGGTACCGCAGCCGGGACATCGCCTTCGCCGGAATGTACTTCGCCCACAAGTTCCCTGAGCGGCGTGCCCAGATGGAGATGCTGCTCGGCGGCGCCGCCGATGCCTCACGCCACCTGGACACCGGGCTGGAAATCTTCTCCCGGAGGCTCGGCGTGGAACGGGAGTACCAGTTCCCGGAGCCCCTGGACCGCCACGTGGTCGGCACGCTGACCTACCCGCAGATGCTGGCCGCCTACAAGGCCTACCGGCTGTTCCTGAACGTGAACTCCGTGGTCGGGTCGCCGAGCATGTGCGCCCGGCGCATCTTCGAAATCAGCGCCTCCGGCACCCCCGTGCTGAGCGCCCCCAGCGCCGCGCTGCGCACCTTCTTCACCGACGGCGAGGTGCCTTCGGCGTCCGACCGGACCGAGGCTGCCTCGCTGGCCCGGGCCCTCGTCACCGGCCCGGAACTGGCGGACCGGATGGTGCACCGGGCGCAGCGCAGGATCTGGGCGGAGCACACCTACGCCCACCGGTCGGAGCAGGTCCTGGCCGCAGTGCTGCCCGAACGCTCCCGTCCGCTGGCCCTGCCCACGGTCACCGCGCTGGTGCCGACCATCCGCCCCCACCAGCTGGGCCACGTCTATGCCACGCTTGCCGCCCAGAGGGACGTCCAGGTGCAGCTGGTGCTGCTGGCCCACGGCTTCGATCCCTCGCCGGCGGCGCTGAGCCGCCTGCGCGCGGAACACGGACCGCTCGACGTCGTCCTCCTCACCGCGGACGCCGATGTTCCGCTCGGGGCGTGCCTGAACCGCTGCGCGGCGGCTGCCGACGGCGAGGTGCTGGCCAAGATGGACGACGATGACCACTACGGCCCGCAGTACCTGGCCGACCAGCTGCACGCCCTCGACTACTCACAGGCGCAGGTGGTGGGAAAGCAGGCACACTACATGCACCTGTCCGGCTCCGACGCCGTCATCCTCCGCTTCGGAGACCGGGAGCACCGGTTCACCGACTTCGTCACCGGACCGACCATCGTCGCCGGACGCGAGGTGATCCGCGCCCATCCTTTTCCCGAACTGCCGCGCGGTGAGGACACGGGCTTCCTCCGCGCCGTCCGGGCCGCCGGCCTGCAGATCTACTCCGCCGACCGTTTCAACTACTTTCAGGTCCGCACCGGGTCAGGGCACACCTGGCAGGTCGGAGAAGCAGAGCTGCTCGCCGCCGGTGAGCTCAGGTTCTACGGAGGGCCACGTGCGCATACCGACATCTGATAAGGCATTCCTCCGTGGCCGGATCCGCGGAGCACGCGAGGCGGCACCGGCCGCCCCAACCCCGCCGCACCCCCGCCGCGGGACCGCCATCCGTTCCTGGCCACCCTTCCGGCCATGAACGGGGGGCTGCGCAGCTTCGCAGCCCGCCACGTGCAGTCCCTGCACCCGGCGCACCGCGCCGGACTGGCCCGCGCCCTGCACCCCCGCGCAGGAACGGACCACGGGCTGCTCAGCGTGATCATTCCGGTCCACAACGTCGAGCCCTACCTGGACCGGTGCCTGGCCGGCGTCGTGGCCCAGTCGTACCGCAACCTGCAGGTGCTGGTCGTCGATGACGGCTCCACCGACGGCACGGCCTCCATCGCGCGCGGATACGCCCGGCGCGATCGGCGGGTGCGTGTGCTCACCCTGCCCCACGGCGGCAACGGCAGGGCCCGGAATGCGGGTATCCGCGCCGCGTCCGGGGCCTTCCTCGCCTTCGCCGACGGCGACGACGTCGTTCCCTCCGACGCCTACCGCCTGCTCATGGATTCCCTCGCGGCATCGGGGTCCGACTTCAGCGCCGGCTCCTGGTGCCGCCTGCGCGGCCGGGCACGGGTGGCGGTGCACCTGGCCGATGACCTTCACCGGGCCCGCCGGCTCCGCACCACCCTGACGGAAGTGCCGGAGGCCATCCACGATGTCTTCCTCTGGAACAAGGTGTTTCGCCGCAGCTTCTGGGACCGTGCCGTGGGGCCGATGCCCGAGGGCGTCCGCTATGAGGACCAGGAGCCCACGGCCCGCGCCTTCCTGCGGGCGCGCGGCTTCGACCTGCTCCCGGAGCAGGTGTACCACTGGCGGATCCGGCCGGACGGTTCCTCCATCACGCAGGAAAAGCACCTGGCCGCGGACCTGCGGGACCGCCTTGCCGCCGCAACGGCCGTCAGCCGCCTCCTCGGCAGCGAGGCCGGCGCTCCGGTCCTGGCCGCCTGGCGACGACGGCTCCTCGACGCGGACCTGCTGCCGTACCTGGAGCAGGCGGCGGACGCGGACGCGGAGTACCGGGCCGCCCTCGCCGCCGGACTGGCCGACCTTGCACCCGAAGAGCTGTTGGCCGGAACCGCAGGAGTGGACGCCCAGGTCAAGGTGCTGCTGGACCTGGCCCGGCGGCGGGAATGGGACGCGCTGCGCACGGCGCTCGTCGGGCGGACCAACCACGGCACGGCCACGGCGCTGAGCATCCACGGCACCGAGCTCACGGCCGAGCTGCCATATCCGCTGCCTGTTCCGGTGCCCCAGGCACTGCTCAGGGCGGATTCCGGAGTGCTGCGCGCGGTCACCGGCATCACCGGCCTCCACTACGAGCCCGGGGCAGTGACCGTCACCGGCTACGCCTACCTGACGGGGCTGGCCCCGGGCGGCAGCACCGTCCAGCTGCGCGTGCAGCGGCCCGCGCGGGAGGGGGAGGATCCGCCCGCAGAGCTGGAGGTCCAACCGCACGTCGACCCGGACATCGACCTGCTGTCCCCGGACCGGACAGGCAGCCATGCCGACGCCGGGTTCTTCGTCCGTGTGCCCCGGCCGCTTCCGGACGGTCTGCTGCTGACGCTCGGTGTCGGCACGTTCACGGTCCAGACCATCCTGCGGCTGCCCCCCGCCACGGGGGCCGGGAAAGCTGCGGCCACCGCGCGGGACGATGTGCTGACCCTGGACCTGCCGGACGGCATCAGCGGGGAGGCCTTCGCGCTGGTGACCGCCCGCGCCGCCCTGCCCGCCGTCGTCGTCGCCCGGAACCCCGACGGCACCGTGAGCCGCCTCAACGTGCGAATGCGGCTGGACTCCTGGGGCCAGGAGCTTGCCGCGCCCGCCGGCACCTACACGCTGCGGACCCGGGCCGGGCGGGGCGCCGCCGCGGCCGAAGACCCGGCCGTGCACATACCCGAGGAGGCGGCAGCCGGGCTGCGCCCGCTGCTCATGGCCTCCGTCCGGGTGCGACCGTTCCGGACCGCGTCCGGTGCGCTCGCCGTCGCGGTGTCCGCCCCGCTCGCCCCGGGTGAGGCGCCCCTCTGGCGGCAGTACTCCCGCCGCCGGCACTTCGCCGAGCGGAGGCGCGGAGAGCTGGCCCCCGGCATCCTCTTCGAAAGCTACGGCGGCAAGAGCTGCAGCGACAACCCCCGCGCGATCTCCGACCACCTTGCAGCCGCAGGCTTCGATGAGCCGCTGTACTGGTCCGTCAGCGACCGATCGGTGCCCCTCCCCGAATACGCGGTACCCCTCATCCAGGGCAGCCGGGAGTGGTTCGAACGGCTGGCCACGGTCCACCGGCTGGTCAACAACAACAACTTCCCCTGGTTCTTCCGCAAGAACCACGGCCAGGTGTATCTGCAGACCTGGCACGGAACGCCGCTGAAACGGCTGGGACGGGACGCCCCGGCGGCCGGCATTTCGCTGTCCTACCGGGACCTCATGTCCCGTGAGGCTGCCTCGTGGGACCTGCTGCTGGCCCAAAGCAGCTACGCGGCCGGCATATTGCCGCGCGCGCTGGGCTATGACGGTCCGGTGCTCACCGCCGGCTATCCCCGCAACGACGCGTTGGTGCGCGACGACGGCGGGGCACGGGCCCGGGTGCGGGCCCGGCTGGGCATTCCGCAGGAGCAGCAGGTGCTGCTGTATGCCCCGACGTGGCGCCAGGAAGTGCGCGACGCCGCAGGGCGCTCCGGGGCGGTCGGACACCTCGACGTGCGGCAGGCCGTCCGCCTGCTGGGCCCGGGCTTCACGGTGCTGGTCCGCGGACACCACAACACCGCCGGAACGCGCCAGGCCGCAGGACCCGCCGCCCTCGATGTGACGGACTACCCGGAGGCAACGGACTTGTACCTGGCCAGCGACGCCCTGATCACCGACTATTCCTCGGCGCTGTTCGACTACGCGCTGCTGGGCCGGCCCATGTACTTCCTCGCACCGGACCTCGACAGGTACGCCGGCGTGCGGGGCTTCTACCTCGACCCGGCCGCCACGCTGCCCGGGCCGCTGGTGCGGACCACAGCGGAACTCGCCACGGCCGTCGCTGCACGCCGGGCACCTGACCGGCGGCTGGGGGAGTTCCGTGCCGCCTATGCACCGGATATCGGCCAGGCCTCCGCGGCCGCAGCCCTCGCCCTGCTGGAGGCAGGCGAACGAAACGGGCCCCGCCGGGCCCGGGTGGGAGATGTCCATGGCTGAGTGCCGCTTTTCGCTCGTGGTGGCGGTCTACAACGTCGCCGAATACCTGCCGCCGTTCCTCGAATCGCTGCTGCGCCAGCGCTATCCGCTGGCGGAACTGGACATCGTGATGGTCGACGACGGCTCCACCGACGACTCCGCGCAGATCATCAGCGATTGGAACACCCGGACCGGGGCGGGGATCCGGCTGCTGCGCCAGGCCAATGCGGGGCCGGGAGCGGCCCGGAATGCAGGGCTGGAACACGCCGCGGGCGAATGGGTGACGTTCTGCGATCCGGACGACATCCTTCACCCGAGCTACTTTTCCAACGTCTCAGCGTTTCTCGACGCCGACCGCAACGCCTCCGCGCGGATGCTGGCGACGCGGCTGGTCCAGTTCCAGGACGGTTCGGCCCGGCTCTCCCACCGGCACCCGCTCGGGCGCAAGTTCCGGCAGGGCAACCTGCTGGTGGACCTGGAGGCCAATCCCGAATTCATCCAGCTGCACGGGCCCACGGCGTTCCTGAAGCGCAGCGTCCTGGCCGGACACAACCTGCGCTTCGAGGAACGCCTGCGTCCGAAGTTCGAGGACTCGCACCTGATCGGCCGCTACCTGGCCGCGGTGGACTCGCCGGTGCTCGGCATTGTCGCCGACGCCTGGTACCTCTACCGCCGGAACCGGCGCGTCGGGGCCTCGCTTGTCGCCGGGGCGTGGGCGGATCCAAGGGCCTACGACGAGCTGCCGCAGCTGGGCTATCTGGGCCTGCTCGAGGCTGTCCGCGACCGGTTGGGCCGGCTGCCGGCGTGGACCCAGTACATGGTGCTGTACGACCTGGTCTGGTTCTATATCGACGACAAGCGGATGCACAGCCGGACCGCGGGCGCGACGCCGGAGCAGCAGGATTCCATGCACGGGTGGCTCGAACGCATCGTGGATCTCATCGATGACGACGTCATCGACAGTTTCAGCGTGGTGAGTCAGGGATGGGTCTTCCACAACATCCTGAAACTGCACTACCGGCGCCGACAGACCGGCCCGCCGCCGGTGCAGCAGTGGGGCACCGACGCGGACCGCGGCACCACCCGGTACTCGTACCTTTTCACCGGCGCCATGCCGGAGGAGAAGATCTTCCTGGACGGGCGGCCCGTGGTTCCGGCCGCCTCGAAGGTCCGGGCTCACCGGGTCCTCGGGCGGGTCCTGATCCGTGAGCGGATCCTTGTCCTCCCCGCCCGGGGGCGCCTGGAGTTCGTGCTCGACGGCGTCGCCGCCCTGCCGACCACGGACCGCGGGGTGCCGCTGTGGACCGGCCGGCGACCCGGGCAGCAGCAGGACTTCCTCTTGGCGACACTGCCCGCCAGCGCACAGTCCGGCCGGGGGAGGGCCCTGCAGGACCGGATCCAGGTGCGGCGCCTGCTGTCCGGGCAGCCGACCGCTGCGATCCTGGCCGGCGTCATCGCCCGGCGGTTCCGGGACCCCGCCCGCCGCCTGGTGAACCGGTCCCGCGACGCAGCCGTGGCCCGGAGCGCCGCCCGCAGCAGGGTTTCGGCACGTTACCGGAACGCGTGGGTGCTCATGGACCGGGTGGACCGGGCGGATGACAACGCCGAACACCTGTACCGGCACCTGCAGCGTTTCCGGCCGGACATCAATGCCTGGTTCCTGCTGGCACGGACCAGCCGGGACTGGGGCAGACTGGAGCGCGATGGCTTCCGGCTGGTGCCCTACGGGTCCGCCGAGGCGGTACGGCTGGTGCTGAACGCTGTCTTCGTCCTGTCCAGCCACCTCAATGCCAACATCTACGATCCGATCGGACGACGTCGCTTCGGCACCGGGAACGCCCGGTTCGTTTTCCTGCAGCACGGGGTCATCAAGGACGACCTGTCCCGCTGGCTGAACCAGAAGGACATCGCCCTGATGTTCACCGCCACCACCGCCGAACACGCCTCCATCGTGGGAGACGACACCGAGTATGTCCTCACTGGCCAGGAAGTGAAGCTGACCGGGTTCCCCCGCCATGACTCGCTGCTTCGGCTGGCCGCGCAGCACCCGCCGGAGCAGCGCCGGAACCTCCTCATCGCCCCGACCTGGCGGGAAGACCTGAGGGACACCATGGCGGGCATCGCGGATCCGGAGGCACAACGGCTCGCCTTCCAGGGCACGGACTTCGGACGGACCTGGCTTCAGGTACTGCGCTCCCCGCGGCTTGCCCGGTACTGCCGGGACCACGGATACAACCTGGTCCTGCTTCCCCATCCCGAACTGGAACCGGTCGTGCCGCTGCTCGATCTTCCGCCGCACGTCCGGCTCACCTCCTACGATGAGGGCAGCGTCCAGGGCCAGCTGGTGCGCGCCCGGCTGCTGCTGACGGACTATTCCTCCATCGCCTTTGACGCCGCGCACGGCGGGGCCCGGGTGGTCTACCTGCAGTTCGACGAGCACGCTGTCTACGGAGGCGGCCACATCTACCGGCGCGGCTACTTCGACTACCGGCGCGACGGGCTGGGACCGGTGACCGCCACCGCGGAGGACGCCGTGAGCGCAGTCATCCACCACGGGGCGGACGCGGCGGTCTATGAGCAGCGGCGACGTGAGGCTTTTCCTTTCCGCGACGAGGCCGCCGCCGCACGCGTGACGGCGGAGCTGGAACGGTTGAGGCCCGGCACGGGCGGAAGGCTCAGCACCTGAATGGGCAGGCCTGCAGATCGCCGACGGCTTGGTCCCGGCCTGCGCGCCGCGGCCGGCCGGTTGAGCCGCGGGCTCTCCGGCGTTGCAGGCGCTGCGCGCGGCGGCCGGCCTGCCGGCGGGCGGGAGCGCACCGCCGGCAGGCCGCGGGAGCCCCTGCTGACGGTGCTGCTGCCCGCAGACGATGAAGGGGCCGGGGGAACCCTCCAAGCGCTCCTGGCCCAGCGCGGAGTGCGGCTTGAGATCCTGGTTCCCGCGCACCTGGAGCCGGCCGTGCACGATGCCCGGCTTCGGCGCATCGGGGCGGCCGGGGCCGCAGATTTCTGGGAGGCTGCCCGCGGCGAGGTCCGGGGCACCTGGGTGGCCGTGGTCGCCGCCGGTGCGCAGCCGCACCCCGAGGCGTTCAGAAACGTCATCCGCGACCTCGCCGCCGCCGACGCCGCCTTCGGCACGGCGCTGCCCTCAGGGGACCTGCGGCTGGCCCGGCTGCACGCCGTCACGCCTCAGCTGCCGACCATCGACTATCTTGAAGCTTCCGGCGATCTGCGCCTGTGGTGCAAGGTGCTGCGCCGCGACCTCTGGGCCGAAGCGGCAGCCCGGCTGTCGCCGGCACCGCCCGCGACCGTCGAGGATCTGTGCGACCGTCTGCTCCTGGCCGTGTACCGCACCGCGCCGGTCATCCGGCTGACCGGACGGCCGGCGGGGGAGGAGCACGGCCGTGCGGCGCAGGAGCCGGTTGACACCCTGTCCAGGCTCCTGCGACGGACACAGCAGATCACGTGCGGCGGCACGGAGGACCGGGTGGCGGCCGCCTGGGCCGCGTCGCTGCCGACTCACTCATGGCAGGCGATCTGCCGCGCGCTTACGGGGCAGGACACGCCGTACGGAAATCCGGCAGGCCAGGCTGCCCGCGCCATGCTTCAAGCGGTCGGGCGGTACCTCGATCTCCATGTGCCGCTGCACGAACGGGTACTCCTGTATCTGTGTGCCGAAGAGCGCCGAGAGGACATTCTTGAGGTCCTGGCGGATCTGCAGGACCATGGCGCCGGGATGCCCCTGATGCCCTCCGCGGGCGCAGGCGGCCCAGCGCCGGCACCGCCGTCGGGCCGGCCCACCTACCTGCCGCTGCTTCGCGGCCCCCTGCCTGACACGCTGCTTCGCCTGGGCCCGGCCGACGTGCGGCTCCACGCCCGGCTGACCGGCTACGCATGGAACGGTCCCGTGCTGACGGTCCGGGGCCACGCCTACCTCGATGGTCTGGGCGACGACGTCGGACAGCCGACGCTTTCGGCCGCCCTCGTCTGTACGGAGACGGGCCGGCAGATGCCGGTGCCGGTCAGCGGCCGGCCGGATCAGGATGCGGCGGAGCGGTCCATGGATGCCTGGGCGCTGCGCGCGCGTCCGGGTTTCACCGTTGTCATCGACGCAGGCATGCTCCTGGGCGCCGAGGCTGCCGGTGAGCACCAGTGGGCCCTGGTGCTCACGCTCCGGCAGGCCGGCTTCAGCCGCACCGCGCGGATCCTGGAACGGGACGGCGAAGTGCTGGCTGCGCGGCTCGACGTCGGGGCCGTCGTCGGGCAGGAACGCGTGGTCGGTCTCTTCGACCGGACCCGCGGACTGCGCCTGGCCGTGGTCCGGTACCGGGTGCTGGCCGATGCCGTCGACGTCCGTGGTTCCGAGGTCACCCTGTCCCTGCCGACGCCGGGGATCCGCTCCGTGTCCCTGGAAGGCGAAGGCCGGAGCCTGGCCCTTCAGCCTCGGGCCGGTCCCGGGGAGAGCATGCGGTTCGGCTGCATCCTCCCACCTGGCGCGGCCGGGCCGGCGGGCACCGGCGCGGTCCTCTCGTTCCGCGCCGTCGACGGGCAGGGCGGACACCATCCGGTGGGGTGGGCCGGCTCCTCGGACTCGCTCCACGGGATGGCACACGAACCCCTTAAACCCTCCGTCAACGGCTTCGGCTTCCTCCAGCTCGATCCGGCCCGCGAGCGCGCCGTGGTGAGCACCTGGCGGTGCGCCGGCGACGGCACCTCGCCGACCCTGGAGGGCTGGTCCAGCGTCGATCCAGCCGACGGCGGACTGGTCCTGGAAGGACGCAGCAGCTCGTACCCAGGCGTCGTGACCAGCCGCCCGGACGCCACGGGGTGGAGGTTCGAAGCGCACTTTAATCTGGCCGGCCGGCCATGGGGCGGCGAGCGGGTCTGCGCCGCACGGGGCGACTACCGGCTGATGATGCTCACAGCCGGCAGCGCCGCCGTCCCGGTCGCTGCGGCGCCCGGGCTGGCGGGCCACCTGCCCGAAGCAGCCGGTCCCAGGCTGCGGATCCGGATCATCGACACCGGACCGGCCGTCGTGCTCAAACTCCTGCGCCCCTACCCGGCGCAGGAGCGGGGCCCGCGCCGCCGTCGGCTCGCGGTGGAGGCATACCGGGCCTCCGAGGCGCCGCTGCAGGACGCGGCCTTCTTCGAGAGCTTCGCCGGCAAGGACGGAGGTGACAGCCTCCGTCCACTGGCCCAGGCGCTCGCCGAGCGGGAGCCGCAATGGCCGCGCTACTGGTCAGTGGCGGACTTTGCGGTCCCGGCGCCGGCCGGAACCATTCCCGTGCTCCGCTACTCCGCGGAGTGGTTCCATGCCCTGGCCACATCCCGGCTGCTGGTCAGCAACGACACGCTTCCGCCGTTCTTCCGCAAGCGGCAGGGCCAGTTCTACCTGCAGACCTGGCATGGCACGCCCCTGAAAAGAGTCGGCTTCGACACCCCGGCAGCCGGCCTGTCGCCTTCGTATCGGCGCATCCTGCAACGCGAGCCGCAATCCTGGGACCTCCTGCTCGCACAGGGGACCTTCGGGGCGGAAACGCTCGCCTCGGCCTTCCGCTACACGGGCCAGGTTCTGGCCCGAGGCTACCCCCGCAACGACGTCCTGCTTTCGAAACGGGCGCCCGACGTCCGGCGCAGGACAAGGGAGCTGCTCGGAATCGGAGAGGACCAGACCGTCGTCCTGTACATGCCCACCTGGCGGGAGCGCCGGCCCCCGTCCCGCGGCGGGCCGGCGGAGGTCCTTCACACCGGGTTTCCTGCGGCAGGCCTGGAACCGGGATGGATGGTTTTGGTCCGCTCACACCACCTTTCGGCGCCCATGGCAGGCGGTCCCGGCGTCCTGGATGTCACCGGGTTTCCGGATGTCGGAGCCCTTTGCCTTGCTGCGGACATCCTGGTCACCGACTATTCGTCCGTAATGTTCGACTTCTGCCTGACCGGAAAACCGATGGTCTTCCTGGTGCCGGACGAGGAGGAGTACCGGACCCGGGCCAGGGGCTATTACTTCGACTTTCGGACGGAGGCTCCGGGGCCGCTCCTGACGGACGCCGCGCAGCTGCCGGCCGCGCTGGCTGCGGCCGCTGCGGCTGTCCCGGCCGCCACGCCGTCGTATCGGCGCTTCCGGTGCCGATATGCAGGCAGCGGGAGCGGCGACGCCGCCTCCGCTGCACTCTCATATTGGAAAGCTCAGACCCGGGTCCCCGGCGGCGGAAGCGGGGCATAACCGGAGTCCGCTTTAACGGGGTGTACCCGTGATGTTTCCCGCCTTTTGGGCTGTCGTAAACGCGTATTTTTCCATTACTTGGCACGGGTGCAGGCCTGTACTGCGTGCGCTAGCATCCCCACTCTGCCGGGGAGCTCCGGTCCTGCTCACCAAAAATATCCGCCCTCGAGCGACAGGAACGCGACGTGACCGTTCAAGCAATAATTCTGGCTGCCGGCATGGGGACCCGGCTGGCCCGCCCGCACCCCAAGCCGCTCACCCGCCTCGACGACGGACGTAGCATCATGGCCCAGCAGGTTGAAAACCTCGAGTCGACCTTCGGCCCGAAGCTGCACCTCACCGTTGTGGTGGGCTACCAGCTGGAGCAGGTCATGGGGCATGTGCCCGACGCCTCCTTTGTCTACAACGAACACTACGACCGGACCAATACCTCCAAAAGCCTCCTGAAAGCCCTGCGGAACTCATCCGCGGGCGGGGTGCTGTGGATGAACGGCGATGTTGTCTTCGACCCGCGGATGCTGGGATATCTGCAGCGGTGGATCGATTCAGATGAGTCGTTTATCGCCGTTGACACGTCCTCCGTCTCCGACGAGGAAGTGAAATACACAGTCGGTGAGGACGGATTCATCCTGGAACTCTCCAAGCAGGTGCAGAACCCTCTGGGCGAAGCCGTGGGAATCAACTACGTGTCCTCCGCCGACAAGGCTGCCCTCATTGAACGCCTGGCCCAGGTGCATGACCAGGAGTATTTCGAGGGAGGCATCGAACTGGCCATCGCCGAAGACGGGGCGAGGTACCTGCCGGTGGATATCAGCAGCTTCTACGCAGTGGAAGTGGACTTCGCCGAAGATCTGGTGCGCGCCAACGAGGAAATGCTCGGGCGACGCCGGGTCAGCGCCTGATAGCCGCGGTCTCACATCACCATGCACGCTCGGGTCTCACGGGGGAATCAATGATCGGATGGCAGGCGCTGTACGCCCATGCCCGGAGGATGGAACGCCGGGAGGCGTGGTCCGCGGCAGCGGCAACCTACGAACGCCTCAGGCGGCTCGGGGAGGGGGACAACCCGCGGGTGGTCTTCCGCCTCGGCCACACCCTCTTCCGGGCCGGCCGCCTCGACGAAGCCGTGCCCGTGCTGGAGCATGCCACCCGGCTGGACCCTGCCCGGGCGGACTGGCAGTACCGCCTCGGATTCGTCCTCGAACGCCGCAAACGCTACGTCGAGGCGGCTGACAGGTACCGCCGGGCCCTGAGCCTGGCCGCCAATGAACGTTGGCGGCACCGGCTCGCCGCCTGCGAAGCCGCCCTTGCGAACGCCCGCCTCGAGCAGGCGCTCAAGGCCAAGGTACCGACCTGGCAGCTGATCGAGGTCCTTGAGGAAGGCTCGGCCGCCTGCGCCGGGGATCCGGACTGGGCCGCCCGCCTGGGCGATGCCCGGCTGCGGATGGGTCGCTGGAACGAGGCCGCCGAGGCCTACGCCCTGGCTTCCCGGCTTCTGCCGGACTCAGCCCGGCTGGCGTTCAGGGAAGGCTGGGCGCGGGAAGAAGGCGGCGACCGGGCGGGAGCGGAGCGCTGTTACCGGCGGGCCCTCGCCAACGAAGAGTCCGAGGAAATCCGGGCACTGGGCGTGGGCGCCTATTTCCAGGCGGCGGGCAGGTGGCGGCTCGCCGCAGAGCACTACGCCAGCCGGCAGGACAGTGCACCCCGCTCAGTGGAGCTCTGTTACCGGTTGGGCCTGGCACGCCAAAAGAGCTACGACTGGGCCGGCGCCGTCGAAGCCCTTGAGGCCGGTACCGCGGTCGATCCCTCCGCCGAGAGGCTGTACTGGCGGCTGGGGCTGTCATGGGAGCGGCTGGGGAACCCGGCCAGAGCCGAGGCCGCCTACTCACGCGCCCTGCACAGCCCCGGGGACGACCACGCCTACTGGAAGTACCGGCTCGGCTACGTCCTGCATCTGCAGGGCCGCCACCGCGAAGCCTGCATCGCTTTCCTCCTGTCCCGCAAGGACCCCGCCCCCGCCGCTGCGCACGACGGTACGGCTGCGGTCGCAGCGGCAGCCGCAGCCCGGAACGACACGAACCTCGAACAGGCACTGGAACGGAACCTTGCGGATGCGCAGGCAGCCCAGTCTGCGGATCTCTGTCACCGGGTCGGGCTGCGGGCCGAGGCGGCCGGATTTGCCCGGGTCGCGGCCGCCGCCTATGAGGCGGCGGTGGAACGGACGGAGCAGTACAACCCGGATCGGTGGTTCAGGCTGGGGCGGGCCTTGACGGGGCTGGGCAGGTATCGCGAAGCGTGCGCAGCGTTCCTGGAGACACGGCAGTTCAAGCGGCCCCACGGCGTCGATACCGTGCCGTACATGCGCCAAAAGCTGCATCGTCGGATCATGCCCTACACGGAGTACCTTGAGACGTTGGCGCTGCGGCGCGGCACGATCCTGTATGAAAGCGGCCACGGGGCGGTCGTGGGCGGCAACCCGCTGCATCTGTGCCGCGCCGTGCTGGCCGACGTCCGGTTCCACGGTTTCCGCCACGTCTGGGTGCTCAACAACCGTGAGCACATTCCCGCTGAGTTCGCCGGGCGGTCGGACTTTGTCTTCGTGGCCCGGGACAGCGATCTGTACCTGCGCTACCTGGCCAGCGCGGAGTACCTGGTCAACGACAACACCTTCCCGCCCTACTTCATCCGACGCGAGGGCCAGCAGTACCTCAACACCTGGCACGGCACGCCGCTGAAAACCCTGGGCCGGGACATCCGGGGAGGGGTGCTGGAGCATCGGAACGCCGCGCGGAACTTCCTGCACGCAACGCACATGATTGCCCCCAACCGGTTCACCGCGGACTGTCTGATCGACAGATACGACGTCGCGGGCCTGTTCGCGGGGAGGATCGCCCTGACGGGCTACCCGCGCATCGATGCCGTCATCGGCACGTCGGGGGAGGAAAAGGCCAGGCTGCGGCGGAGGCTCAACGTCCCGCCCGGGCGGAAAGTGGTTCTTTACGCCCCGACCTGGCGCGGGTCCCTGGCCAGCCGCGCCGTGGACGAGGAACGGCTTCGGCGTGACGTCGGCGCGCTGGCCGGGGGGAACTGGCATCTGCTGTACCGGGGTCACACGATGACAGGCCCGGGCGCGGGCACGGCCCTGCAGCGGCACGCCGTGCCCGCCGACATCGACACGAACGACCTGCTGGCCGTGGTGGACCTGCTGATCACCGACTACTCCAGCATCTTCTTCGACTTCATCCCCACGGGGCGCCCCATCATCCACTACGCCTATGATCTGGAGGACTACCGGGAACAGCGCGGGCTCTACTTTGACCTGGAGGAAATGCCGGGGACGGTGTGCCGGTCGCTCCCGGAGGTGCTGGAGGCGGTCAAGTCCCTGCTGGCGTCGGCGCAGCATGCCGTCCTGCCGATGGGCCATCTCGGGGCGCGGGAAAAGTTCTGCCCCCGGGAGGACGGGGCGGCCTCGCAGCGGGTGCTCGAGTTCTTCTTTTTCGGCAGCACTGCGGACGACCTGCCGAACCGGAGCGATAACCGCCGCAATGTGCTGATGTTTCAGGGCTCCTTCCTGCCAAACGGCATCACCACCTCCTACCTGAACCTGACCTCCCACCTCGACAGGGACGAGAACAACGTCTACGTGGTCGTGGACCCCGAAGCCCTGGCATCCCGCCCGGAAAGGCTGGAGAAGTTCGCCGGGAACCCGGACCATGTTCGGGTGCTGGGCCGGGTGGGAGCACACGTGCTGACGCCGGAGGAACGGTGGGTCATCGACAAGTTCAACTCCCAGCACGACGTGGACTCCGAGGAGATGTGGGCCGTGATCGACCGGGCCTTCGCCCGTGAGTTCCGCCGGGTTTTCGGCGCCGGCCGCTTTGATTCGGTGATCTGCTTCGAGGGGTACGCCAGGTTCTGGACGGCGCTGCTGGGCTGCGCGCCGCCCGGGAGCCGGAAAACGGTCTGGCTTCACAACGATATGCACCGGGAATGGCGGACCCGGTTCGAATACCTGGAAGGCAACTTCCGGCTGTACCGGCGGTTCGATGCCCTGGCCTCGGTCACCGAGAGTGTCGCCGAGGAGAATGCCCGCAGCCTCGCCGGCAGGTTCAGGCTGGACCCTGAATCCTTCACGTTCTGCAACAACCTCATCAATCCCGATGAGACCGTCCGGCTGGCAGAGGAGGCCCTGGATGCAGATATTGCCGCGTTTGCGGCGGCGGGTGGGCCCCTCTTCGTGACGGCCGGGCGCCTTTCCCCGGAAAAGGGACATGCCCGGCTGATCAAGGCATTCGCCGCAGTGAACGCGGAGCATCCGCAGACCAGGCTGGCGATCCTGGGCGACGGCCCGCTGCATCAGTCACTGACCGCGCTGGTCCGCCGGCTGGGGCTGACCGAAAAGGTCATGCTGGCAGGTCGCCGGGCAAATCCGTTTCCGGCCCTGAAACGGGCCGACTGCTTCGTCTTCTCATCCGAATACGAAGGGCAGGGCCTGGCCGTCCTCGAGGCGCTGATCCTGAGGCTGCCGGTGATCTCCACCGATGTGGTGGGGCCGCGCAGCGTGCTCAAGGACGGGTACGGACTCCTGGTGGAGGACGGGAGGGAAGGTCTCGCCGGCGGCATGCGCCGCTTCCTGGAAGGGACTATCCCGCAGGAGCCCTTCGATTATGAGGTCTACCAGAAGGACGCCCTGGCCCGGTTCGCGGCCGTGGCGCTGTAGAGGCGCAGCTAGGTTTACCGAGCTAGGCCGGGGTGTCAGCGGGCCGGGTCGGATTCCAGTAGGGCGACCGGGTGACCGTGGAGGCGTCCGGCTTGTAGAACGGACGTGCCCTGGACAGGTGCGGGCGTTCCCAGGCGATGTCGCGCCGGATGACGCGGGCCGGGGAACCTACGGCCACGCAGTTGTTGGGTACCGGGCCGGTAACCAGCGAGGCAAAGCCGATGACGCTGCCGTCGCCGACCTCGGCACCTCCGAGCAGCACCGCCCGCTTCGCCAGCCATACGTGGTTGCCCACCGAGATGTCCTTCGACCAGTTCACGCGTTTTCCCGATGCGATGTCGAAGATGGCATGTCCGTCATCAGCGCGCAGCTCGTTTTCGCTGGCCAGCATGACGTCGTCGCCGATGGTTACGGCAGTGCCCTCCACGGCGGAGATCACGCAGCTGTTGGTGGTCGTGACGTTTTCGCCGATGGACACCAGCGAGTCCTGACCGACCCGGATAAAGGCGGAAAAAGTTCCGAAACGGCTCCCGCCGAGGCGCAGCGTCCCGTTGTCGCAGTCAAAGGTCACATTCAGTTTTCCGGGGCGGATGTTTCCGGCGGCCTCGATCGTGTTGCCGGATCCACGGAAGTCTATATGTACTCCGGAAAGGTTCGGGCCGGAGTAGAGGATGCGGTTTCCGTTGTCATCCTTATACGTCGAGAGCGTATTCAGCTGCACCATGCGGGGATGATAGTCCCCGGGCGGGCGGCGGCCAACCGAAAAAGCTACGTGGAATATACGGCGAATCCGCCCCTAAAGTTCAGCCAGGTCCATCCCCGAAACAACGTCCACCCCAGGAGCACGGCATGGAGAACGGACACGTGTACGTGGCCATGATCGGAGTCCTTCCGGGCCGGCCCACAGGCTTGGCGATGTCCGTGCTGCGGCGGGCAGAGACCTTTGCCGAAGCGGGGATCAGCACCGAGATACTCGTCGACCACTTCTCCACCGACTACGACGACCAGACGCGGGAGCTGTTGGACCACAGGAGGATCGGCGGCGCGATTACGGTGCGCTACATGTTCCATGACCTTGCCGGGCAGCGGCTTTACCCTGCGGATGAGCCGTACGAGAGTCCCCTGGGCGGAGAAGGCTGGGTCTACCAGGCGATGGGCGGGCGTACCGATGCCCTGGCCGGCCGGTTCGAGGGACAGTATCGGCACCGCGTCCTGCTGCGGGGGGACCGCGTGGTGTTCATCGACCATCTTGACGACGGAGCCCATACGCGACGCATTTGGCACGATTCGCGGGGCCGCCCCTGCCGGATCGACATCATGGGCAGTACCGGCAAGCCGCAGGTGGTCCGCTACGTTGACCGGCGGGGCCGATGTTTCCTCGAGGAATCCCGTGATGAAGCAAGCCAGCGCATTCTGGGGCTGGAACTGTATCCACGCACGTCGGAGGGCTTTGAGTGCCGGAGCATGGTCGACGTTTTCCACTACTGGATGCGGTACTTTGTGCTGCCGGGCACGTCCGCTCCGACCATCATCTCCGAATACGGCAGCCGACGCGCAGCGCTGACGGCGCTTGAGCGCGAATTCGATGCCCGGGTGGTCTACACGGTCCACAACAACCACCTGTCGAAGCCGTATCGGTACGGCGCGCCCGTACGCCCGGAGATGGCGGACCTGTTCAACCACCTGGCCGACTGCCGGCACGTGGTGGTGCTGACGGAGGAGCAGCGACGGGACCTGTGGAAATCGCATGGCAGGCTTCCGTCGCTGCACACCATCCCGCACTACGTTCCGGCCGTCTCGCGCGATGCTCCCCGGGACGGCCTGAAAGTGGTCATGGTCGGAAGGTTCGAGGAGATCAAGGGGCAGCTGGCCGCGGTTCGGGCGTTCCGCCGGGTGGTTGACGCCGTGCCCGAGGCCAAGCTGGTCTTTTACGGCAGGGGCAGCTCCGAGCAGGCGATGGCCAAGGCAATCAGCGACCTGGGGCTCGCGGAATCCGTGAGCATCGCCGGTTTCGCCGCGGATGCGGAAACCGTTTTCCTCGGTGCGGCCATGTCCATAGTGGCCTCGGATTATGAGGGATTCTGCCTTTCCCTGGCGGAAAGCATGGCGGCAGGATGTGTCCCGGTCGCCTACGACATTAAATACGGCCCGAGGGAAATGGTGCAGAACG
This sequence comes from Arthrobacter saudimassiliensis, assembly GCF_059090665.1. NCBI lineage: Bacteria > Bacillati > Actinomycetota > Actinomycetes > Micrococcales > Micrococcaceae > Arthrobacter > Arthrobacter saudimassiliensis. The sequence goes on along the minus strand of NZ_JBNHFX010000002.1, from coordinate 823,463 downwards.
GCGTCAACGGCTTTCTCGTGGAACATGGAAACGAAACCGAGCTCGCGGATGCACTGATCCTGGGACTGTCGGACCCGGAGCTGACCCGGGAAATGTCGCTGGCCGCGCGGGCCATTCAGGACCGGTACTCAAAGGAACGGTTCATCGCCGACTGGAAAGCAGTTCTTTCCGGCTAGGCCCGCTGCGTCGTTCGGTCCTCAAGGCCCAGGAGCCGTTCGATGGCGGCAACGCTGGCCCGGGCCGCCGCCCCGACGCCGTAGGGATTGACCGCCGCCGCCATACGGCGGTAGCTGCCGCTGTCGCGGAGCAGGGCCTGGACTTCGGCGACGATCCGGGCTTCATCCGTTCCCACCAGCCTGGCGGTTCCGGCCTCCACGGCTTCGGGACGCTCGGTATTGTCCCTCATGACCAGGACGGGAACCCCCAGGCTGGGTGCTTCCTCCTGGATGCCGCCGGAATCCGTAAGGGCCAGGTAGGAAATGGACAGCAGACGGCAGAACTCCCCATAGGGCAGGGGGTCCGTAACCAGGACATTGGGGCTCTCCCGCACCGCCGGCAGCAGTGCCCCGCGAACGGCGGGATTGGCGTGGGCCGGCAGCACCACGGCGAGGTCAGGCTCCTCGGCCGCGAGCCGGGCAAGTGCCCGGCCGACTCCGCGCATGGCCTCTCCCTGGTTTTCCCTGCGGTGGGTGGTGACCAGCAGGATCTGCCGCCCCGAGGCCGCGAGGCGCTCCAGCGCGGGGTCGCGGAAGGGAACGTCCCGGGCAACGGTCCGGAACAGGGCGTCGATGACGGTGTTGCCCGTGACCACGATGTCTTCGGGACGGACGTTCTCGCGGATCAGGTTCCGCCGGCTGCCCTCGGTGGGCGCCAGGTGCAGAGACGCGATCGTGCTGATCAGTTTGCGGTTTCCCTCTTCAGGGAAGGGCGACCAGGGGTTGCCGCTGCGCAGGCCCGCCTCGACGTGGACGATCGGGATGCCCTGATGGAAGGCCGCCAACGCGGCGCCCAGAGACGTGGTTGTATCGCCCTGCACCAGCACCACGTCCGGCCTGTTAACGCTGAACAGCTTGTCCAGCCCGTCGAGGGTGCGGGTGAGGATGCCGTTGAGGCTCTGCCCGGGCTGGAAGATATTGAGATCGTGGTCCGGGACTATGCCGAACAGGTCGTTGACCTGGTCGAGCATGGCCCGGTGCTGGCCGGTGACGGTGACGAACGCTTCGACGGTCGTCCTGGACCGCAGTTCCTTAATGATCGGGGCCATTTTGATGGCCTCCGGCCTCGTCCCGTACACGGGCATCACAAGCGGTGGTGATTCCCCCATTGCGACTCCTCGGACTTGGCGCGCGCAGCTCACGGCGGCGCGGAATGCGGCTGAGTGTATGTCTGGTTGGCAGACATGACCACGAGTGATATTTGCGTGGTGGAGGCGCGGTTGCGAGTAAACCGGGCTTCCCGCCCGTCGTTCCGCCCGGCCCGTCGGCCCCGCAGGGACCTCGAACGGTGTCGGTGCCCTGCGGTAGGCTCAACACTGACAAATGGGCTGCGGGCAAGGGCGCCCGCCAGCCGGAAGGCAGGCCAGCATGGAACGGAACCGTTTTGCAGAATAAGATCACCGCCAACGCGCAAGCGCTGAAGCGATGGTTGAGCAACGCCGAAGTGTCCTTGGGCAACCACAGCGACCGCCTTAACGCCATCAACATCTTTCCGGTCGCGGACGGCGACACCGGCACCAACCTGTACCGCACCCTGTGTGCGGCCGCCGAAGCGGTCGAATCGCTCGAGACCACGGACATCGGCGAGCTGCTCGGCACCGCCGGGCGGGCCGCCATGGAGCAGGCCCGGGGCAACTCCGGCACCCTGCTGTCGGTCTTCCTCACCTCCATGTCGGAACCGCTGCAGGGGCACACCCGCCTGTCCGCTCCGCTGCTGGCCGAAGCCCTGCAGCGCGCGCAGCTGCGTTCCTGGTCCGTGCTCAGCGATCCCGTACCCGGCACCATGCTCTCCGTGCTCGAGGAAGCCGCCCACATAGTGTCCGAACAGGACGGCGCGAAGTCCGGCGACGACAGCAACGCCGCGCTCGCCGCCAGCCTGCGGGCCATGGTGACCGGGGCACTGGCCGCCGTCGTGCACACCGAGCAGCAGCTCGATGAACTTGCCGCCGCCCGCGTGGTGGACGCCGGCGGCGTGGGGTTCCTGCTGATCCTCGACGCGCTGCGTGCCGCGGCCCTCGGCGAGGAACTCCAGGAGGAGCTGCTCGACGGCCTGCACGGCTACGACGTGCAGGCACCGCACATCCACTCCACGCAGCCGCAGATGGAGGGGGTGGAGGTCATGTGCACCATCACCCTCAGCCCGCTCGACGCCGCCACCCTGCGCCTGCAGCTGGATGAACTCGGCGAGTCCGTGATCATGAGCGCCGTCGAGCCGGTGGGGGAGGGCTACCGCTGGCGGGTGCACGTGCACACCCCCGACGCCGGCTCCGCGCTGGACGCCCTGCGCAGTGTGGGCGAACCCACCAATGTGACCATCACCGAGCTGTCCGCCGACGGACACGAAACCCGGGAGATCCCCGAGACGCATGAAGTCTGACCTGCCCGCTGAACTCGATTTTCCGCTGGACCGCCGGCTGGGCAAGGCCTCGGCCGCGAAGCTGGAGAAGCAGCTGGGCCTCAAAACGGTGGGCGACCTGCTGCACCACTTTCCACGCCGCTATCTTGAACGCGGCGAGCTGACGCCGATCGCCGAGCTGCCCTACGACGAAGACGTCTCCCTGATCGCCCGCGTGCAGAGCGCGAACTCCCGCCGGATGCGCACCCGCAAGGGCATGCTCCTGGAAGTGGTGGTCACCGACGACACCGACGGCACGCTCGGCCGGCTGCACCTGAGCTTCTTCAACGGCTACACCGCGGAAAAGGACCTGCGGGTGGGCGTGCGCGCGCTGTTCTCCGGCAAGGTCGGGATGTACCGGGAGCAGCTGACCCTGACCAACCCCACCTACGTGGTCCTCGACGAAGACGCCGACCTCGACGAGGACATTGCCCGCCGGCCCATCCCGGTCTATCCCGCCACCGCCGCGCTGGCCAGCCCGAAGATCGCCGACGCCGTCGCCGTCCTGCTCGACGGGCTGCAGGGCGCGTCCCCGGCCGACCCGGTGCCGGAGCGGATCCGCCGCCGCGACGGGCTGCCCCGCATGGTCGAGGCCTTCGAGATGATCCACCGGCCCGCCGAGCTCTCCGACGCCTACCGCGCCCGCCACCGCTTCCGCTACCAGGAGGCCCTGGTGCTGCAGGCCGAGCTGGCCCGGCGTCGGGCGCTCACCGAGCTGGAGGACGCCACGGCCCGCCCGTCCCGGGAGGGCGGGCTGCTGGACCGGTTCGACGCCGACCTGCCGTTTACGCTCACCGCCGGACAGGCCGACGTCGGGCAGCAGATCAGCGCGGACCTGGCCCGCCCGCATCCGATGAACCGGCTGCTGCAGGGCGAGGTCGGTTCCGGAAAGACCCTGGTGGCGCTGCGGGCCATGCTCCAGGTGATCGACGCCGGCGGGCAGGCGGCCCTGCTCGCGCCCACCGAAGTCCTCGCCGCGCAGCATTACGCCTCCATCACCCGAACCCTCGGCCCGCTGGCCGAGGGCGGCCTGCTCGGCGGCGACGACGAAGGCACCCGCGTGCGGCTGCTTACCGGGTCCATGCCCACCGCCCAGCGGCGTGCGGCGATGCTGGATATTGCCAGCGGGGAGGCGGGGATCGTGGTGGGCACCCACGCGCTGTTGTCCGAGAACGTCCAGTTCGCCGACCTGGGCCTGGTGGTGGTCGACGAACAGCACCGGTTCGGCGTCGAGCAGCGTGACGTCCTGCGCAGCCGCGGCCGCAGCACCCCGCATCTGCTGGTCATGACCGCCACGCCCATTCCGCGCACCGTCGCCATGACCGTGTTCGGCGATCTGGAGGTCAGCACCCTTGCCGAGCTGCCCGCCGGGCGCGCGCCGATCAGCACGCATCTGGCCCCGCTGGCGGACCATCCGGGCTGGGAGGCGCGGATCTGGCAGCGGGCGCGCGAGGAGATCGACGCCGGGCGGCAGGTCTACGTGGTGTGCCCCAAGATCGGTGACCGGGACGAGGAGCCCGGCTCCGATCCGGGACTGCTGCCGGGAACGGCGGAGCCGGCCGGGGCAGGAGCCCAGCGTGAGCTGGCCTCCGTGGCTGCCGTCTATGAGCGGCTCTCGTCGCTGCCGGCACTGGCCGACACCCGGATCGGCATGCTGCACGGCAGGATGGAGCCGCAGGAAAAGGCCGCCGTCATGGAGGGCTTCAACCGCGGGACGGTGGACCTGCTGGTGGCCACCACCGTGATCGAGGTGGGTGTGGACGTCCCCAACGCCACCCTGATGGTGATCCTCGACGCCGACCGGTTCGGTATTTCCCAGCTGCACCAGCTGCGCGGCCGGGTGGGCCGGGGCGGGCTGCCCGGCACCTGCCTGCTGGTCACCGGGCTCGAGAACGGGCACCCGAGCCGGGAACGGCTCGATGCCGTCGCCTCCACCACTGACGGCTTCGAACTGTCGCGTCGGGACCTTGAGCTGCGCCGCGAGGGCGACATCCTCGGTGCCGCGCAGTCCGGCGGCCGCTCCACCCTGCGCCTGCTCCGTGCCGTGCAGGACGAGGCCCTGATCGCGCAGGCACGCGATGACGCCCAGCTGCTGATCCGCCAGGATCCGGAGCTGGCGGAGTTTCCTGCGCTGGCGGCAGCCATTTCGCGGTATCTGGATCCCGAGGCGCAGGCCTTCCTCGACCGGGGCTGATCGGTGTCCCGCGCCGGCAGCGGAAAGAAGCGTCCACCGCCGGCGGATAAGGTTGAACCATGAGCCGCATCATCGCCGGAGCCGCCGGCGGCACCACCCTCGCAGCCGTTCCCGGGGACAACACCCGCCCGACCACCGACCGCGTCAAGGAGGCCCTGTTTTCCCGCCTTGAGTCCTACGGGGTGCTCGACGGCGCGCGGGTGCTTGACCTGTATGCCGGCTCGGGAGCGCTCGGGTTGGAAAGCGCCAGCCGAGGCGCCGCAGCCGTGGACCTGGTGGAGGCGGCAGAAAAGGCCGCCGCCGTGTGCCGGCGCAACGCGGACCTCCTCAATGACAGGCTCGGCGCCCCGCGGGTCTCCGTCCACCGGGCCAAGGTGGAGACCTATCTGGCCCGCATCCCCGCGGGGATCACCTGGGACCTGGTGTTCCTTGACCCGCCGTACGGCGACGCCGAACCCGACCTTGGCACCGTCCTGGCACAGCTGGCCACGCACCTGGCTGACGGCGCCGTCGTCGTGGTCGAGCGTTCCGCACGCTCACCGGAACCGCAGTGGCCGGCGGGCCTGGAGCGGTTCGCGGACCGGAAGTACGGCGAGACCGTGCTCTGGTTTGCTGAACCGGCCGTCCCCGAAGAAGCCGCCGACAAACAGGCCTGAGCCCGGCCGCGTGCCCGAGTCAGACGGCCCGCACGCGCTCTCAGATCCAACCCGACGGGTACGTCGGGGGCTATTGGCCCGCGAAGCGGTCCAATTCCTCGCCCGTGAGCACCGCCGCCGGATGCGGCCCGGCGGCCAGCAGCGCACCGGTCCATTCCTCGGGCCAGCCCGTCGCCGCGGCGGCCAGGACGATGTTACCCGGGTAACGGCCGGAGAACATGCTGCGTTCGCCCAGCGCCGCGACGCCGGCGTCGGGCCGCGCTGATTCCACGGCTTCCTGCAGTGCCCGCACCTGGGCACGCGCGAACGCCAGCGGCGGATCGTCGCCGACGTTCACCAGCAGCACCCCGGACTCCGTCAGCAGCGAGAGCAGCTGCGCATAGTAGGTCGGCTCGGTCAGATGGCCCGGCGCGTCCGCACCCGCGAAGACATCGAGCACGACGGCGTCGAAGGACCCGCGAGCGTACCGCTCCAGTTCCTCCCGCGCATCGCCGATCACCGGCTCCAGCCGGGTGCCCTCCGGCAGCGGCAGATGCGCCAGGACGAAGTCCAGCAGCTCACGCTCCAGCTCCACCGCGTGCTGTTCCGACCCCGGGCGGGTGGCCTGCAGGTATCGGGCCAGAGTCAGGGCACCGGCACCCAGGTGCAGCGCCCGCAGCGGGCGGCCCGGGGGAGCGGCCAGGTCCAGCACGTTGCCGATCCGCCGCAGGTACTCGTAGAAGATCTCCTGCGGCCGGGCCAGATCCACATGCGACTGCTCCGCTCCGCCGATGCTCAGCACCCACGCGCCGTCGCTGTACCCGTCCGGATGGATCACCGCGTGGGCGCCGATGCCGCGCAGCAGCCTCGACGGGTGCTTTGCGTTGCCGCCGCTCCCGGTCACAGGGCGGCGCCCAGCTTGGCCAGCCGGTCGGCGGCTTCGGTGAGCACGTCCGTCTTCTTGCAGAAGGCGAACCGGAGCAGGGTCCGGGTGCGTTCGGCGCCGTCGTCATGGCAGAAGGGCGCGACCGGAATGGCCGCGACGCCGATCAGTTCCGGCAGGCGGCGGGCCAGGTCGGTGGCGTCGTCGAAGCCCAGCGGGGCGACGTCGGCCAGGACGAAGTAGGTCCCCTGCGGCCGGTACACGCCCAGCCCGGCCGCCCGCAGGCCCTCGCTGAGCAGGTCGCGCTTTGCACCCAGGACGGCGGCGGTACCGGTGAAGAACGACGTCGGCAGCGCCAGGGCCTGCGCGACGGCGATCTGGAAGGGGGTGCCGGAGGTGTAGCTGAGGTAGGACTTGACCGTGCGCACCGCGGCCACCAGTTCCGCGGGACCGGTCAGCCAGCCCACCTTCCACCCCGTCACCGAGAACGTCTTGCCGGCCGAGGAAATGGTCAGGGTCCGCTCCGCGGCGCCGTCGAGGGTCGCCACCGGTACATGGCGCGCCTCGAAGGTTAGGTGCTCATAGACCTCGTCGGTCACGATCACGGCCGAATGGCGGGCCGCCAGGTCGACGATGCGCTGCAGAAGGTCCGCGGGAAAGACGGTGCCGGTGGGGTTGTGCGGGTTGTTGATCAGTACCACGCGGGTACGGTCGCTGAAGGCGGCCGCCAGCTGCTCGTCGTCGGGCAGGAAATCCGGGGCGTGCAGCGGCACCGTGACGTGGTCGGCGCCGGTGAGGCCGATGACGGCGCCGTAGGAGTCGTAGAAGGGCTCGAAGGTGAGCACCTCGTCGCCGGGCCCGCACAGGGCCAGCAGGGCGGACGCGATGGCCTCGGTGGCTCCGGTGGAAACCATGATCTCCGTGGCCGGGTCCAGGCGCAGCCCGTAGAACCGCTCCTGGTGAGCGGCGACGGCCTCGCGGAGCACCGGCAGGCCCTGGCCCGGTGCGTACTGGTTGTGCCCGGAGGCGATGGCGTCGCGGGCCGCTTCCAGCACCGGCGCGGGCCCGTCCTCATCCGGGAAGCCCTGGCCCAGGTTGATGGCGCCGTGGCGGGCGGCGAGTCCGGTGATCTCCTCGAAGATGACGGTGCCGAGGGCTCCGCCCGGCCCCAGCAGGTTGGCGCCGGCGGCGGTGCGCTGCCAGGGCGCCGGAGCGGAGCCGGAAAGGGCCAGCGGAGTGTCTGCGTTCGAGTCGGTCATGTTCTCCAGTATTGCGTGCCGGCGCGCGGACGGCGCGGTTTGTCACGGCGGGCGGCTGGCGGTGACGGGCGGGCTTGGTAGATTCGTGGGATGCAACGTGCAGTGTGCCCCGGCTCATATGACCCCATCCACAACGGACACCTGGAGATCATCGCGCGGGCCGCGAACCTCTTCGACGAGGTGATCGTTGCCGTGTCGACGAACTACGCCAAGAAGTACCGGTTCACCGACGAGCAGCGCCTGGAGATGGTGAGCGAATCGGTGCGCGGGCTCGCCGGCGTGCGCGTGGTGCCCATGGGCGAGGGCCTGCTGGCCGATTTCTGCCGCGAACACGGCGCCAATGCCATCGTCAAGGGAATCCGTTCCACGCAGGACTACCAGTACGAGCTGCCGATGGCCATGATGAACCGCCACCTCACCGGCGTCGAAACCGTCTTCCTGCCGGCGGAGAGCGGCTACACGCACCTGTCCTCCACCCTGATCAAGGAAGTGGCCGGTCTGGGCGGCGATATTACGGAGTATGTGCCGCACGGTGTGCACAAGCGGCTGATGGGCGACTGACGGGGGAGGAGCGCCCGGGCGGCAGGCCGCTCAGATCGCGTTCGCGCATGCGGGGCGCAGCAGCGCCGCCGCCGTGCCCGCCGACTCCTCGACGAAGCGGGACAGCCACTGGCCCGGCCCCAGATCGGGCTCCGAAGCCGCCATGGTGATGTCCGCCCCGCTGCACTGCTCGAGGTTCGCCTGCGCCCGGACCAGGTGGTAGCGCGAGGTCACCACGATCAGCTCGTCCCACCCGTTCTCCGCGGCCAGCCGGGCGACGGCGCGCGCCTCACCGCGGGTGGTCATCGGGTCGGGGCTGAAGCAGACGACGCGGGGGTTGGTTCCGTGGTCGCATAGCACATCAGTCCGCTGGTTTCCGGGCGTGTCGGTGGTCGAGAGGACCAGGACCGGTGCGCGCCCCTCCCACCACAGCTGCCGGCCGACGTCGAGCCGTTCCTCCGCCGCGCCCGCCAGGACGACGACGGCGTCCGCGGACTCCGGAGGCTGGTCCGGGTGCGGAAAGCGGAACAGGTTGATCGAGGTGAACAGCCACAGAAACGCCACGCACATCAGTGCCGCGGCCGCGGAGAGCAGGCTGCGGCGCAGGCGGGGGGCGACAAAGGTGGAGCTGGGCACACCGCAACCTTAGGGCAGGAAACCGCTGCCGCCTGAACCGGGGAGCCGCACGGGTGGCCGTCGGGGTGTGCCCGCGCGCCGTCGTCGCCCGTCCGGAAGGGCGCCCCGCCGGAGGCGCCCGCGCCGTCGTCGCCCCCACGGGAGGCGCCCGGCTGTCTTCGCGGCAGGCCCGCGCTAGGATGGAGGTGGTATCCGGCCCGCAGGGCAGGGCCCGGACAGTCGGCGCAGCTGCCGGTTTGGGTCTGGGGGCCGACTCAGGCTAAGATGATATGTCGGTCTATGTTCTACAGGAGTTCTCATTAGCGTTCATTCGCGGACAAATCCGGGTTCGCCCCTGACGGTCAACGTCAAGGACCTCGGGCGCAGCCCGGGGACCATGCGAACCATGCAGGAACATGTGCCGGCACCGAAGGATTTCGGTGTGGTGCTGATCGGCGTCGACGAGGGTTCGGAAATTGATCTGGACCTGAGGCTCGAGGCCGTGCACGAAGGGATTTTGGTATCCGGAACCGTGGTCGCTCCCATCCGGGGCGAATGCGGACGGTGCCTGAAGCCCCTCGCGTATGACCAGGAAGTCGACGTGCAGGAACTCTTCTACTACGAGGACGCAGAGTCCTTCGAAGAGGAAGAGGAGCAGCGCCGGATCGAGCAGGATAGCATCGACCTTGAACCGGCACTGAGGGACGCAGTGGTAACCACCCTGCCGTTCCAGCCGGTGTGCCGGGAGGACTGCAGAGGCCTCTGCTCCGAATGCGGAGCCAGCCTTGAAGAGGATCCGGAGCACCACCATGAGGTCGTGGATCCTCGCTGGGCAGCCCTCGCCGGGCTGGCTGGCATGACCGCGGAAGCGGCAACAAGTACAGAGTCAGACGAGAGAGAAGAGAGTTAGTCGTGGCTGTTCCCAAGCGGAAGATGTCCCGCGCGAATACACGTGCCCGTCGGTCCCAGTGGAAGGCCACTGCGCCCAACCTGGTCAAGACCGTCGAGAACGGCCGCGTGACCTACAGCCTGCCGCATCAGGCCAAGGTTGTCACCGACTCGGCCGGTACCGCGCTGTTCCTTGAATACAAGGGACGCAAGGTCGCAGACGTCTAAGACCGGTGTCCGCCGGGCCTTCCCGGAGAAGGGCCGGCACTGCACCGCTTTTCAGGTCGAATCTCAAAAGTGAAGAACACTGAAGAGCTTACGAAGCGTCTCGGCGTCGACATCGACGCCGAGACGCTTCGTCTTGCGCTCACACATCGCTCCTACGCCTACGAACACGGCGGCATTCCCACGAACGAACGCCTCGAATTCCTGGGCGATTCCATTCTCGGCTTCTCCGTGACGGACGCGCTTTTCCGGGACCACCCGGACCTTTCCGAGGGCGAGCTCGCCAAGCGCCGCTCCGCCGTCGTCAGCACGCGTGCCCTCGCCGGGATCGCCCGCGACCTCGGGCTGGGCCAGTACATCCTCCTCGGCCAGGGGGAGAAGCTGACCAACGGCCGGGACAAGGCCTCGATCCTTGCCGACACCACGGAAGCCATCATCGGCGCCGTCTACCTGACCAACGGCATTGAAGCCGCCCGGGCCATGGTGATGCGCCTGATCGGCCCGCTGCTGGCCGACACCGAAGCCCTCGGCGCCGGTACCGACTGGAAGACCAGCATCCAGGAGATCGCCGCCGCCCGAAAGCTCGGCGACATCGAATACCAGGTGAGCGGTTCGGGGCCGGACCATGCCCGCAGCTTCGAAGCCGTCCTGGTGATCGGAGGCCGGCCCTACGGCAGCGGCACCGGCCATTCGAAGAAGGAAGCCGAGCAGGAGGCAGCAGCCGCGTCCTGGAAGCTGCTGCGCAGCGCCGAGGAACAGGCGGCCGCCCGGACCGATTCCGGCCTGGCCGACACCGTGCGCACTTCCGCAGCCGCACCGGCCTCGCAACCCGCCGAACGCTGAGCCTTCATGCCCGAACTGCCTGAAGTCGAGGTGGTGCGCCGCGGACTCGCCCGCTGGGTCCGCGGCCGCACCATCGAAACGGCGGAGGTGCTGGACGCCCGGTCCGTCCGCCGGCACCCCGCCGGCGCCGAGGACCTGCGCGCAAACCTGGAGGGCGCCGTCGTCCTCGATGCCGTGCGCCGCGGCAAGTTCCTGTGGATGCCGCTGCGCGGCGAGGGTGAGCAGCCGACGGCGCCGCCCACCCAGGCGCTTATGGCGCATCTGGGCATGAGCGGCCAGCTGCTGGTGGAGGACCCGCATCAGCCCGATGAGAAGCACCTGAAGGTTCGCCTGGTGCTCGGCGAGGCGCACGACGCCGACGGGACGCCGCTGCCTACGCAGCTGCGGTTCGTGGACCAGCGCATTTTCGGCGGCATGTTCCTTTCCCGGCTGGTGCCGACGGCCGACGGGCAGCCCGGCGGGCTCGCCGAAACGCCGCTGGCGCTGGTGCCGGAGGAAGCGGCGCACATTGCCCGGGATCCGCTGGACCCGGCCTTTTCCCGTGACGGCTTCCATGCCGCGCTGCGGCGGCGCAAGACGGGGCTGAAGCGGGCGTTGCTCGACCAGGGGATGGTCTCCGGGATCGGGAACATCTATGCGGATGAAGCGCTCTGGGCTGCCAAGCTGCACTATGCCCGCGCCACTGACACCATCCGCCGGCCCGAAACCGAACGCCTGCTGGACGCGGTGCAGGACGTCATGGCGCGTGCACTCGAAGCCGGCGGAACCAGTTTCGATTCGCTCTACGTCAACGTCAACGGTGCGTCCGGCTACTTTGCGCGGTCCCTCAACGCGTATGGGCGGGAGGCGCTGCCGTGCCCGCGCTGCGAGGAACGGGGACTGGCGACACTGATCCGGCGTGAGTCCTTTATGAACCGCTCCTCGTACACCTGCCCGGTGTGCCAGCCCCGGCCGCGGAACGGGCGCTGGTAGGGCGGGCGAGGCGTTGGTATGGCGGTCGCGAAACTGGCGCTCATAGAGCCCGTGGACAAGTTGTGCAGGACGGGTTTCAGCGCGTTGTGGAGGGGCGCGATTTTCGGCGAGTTGTGGAGGACGGGTACGACGCAGTGGAGCGGGTAGGCGGACGCCGCTGAGTGAGGTAACGCCCCCGCATCCCTAAACCTGCCTCCGGGGTGAACGCTGCCATAGACTCGAACACATGTTCGAATTGATTCTGCCTCAAAGGTACGATGGGCAGCCACCGCTGGATGTGGCCTCGGTGCCGCAGCAGGCTGCTCGGCCCGTCGCCGGGGAACCTGCGGGGATCAGCCAGGACATAGCCGACGGGAGCCCTCGGCAGGTTTTCGGGCGGGCAGGCTCCGCCCCTACCGAGCGGGGGCCTCTCCGAGCTGAACACATTCGGGAATGGAAACAGCTCCTGGCAGGAAGCAGCGAAGAATCGGTGTCGGCAGCGGCAATAGGACATGCGTCGGCGGCAGCAGCGCCGTCGCGACTGCCGTCGGGTGCCGCAACGGGGTCGCCGCCGGTATCCGCGTCGGCATCGAAAGAGCCTCACCTCGACGCCGACGCGGAGCTGATTGACCGTATTCGTGCTCTGGAGGAACTCAAAGCCGCCGCATCGGCCGAGCAGGCCCGCGCTGCTGCGGCGTTCGATATGTCCCAGCGCCGGAAACAGTCCTTGGCGGGCCTTCCCCGCGAACAGCAGGGTCGGGGCGTAGCGGCACAGATCGCGTTGGCCCGCCGGGAGTCACCCAGCCGGGGCGGCCGGCTGCTGGGCTTCGCCAAGGCACTCACGGCCGAGATGCCCTGTACGCTCAGCGCGCTGTCTGCCGGGCGGATCAGCGAGTGGCGGGCGACGCTGCTGGTGCGGGAAACCGCGTGCCTTAGCGTGGAGGACCGGCAGCGCGTTGACCAGGAGGTTGCCGGGGACCCGGAGGTGCTGGAACGGCTCGGTGATCGGCAGATTATCGGGCGGGCGAAGGCGGCCGCGTACCGGCTCGATCCCCAATCTGCCGTAAACCGTGCCGCGAAGGCGGCTGCCGACAGGTTCGTGTCCTGCCGGCCGGCGCCGGACACCATGACCTACCTGACCGGGCTGCTGCCCGTCGCCCAGGGGGTGGGTGTGTACGCAGCGCTGAGCAGGGAAGCGGACCGGCTCCGCGCTGCCGGTGACCCCCGGGGGCGCGGACAGATCATGGCGGACACCCTCGTCGAACGCGTTACCGGGCTGGCCGACGCCGGCCACGCACGCGTGGAGGTGCAGTTGGTCATGACGGACAGGACCCTGCTCGCCGGCGATGCCGAGCCCGCGCTGGTCCCCGGGTACGGACCCGTCCCTGCCCAATGGGCAAGGGACCTGGTGCGCTCACAGCGGACCGGCAGCCGGGGCGCGAAGCCGCGGAACAACGGCAGCTCTCCGGCCGGCAGCCGGGGCGCGGAGCCGCGGAACAACGGCAGCGCTCCGGCCGGCAGCCGGGGCGCGGAGCCGCGGAACAACGGCAGCTCTCCGGCCGGCAGCCGGGGCGCGGAGCCGCGGAACAACGGCAGCTCTCCGGCCGGCAGCCGTGACCGAGAGGCTACGAACGGAGCTCGCATCCTCGATGACGTCCGGGGCGGTGGCGGTGCTGAGGAACGATGGATACGCCGGCTGTTCGCCTCTCCGCGTACCGGAGAGCTGGTCGCCATGGATTCTCGGGCGCGGCTCTTTCCATCCTCGCTGGCCCGTTTCATCGCGGTAAGGGACCAGGTCTGCCGGATGCCGTGGTGTGGGGCACCCATCCGGCACATAGACCACGTCCGGCCCCACAGCCGTGGCGGACCGACAACCGCAGCCAACGGGCAGGGACTGTGCGAGGCCTGCAATCAGGCGAAGGAAGCTCCCGGTTGGAGCAGCGACCCAACAGGACCAGGGGATTCCGAAGTGGAGACAGTCACTCCCACCGGGCATCGGTACCGATCAACGGCGCCGCCGCTGCCCGGAACACGGCAACCGCCCGGGATGACATGAGCCCGAGACATGAGCAGGGAACCGCCGGGCCGAGCGCAGCCAGCCTGCAGTGTCAGCTGGCACCGCAGCCAGCCTGCAATGTCAGCTGGCACCCAGCTCGGCGAGTACCCCGTCCGTGTACACGGGCCATGCTTCCGCAGCCCAGGGGCCGAAATCCCGATCCGTCAGGCCGATGAGCGCTGCCCCCGCCGCCGGATCGACCCAGAGGAAGGTGCCGGACTGGCCGAAGTGGCCGAACGTGGCCGGGGAGCTCTTCGTACCCGTCCAGTGCGGTGCCTTATGGGCGCGGATCTCGAAGCCCAGGCCCCAGTCGTTCTCCTTCTGTCGGCCGAAGCCGGGAAGGACACCCGACAGCCCGGGAAAGACCACCCGGGTGGCCTCGCGCAGTCTGCCCGGATCGGTCAACACGGGCGACTGCAGCTCCGCTGCGAACCGGCTCAGGTCACCGGCGGTGGACACCGCACCGGCAGCCGGGGAACCCTCAAGCGCGGTCGCCGCCATGCCGAGCGGCTGCAGGACACCTTCGGACAGATACGCGGCGAACGGCATGCCGGTGGCCGCCTCGAGGGTCTCGCCAAGCACCTCGAACCCCGCATTCGAGTAAAGGCGACGGGTTCCGGGCTCGTATCGCACGGTGCGCTCGCCGAAGTCGTATCCGCCGGAGTGCGCCAGCAGATGGCGCACGGTGGAACCCTCCGGGCCGGCAGGCTGATCGAGTTCCAGCGCCCCCTCGTCGAGGGCGATCAGCACGGCATAGGCACTGAGCAGCTTGGTCACCGAGGCCAGCGGAAAGCGACGGTCCTGGTCACCGGCCGTGCCGATGACCCCGCCGTCGGCGGACACCAGGGCGGCCGCCGCGTTCTCCACCGGCCACGACTCAATGTTCTTCAGGCTGTTCACGGGTTCGCTTCCTTGCAGCTTGGCTGATCTGTCGGTACAGGAGGTCAGGCTCGGTGGGCGGAGGGGCCGTTCCGGCCATCGGACGCCTCGGCCGTCCCGCCGTAGTGCCGGGCCAGACGGCGCATGCCTTCCTCGATGGACACCTCGGGCACCCAGTCCAGCACCTCCCGGGTCTCCCGCTGGTCGAACCAATGCGAGGTGGACAGCTGTTCGGCCAGGAACCTGGTCATCGGCGGCTCGTCGTGGACCAGCCCGCGTTTGCCGGCAGCCAGCCATGCCTTCTCGATGACGCTGCCCGCCACGCGGGCCAGGCTGCCCGGAACGCTGAGGCCCGGAGGCCGTACGCCGGCCGCCGTGCAGATGCCCGCGATCAGCTCACCCACGGGGCGGGGCTGGCCGTTCGTCACCACCAGGGCACGGCCGTGCGCGGCGTCCATCCGTTCCAGGCCGCGCACGATGGCTGCCGCGGCATTGTCGATGTAGGTCGTGTCGATCAGCGCCGCGCCGGCGTCGAGCAGCGGCAGCCGGCCCGAGCGGGCGCGGTCGATGACCCGTTCCACCAGCTGGGTGTCGCCGGGGCCCCACACGATGTGGGGCCGGATGGCCGTCACCCGGAACGATTCGGAATCCTGGTCGAGGGCGATCAGCTCCGCCTCGGCCTTGGACGCGGCGTAGAAGCCCCGCGCCCGGGCCGGGTCGGCGGTCCCGGCGCCCGCTCCGGCGATCGGCTCGCCGAAGTGCGCGACGGACGGCGAGGAGACGAACACGACGTCGCGCACCCCTTCGGCCCGGGCAGCGTCCAGCAGCACGCGGGTGCCGCGGATGTTGGTGTCCTCGAACTCGCGCCATTCCCCGGTGAAGGAGACTTTCGCGGCCAGGTGGATGACGGCGTCCATGCCGGCCACGGCGCGGGCCGCCGCCTCGGCGTCGGACACCGATCCGGCCACCGCGTCACGTCCCGGCCGGCCGGGACTGCGCTGGAAGGTGCGCACCTTGTGGCCCCTGGCCTCCAGCAGCTCGGCGACCGCACCGCCGAGCAGCCCGCTGGCTCCGGTCACCAGGACGTTGCGCGGCACCTGGACGTCGGCGGCGCTCATCGGCGGGCCCCCTGCCCGGCCGGCTCGGCCGCCGGCACCGTGGGGCCGGCCTTGCCCGGCCGCGGCACCGGGCCGCCGGCCAGCACCTTCGAGGCCCAGCCGGCCAGCGCGGTCCGGTCGATCTTGGAATTGTGGCGGATGTCCGTCGGCATCTGCGGCAGCACCAGCACCGCTGCCAGATCCAGCCCGCACTGCTCCCGCACCCGGGCCCGGACGGCGCCGGACAGCTCGGCGGAGGCAGCTCCGGCCCGGCGGGCCGGCGGCTGGGTTTCGATGACGGCCACCGGAACCTGCGCTCCGGCCGGACCGACGCCGACGACGGCGGCCCGGCCGACGCCGTCGACCGCCTCCGCCGCCTGCTCACCGGCCACCGGGGTGCGGACCCCCTCCGCGGTGGTCAGGATGTGCCCCAGCCTTCCCTGCACCCAGAGCCGGCCCTGGTCATCGAGGTGCCCGACGTCGCCGGTCCGGTGCCAGCCCGGGATGGAGGAGCTGCGGGACTCGGTGATCCACAGCCGGTCGTAGCGGTCCTTCACATGCGGGGCGCTGACGAGGATTTCACCCGTGACGTTCGCCGTGGCCAGCACCTCGCTGCCCACGGAACCGTCAGGGAAGACCTCGGCGATCGCCACCCGGGCCCCGGAGACGGGGGTGCCGACGCAGACGCCGTTCCCGGTCCCGGCGGCGCGGATGCCGGCCAGGTCGATGTCCGTCACCGGCAGCGCCTCGGTCATCCCGTAGGGGGTGTGCAGCGCGGCCTGCGGCACCAGGTCCTGCACCCGGGCCAGCAGCGGCTCCGGAATCGGGGCTCCGGCGGAGAGCAGCAGCTCGACCTTCGCCAGTGCCTCTCGCTGCCGGCCGCTGAGCTGACCGGCGGTGGCCAGCACGTTGGCCAGCGCGGCGGGGGAGGCGAACACCGTCGTGGCGTCCACGGCTACGGCGGCCTCCGCGAGGGCCGCGGCGCTGAGGGTGCGCGGCGAGGTGACGTCCATGTCCGGGGTCACCGACGTCGCTCCCAGCGCCGGGCCGAGCAGCGCGAACGGCGCGAAGCCGGCCACCAGCGACGTGCCGGCGCGCAGGTTGTAGGTGTTTCGGATCGCATCGCGCATGGCGGTCAGCTGCCGGTGCGTATACACGACGCCCTTCGCGGGGCCGGTGGACCCGGAGGTGAACAGCACGGCGGCGTCGGCGTCGGGCTCGACGTCGGGCCAGGCCCGGTCCGCGCCGGCGCGGGAACCTGCGGCGATGAGGTCAGCCACGGAATGCCGGATGCCGAGCAGCCGACGGCGGGCGGGGGAGAGCTCGGCGACGCTGATCCGGGTGCCCGGCCAGCCGAACGCCCGGGCGCCGATCAGCGCCCGCTCGATGCCGATGAGGAACGCGGGGCCGGCGCCCTTGATGGCCCGGCTGAGCCCCTTGGTGCCCAGCCCGGCGTCGGCAACCACAATCACCGCGTTCAGCCGCAGGCACGCGTAGATCAGCGAGGTCAGCTCGATGCCCGGCGGCACCAGCAGGTTCACCCGGGTTCCGGGCCGGACGCCGGCGGCGGCCAGCCCGGCGGCGAGGGCATCGACCCGCTCGGCCAGCTCGGCCCAGGACAGGCTCAGCGGCCCGGCGCCGTCCTGCCCGCCCAGCGGCGCCATGTCGACCACGGCGGGGGAGGAATCGGTGCGCCGCTCGTCCAGTTCGGCCAGCATCGGCCGGAACCCGGCAGCGGTCCCGGCGGACGGCTCGGCGGCCGACGACGCGGGGGAGTCCAGCGCGGAGGACGAGTCCGCGGACGATGACATGGGAGAGGACGTAGCGTCTCCGATCGCGCCCAGGTTCGCCTGCAGCCACTGGAAAAGCGGTGCGGCGATGTCCCGGTCCTCGGCGACCAGGTGCCCGGCGCCCTCGAAGCGGTGCACGTCCGCCTGCGGCAGCCGGTCCAGCAGGTCCCGCAGATAGCGGTCGCTGAACACCGGATCGCGCGGGCCCCACATCATCAGGGCGGGAACGTCCAGCGAACGGATGCCCTCGGCCACGGTTTCCAGGGCCGGCCAGCTGGGGTGGGACCGGTCGGCGGGAATGTCCGCCACGAAGTTGGCCACGCCGTCGCGCCGTTCGGCTCCCCGATACGGGGCGTTGTAGGCGCGGCGCACGTCGGCGGGCAGCGCCGGGTGGGCCAGGGACAGCGTCGTGCGGATGAACGCGTCGGTGCTGCGCGTCCCGGCCCGGTGCACGGCCGGATGCAGGGCCAGGCGCAGCGGAGCGGGCAGCTCGAAGCCGGCCGGATGGACCGCGGTGTTCAGCAGCGCAACGGCGGCCACCTGGCTGCGGTGCCGCAGCGCCCACCCGAGCGAGATGATGCCGCCCCAGTCATGGCCCAGCGTCACCACGGGAGTGTCCAGGCCGAGCGTCTCGGTGAGGTCGGAAAGGTCGGTGATGCGGTCGGCCAGGCGGCGGAAGGCGCCGGTGCGCTCCGAGAAGCCCATGTCCAGCTGATCGACCGCCACCACACGCCAGGGCCCGCCCGGAGCGTCCGCGGCGGCAGCTGCCACGCTGCGCCACAGGTAGGACCAGGTGGGGTTGCCGTGCACGCACAGGATGGTGCCCCGCGGGGTCAGCCCCCGTTCCGCCAGGTCGGCCGCGGTGTCGAGCACGTGCCAGGTGCGGACGGTGCCGGGGCGGTCGACGGCGGCGCTGGAGGGCACCTGCACATGGGTGGACCAGGAAGCGGCCACGCCGGGCCAGTCTGCAGCTACCACGCGATCTCCATCATCGTGGTGTTCAGGCCGGAGCCGACGCCCATGCACAGCACCCGGTCGCCGGGGTTCAGCGATTCGGCCTCCTGGGCGAGGGTCATCGGCAGCGACGCCGGGCCCACGTTGCCCCACTTGGGGAAGGTGATCGGCACCCGCTCACGGTCCAGCTCCACGGCCTTGATGATCGCGTTCGTGTAGGAGGTGGAGACCTGGTGGGTGACGTAGCGGTCCATGGCGGACCAGTTCCAGCCCTGCTCCTGCGCCTCCCGCCACGCGGTCACCACCAGCTCCAGGCCGCCGTCGAGCAGGCCCTTGGTGTCGGTGTACATGCCGTCATGCCCGCCCACGCACAGCTCATGGTGCTCCGTGCCGGCGCGGGACACGCCGCCGAGGATGCGGTGCGAGCCGGGATGGGCGTCGGCCCGGCCGATCACGGCCGCGGCTGCGCCGGAGCCCAGGGTCAGGCTGGCGAATTCGCGCAGGTAGTCCTCGCGGGTGGAGTCCTCCCGGTTCAGGCGGGAGAACGTCGCCTCGGCGACCTTCTGCGAATCCTCGCCGGCCACGATCAGCGCGTAGTCGATCTGTCCGGACTCGATCATGTTCGCTGCAAGCGTGATTCCGTTGACGAATCCGAGGCATGCGTTGGCCAGATCGAAGTTCAAAGCGGAGGACGGCAGCCCCAGTCCGTGATGGATTTTCACCGCCACCGAGGGCTCGAGGTTCCGTCGGGTGACCGAGGTGTTGATCAGCAGGCCCACCTGGTGGGGTTCGATGCCGGCTTCGGCCATGGCCTTCGCTCCGGCCTCGATCGCGCCGTCGTCAAAGTCCGCGCCTGGCGCCCACCAGCGGCGCTCCTCGACGCCGGCCACCCGCTCCAAAAGCCTGCGGGAAAGCCGGAGCCGCTTGAGGGACGGGGCAAGCCGCTTGTCGAATTCGTCCGACGAGACCACCACCGGCGCTTCAACGCTGGTCACGCTCAAGAGGGCCGTGTTGCTGTGCTGGAAGGTGAAGTTCCCGGTCAAAATGCCTGCCTTGTCTGCTGCCTGTTACTCATGCGCTGGCGGCCGCCGCACAGCCCAACCTCGCGTCGGGATCGTCTGATCCCTCCAAAAGCCTACTTTCCTCCGGCGGGTTGTCGTGCGCGCTCCCCGGGACCATGCCGTGCGGGTACCCGGTTTATTGTGGTGTACCGCGTAGATTTATGGAATGACTCCAGCAGCAGGAAGCGTGCATCAGCTGTGCATTTGAAGACCCTCACGATGCGCGGCTTCAAGTCCTTCGCATCGGCGACCACGTTTGAGTTCGAGCCCGGCGTCACGGCCGTGGTGGGCCCCAACGGATCGGGCAAATCGAACGTGGTCGACGCACTCGCCTGGGTGATGGGCGAACAGGGCGCCAAGACCCTGCGCGGCGGCAAGATGGAGGATGTGATCTTCGCCGGGACCTCCTCCCGGCCGGCGCTCGGCCGCGCCCAGGTGGCGCTGACCATCGACAACGCCGACGGCGCGCTGCCGATCGAATACTCCGAGGTCACCATCTCCCGCACCCTGTTCCGGGCCGGCGGCTCGGAATACGCCATCAACGGCGCCCCGTGCCGGCTGCTGGACATCCAGGAACTGCTCTCCGACTCGGGCCTGGGCCGGGAGATGCACGTGATCGTCGGGCAGGGGCAGCTGGACCGGGTGCTGCACGCCGGTCCGGAAGAGCGGCGCGGCTTCATCGAAGAGGCCGCCGGCATCCTCAAGCACCGGCGCCGCAAGGAGAAAACCGTCCGCAAGCTGGAGGCCATGCAGGCGAACCTCGCCCGGCTCACGGACCTCACGGCTGAGCTCCGCCGCCAGCTCGGACCGCTGGGCAGGCAGGCCGCCGTCGCCCGCCGCGCCCGGCAGGTGCAGCAGGATGTCCGCGACGCCCGGGCCCGCCTGCTGGCCGATGACATTGCCGTCCTCGAGGCGGCGCTGGCCAAGGACGCCGCCGACGAACAGGCCCTGAAGGAACGCCGCGCCGCCGTCGAGCAGGAGCTCGCCGCCGGGCAGGAACGCCAGCAGCAGCTCGAACGGGCCGCCGCCGACGCCGCCCCGCGCCTGGCAGCCGCCCGGGAGGCCTGGTACCAGCTCTCCGCGGTCCGCGAGCGGCTGCGCTCCCTGGGGGAGCTCGCCCGGGAGCGGGGCCGGCTGCTGGGGGCCGCGGACGGCGGACCGGCCCCGGGCCGGGACCCGGAACAGCTGCGCGCCCAGGCCGAGCGGATGCGCGCCGAAGCCGGTGCCCTGCAGGAGGAGGTCGAGGCCCGCCGGGAGGCCCTGGAGGACGCGGTGGAGGTCCGCCTCGAGGCGGAGGAGGACGCCGCCGCGGAGGAACAGCGGCTGGCCGCCGTGCTCCGTGCCGCCGCGGACCGCCGTGAGGGCCTGGCCCGCCTCGCCGGCACCGTCGGCGCTGCCCGTTCCCGGGTGGAGTCCGCTCAGGCCGAGCTGGGCCGGCTGCGCAGCCTGGTCGCCGACGGGCAGCAGCGCCGCGCCCGGGCCGCGGAGGAGTTCGCGGCCCTGGAGGCCGAAGCCGCCGGCGCCGAGCAGGGCGAGGAAGGCCTCGACGAAGAGTACGAGCAGGCGCTGTCCCGCCAGGAGGAGGCCGAAGCCGAGGTCCGGCGGCTGCGGGACGAGGAACGGCAGGCAGAGCGGGACCGGGAGACCCTGGCCGCCCGCCGTGACGCCCTCGCCGTGGGGCTCCAGCGGCGTGACGGCAGCGCCGCGCTGCTGGACGCCGGGCTCGACGGCGTGCTCGGGCCGCTGGCCGAGCTGGTCACCGTGGCGGCCGGACGCGAACGCGTTGTCGCCGCCGCGCTGGGCGGCGCCGCGGAGGCGCTGACGGTCACCGGCGTCGACGCGGCCGTGGCCGCCCTGGAACAGCTGAAGGCCGCGGACGCGGGACAGGCCGAGCTGCTGCTCGCCCCCCGGCACCCGGCGCCGGCGACCGGAGCCTCCATGCCTGTTCCCGACGGCGCCGAACCGGTCGCCGGCCTGCTGGAAGGCCCGGACCACGTGCTGGAGCCGCTGCGGCGGCTGCTGGCGGGCACCGTGGCGGTTCCCACGCTGGCCGACGCCGTCCGCGTACTGGCCGAGGCGCCCGAACTGCGGGTCGTCACGGCGGACGGTGACCTGGTGTCCTCCGTCCACGCCCGCGGCGGATCCGAGTCGGCGCCGGGGCTGATCGAGGTGCAGGCCGCCGTCGATGAGACGCAGGCCCGGCTGCGGGACGCCGAAGCCCGCCGGGACACGGCGCACGAGGCCCTGGCCGCCGCCGTCGCCGCCCGGGACGAGGCCGCCGCCCGCGCCGATGCGGCGCTCGCCGCCCTGCACGACTCCGATGCCCGGCTCGCCGGCGTGGCCGAGCGCCTCGGCTCGCTGGGATCCGTGCTGCGGTCAGCCGAAGGCGAAGCGGCACGCCTGCAGCGTTCCATCGAGGCCGCGGAGCAGAACCTGGCCGCCGAACGCACGGCCCTGGAGGAGGCCGAGGACCGCCTGGCGGCGGCCGAACAGCAGCCCGCCGACGAAGCGGAACCGTCCCGGGACCGGCTCGAGGCGCTCAACGCCGCGGCGGTCCAGGCCCGGCAGGCGGAAATGGAAGCCCGGCTGTCCCTGCGCTCCTGCGAGGAGCAGCTTTCCGCGGCCACGGGCCGCGCCGCCGCCCTGGAACGGACCGCCCAAGCCGAACGCCGGGCCCGCGCCGCAGCCGCCGAGCGGGCCCGGCGCCGCCGCCGGCAGGCCGCCCGCGCGCACGCCGTCGCGCAGGCCGCCGACGCCGCCCTCGCGTTCACCGACGTCTCGCTCGCCCGGGCCGCCGCCGACCGGGACGAGGCCGAAGCGATGCGCAACGCACGCCGCGCCGAGCTGGAGACGGTACGCTCGGCCAACGCCGAGGCCGCGGCCCTGCTGGCCAGGCTCACCGACTCGGTGCACCGCGACGAACTGCAGCGCGCCGAGCAGCGGCTGCGGCTCGAAACGCTGCAGGCCCGCTCGGTCGAGGAACTGGGCATGACGGCGGACCACCTGCTCGCCAACTACGGACCGGACCAGCCGGTTCCCGTCCCGGAGGACGGCGACGGCGACAAGTGGGCGGCCCTGCGCCAGGAGGTCGACGACGACGGCAACCCGATCCCGTCCGGGGTGCCCTACGTGCGCGCCGAGCAGGAGAAGCGGCTGCGGAAAGCCGAGCGGGACCTGGCCGCCCTGGGCAAGGTCAACCCGCTGGCACTGGAGGAATTCGCGGCCCTGGAGGAGCGGCACAAATTTCTCAGCACCCAGCTCGAGGACCTCAAGGCGACCCGGAAGGACCTGCTGGACATCATCAAGGAAGTGGACCAGCGGGTGGAGCAGGTCTTCACCGAGGCCTTCCACGACACCGCCGCCCAGTTCGAGCGCGTCTTCGGCCGGCTGTTCCCCGGCGGGGAGGGCCGCCTGGTGCTCACCGATCCCCAGGACATGCTCACCACCGGCATCGAGGTGGAGGCCCGGCCGGCCGGCAAGAAAATCAAGCGCCTCTCGCTGCTCTCCGGCGGTGAACGGTCCCTGACCGCGGTGGCCCTGCTGGTGGCCATCTTCAAGGCCCGCCCCTCGCCGTTCTACGTGATGGACGAGGTGGAGGCCGCCCTGGACGACACCAACCTGGGCCGGCTGATCACCATCTTCGAGGAACTGCGCGCGTCCAGCCAGCTGATCGTCATCACGCACCAGAAGCGGACCATGGAGGTCGCCGACGCCCTGTACGGGGTCACCATGCGCGGCGACGGCGTCTCCACCGTGATCAGCCAGCGCATGGAACGCCCCGACCGCCGCGGGGAGCCAGCCCGGCCGCGATGAGCAGGCCGGCGGGGCAGGGGAGCCCGGCCCCGCAGTGTCGGGAAGGCGGGACAGCTAGCGGGCGTAGCGGCGGACGAAGTTGTGCAGGATCCGCGGCGGCGCCTGCACGTTGGCGCCGCGCACCGAGTCCATCACCGCCTCGGCTTCCTCCTCGGGGAAGTAGCCGGCGTGCCGGTAGACCGAGATGCGGGTGAGCAGGCCCGGGACGTCCAGCTCCGGATGGAACTGGGTGGCGTACAGGTTGCTGCGCACCCGGAACATCTGCACCGGGCAGGTGGCGGACCCGGCCAGGTTCACCGCGTGCGCGGGCAGCTTCGCCACCGCCTCCTTGTGGCCGACAAAGGCGTGGAAGCGCTCCGGCAGCCCCTCCAGCAGCGGATCGGCCCGGCCGGCGTCGGTCAGCGACACCTCGACGGCGCCGATCGGCTCACCGAAGCGGCGGTCGACGACGGCGCCCTGGTGCCGGCCCAGCGTGCCGACGCCGTAGCAGGCGCCCAGGAACGGAAAGTCCCGCGCCGTCACCTCGTCCAGCAGGCGGGCCAGATCCGCCTCGACGCGCCGCTGCACCGGGCTCTTGGCGTCTTCGGGGTCGCTGGAGTTGAACACGGAGCCGCCGGTGATCAGCCCGCTGTAGCGGTCCAGGTCCAGGTCCGGCAGCGGGCCCCGCTCCAGCCGCAGCCGGTGCAGGCCGGAGGAATCCAGGCCGGCGAAGCGGGCAACGGCTTCGTACTCCTCATCGGCGGCGTCGTCCTCTGACCGGGTGGCCAGGAGCAGGAAGGGCTTCATTCCTCGATCGTAGACCCGGTGCGGGCGGCGGGGCGGCCGGCCAGGGTTTCCCGCGCGCCCAGCCACACCAGGAAGGCGAGCAGGGCGACGGCTCCGGTCAGGGCGAACGCCCATTCGTAGCCCAGCGTGTCCGCGAGCACCCCGGCGAGGATCGGGCCGATGATCGCCCCCGAGTCCGCGGTCATCTGGAACGCGGCCAGCACCTTGCCGCCGTTGCGCTCGTTGCCGACGACGTCGGCCACCGCCGCCTGCTGGGCCGGGTTCAGCATGCCGGTGCCGAGCCCGGCCAGGGCCGACACGGCCAGGAACAGGGGCACGCTGTCGGTAAAGCCGATCACGGCCGTCGCCGCGGCGTTCAGCGCCAGGCCGGAGAGCACCATCGGCCGGCGCCCCCAGCTGTCCGTCAGGCGGCCGGAGAACAGCAGGGCCAGGGCGGTGCCGCCGGCGAAGAAGGTCAGGGCGATGCCGGCGGTTTCGCTGCCGCCGGCCAGCACCGCGGCCGCGAACAGCGGCAGCAGCGAGTTCCGGACCCCGAAGGAGGACCAGCCGTTGGCGAAGGAGGACGCCAGGGCCGCCCGGTAGGCCGAATCCTGCAGCGCTTCCCGGACGGTCAGGCGGGGCCGCGTGTCGCGCCCGGCCCGGCCTGCCGGCCGGCCGGCGGTCCCGGCGGCCACCTCGGTCACCGGCTCGCCCTGGACCGGGCCGGCGGCGGCCACGGCATCGTCGGCGGCGTCCTGCCCGGAGGCAGGGGAGGCGGCCGCCGCCCCGGCGTCGGGGCCTCCGGCCGGCTCGACGGCCTTCAGCTGCCAGGCGACGCCTCCGGCGGCAATGAGCAGCGCCACGGCGTAGACGAGGAACGGCACCTGCATGCCGAAGCCGGCCAGCAGCCCGCCCACCAGCGGGCCCACGATGTTGCCGATGAGGAAGGACGACGCGTAGAGGCCGGACACCCGGCCGCGGACTCCGGGCGGCGCCAGCCGGATGATGAGGCCCATCGCGGAGATGGTGAACATGGTGGAGCCGATGCCGCCCAGCCCGCGGAACAGCAGCAGCTGCCAGTAGGTGCCGGCGAAGGCGCAGGCCGCGGTGGACAGGGCCACGATCAGCAGGCCCCAGATGTAGACCGGGCGTTCGCCGAACTTTTCCAGCAGCTGCCCGCCGGCCGGGGCGAACACCAGGCGGGTGAACGCGAAGGCGCTGACGATCACCGATGAGGCGGTGACGCCCACGTCGAAGCTCTGCGCGAACTGGGGCAGCACCGGGGCCACCAGCCCGTAGCCGAGGGCAATGACGAAGGCCGCAGCAATGAGGACCTTGATTTCGCGGGGGATGAGAAGTCGGGAAGCGCGCACCATGATGCCTTGATTCTCGCACTGCCCGGGACCGTGTGCCCGCCGACGCCGATATGCAATGCTGGGAGGCGTGAATGAGACTCTTTCGATAGTGATCTATGTGGTCATCGCGATCGCCGTGGTCGGCTCCGTGGCAGCGCTGCTGGTGCGCGGCCGCCGGCAGCGCCCGGAGATCTACCCGACGAAGCGCGACGCCGACGACCTGCCGCAGGCCTCGGGCAGCACCGCCGTCGCGGAGGCTCCGACGGCCGAACCCGCGCCCGACGTCGTCGTTCCCGACGACCTGCGGGACCTGGAGGAAGCCGCCCCGGCGCCCGCCCCGACGATCGAGACCCCTGAGCCCGTCCAGGGCCGGCTGGCCCGGCTGCGCGCCCGCCTGGCGAAGTCCAACAACGCCCTGGGCAAGGCCCTGCTCGCGCTGCTGGCCAGCGACAAAATCGATGAGGACGTCTGGGACGAGATCGAGGAGACGCTGCTGCTGGCCGACCTCGGCACCGAGCCCACCATGGAGCTCGTCGACAACCTGCGCGAACGGGTGAAGATCTCCGGCAGCCGGAACCCGGAGGAAGTGCGCGGCATGCTCCGCGAGGAACTGATCAAGCTGGTGGACCCGTCCATGGACCGTTCGCTGGCCGTGGACCGGCACGCCGACAAGCCCGCCGTCGTCATGGTGGTGGGCGTCAACGGCGTCGGCAAGACCACGACCGTGGGCAAGCTGGCCCGCGTGCTGGTCGCCGAGGACAAGGACGTCATCCTGGGTGCGGCGGACACCTTCCGCGCCGCCGCCGCGGAGCAGCTGGCCACCTGGGGACAGCGCGTGGGCGTGCCCACCGTGAAGTCCGACGTCGACGGCGCGGACCCGGCGTCCGTCGCCTTCGAGGCGGTCAAGGCCGGCATTGACGGCGAGGTGGACACCGTGTTGGTCGACACCGCGGGCCGCCTGCAGAACAAGGTCGGGCTGATGGACGAGCTGGGCAAGGTCAAGCGCGTGATCGAGAAGCAGGCCGAGGTGGACGAGGTCCTGCTGGTCCTGGACGCCACCACCGGGCAGAACGGCCTGGCCCAGGCCAAGGTGTTCTCGGAGGTCGTGAACATCACCGGCATCGTGCTGACCAAGCTGGACGGCACCGCCAAGGGCGGCATCGTCGTCGCCATCCAGCGCACCCTCGGCGTGCCGGTGAAGCTGGTCGGCCTGGGAGAAGGCCCCGACGACCTGGCCCCGTTCGAGGCCGAAGGATTCGTGGACGCCCTGCTGAACTGACGCTCCGGCGGCATCCGCCGCGACGCAAAGAGCCCCGCAGCCCGGATCGGGCTGCGGGGCTCTTTGCATGCCCCTCGGGGCCGCCGGCCTTACTGCAGGGTGAAGTGCAGGACGGTCACCGTGCCCGCGGTCAGCGGGAAGGTCTGCGTGGTTTCCCCGTAGGCGAAGCCGGGTACGGTCAGCCGCTCGGCCGCCGGAACGCTTTCGGTCCGCCCGCCGTCGATCGTGGTGGTGTCCTCGGAGGCGAACGCGGCACCGGTCATCTGCGTCATCGTGCCGCTCAGCGCGCGGCCGGGCAGCGTCAGGGTGACCTCGGTCTGGGCCGCGGTCTCGGGGTTGTTCTGGTTGATCAGCGCCACCGAGATGCTCCCGTCGTCGTGCCGGACGGAATAGGCGTAGGCCAGCCCGCCGCCCGCGGCGTCCGTGGCGAGGAATTCACCGGAGGGGATCTCCGCGACCATGGACAGGCCGTAGTAGTTGGCCCGCTGGTCCACCTGGCCGTTGGGCTGCAGGTAGGCCCCGCCCGTGCAGATCGCGGACATGGGCGGGCCGCCCTGGCAGGTGATCAGCGAGCTGTGGAAGCTCATCGCCTCCACGCCCAGCTCGGCCCCGCTCAGTGCGTAGTCCGCCACCCACAGCGCCGAGGCGTGGGTCTTGGTCGTCTCATTCGACCCCGGGCACGCCGACTGCCCGGTCTCGGTGATCCAGGTCGCCAGGCCGTTCTCCCGGCCCGGCGCCAGCGCCTGCGCCCGGTAGTCCTGCGCCCGGTCATGGATCAGGGGATCCATCAGGTTGGCCAGGATCGGCTCGCCCTGCGGGTCGCCGCTGCCGTCGCAGGCCGAGAGCGGGTAGTGGTGCAGCGAGAGGATCTTCTCCTGGGGCAGGTCGACGGTGGCAAAGGGCCCCCACCAGGATTCCGCGTAGGTGCCGGGGCCGATGATCGGCACCTCGGGGGCCACCTCGTAGATGGCCTGCGCGTAGGTCTTCAGCTCCCCGAGGTACTGCTCCACCCCGTAATCTCCGCCGCGCAGCCCGGTCTTGGCGTAGCCGTTGGGCTCGTTGCCGACGGTGATGCCCACCAGGCGCTCACCGAACGCGTCCCTGGCATGGCGGACCATGTCGGCGGCCCGGGCGGGGTCGTAGTTGCCGAGGTCGACGGTCAGGGCGATCCGCCCGTCCACCGCCTCCAGGAGAGTGGCCACCCGCGCCAGGTCCTGCGGGGTCACGGCACGGACGGGATGCGCCTTGTCTCCCTTGAGGTTCCCCGGGATCGGTTCTCCGGCGGAGGTCCAGAAGAAGCGCCGGTCCACGGCGTTGCCGCCGAAGCGCAGCAGCGGCTTGCCCAGTCCCTGCAGCGCGTGCACCATTTCCGGGTTGTCCCCGGCCAGGGACGGATCGGCCAGATCGGTGGCCTCCAGGGACAGGCCGATCAGGTTCTCCGGCAGCTCGGTGCCGGTGGTCTGGCCGGCCACGGTCACCGACATCGGCTCGACCGGCTCCAGCGGAGAACCGGCCGGCGGGCCGATCTGCTCGTAGTAGGTGAACTCCGGAGCCGGCGGCAGCGCCGCTTCCGTCTCATAGGCCACCGGGGTGCCGGTCGGGGCCGCAACGGACGGCTCGTCGTCGTCGGTCACCAGCGGGAAGATCACCGCACCGGCGGCGAGGGCGACGGCGGCCGTGCCGGCGCCGCCGATCAGCCACTTCCGGCGGGACGGCCCGCGGGAGTTACCCCGGGTACGCAGGGAACCGTCGTCGGACTTCCGGCTGGAAGCGTCCTCGGGCAGGGGTGGTTCAACGGGCATGGGGGCATAACCTCCGGGGATCGTGGTCTTAGGTGGACATCCTAGCCGCAGGGGTGTGACCGCCGTCGCGGCGCCGTCGTGTGCCCGCAGCGGGGAAGGGGCCGAAGGCGGCGCATGCAAGCCCCGGCGGGGCGGAGAGGCCGTGGAAACGAAGCCGAAACACGGCCGTTACGGCGGTTTTACGCAGGCCGCCGGTTTGTAATCCGCAGGCAATCAAACAGGGCCTTTTCCGAAATGCGGCCCCGGCAGAGTTTCGGAGTGCGGGAAGTCCCCGCGGATTTCGAAAGGACGTGGAGATGGATCTGTCTGCAGGTCACGTCTGGGTGATGGTCTCAGCGGCGCTCGTGCTGCTCATGACGCCGGGACTGGCATTCTTCTACGGCGGCATGACCCGGGCCAAGGCGGCCCTGAACATGATGATGATGAGCTTCGTATCGATCGGCCTGGTCGGCGTGGTCTGGGTGCTCTGGGGCTACTCGATGACCGGCGGCGACGGCTTCGCGGGGCTCTTCGGGAACCCCTTCACGTCCTTCGGCCTCGAAGGCCTGCTCGGCAGCGAGGACCTGATCAGCGCCGGGTTCGGCGCCACGTTCGCCATCATCACCGTCGCCCTGATCAGCGGCGCCATCGCCGACCGCGCCCGGTTCAGCGCCTGGGCCGTCTTCGTGCCGATCTGGGTCACCCTGGTCTACTGCCCGCTGGCGTTCATGGTGTGGGGCGGGGGACTGCTCAGCGCCGAGGGCGCCGTCGGTTCGGTGGTCGGTGAGGCCATCGACTTCGCCGGCGGCACCGTGGTGCACATCAACGCCGGCGTCGCGGCCCTCGTCCTGGCCCTGATCATCGGCAAGCGCAAGGGCTTCGGCAAGGACCCCAGCCAGCGTCCGCACAACATCCCGTTCGTCATGCTCGGCGCGACCCTGCTGTGGTTCGGCTGGTTCGGGTTCAACGGCGGCGCCGCCGGTTCGGCCGAGGAAGGCGGGCTGATCTGGGTCAACACCCTCGCCGCCCCCGCCGCCGCCATGGTCGGCTGGCTGGTCACGGAGCGCGTCCGCGACGGCCGCCCCACCTCCCTGGGCGCAGCCTCCGGCATCGTCGCAGGCCTGGTGGCCATCACCCCGGCCTGCGCCAACGTCAGCCCGCTCGGCGCCGTGGGCCTGGGCATCGTCGCCGGCGTCCTCTCGGCGCTCGCCGTCGGGCTCAAGTACCGCCTGGGCTACGACGACTCCCTCGACGTGGTCGGCGTGCACCTGGTGGCCGGCATCGTGGGCACCCTGGCCCTGGGCTTCATCGCCCTGCCCGCCGACGGCGAGGCCGGCGGCCTGTTCTACGGCGGCGGCTTCGCCCTGCTGGGCGCCCAGCTGGTGGCCGCGGTGATCGCGATCCTGTTCTCCGCCGTGATGACACTGATCATCGGGCTGGCCGTGCACAAGACCATCGGCTTCCGGGTCTCCGAGGATGAGGAGATCTCCGGCGTGGACCTCAGCGAGCACGCCGAAACCGCCTACGAATTCGGCGGCCTGGGCACCGGCGGGTCCTTCCGCCCGGTCGCCGCCGCCACCACGAAGGAGACCGTGAACTCATGAAGCTGGTAACCGCCATCGTCCGGCCGGAAAAGATCGACGCCGTCCGCGGCGCCCTGGAAAGCTACGGCGTACAGGGGCTGACCGTCAGCCAGGCCAGCGGCTACGGCCGCCAGCGCGGGCACACCGAGGTCTACCGCGGCGCCGAGTACACCGTGGACCTGCTGCCCAAGGTGCGCATCGAGGTGCTGGTCTCCGACGAGTGGCTGAACGACATCGTCGACGTGCTGGTGGCCACGGCCAACACCGGCCGGGCCGGAGACGGCAAGGTGTGGGTGGTCAACGTGGAGGAGGCGCTGCGCGTGCGCACCGGCGAGCGGGGGGTCTCCGCCCTCTGACCCGCAGCGGGCCCGGCACATCGCCCGGAGCCGCCCTGTTGACCAACGGTCCGCCCGGCTGGAATTCCAGCCGGGCGGACCGCGTGTTCAGAGGCCGCGGGCGTCCGGCTGCCGCCGGCATGCGGGGACGGTGTCCCCGGTCACGGGCCCAACGTCCCACCCGGTACCGTCGCTTGGTACCCTTAACAGCTGGGCCTGGCAATTTCAGCCGAAGTACACGCCAAAGTATCCGACGAAAGAAGTGCGCGGCACGTGTTCAATTCACTGTCTGACCGGTTGACCTCAACCTTCAAGAACCTGCGCGGCAAGGGCCGGCTCACCGAAGCCGACGTCGACGCCACCGTCCGGGAGATCCGGCGCGCACTGCTCGACGCCGACGTGGCCGTTCCCGTGGTCCGTGCCTTCACCGCCTCGGTCAAGGAGCGTGCCCTCGGCTCGGAGGTCTCGCAGGCCCTGAACCCGGGCCAGCAGGTCGTCAAGATCGTCAACGAAGAGCTCGTGGGCATCCTCGGCGGCGAAACCCGGCGGCTGCGCCTGGCGAAGAACCCGCCCACCGTGATCATGCTGGCCGGCCTGCAGGGCGCCGGCAAGACCACCCTGGCCGGCAAGCTGTCCAAGTGGCTCAAGGGCCAGGGCCACAGCCCGCTGCTGGTCGCCGCCGACCTCCAGCGCCCCAACGCCGTCAAGCAGCTGCAGGTCAACGGCGAACGCGCCGGCGTGCCGGTCTACGCCCCGCACCCCGGCATCAGCTCCGAGTTCGAGGCCGCCACCGGCGATCCGGTGGCCGTGGCCCGCCAGGGCGTCGAGGAGGCCCGCGCCAAGCTGCACGACGTGGTCATCGTCGACACCGCCGGCCGCCTGGGCGTGGACGCCGAGCTGATGCAGCAGGCCGCCGACATCCGCACCGCGATCAGCCCCGACGAGGTGCTGTTCGTCATCGACGCGATGATCGGCCAGGACGCGGTCAACACCGCCCAGGCCTTCAACGAGGGCGTGAACTTCACCGGCGTCGTGCTGACCAAGCTCGACGGCGACGCGCGCGGCGGCGCGGCCCTGTCCGTCGCCTCCGTCACCGGCAAGCCGATCATGTTCGCCTCCACCGGCGAGGCGCTGACCGACTTCGAGGTCTTCCACCCGGACCGGATGGCCAACCGCATCCTCGACATGGGTGACATCCTCACCCTGATCGAGCAGGCCGAGAAGAACTGGGACAAGGACGAAGCGTCCCGGATGGCGAAGAAGTTCGCCGATCAGGAGGACTTCACCCTCGACGACTTCCTGGCCCAGATGCAGCAGCTGCGCAAAATGGGCTCCATGAAGAAGATGCTCATGATGATGCCCGGCGCCGCCGGCATGCGTGAGCAGCTGGAGAACTTCGACGAGCGCGAGATCGACCGGGTCGAAGCCATCGTCCGGTCCATGACGCCGCACGAGCGGGTCGCCCCGAAGATCATCAACGGATCCCGCCGGGCCCGCATCGCCCGCGGCTCGGGCGTGCACGTCTCCGAGGTCAACGGCCTGCTGGAGCGCTTCGGCCAGGCGCAGAAGATGATGAAGAAGATGGCCGCCGGCGGCGGGATCCCGGGCATGCCCGGGATGGCCGGCCCGGGCGGCTTCGGCGGCGCCCGCAAGAAGCAGCAGGCGGCCAAGGGCAAGAAGAAGGCCCGCTCCGGCAACCCCGCCAAGGCCGCGCAGGAGCGCGCCGAGGCCGAGGCCCGGCGCAGCGCCTCCCGCAGCGCGCTGCCCACCGGCGCCGCGTTCGGTGCCCAGGATGCGGACTTCGATCCCAGCTCGCTGAACCTGCCCAAGGGCTTCGAAAAGTTCCTCGGCAAGTAGGCTCCAGCCACAGCAACCGGAGGCCGTCCCGCGCAGGTGGGGCGGCCTCCGCCGTTTAACCGGCCCGGCGTCACTGTTGCCGATGCGCCCGCTGGCAATTACATGAAGCTTCAACTATGCTAATTGCATGAACCTTCAAGTAAGCCCCGTCGACCTGCTGCCCTCCGACCTGGCGATGGGAACGGTGATGCTGAAGGTGGGAAACCTTGGCGCAGTCGCCGGCTACTACCGGCAGGCGCTCGGCCTCGCGGTGGTCGCCGAGGCCGACGGCGGGCTGTACCTGGGCCGCGCCGGCACCCCGCTGGTGCACCTGGCCCCGGCCTCCGGGCTGCAGGTGGCCGGGCGGGGTGAGGCCGGCCTGTTCCACACCGCCATCCTGTTTGCGAGCCAGGCCGACCTGGCTGCCGCCGTCGCCGTCGCCTACCGGCACGACCCTTCGGCCTTCGTCGGCAGTGCGGACCACCTCGTTTCGGAGGCCTTCTACTTCCAGGATCCCGAGGGCAACGGCATTGAGCTCTACTGGGACCGCCCGCGCACCGAGTGGGCCTGGGATTCAACCGCCGACGGGCCCCGGGTCCGCATGGACTCCCTGCCCCTGCCGCCGGCGCAGTACCTGCAGCGCCACCTGGCCGAGGCTTCACTCACGGGCATGGAGGAGACCGCGGCCGACGTCGGGCACGTCCATCTGCAGGTCGGATCCGTCGAGACGGCCGAGCGGTTCTATGTGGACGTGCTGGGCTTCGAAAAGACCGCGGACTTCCACGGGCAGGCACTGTTCGTCTCCGCCGGCGGCTACCACCATCACATGGCCATGAACGTCTGGAACTCCCGGGGCGCCGGCCCGCGCCGGGACACCCTGGGGCTGGGCGAGGTGCTGCTGTCCGTGCCGGCGGCCGACGACGTCGCGGCGCTGGCCGACCGGCTGGCCGCCGCCGGCATCGGCAGCCACCACACCGGCGCCGAGCTGCGCTTCGAGGATCCGTGGCGCAACCGGCTGCGCGTCGCCGTCGGCGCCACCGGCTGACCGGCAGGCGGGGCCGGCCTCCCGGCTGACCGGCCGCCCCGTTCGGGAGTCCGCGCGGCGAAGTCGCAAAACTTGCCGCTCTCTGGCATCATAGACAGGTACTCGATCTGCGTGGCCCCTCTCTCCGCGCATGCATCTTGTCCTTTGAACCCCTCAGTATGGCCCGCCCCACGGGAGCAGAAGTCGGCGGTTCGCCCCCTTTTTCAGATCAGGAGTGACCACAAAAGTGGCCGTAAAGATTCGCCTCAAGCGCCTCGGCAAGAAGTTCTCCGCACACTACCGCGTTGTTGTCATGGATTCCCGTGCCAAGCGCGATGGCCGTGCCATCGAGGAGATCGGGCTGTACCGCCCGACCGAGGAGCCGTCGTACATCGACATCAAGTCCGACCGCGCCCAGTACTGGCTCGGCGTCGGCGCCCAGCCCACCGAGCAGGTCGCAGCGCTGCTGAAGATCACCGGTGACTGGCAGAAGTTCAAGGGCCTGCCGGGCCAGGAGGGCACCCTCCGGACCAAGGCCCCGAAGGAAGCCTTCGTGGCTCCCGAGAAGGACTCCGTGATCGTCCCCGAGGCCATCACCCCGAAGGCCAAGAAGGAAGAGGCTGCTTCCACCGAGGCCGAGGCTGAGTAACTTGCTCGCCGAAGCGCTGGAACACCTGGTCCGCGGCATCGTTGACAGCCCCGAGCGTGTCAAGGTTGCCGCCCGCAGCAACCGCCGCGGTGAAACGCTCGAGGTGCGCGTCCATCCGGACGACCTCGGGCGGGTCATCGGCCGGCAGGGCCGCACGGCCCGCGCACTGCGCACCGTGATCGCAGCCCTGCCCGGAGGCGACCAGGTTCGTGTGGACGTCGTGGATACCGACCGCCGGCGCTGAGCCGACGACCCGGGCACACCGTCACAGCGGTTTCTTCAGCATCCGGCCCCGCACCAGATAATGGTGGAGGGGCCGGATGTTTTTTTACGCCCGCCCGCACCGGCCGGGCGGGACAGCAGCACTAAGGAGAGTTCATGCAGTTACAGGTGGCACGCATCGGCAAGCCGCACGGCATCCGCGGCGAGGTGACCGTCCAGGTCCTCACCGATGCGCCCGAAGACCGGTTCGTTCCCGGCGCCCGGTTCATCGTCGAGCCGGCGGCCAAGGGCCCGCTCACCATTGCCGGAGCCCGCTGGAACAAGGCCATCCTGCTGCTGGCCTTCGAGGAGGTCGCCGACCGGAACGGCGCCGAGGAACTGCGCGGAGCCAAGCTCTTCATCGACACCGATACCGACGCCGACGACGACGCCGATGAGGGCTGGTACGAACACGAGCTGGTGGGCCTCTCCGTCCGGGTGGGCGACGACGTCGTCGGCACCGTCAGCGGACTGCGCACCACCGCCGCCCAGGACCTGCTGGTGCTCACCGACACCCGGGGACGGGAGGTCTTCGTGCCCTTCGTCGACGAGATTGTGCCCGAAGTCGACCCGGAGGCCGGCTATGTCCTGCTCACGCCGCCGCCGGGCCTGCTGGAGCTGAACGCCCCCGACGATGAGAAGGCCGGCAGCTGAAGTGCGCATTGACGTCATCAGCATCTTCCCCGAGTACCTCGCCGCGCTGGACCTGTCCCTGATCGGCAAGGCACGACGGGACGGGCTGCTTCAGCTGCAGGTCCACGACCTGCGCGAATGGACCACCGACCGGCACCGCACCGTCGATGACACCCCCACCGGCGGCGGGGCCGGCATGGTCATGAAGCCCGAACCCTGGGCCCAGGCCCTCACGGACGTGGCCGGCGGTGCCGACGAAGCCGCAGACGAAGCCGCGGCTGGATCCGCGGCCGACGGCGCGCGCCGTCCCGTGCTGATCGTGCCGTCCCCGGCAGGGGAGGTGTTCACCCAGGCCACCGCCTACGAACTGGCCGCCGAGGAACACCTCGTCTTTGCCTGTGGACGCTACGAGGGCATTGACGAACGCGTCCTGGACTGGGCTGCGGAGCACTACACGGTCCGGCCCATGAGCCTGGGCGACTACGTCCTCAACGGGGGAGAGGTGGCCGTGCTGGCCATGGTGGAGGCCGTCGGCAGGCTGGTGCCCGGCGTCGTCGGCAACCCCGAATCGCTGGTCGAGGAATCCCACTCCGACGGCCTGCTGGAATACCCGGTCTACACCAAGCCGGCCACCTGGCGGGACCGAGGCGTCCCCGAGGTGCTGCTCAGCGGCAACCACGCCGCCATCGCCCGCTGGCGGCGCGACGAGCAGCTGCGCCGGACCGCCCGACGTCGCCCGGACCTGCTCGAGCGGCTCGACCCCGCCGTGCTCGACAAGGGGGACCGTGCGGTGCTGGCGGCGCTCGGGTGGAGCGTCGGAGCGGCCGGCCTGCTGCCGCCCTCCGGTGCCGGGCTTGGAGCCGGTGCCGGGCCTGTGGCAGAATAGGAAACTGTGCCATCTGGGTCCGCACCTGCCGCAGGGGGAGCGAGGCCAACAGCCACGGCACACCGGGCGGCCTGTTCCATGGCCTGCCGGTAAACCAGCTTCGACGGCATCTGTGCGGTTTTCCGCATCCTTGCCGCCGTGACCAAAGTGGATGACCTGCGGCGTTCACCAGGAGTGACAACTATGCACATCCTCGACTCCGTCGATGCAGCCTCGCTGCGCAATGACGTTCCCGACTTCCGCCCGGGCGACACCATCAAGGTGCACGTCAACATCATCGAAGGCAAGAACTCCCGTGTTCAGGTCTTCCAGGGCTTCGTTGTCGGCCGCCAGGGCGACGGCATCCGCGAGACCTTCACGGTCCGCAAGGTGAGCTTCGGCGTCGGCGTGGAGCGTACCTTCCCGGTGCATTCCCCGATCATCGACAAGATTGAGGTCGTCTCCAAGGGCGACGTCCGCCGCGCCAAGCTGTACTACATGCGCAACCTGCGCGGCAAGGCTGCCAAGATCAAGGAGAAGCGCGACTTCAAGTAAGTCCGCCCACCGCTTCTTGGACGCAGTACCCTCCGTGCACGGGGAGAACCCCGCGGCACACACGAAACGCCGGCTCCGCTTTGCGGGCTGGCGTTTCGTGCTGTGTGCCCTCACCGCCGCCGTGATCCTGACCGCCCTGGTCCGCGCGTTCATCGTGGACCTCTACTACATTCCCTCCGAGTCGATGCAGCCGCTGCTCGAACCGGGGGACCGGGTCCTCGTGAACCGGCTGGACGGCGAGGTGCGCCGCGGCGACGTCATCGTCTTCGACGGGCGCGGCTCCCTGGCCCCGCTGGACAGCGGCCGCCCGCCCCTGGCCGAGGCCGCCCACACCGCCGGCCGCTGGCTGGGCCTGGCCGGCAGCGACACCGCCTACGTCAAGCGCGTCATCGGCGTGCCGGGGGACCGGGTGAGCTGCTGCGGCCCCGACGGCCGGATCACCGTCAACGGCAAACCGATCGAGGAGCCCTACCTCTACCCGGGCGACGCCCCCAGCGAGACCGCGTTCGACGTCGTCGTGCCCGAGGGCCGGCTGTGGCTGCTGGGCGACCACCGCGCCGAGTCGGCGGACTCCCGGTCCCTGCTCGGCGCCCCCGGCGGCGGGCTGGTCTCCGAGGAGCGGGTGATCGGCCGCGCGCAGCGGATCGTGTGGCCGTTTGAGCGCAGTACCCAGATTGGGCGGCTAGAGTTGGAAACCGAGCGGAACACCGCGGAATAAGAGGACGGCACATGGCTCACAGCACCCCGGAGGAACCGCGGGACGCGCAGCACGCGGAGTCCGGACGAGGAATCGGCAGCTGGCTCAAGGAAGTCGGCATCATCATCGTGGTGGCGCTGCTGCTGTCGTTCCTGATCAAAACCTTCCTGTTCCGGGCCTTCTACATCCCGTCGGGCTCCATGGAGGAAACCCTGGAGATCAACGACCGCATCTTCGTGAACCTCCTGGTTCCGGATGTCATGGACCTGCAGCGCGGCGACGTGGTGGTGTTCGAGGACACCAAGGGCTGGCTGCCGGCCCAGGCCGCGGACGACGGCGGGGAGAACCTGCTGCGCGAGGCCCTGGTCTTTGTCGGCCTGCTGCCGGACGAATCCGAGCAGCACCTGGTCAAGCGGGTCATCGGGCTGCCCGGCGACCGGGTCACCTGCTGCGACGCCGAGGGCCGGATCACGGTCAACGGCGAGCCCCTCGACGAGCCGTACATCTACCCGGGTGCCACCCCCTCCGACATTCCCTTCGACGTCACCGTCCCCGAGGGCAAGGTCTGGGTCATGGGCGACCACCGCAACGCCTCCGCCGACTCCCGGGAGCACCAGGACTCCGACGGCGGCTTCATCGACATTGACGACATTGAAGGCCGCGCCGGAATCATCGCCTGGCCGCTGAACCGCATCAGCGGGGTGGACAGCTACGAGGAAGTCTTCGCGGACGTTCCCGAACCGGCCGGCAGCGGGCAGTGACCACCGTGCCTGCCGCGCCCCGCCGGACCGCCGGCACCGCCCGGCGCCGCCCTGCCGGGCCCACGCTCCGCCACGAGCGGACCTACGCCGAGGCCGGCTACCGCATCCTGGCCGGCTGCGACGAGGTCGGCCGCGGCGCCCTGGCCGGCCCGGTCACCGTCGGCATGGTCGCCGTGGACATTGCCACCGTCAAGCCGCTGAAGGGGGTGAAGGACTCCAAGCTGCTTGCCCCTGCGGACCGCGTGGCGCTGGTGCCGCGGATTCGGGCCTGGGCCGCGGCGTCCGGCGTCGGGCACGCCTCCGCCGCCGAAATCGACCGGCTGGGGCTCACCGGCGCGCTCCGGCTGGCCGGGACCCGCGCCTGGGCCCAGGTCTGCGCTGAGCTGACGCCCGACGTCGTCCTCCTGGACGGCAACTACAACTGGCTCTCCCCGGCGCAGGCCAGCCTGTTCGACGACCTGGACGACGCCGGCCTGCCTGCCGGCCTGGACGCGCCCGGCGTCGGACGCGGAACCATCACCCACCCGGTTCCCGCCGAACCCGCGCTGCCCTGCGAGGCGCCGGTGCATACCCGGATCAAGGCCGATCTGTCCTGCCTCAGTGTGGCGGCCGCCAGCGTCCTGGCCAAGGTGGCCCGGGATTCGATGATGCTGGAGTATGCGCGGGAATATCCGCAGTTCGGATGGCACGAGAATAAGGGCTATGCCACCGACGCGCACCGCGCGGCGCTCGAGGCGGGCGGGCCCTCGCCGCTGCACCGGCTATCGTGGAGGCTTGGCGGGACGCCGCGGCCCGCCGCCGCAGCGGAGCCCGACGACGGATACGGGGTGGACGAGCTTCAGCCCGGGGGGATGATAGAGCTATGAGTGCCGAAGACCTTGAGAACTACGAGACGGACATGGAGCTGCAGCTCTACCGGGAGTACCGCGACGTAGTGAACCTCTTCAGCTACGTGGTCGAGACCGAGCGACGGTTCTACCTGGCGAACAACGTCGACCTGCAGGCCCGCTCGGCAGACGGCGAGATCTACTTCGACCTGACCCTGCAGGACGCCTGGGTGTGGGACGTCTACCGTTCCGCCCGATTCGTGAAGAGCGTCCGGGTGATCACCTTCAAGGACGTCAACGTCGAGGAACTGACCCGCAACGACGACCTCACCCTGCCCAAGGCGGACGAGCTGGGCTAGGTTCCAGCGCGTTGCCCAGCAGCAGCGCCTGCGCCTGCTCCCACGGCAGCCGGGGCGCCCGCGGCGCGTCGGCGGTGATCGAGGAGGTCCATCCGTCGATCCGGCTGCCGCGGTGGCTGATCAGCCCGGGCACCAGCACCGGCAGCGGGAAACCGTTCCGCCACACCGTCTTGTAGGAGCCCACGTTGCCCGGGTTGGCGCTCCAGCCGACCTCCTGCCAGCCGAGCGGGCCGAAGGCGTAATCCAGCGCGAGCCCGACCGCCCGGCTCATCAGCCCCTGGCCGCGGAATCCGGGGGAAGTGGCGAACCCGAGGCTGCCCACGCCCGCACCGTGCCAGCGCAGATCAAGGGTGCCGGCGCAGTCCCCGTCCACGTCGAGCGCCCAGACGATCATGTCCTGGCGTGGCCGGGCGACGGTGGCGATGAAATCCAGGGCCATCTGATGCGTGTACTCCAGCGGCACCGTGGTCCACTCGATGGTCAGGGGATCGATGGAGCGGGCGTAGACGGCGTCGGCGTCCGCCGCGGTGTGGGCGCGCAGCAGCAGGGCGCCGTCGCGCAGTTCGGGGATCTCGAAGGGCATGCAGCTACGGTAGTGCACACGCGGGCGCACCGGCGCGTGCGCCGCCGGCTGTGACGGCGGAACAATGCGGAGGATGCGCGGATGACGACAACAGACGACGGCGGGCCGGCCCCCGGGGACGGGCTGCGCAGCCTCCTGGGGTCAGATCCCCGCATCTATGCGCAGATGCGCCCCGACGCCGCCTCGCTGGCACACCTGCGCACCCTGCAGGAGGCGCTGCCGCGCGGACACGGCCTTCGGCTGGTCAGTGCGGCGCGCCTGCACCTGACCCTGATCCACTTCGGCAAGGTGCGGGACGTGCAGGCGGTGCTGCGGGCCGCGCTGCCGGGGCTGGAGGAGGAGGTGTTCCTGGCCGCGCTGGGGGAGTACCTGCAGGCCACCCGGGCCGTGCTGCCGGAAGGCAGCTTCAGCCTTGACCCGGCCGGCATTGCAGGCTTTGGACCGGGCGGGCGGGTTGTGGTCGTCGAGTACCGGCCCGTGCCGGAGCTGCTGGCGGTGCACGCCGAGCTGCACGCCGTCCTGGCGCGGTTCCTGCGCCGCTGCGGGGTGCAGGACGCTGCCGCCTTCACCGCCGGCGACGCGAACTTCCGGCACGCCGCCCGGCTGCGCCCCCACATCACTCTGGCCCGCGGCTGGAACGGTGCACCGCCGGCGCTGCCGCCGCTGGAACCGGTGACCCTGGAACCGATGCCGGTGCTCTACCGCTGACGATGAGTGGCCAGCAGGGACAGCACGGCTGCCCCCAGCAGCCCGGTCAGAAGTCCGAAGACTCCCACGAAGAACCAGACCACGATCGGCCGGCCGGCCAGGAGCAGCTCGACCAGCGCCGCCGGAACGGCCGTCAACGCGCCGACGCCGGCCATCACGGCGAGACGGAATACGGCTGGCAGGGATTCGGCGGCGAGGCGGCGCCAGGCAGGAAGCCAGGCGGCCGCCGTCCAGATCAGGGCACCCGCTGCGGCCCAAGCCATGACCATGAGTCCGGTCCGGACACCGGTGGCCCCGCCGGCCAGCAGCAGCCCGACGGCGAGGCCAAGGACCGACGCGGTGGCCCCGAGGACGCAGAAGACACGACGTGCGTCCGTGGCGACAGCCGCTGTACGTTCAGGCACCGACCCTCCTTCCCGGCTTTGGCGCAGTTCCTCCGTTGGAGGAAGGATACGTCGGCGCCCGCGGCTGTGGTCCCTTCCGAGCCGTGGGTGCTCCTCCACAGGTGCGGAGCGGCCGGAGCAGTCCACACAGTCCCATCGCCGCGGCGCGGAGTATGGGGCAGGCCTGCAGGATGGGCCCATGAAAGCCAAAGACCTGTTGGGCAGCCGAGGCGAGGACCTGGCCGCCGAGTACCTCGTAGGTGCCGGGCTGCAGATCGTTGCACGCAACTGGCGGTGCCCGAGCGGAGAGATCGACGTCGTGGCCCTGGACGGGCCGACGCTGGTCATCGCCGAGGTGAAGACCCGTTCCTCGCTGGCCTTCGGGCATCCCTTTGAAGCGATAGACGAGGCCAAGCTGCGCCGCCTTCAGCTGCTCGGGGCGGAGTACGCGCGTGAACACGGCTGCCGGAACCTGACGCGGCGGGTCGATGCGGTGTCCGTCCTCGACGACGGAACCGGGGCACCGGTCATTGAGCACCTGAAAGGGGTCGGGGAATGAGCATCGGCCGGGCCTACGCCGTGGGACTGGTGGGCCTGGAAGGGCGGATCGTCGAGGTCGAGGCGGACATCGGACAGTCGCTGCCGGCGTTCGTCCTGCTGGGCCTGCCCGACGCGGCCCTGAACGAGGCAAGGGATCGGGTCCGTTCAGCAGCGCGGAACTCGGGCCTGCCGTTGAGCCGCCGAAAGCTCACGGTCAATCTGATGCCCGCCGACCTGCACAAGCGCGGTTCGGGATTTGACCTCGCCATAGTGATGGCGGCCCTCGCAGCGGCCGGAGACCTCCCGGACCCCGGCCGCACCGTGTTCATCGGGGAACTCGGCCTGGACGGCCGGCTGCAGCCCGTGCGCGGAGTACTGCCGTCGGTTATGGCTGCCGCCGCCGAGGGGTTTACCCGGGTGGTGGTCAGCAGCAGGAACAGGGAGGAAGCGGCGCTGGTACCCGGCTGCGAGGTCCGCGGCTACGACTGTCTGGCGGAGGTGGCGCGGTCCTTCGGGGCCGACCCGGCCGGGCTGCTCTATCCCAGGCCGCTGCCGGCCCCGGCATCGGGGCCGGAACAGGCGGAATCGGAGGAACCACAGGCACCGGGATCGGCGACGGAGAAGGACCTGGCGGACATCGCAGGGCAGAACGAAGCCCGGTTCGCGGTCGAGGTGGCCGCCGCCGGCGGACACCACCTGCTCCTGACCGGGCCGCCCGGGGCGGGAAAGACGATGCTGGCGGAACGGCTGCCCGGCATCCTCCCCGACCTGGACGACGCCCAGGCGATGGAGGTCACCGCCATCCATTCCCTCGACGGCAGGGCTGCCTGCAACTTCCTGCTCCGCCGCCCGCCCTTCGAAGCTCCGCACCACGGCGCGAGCATGGCCGCGGTGATCGGCGGCGGCAGCGGAATGCCCCGCCCGGGCGCCGCGTCCCGGGCCCACCGGGGTGTGCTCTTCCTGGACGAGGCCCCCGAGTATGAGCGGCGGGTGCTCGACGCTTTGCGGCAGCCGCTGGAGAGCGGACGCCTGGTCCTGCACCGGTCGGCAGGTACTGCGGTCTATCCGGCACGCTTCCAGCTGGTCCTGGCGGCCAACCCCTGTCCCTGCGGCAAGGGCGGCGGCCGGGGACGGGACTGCACCTGCACCTCCCTCCAGCGCCGCCGCTACTTCTCCCGGCTCTCCGGGCCGCTGCTGGACCGGGTGGACATCCAGCTGGGAGTCGAACGGGTCGGGCTCAGGGAGTTCGCGAACCCGGGAGCGGCCGAAAGCAGCCGCGACGTCGCGGCCCGGGTGGCCGCGGCCCGGGCGCGGCAGCAGAACCGCCTTGCCCGCTGGGGCAGTGCCAGCAACGCGGAGGT
The DNA here is from genome assembly GCF_059090665.1 of Arthrobacter saudimassiliensis. NCBI lineage: Bacteria > Bacillati > Actinomycetota > Actinomycetes > Micrococcales > Micrococcaceae > Arthrobacter > Arthrobacter saudimassiliensis. Next base: position 781,030 of record NZ_JBNHFX010000002.1, on the reverse strand, counting down.
CCCCGGGGCCGTCCTGCGGGGAAAGCTCCGTCCTCCGGGAGCGGTGCTGTCCGTGGTGGACCGGGCGCTGGACAACGGGGCGCTGACCGCCCGCGGATATGACCGCGTGCTCCGCCTCGCCTGGACCGTTGCGGATCTGGCCGGGCACGACATGCCCGATGCCGACGACGTCGGGCAGGCACTGTCCCTCCGGCAGCAGGTGAAGACTCCATGAACGGACACCCCACTGCCATCGATCCGGCAACAGCCCGGGCGGGGCTGTCCAGGCTCTTCGAGCCCTGCGACAACGTCGGTGCCGCGCTGGTGGCGGCTGCCGGACCCCAGGAGGCGCTGGGCATCGCCAGCGGCCGGATCCGGGCTTCAGCGGCAGTCCGGGAGCTGCTCCATGACGTCCTGGCTGCCCACGGCATCGCCGCCCGCACCGGATTCCTGGAGACGGCCCTCGAACGTTGGCGCCCCAGGGTGCCTGACCTGGCGCCCGAGCGTGACCTGGCGCTCGCCCGCCGCGCCGGCGGCAGGCTCCTGATTCCGGAGGATGAGGACTGGCCCGCGGCCCTGGACGACCTGGAACTGGCGGCACCCCTGTGCCTGTGGGTGCGCGGAGCGTCCGAGCAGCCCATCCCGGGCCCGGAACGGATGGCCGCCATCGTGGGTTCGAGGGACTGCACCGGATACGGAGCCACGGTGGCCGGGGATCTCGCCGCCGGCCTGGTGGCCAGCGGGTGGACCGTGGTGTCCGGCGGTGCGTACGGGATCGACGCGCATGCCCACCGTGCCGCGCTCGCAGCCGGAGGCGGACGCCGCCCGGCCACGCTCGCCGTCATGGCCTGCGGGACGGACCGGTTCTATCCCGCCGGAAACGAAGATCTGCTGCGTGCAGTCGCCGCCCAGGGACTGCTGATCTCCGAAGTGCCGCCCGGCTCAGCTCCCACCCGCTGGCGTTTCCTGCAGCGCAACCGCATCATCGCCGCCCTCTGTTCCGTCACCGTGGTCGCCGAGGCCCGCTGGCGGTCCGGGGCGCTGAACACGGCTCACCACGCGGCCGGGCTGGGCCGGGCCGTGGCGGCGGTGCCCGGGTCGGTGTACTCGGCCAACTCCGCGGGCTGCCACCGGCTGCTGCGTGACGGCAGCGCGGTGTGCATTACCGACAGCCGGGAACTAAGGGAACTCGCCGGCCCGGTGGGCGCCAGGGCGGCGCCGGAACCCCAGGTCCAGGCAGCTGCCCACGACGGGCTGGCGGTCGAGGACATCCTGCTGCTCGACGCCCTTCCGGTCCGTGCCGGCTCCACTGTCGAAAAACTCGCCGCCGTGGCCGGGCTGCCCCCGGCCGCGGTCCGCGCCGGCCTGGGACGGCTGGAGGTATCCGGGCTGGCCGAACGCAGCGCCCCCGACGCCTGGCGGCGGCGGTAATGAACCGATACACCAACCGGAAGGAAACCATCATGCGATGCCACCGACTCATGCTCAGTCCGCTCGGCATTCTGACCCTCGTCGCCGACGAGGGCCGGCTGACCGCCGTCCTGCCCGGCCCGCCGGAGGCCTCCGGGCTGGGCACCCCGGTCGGCCTCAACGCCGTTGAAGGGTACGACGCCGAGGTCCTGGAGGACGCCGAGGTGCAGCTGCTGCAGTATTTCGAAGGCAGCCGCTGTGGGTTCAGGCTGCCGATGACGGTTCACGGCACGGCCTTCCAACGGGACGTCTGGGACGCGGTGCAGCGAATCTCCTACGGCTGGCGGATCTCCTACAAGGACCTGGCGGTGCAGCTGGGGGACGCCGCCAAGGCCCGCAGCGTCGGCGTGGCCCTGGCCCGGAACCCGCTCAACATCATCATTCCCACCCACCGTGTGGTGGGCTCCCGCGGCAACCTCACCGGATACACGGGCGGGCTCAACTCCAAGCTCTTCCTCCTCGAACACGAGGCGGCCCACCTCGCCGCGCATGAGCACGACAAGCCGGAGGGCCCGGCGGGAGACGCACGCCAGGCCTGCCGCTCCGCGGGCAGCCGCATGGCCGTGCCCGCCCCCACGACGCCGACGTCAACGCCAACGGCGACAAAGATGGCGACGACGCCGGAGAAGGCTTTTGAGCCCGAGGGGATGTCGGAGGCGGCGGTTAGAGTGAGGGGGTGAGCGCAGAACCGGAGAAAGCGGGCGAAGCGGCCGGGTGGCCGGAGGAGTTCAGCTCGGCCGTGCGGGGATTCCGCAGCTACCAGGCGGCCGAGCGCGGACACTCCGACCACACGGTGCGGGCGTATGAGTCCGACCTGGTGCAGCTGCTCGAGCACGCCCGGAGCGCAGGGGTGCGACGCCTGAAGGACCTGGACCTCGGCGTGCTGCGCAGCTGGCTGGGGGAGCTCAGCGCCGCCGGGCAGTCACGGGCCACGCTCGCCCGCCGTGCGGCCACCGCGCGGGCCTTCACCGCCTGGGCCGTCCGCGAGGAACTGCTCGAGACCGACCCCGGGCTGCGGCTGAAGGCCCCCAAACGCGAAAAGACCCTCCCGTCCGTACTGCGGCCCGTCCAGCTTGAAGACCTGTTCGACCGGCTCGCGGCCGCCGCCAAGGACGGCGATGCGGTTGCTGTCCGGGACCGGGCCATGGTGGAGCTGCTCTACGCCACGGGCATCCGGGTCGGCGAACTCGCCGGCCTCGACGTCGACGACTTCAACCCCGACCGCCGGACCCTCCGCGTGATCGGCAAAGGCGACAAGGAACGCACCGTGCCGTACGGGCTGCCGGCAGCCATGGCCGTCGACGACTGGCTGCGCCGCGGCCGTCCGCAGCTGGCCACCGGCGACAGCGGCCCGGCCCTCTTCCTGGGACGGCGCGGCCGGCGCGTCGACCAGCGCCAGGTACGAAGCGTCGTCGCCGGACTGTTCGAAGCGCTCGGAGACACCGCCGCCACCGGCCCGCACGCCCTGCGCCACTCGGCGGCCACCCATCTGCTCGACGGCGGTGCCGACCTGCGGGCGGTGCAGGAGATCCTCGGCCACACCTCCCTGGCCACCACCCAGCTCTACACCCACGTCTCGGTGGACCGGCTGCGGGACAGCTACCGGCAGGCGCATCCCCGCGCCTGACCGACATCATTGGGCATCACCTGTCCCACTGTTCCCGGCAGCCCCGAATGCCACCCTGCTCCGGCGGCGTTCATTGGCACAATCAGGTAACTTGCGGCACAATGATGCTTAGTTCGGGCTGATCTGTCAGCCGCATCCGGATCAACCGCAGTACCGCAGGAACAAAGGCACGAAAAGCACACGGAATCCGCCCTCCGCGGAGTCTGCAGGTCGTTGGGGAAGACGCACCTACAGCTATGGAGGATGGAATGTCTGTTGTGATGGCGCATGGGATGCTGTTCATCCACTCGGCGCCTTCTGCTCTGTGCCCGCATATTGAATGGGCAATCGGGTCCGTCGTCGAAAAGAGGACGGACCTAAAGTGGTCCCCGCAGCCCGCCGCGCCCGGGATGGTCCGGGCCGAGGTGGCCTGGCAGGGGCCGCAGGGCACCGGATCGCTGCTCGCCTCCGCGCTGCGCGGCTGGGCGCACCTGCGCTACGAAGTCACCGAGGAGGCCAGCCCCGGCGCCGACGGCAGCCGCTGGTCCCACACCCCCGAGCTGGGCATCTTCCATGCCACCACCGACGTGCACGGCAACATCATGGTCTCCGAGGACCGGATCCGGTACGCCTACGAGGCGGGGGCCGGCGATCCCGCGGCCGTTTATCACGAACTGTCACTGGCGCTGGGCGAGGCCTGGGACGACGAACTGGAGCCCTTCCGCCACGCAGCCGACGGCGCCCCGGTGCGCTGGCTGCATCAGGTCGGCTGACCGGCACCGTGCCTGGTGAGATGCGCCGGGCGCTGACCGGGACGCCCCGAGAGCATTGACCTGGCGAGGGGCGGAACCGCAGCAGCTGAATCCATAGCAAAGGGCCGGGCCCCGTCCATTCCTGGACGGGGCCCGGCCCTTTGCTGTCGTGTCTGCGTCAGTGGCTGCGCATCACGGCGACGGCATTGTGCCCGCCGAAGCCGAAGGAGTTGCTCAGCGCCACGATGTCGCCGGCGGGCAGGCCGCGGGCGGAGGTCACGACGTCGAGCGGGATCTCCGGATCCTGGTTCTCCAGGTTGATCGTCGCCGGGGCCTGGCGCTCGTAGATGGCCAGCGTGGTCAGCACCGCCTCGACGGCGCCGGAGGCACCCAGCAGGTGGCCCGTCTGGGACTTGGTGGCGGAGACCGCCACATTATCCACGTGGGCGCCCAGGGCGGCCTTCAGGGCCGTGTACTCCGGCTTGTCGCCGACCGGGGTGGAGGTGGCGTGGGCGTTGACGTGGACCACGTCCTCCGCCTGCGCCCGGGCGTCGAACAGGGCGGCCTTGAGGGCACGGGTGGCACCGAGGCCTTCGGGGTCGGGGGCGGTGATGTGGTACGCATCGGCGGTCACGGACGCGCCGGCCAGCTCGGCGTACACGCGGGCGCCGCGGGCCTTGGCGTGCTCCTCGGACTCCAGCACCAGGGCACCGGCGCCCTCGCCCATGACGAAGCCGTCGCGGTCGGTGTCGTAGGGGCGCGAGGCACGCTCGGGATCGTCGTTGCGGCGGGACAGCGCCTGCATGGAGGAGAAGGCGGCCAGCGGCATGGGGTGGATGGCGGCTTCCGCGCCGCCGGCGACGACGACGTCGGCCTTCCCGGAGCGGATCAGCTCCAGCGCCTGGGCCAGGGCCTCGGTGCCGGAGGCGCAGGCGGAGACCGGGGTCTGGGCCGCGGCGCGGGCGCCCAGGTCCAGGGACACGGCCGCCGCGGGCCCGTTGGGCATCAGCATGGGCACGGTCATCGGCAGCACCCGGCGGGGGCCCTTCTCGCGGAGCGTGTCCCAGGCATCCAGCAGGGTCCATACTCCGCCGATGCCGGTGGCGAAGGTGACGCCGAGGCGTTCGGGATCCACGTCGCTGATGCCGGCGTCGGCCCAGGCCTCGCGCGCGGCGACGACGGCGAACTGGGTGGAGGGGTCCATGCGCTTGGCCTCCACCTTGGACAGCACCTCGGAGGCGGGGGTGGAGACGCGGGCGGCGAAGGTCACCGGCAGGCTGTACTGCTCAACCCAGTCATCCTCGAGGGTCCTGGCACCGGGCACGCCCTTGAGCGCGTTCTTCCACAGGGTCGGGACATCGCCGCCGATCGGCGTGGTGGCGCCGAGACCGGTGATGAGAACTTTGCGGGCCATGTTTTCCTCTTTCGGGACGGGTTGCTGCTGTGAAGACCCGGAATCCGGGCCGGGGAACGGCCGCTGCCGCGGCAGCGGCCGCCCTCGGTCAGGACTGGGCGTTGTTGATGAACTCCACGGCGTCGCCAACGGTCTTGAGGTTCTTGACCTCTTCGTCGGGAATGCGCACGCCGAACTTCTCCTCGGCGTTGACCACGATGGTCATCATGGAGATGGAGTCGATGTCCAGGTCATCGGTGAAGGACTTGTCCAGCTCCACGGACGCGGGGTCCAGGCCGGTCTCTTCGTTGACGATCTCGGCCAGGCCGGCCAGGATTTCTTCGTTGCTAGCCATGGGGGCTCCTTTTCCTTTCGGTGGTGCCGGTGGGTACCGGCCGGGTCCAACCGCCGCAGGCGGTGGGGGTCTGTGGGTGCTGCGTCAGGGCAGGACGACGACCTGCGCGCCGAACACCAGGCCGGCGCCGAAGCCGATCTGCAGGGACAGCTTGCCGCTGAGCTCCGGGTTTTCCTTCAGCAGGCGGTGCGTGGCCAGCGGAATCGACGCTGCGGAGGTGTTGCCGGCGTCGGCGATGTCGCGGGCGATCACCACGGTGTCCGGCAGCTTCAGCTGCTTGGCGAGCTCGTCGATGATGCGCATGTTCGCCTGGTGCGGTACGAACGCGGCCAGGTCGGAGGCCTCGATGCCGGCCGCGTCCAGGGCCTGCTGGGCGGCCTTCGCCATTTCCCACACGGCCCAGCGGAAAACGGTCTGGCCGTCCTGGCGGAGGGTGGGCCAGAGCTTGGCCGGTCCTTCGGAGAGCGCATCGGGGGTGAGGCCCCCGTCGGCCTCGGCGGCGAGCGAAAGCGCGCGGATGTCCAGCATGGAATGCGTCATGCCGATCGCGCCGGACTTCCCGCCGTCGGAACCCCACACGGACGGGCCGATGCCCGGGGTGTCGGAGGGGCCGACGACGACGGCGCCCGCGCCGTCGCCCAGCAGGAAGGAAATGGTGCGCTCGGTGTTGTCGATGAAGTCCGAGAGCTTCTCGACGCCGACCACCAGGACATACTCGGCGGCGCCGGAGCGGACCAGGGCGTCGGCCTGGGCGATGCCGTAGCAGTAGCCGGCGCAGGCGGCGGAGACGTCGTAGGCCGGGGCCGGGGTGGCGCCGAGCCGGTCGGTCAGCTCTGCGGCCGCGGAGGGGGTGGCGTAGGGGTGGGTGACCGTGGACACCAGCACGGCGCCCAGCTGCGAGGCCTCGATGCCTGCGTGGTCCAGCGCCTCGCGTGCGGCCGCCTCGGCCATGTCGATGACGGAGGTGCCCTTGTCCGCCCGGTGGCGGGTGATGATCCCGGTGCGCTGGCGGATCCACTCGTCGGAGGACTCGATCCACTGGCAGACGTCTTCGTTGCTGACGATGACGTCGGGCCGGTAGGCGCCGAGGCCGTGAATCCGGCTGTGCTCGCGGGTGGGGGACTGCTTCAGGACGGGCGTGCTCACGCGATACCTTCTCCGGTTGTTGCTGCCGCCCCGGCGTGCTCGGCCACGAAGGCGCGGGCGGCGTCGAGGTCTTCTGGGGTCTTCAGGGCCAGCGTCGGCACGCCCTTGAGCCCGCGGCGGGCGAGCCCGGTGAGGGTGCCGGCCGGGGGAAGCTCGATCAGGCCGGTGATGCCGGTGGCGGCCATGGTATCCATGCACAGGTCCCAGCGCACGGGGCGGGAGACCTGGGCAATCAGGCTGTCGAGGTTGGCTGCGCCGGAGGTGACCGGCGCGCCGTCGTAGTTCGAGAGCAGGGTGGGCAGCGGATCGGCCGGCGCCAGGCTCGGGCGCAGGGCGTCGAGGGCGGCGAGGGCGGGCGCCATGTGGGCGGTGTGGAAGGCGCCGGCGACCTTCAACGGGATCACCCGTGCCTTGGCCGGCGGGTTCTCCGCCAGGGCGGCCAGCTGGTCCAGGGTGCCGGCGGCCACGGTCTGTCCGCCGCCGTTGGCGTTGGCGGCGGTGAGGCCCAGGTCCTGCAGGACGGCGGTGACCTCCGCGGGATCTCCGCCCAGGACGGCGCTCATGCCGGTGGGGACGGCGGCTGCGGCGCGGGCCATCGCGCCGGCACGTTCGCGGACAAAGGCCATGGCGTCGTCTTCGCTGAGGGCACCGGCGACGGCGGAGGCGGTGATCTCGCCCACCGAGTGGCCGGCGACGATGGTGGCGGCGGTCAGCGCGGCGGGCTCCAGGAGCAGCCGGGCCGCGACGAGGCCGGCCGCGACGATCAGCGGCTGGGCGACGGCGGTGTCCTTGATTGTCTCCTCGTCGGAGACGGTGCCGTGGGCCACCAGGTTGAGCCCGGCAAGGTCGCTGAGCCGTTCGAGGTGCTCCCGCACGCCGGGCAGTTCAAGCCAGGGCGCGAGGAAGCCGGGAGTCTGGGCGCCCTGTCCGGGGCAGGTGATAGCGAGCACGTATCCAAGCTTTCCAAAGCGGGGGGCGGAACCGGTGTGTTTCGTCAGACCAAGCTGTCGGGGGTGCGTTGTAGGAAGTCTACAAGCGTCACAGCAGCATCGGACAGGGTCACGAGCGCGGGGCGGAGCGTTCCGGCGGGCCCTGGGGGCCGGGGTCGAGCCGCCCGACGACGAGGGCGGTCTGCAGTACGAACGCCTCGCGCGGCAGCATCGGATCCCATCCGGTGATGTCGCAGACCCGGCGCAGCCGGTAGCGGACCGTGTTGGCGTGGACGAAGAGCTCCCGGGCGGTCGCCTCCAGGGAATGGCCGAGCGAAAGGTAGGCCGAGAGGGTCTCGGCCAGGCCGTTCGTGGCGTTCAGCAGGGGCCGGTAGATGCTCTGCACCAGGGCGGCGCGCGCCGCCGGGTCCCCGGCCATCACCCGTTCGGGCCACAGGTCGTCCGCGGCCACGGGGCGCGGCGCCGCCGGCCAGGCCCGGGCCGCGGTGAGGCCGGCAAACGCCGCCTGGGCGGAGGGCCCGGCGCTGACGAGGGCCTCGGCCGGCGGGCCGTAGACCACCGGCCCGGGGCCGAACAGCTCGGCCAGCCGGGCCATCGCCCCGGACTTGTCGGTCAGGCCGCCGAGGACCAGGATCAGCCGCTCGCCCTGGATGCCGACCAGGGTGTCCTCGGCCAGCCGCGAGGTGATGCGGCGGACATCGGTCACGAAGGTGGCGTTGGCTTCGGCGGGGGAGGAGCCCACGAGGACGGTCACCGGGGCGGTGGAGGTCCAGCCGACGGCGGCGATGCGGGAGCGCAGGGCATCGGAGCTTTCCCCGCGCAGGATGGCGTCGACGACGAGCGCCTCGAGCCGGGTGTCCCAGGCGCCGCGGGTCTCGGCCGCGCGGGCGTAGACATCGGCCGCCGCGAAGGCCACCTCCCGCGAGTACCGCAGCACGGCCTCGCGCAGCGCCGGCTGCACCCGCGCGTCGGCCAGCACCGGCACCTGGTCCTCGACCACCTGCACGACCACCCGGATCAGCTGTAGCGCCTTCTGCAGGCTGATGGTGCCGGTGAGCTCGGTCGGCGCGGTGCCGAACACATCGCTCAGCACCCAGGCGGTGGAACCCTGGCGCTGGTACCAGTTCACGAAGGAGGCGATGCCCTTCTGCGCCACCATGCCCAGCGCCGCCCGTTCGTCGGGCCGCAGCGCCCGGTACCACGGCAGCGAGGCGTCGAGCTGCTTCAGCGTGGCGGTGGAAAGCCGGCCGATGCTGCTTTTCAGCCGCTCGAGCGTGGGCGGATCAAGCTGGTCCGCGCTCGGAGCGGATTCGGCGGATGTCGTGCGGGTCACGGGCATACCCCAGAGCTTACGGCCTGCCGGCGTCGGGCTCCATTTTGTGTAGAGGCTACAAGAGCGCTATGCCCGCCGAATCCGCGGAACCCAGCCGATGGTACTTGGTGAGCCGCCTGGACAGCATGGCCTGGCGGGGCTGGGAACGCAGCGAGGCCAGCTCCCAGGCGATGGCTGCGGCAAGCCGGCGGCTGAATTCCGCCGGCTCCAGCGCGGCGTCGGGCCGTTCATCGACCAGGTGGTCCACGACCCCGTGCCGGTGCAGGGCGGAGGCGCTGATGCCCTGGTGCTCGGCCATCTCGGCGCCGTGGGCGGTGTCCCGGTGCACGATGGCGCTGGCTCCCTCCGGCGGCAGGGGCGACAGCCAGGAGTGCCAGGCGGCGATGGTCCGATCCGCCGGCAGCAGCGCCAGCGCGCCGCCGCCGGCGCCCTGGCCCAGCAGGACCGAAACGGTCGGACACTGCAGGCCGACCAGGTCGTTGAGGCAGCGGGCGATTTCGCCCGCCAGGCCGCCTTCCTCCGCTTCCCGGGACAGGGCGGCTCCGGCGGTGTCGATGAGCGTGAGCAGCGGCAGGTCCAGCTCCTCGGCCAGCCGCATGCCCCGCCGTGCCTCGCGCAGGGCCGCCGGGCCCAGGGCCGTGTCGCTGCCCGGGCGCGGCCGCTCCTGGCCCAGGACAACGCAGGGAACCTGCCCGAAACTGGCCAGTGCCAGCAGCAGCCCGTGGTCCTTCTCGCCCTGGCCCGTGCCGTTCAGCGGCAGCACGTCCGCGGCCCCGTATCTGAGCAGGGTACGCACGCCGGGGCGGCGCGGGTTGCGGGAGCGCTCCACCGACTCCCAGGCGGGAGCGGACGACGGCGCGACGGCGAGGGTTTCGGGGGCCGGAACGGAGGTTGCCGGCTCCGGCTGCAGCAGGCTCAGGACCCGGTGCACGGTCTCGCCCAGTTCATCAGCCGGGAGGACGGCGTCGATGATGCCCTTGTCGTGCAGGTTCTCGGCGAGCTGCACGCCGGAGGGAAACGGGCGCCCGTACAGGGCCTCGAAGACCCGTGGGCCGAGGAAGCCCACCAGCGCTCCCGGCTCCGCCACCGTGATGTGGCCCAGCGACCCCCAGGACGCCATCACGCCGCCGGTGGTGGGGTGGCGCAGGTAGACCAGGTAGGGCAGGCCCGCTTCCTTGTGCCGGCGGACGGCTGCGGTGATTTTCACCATGGACAGGAAGGCGAGGGTGCCTTCCTGCATCCGGGTGCCGCCGGAGGAGGGGCCGGCGAGCAGCGGCAGTCCCTCGCGGGTCGCGCGCTCGATCGCCTGCACCAGCCGGTCCGCGGCCGCGACGCCGATGGATCCGGCCAGGAACCGGAACTCGCAGACGACCAGGGCCACCCGCCGGCCGCGGACCCGCCCTTCGCCGGTGATGACCGATTCGTCCTCGCCGGACCGTTCCCGGGCCGCCTGCAGATCCGCCTCGTAGGCGGCATCATGCGGGGTGTAGCTGACCGGTGCGTCCCAGCCGACGAAGGTTCCGGGATCGACGACGAGGTCGATCACCTGCCGGGCAGTGAGCCGGGACGGGGTGCCGGTGCCGCTCATGCCTGCTCCGCCTGCTCGGCCGGAGCCGGGGCAGCCGCCAGCCAGCTGCGGATGCCGGCGCCGTGCTCGTCCAGCAGCGGCGGGGCGGCGTGGTGCCTGCGGGTGGTTTCATCCCCCTCCGTCGAGAAGAAGCGCAGCGGCGGTCCGGGCAGCCGCACGTCGCCCAGCAGCGGGTGCTCCACGTCCACCAGCAGGTGCTGCGAGCGGACCTGTTCCCATTCGTAGACTTCGTCGAGGGTGCGGACCTTGCCTGCCGGGATGCCGGCGCCGTCCAGCTTGGCCAGCAGGTCGGCGGCGTCGTAGCCCGCGAAGGCCTCTTCGATCAGGGCCACGACCTCGCTGCGGCGCCGCACGCGTTCGGCGTTCGTATCCAGCGACGCGGCGCGTGCCCCGAGGTCGAACTCCTCCACGAAACGGGCCCACAGCTTCTCGCTGCCCACGCTGATCTGCACGTGGCCGTCCCGGCAGGCGAAGAGCCCGTAGGGCGCAATGGACGGATGATGGTTACCCTGCGCGCGGGGCACCTCTCCGGCGACCGTCGTCCGGGTGCCCTGGAAGGCGTGGACCCCGACGACGGCGGCCAGCAGCGAGGTGCGGACCACCTGGCCGCGGCCGGTTGCCTCCCGCTCCAGCAGGGCGGCCAGCACGCCGTAGGCCCCGTACATGCCCGACAGCAGGTCGGCGATGGGCACGCCCACCCGCTGCGGGTCCTCGGGTCCGGAGCCGGTCAGGGACATCAGTCCGGCCTCGCCCTGGAGGATCTGGTCATATCCGCTGCGGTGCGCTTCGGGGCCGTCGTGCCCGAAGCCGGAGATGGAGAGGATCACGAGGCCGGGGTTGAGCCGGTGCAGCAGGTCCGTCGGGAAGCCGAGGCGGTCGAGCACGCCCGGCCGGAAGTTCTCGATCAGGACGTCCGCCTCGCGGATCAGGGCGGTGAGCACCGCCGCGCCGTCGTCGGACTTCAGGTCCAGGGCGATCGATTCCTTGTTCCGGTTGCAGGAGAGGAAGTAGGTGGCCTGCGGATCATCCTCCGGGCCGACGAACGGCGGTCCCCAGCCGCGGGTGTCGTCTCCGGTGCCGGTGTTCTCGACCTTGATGACCCGGGCGCCGAGGTCGCCGAGCATCATGCCGGCGTGCGGTCCGGCCAGGGCGCGGCTGAGGTCGATGACCAGCCGCCCGGCCAGGGGACCCGTGCCGGCTGCGGTCCCGGTCTCGGTGCGGGGGGTGTGGGCGTGGTTATCCATGACGGTCCTGTTCTCTGTGGGCCGGGAGCAATCGGGGCGGGCGGGCACGGCTGGCTGAGGGGGTCAGAGCCAGCCGGGCACGACCATGATCAGCCAGGCGACGGCCGGGCCGACGACGACCACGACGCCGCTGTAGGTGAGGATCTGCTTGTAGAAGCGGTCCTTGTCGACGTTCTCCGGGGCGTTGGCAAGCACCAGGGCGCCGTTGGTGGAGAACGGTGAGACGTCCACGATGGTGGAGGACACGGCCAGTGCGCAGATCAGGCCGACGGCGCCGATCTCGCCGCTGGCCAGGAAGGGCACGGCCAGCGGGATGAGGGCGGCCAGGATGGCGGTGGAGGAGGCGAAGGCCGAGACCACGGCGCCGATGTAGCAGATCAGCAGTGCGGCGAGCAGCGGCATGCCGAGGCTGGCGACGCCTTCGGAGACATACTCGACGGTGCCTGCGGCCTGGAGGACGCCGACGAACGTCAGCATGCCGCAGATCAGCAGCACGGTGGACCAGCTGATCTTGTTGACCGCGCCCTTCTGGGCCTCGGGCGAGGCCAGCGCCAGCAGCACCGCGATGGTGATGGAAACGAAACCGACGTCGATCTTGAAGCCCAGGGCGATGACGGCCAGGGCCAGCAGGCCGAGGATGGTCAGCACCTGCGGCGCCTTCACCCGCCCCGGCCGGGTGGCCTCGACGCCGTCGCCGGCGGGGTCGCGGGGCCCGTACATGTCGGAGCCGAAGCCCTTGAGCGGCACGTCGGGGTGGGAGGCGGTGGCGTTCACTCGGGCGGCGGCGACCTGCTCCGCGAAGCGTCCGGCCAGGCTGCCGCGGCGGCCCCTGCCGCCGAGCAGCACGGTGAGGATCACGGCGATGAAGGTGTTGAACAGCAGGCTGGCCAGGAAGACCGCCAGCGGGCTGGAGTCCAGGTCCGTGCCGGCGATGATGCCGTTGACGGTGACGCCGTACACGGCGATGGGCGAGAAGCCGCCGGCCTGGGCGCCGTGGATCACCATCATGCCCATCAGCAGCGGGTTGATGTTGTTCCGGGCGGCAAAGCCGAGGGCGATCGGGGCCACGATGGCGACGGCGGCGGGGGAGAGCGCGCCCACCGCGGTGATCGCCGCGGTGATGGCGAACATGATCCAGGGAATCAGCGCCACGCGGCTGCCGACCAGGCGCACTGCGCCGCGGACCAGGAGGTCGATGGTGCCGTTGTTCTGCGCGATGGCGAACAGGTAGGTCACGCCGACGATCGTCAGGAACAGCTCGCCGGGAAAGTTGGCGAGGATCTCATCGGTGTCCATGCCCAGGAAGACGAAACCGAGCAGGAAGGCGCCGACGAAGGCGAGGGCGCCCATGTTCAGCGGGAGCACCGTGGCGAGTATGAACATGGCCGCGAGGACCAGGATGGACAGGAGTGGAGCGGACATCGTTGTTCTCCCCGGTGAAGGATTAGGCTGTGAGGTGCACCACAGCACCTGCTACTGGCCTAGCCTCTTAGACAGTGAGACTCTTGTCAACCCGGCTATACTTGCGGCGACGAGCCCGGATCACCATGGAAGGTGGAACCAGATGGAGCCCACGGGCCCCGCAGCAATGGCCCGGGTCTCCCGGCCGCGCCTCTACGAACGCCTCGTCGAACAGATCCTGGACTACATCGCCCGCTCCGCGCTGCAGCCCGGAGACACCCTTCCGGGCGAACGTGACCTGGCCGACCAGCTGGGCGTCAGCCGCGCCACCCTGGCGCAGGCGCTCGTGGCGCTGGAGGTGCTGGGCGTCATCGACGTCCAGCACGGCACCGGGGCGGTGCTGGTCTACCGGCCGAGCGTGGCCGCGGTGCTGCGGGAACTGCGCGAGCAGCGGGACCGGCTGCCGGAGATCGCCGAGGCCCGCGCCGTCCTCGAGGCCGGCCTCGCCTCGCTCGCCGCGCGCCGGCGCACGGACCGGGATCTGGCCACCATCGACGCGGCGCTTGAAGTGATGGCGGAAGAGGTCGCCGCGGGCAGCCGCGGCACCCGGGGCGACGAACTGTTCCACAAGGCGGTTGCGGCGGCGGCGCACTCCACCGTCCTGGCGTCGATCATGACCTTCATCGGCGAGCTCGTGGTGCAGACCCGGCTCGCCTCCCTGGCCCAGCCCGGACGCCCGGAACGCTCCCTTGCCTCGCACCGCGCCATTGCCGACGCCATCCGCAGCGGGGATGCCGACGCCGCCGCGCGGGCCATGCAGGAACACATCGAGCTGGTCTCCAACGGCGCCCTGCGCAAGGGCGACGCCTGATCCTCGCCGGAACCGCCGTCGCGGCCGCGGCGGGTTAACGGTTAACGGCTGCAGGGCCGCCCGCCGAAGCGGACGGCCCTGCAGCCGTTGACGATTACCTCACGGCAACGCCCGTATCAGGCGTCTCCGCCGGCGTTGCCGCTGGTGCCGGCATTGACGTCCAGCAGCCGGTACTTCTCGATGGCCTCCTTGGGGGCGCTGGCCGGAACCTCGCCGCGGCGGGCAAGCATCTCCAGTGCGCGGACCACCATGGAGTGGCTGTCGATCTTGAAGTAACGCCGGGCGGCGGCGCGGGTGTCGGCGAAACCGAAGTCGTCGGCGCCAAGGCTGGCGAACTCGTTGGGCAGGAACTGGCGGATCTGGTCCGGCACTGCCTTCATGTAGTCGCTCGAGGCCACGATCGGGCCGGTGGCACCTTCCAGCTGGCGGGTGACGAACGGAACCCGCGGCTCGGCGTCGGGGTTCAGGAACGCCTCCTCCTCGGCGGCCAGGCCGTCGCGGCGCAGTTCGTTCCAGGAGGTCACCGACCAGACGTCGGCGGAGACGCCCCAGTCCTCGGCCAGGATCTTCTGGGCTTCCAGGGCCCACGGGACCGCGACGCCGGAGGCGAGAAGCTGGGTCCGGGGACCGTCGACCTTGGCCGGGGCGAGCAGGTAGATGCCCTTGATGATGCCTTCGACGTCCAGGTCCTCCGGCGCCTTCGGCTGCACGATCGGCTCGTTGTAGACCATCAGGTTGTAGATGACGTTCGGATCCTTCGAATCCGGGCCGTACATCTCCTCCAGGCCGTGGCGGACGATGTGCCCGATCTCGTACCCGTAGGCCGGGTCGTAGGTCTTCACCGCGGGGTTGGTGGAGGCGAGGATCGGGGAGTGGCCGTCAGCGTGCTGCAGGCCCTCACCGGTCAGGGTGGTGCGGCCGGCGGTCGCGGAGATCAGGAAGCCGCGGGCCAGCTGGTCGGTTGCCGCCCAGATGTAGTCGCCGGTGCGCTGGAAACCGAACATCGAGTAGAACACGTAGACGGGAACCAGCGGCTCGCCGTGCGTGGCGTAGGAGGTGCCCGCCGCGGTGAACGCCGCGATGGAGCCGGCCTCGTTGATGCCGACGTGCACGATCTGGCCCTGCGGGGACTCCTTGTAGGCCAGGACCAGGTCCCGGTCCACCGAGAGGTAGTTCTGTCCCTTCGGGTTGTAGATCTTCGCCGTGGGGAAGAAGGAGTCCATGCCGAAGGTACGGGCCTCATCCGGAATGATGGGCACGACCCGGGCACCGAATTCCTTGTCCCGCATCAGGTCCTTGAGCAGCCGCACGAAGGCCATGGTGGTGGCCGCCTGCTGCTTGCCCGAACCGCGCATCGCGACTTCGTACGCCTTCTCGTCAGGCAGGTGCAGCGGCTTGTACTCCACGCGCCGCTCCGGCACGAAGCCGCCAAGCTCCCTGCGCCGCTCCAGCATGTACTTGATCTCCGGAGCATCGGGGCCCGGGTTGTAGTACGGCGGCTGGTACGGATCCCGCTCCAGCTCCTCGTCGCTGATCGGAATGCGCAGGTGGTCCCGGAAGGCCTTGAGGTCCTCCAGAGTCAGCTTCTTCATCTGGTGGGTCGCGTTGCGGCCCTCGAAGTGCGTGCCCAGGCCGTAGCCCTTGACGGTGTGCGCCAGGATGACGGTCGGAGCGCCCTTGAACTCGGTGGCGGCCTTGTACGCGGCGTAGACCTTGCGGTAGTCGTGCCCGCCGCGCTTGAGGTTCCAGATCTGCTCGTCGGTCAGGTCGGCGACGAGCTCCTTGGTCTGCTCGGACTTGCCGAAGAAGTGCTCACGGACAAATCCGCCGGACTCCGCCTTGTAGGTCTGGTAGTCGCCGTCGGGAGTCTGGTTCATGACCTCGACCAGGGCGCCGTCCTTGTCCTTGGACAGCAGGGCATCCCACTCGCGGCCCCAGACCACCTTGATGACGTTCCAGCCGGCGCCGCGGAAGAAGGCCTCGAGCTCCTGCATGATCTTGCCGTTGCCGCGGACCGGGCCGTCGAGGCGCTGCAGGTTGCAGTTGACCACGAAGGTCAGGTTGTCCAGCTTGTCGTTGGCGGCCAGCTGGAGCAGGCCGCGCGATTCCGGCTCGTCCATTTCGCCGTCGCCCAGGAACGCCCAGACGTGCTGTTCGGAGGTGTCCTGGATGCCGCGGTTGTGCAGGTAGCGGTTCATCTGGGCCTGGTAGATCGCGTTCATCGGGCCGATGCCCATGGACACGGTCGGGAACTCCCAGAACTCGGGCATGTTGCGCGGGTGCGGGTAGGAGGAGAGGGCGTTGCCCTGCCGGGACTTCTCCTGGCGGAAGCCGTCGAGGTCCTTCTCGGTCAGGCGCCCCTCCAGGAACGCGCGGGCGTACATGCCGGGGGAGGCGTGGCCCTGGAAGTAGATCTGGTCACCGCCGCCGGGGTGGTCCTTGCCGCGGAAGAAGTGGTTCATGCCCACTTCGTAGAGCGTCGCGGCGCCGGCGTAGGTGGAGATGTGCCCGCCCACGCCGATGCCCGGGCGCTGGGCGCGGTGCACCATGATGGCGGCGTTCCAGCGCAGCCAGGCGCGGTAGCGGCGTTCGATCTCCTCATCGCCGGGGAACTCGGGTTCCTGGTCGACGGGGATGGTGTTGATGTAGTCGGTGGTTGTCACCATCGGGACGCCCACGGACCGGGCGCCGGCACGCTGGAGCAGGGCGCGCATGATGTACTGCGCCCGCTCGGTGCCCTGCGTCTGGATCAGCTCATCGAGCGACTCCATCCACTCCGCGGTCTCCTCGGGATCCCGATCGGGCAGCTGGTTCGTCAACCCGCTGAGGATGTCGGTTGTGTCTTCTGCGGCCACGGCCAACCTCTCTTACGTACAGATTGTGTCTGCAGGTATTAACGCTTGGGTCCGGCCTGTCGTTGCCGGAGCATCACTTCTTTTTGCCTCGTGCGGTCTGCATGGTCCTGAGGGCGCACGTGGCCAGCCCTTCCGAGGCTCCTTAAGCCACTGTATCCGTGCGCCCGGTCTGTTGCGTAGCCTGTTCGCTATCGGCGCGCCCGTATGACGGCGGTGCCCGGGCCGGGAGCGGCTCCCGGAACGCGGCGGGCGGACGGGCCCTTGAACACCGGGCCGGTTGGGTGTTCCCTAGGTTCAGGAACACCACAGTTCCGCCCGATATGTGATTCCCTTATAGGTATGCAGTCATCCAGGAGGAGTGAAGTGAGCGAGGCCGAGGCCGTCACGTCGGAAAACGTGGCGGGACGATTGGGTTTCAAGGACGGTGACCTCGTTCAGGAATTCGGCTACGACGACGACGTCGACTTCGATTTTCGGGAGGACCTGGAAGACGTCATCGGATCCGAACTGCTGACCGAGGATGACCACGACGTGGTCGACGGCGTCATCCTCTGGTGGCGGGCCGATGACGGGGATCTGGTGGATGCCCTGGTCGACTCCCTGACCACTCTCGACGAGGGCGGCGTGGTGTGGGTGCTGACCCCGAAGTCCGGGCGGGCCGGGTACGTCTCGCCCTCCGAGATCGAGGAAGCCGCGCCCACCGCAGGACTCCACGTCACCACGTCCCCCGGCGTTTCCGCTGACTGGGCCGCGACCCGCCTGGTCAGCCGGCGGAAGAAGTAGACGGACCCTTTGGCCCTGGATCAGCGGCCTTTTCCGGACCGGGTGCCGGCTCCGGAGTTCGGGCTCGCCAACCAGCACGGTGCTCCGGTCCGGCTGCGGGATTTCGCCGGGCATGCGGTGTTCCTGGTGTTCTTCCCGTTTGCCTTCTCCCGCGTGTGCACCGGTGAGCTTCGGCAGCTGCGCGGGCAGGCGGCGATGTTCGAGCAGGCGGGCGCCCGAGTGGTCGGGGTGTCCTGCGATTCCCGGTACACGCTGAGGGCCTATGCCGAGGCGGAGGACCTGCCGTTCGACCTGCTCTCCGACTTCTGGCCGCACGGCGAGGTCTCGCGCCTGTTCGGCGCCTTCGACGAACAGCTGGGCCGGCCGGTCCGGCTGACCGCCGTGATCCGCCCGGACGGGTCGCTGGCCGAGACCTTCTCCACCGACCCCGGCGAAGCACGCCCGCCGGCCGCCTACCGGGAAGCCCTGGACCGGCTCGCCCCGCAGGCCGCGCCCGGGGCAGCGACGTGAGCACGGAGCGCAACGGGCAGCCGACGCCGCCCGCCGCCGGCGGAGTGCCGTCCCCGCCGTCCAGGCCGGGAGAGGCGCCGACGCAGGCACCCGAGCCGACCGCCGAGGAGCGGGCGCAGCTGCAGGAGGCGCTCCGGCTGCTCTCAGGACGCCGCCTGGCCCTCCTGACCGGCGCCGGGCTCAGCACCGATTCCGGCATCCCCGACTACCGCGGGCCGGGCGCCCCGCCCCGGAATCCCATGACCTACCAGCAGTTCATCGGCGACCAGGCGCTGCGGCGGCGCTACTGGGCCCGCAACCACGTCGGCTGGCACCACATGCGCCGGGCCGTGCCCAACGCCGGGCACCGGGCGGTGGCGGAGCTGGAACGGCGCGGACTGATCACCGGACTGATCACCCAGAACGTGGACCGCCTCCACACCGACGCCGGCAGCCGCCAGGTCATCGACCTGCACGGCCGCTTCGACCAGGTCATCTGCCTGGACTGCGGCAGCCGGTTCAGCCGGGCCGACATCGCCGACCTGCTGCTGCGCCTGAACCCGGGCTACCTCGAGGAGGTCGGCGACCGCGGGGACATCAACCCCGACGCCGACGCCGAGATCACCGAGACGGACTCCTTCGTGGTGGCGGACTGTCCGGTCTGCGGGGGCACCCTCAAGCCGGACTTCGTGTACTTCGGGGAAAACGTGCCCAAGGACCGCGTGGCTGCGGCCTTCGACATCCTGGCCGCCTCCGACGCCCTCGTGGTCGCGGGTTCGTCCCTGACGGTCATGAGCGGGCTGCGGTTCGTGCGTCGCGCCCACAAGGACGGCAAGCCCGTGGTCATCATCAACCGCGGGCCCACCCGCGGCGACGAACTGGCCGACCTCAAACTGGACATCGGCACCGCACCGGCCCTGACCTACCTGGCCCGGCACCTGCCTGACCTGCCCGCTCCCGCGGACGGCGCAGCGGACGGCGCGGGCGACGGCCGCCGGGACTGACGGCGACGGGCGCCGAATTAGGCAACCCGGCCCGTGATCCGGTAGGGTTGTTCCTCGTGACACGGCGCTGGAGAGCCCGGTTCGGAGGAGAAATTCCCGGACGGTTCCTGGCATAACGGTCACAATCGGGTCTTTAGCTCAGCTGGTAGAGCGCCACGTTTACACCGTGGATGTCATCGGTTCGATCCCGGTAGGACCCACACCGAACCCGCAGGCGCCGCCTGCGGGTTTTCGTGTCTTCCCGGTCCCCGCGGCGCCTGCGGCCGGGCCGGCCGTGTGGCGGCGGACGCGCCCGGAAGAATAGGGTGGAGTGGACGAACGGCGCGCGCGCCGACCCCGTGCCCTGCAAGAAGGGCACCCGAGGAATCCTGGAGTTGTTTTGAGCGCACAAATTGGTGTGACCGGCCTGGCAGTCATGGGCGCGAACCTCGCCCGCAACCTGGCCCGCAACGGGTACACGGTGGCCCTGCACAACCGCTCGGTCGCCAAGACCGACGCCCTGCTGGCAGCCCACGGCGATGAGGGGAACTTCATCCGCACCGAGTCGCTGCAGGAGCTGGTGGACTCGCTGGAGAAGCCCCGCCGGGTGCTCATCATGGTCAAGGCCGGCGCTCCGGTGGATTCGGTGATCGACCAGCTGACCCCGCTGCTGGAGGAAGGCGACATCGTCATCGACGCCGGCAACTCCCACTACGAGGACACCCGCCGCCGCGAGGCGGCCCTGGCCGATAAGGGCCTGCACTTCGTGGGCGTCGGCGTCTCCGGCGGCGAGGAGGGCGCGCTCCTCGGCCCCTCGATCATGCCCGGCGGCTCCCGCGAGTCCTACGATTCCCTGGGCCCGATGCTGGAGAAGATCTCCGCCAAGTACAACGGCGAGCCCTGCTGCGCGTGGGTGGGCACCGACGGCGCCGGCCACTTCGTCAAGATGGTGCACAACGGCATCGAGTACGCCGACATGCAGGTCATCGGCGAGGCCTACGACCTGCTGCGCTCCGCCGCGGGCATCGAGCCGGCCGAGCAGGCCGAAATCTTCCGCGAATGGAACGCCGGCCAGCTCAGCTCGTTCCTGATCGAAATCACCGCCGAGGTGCTCGCCCACAAGGACGAAAAGACGGGCAAGCCGTTCGTCGACGTCGTCGTCGACTCCGCCGGGCAGAAGGGCACCGGCCGCTGGACCGTCGTTTCCGGCCTGGATCTCGGCTCGCCGGTGTCCGGCATCGCCGAGTCGGTCTTCGCCCGGGCCCTGTCCTCGCAGCGCGGCCAGCGGGCCGAGGCGCAGGAGACCCTGGTCGGCGCCGAGACCGAGGTGCAGCTGCCCGAGACCTTCGTGGAGGACGTGCGCCAGGCGCTCTACGCGTCCAAGCTGGTCAGCTACGCGCAGGGCATGGACATGCTTGCTGCCGCCGCCAAGGAGTATGGCTGGGACCTGAAGCTGGACGAGATCGCCTCGCTCTGGCGCGCCGGCTGCATCATCCGCGCCGAGCTGCTCGACGACATCATGAAGGCCTATGAGGGCGGCAAGGCCCCGGCGAACCTGCTGCTGGATCCAGCCTTCGCCGAGTCGATCGCCGCGGCCGTGCCGGCCTGGCGCCGCGTGGTGGCCACCGCCGTGCAGCTGGGCATTCCCGTGCCCGTGTTCTCCTCCTCGCTGGCCTACTACGACGGCCTGCGCCGGCGCCGGCTCCCGGCCGCCCTGACGCAGGGCCTGCGCGACCTGTTCGGCGCACACACGTACAACCGTGTCGACGCCGAAGGGACCTTCCACACGCTGTGGAGCGGTGACCGTTCCGAGGTCTCCGCCGTCGACACCCACTGAGCGGTGCCGGCAGGCATCACCCAGGCATAAGGAAAGGCCGGCAGCCCTCGGGCTGCCGGCCTTTCCCTGTCTGAGGGGTCCGAGCCTAGATGTAGATCGCCGGATCCACGTACTCGGCGGGATCCACCGCCGCCAGCGTTTCCTTCCGGTCCCGGTGCCGCCAGGTCGCCGGGATGCCGGTGACGATCGAGTCGGCCGGGGCGTCCTTGACGACGACGGCGTTCGCGCCGACCGCCGAGTTGTCGCCGATCGTGACCGGGCCCAGCACCTTGGCACCGGCCCCGATGGTGACGTTGTTGCCGATGGTCGGGTGGCGCTTGACCCTGGCCAGCGAGCGTCCGCCCAGGGTGACCCCGTGGTAGAGCATGACGTCGTCGCCGATTTCGGCCGTTTCCCCGATGACCACGCCCATGCCGTGGTCGATGAAGAAGCGCCGGCCGATCGTGGCGCCGGGATGGATCTCGATGCCTGTCGCGAACCGCGTCAGCTGGGACAGCACCCGGGCGGGAAACCGCAGCGCGGGATTCGCCCACATCCGGTGGGTCAGCCGGTGCATCCAGATGGCATGCAGCCCGGAGTACACGACGAGGTTCTCAAGGGACCCGCGTGCCGCCGGATCGTGGGAAGCGGCGGCACGGAGGTCTTCACGTAGGCGGGCGAGGATTCTCACTCAGGTTCTTTCTGGGTCGGGGCCCTGCCCGGCGCGGGCGGGCAGGGAAACCGGGGACCTATCCCCGGATGTCGTCGTACAGGACGGTGGAGATGTAGCGCTCTCCGAAGTCGCATACGGTGGCGACGATCAGCTTACCGGCGTTCTCGGGCCGCTTTGCCAGCTCCAGGGCCGCCCAGACGATCGCGCCGGAGCTGATGCCGCCCAGGATGCCTTCCTGGGTTCCGAGCGCACGTGCGGTGGCCACGGAGTCCTCAATGGACGCGTCGAAGACCTCGTCGTAGATCTCGGTGTCGAGGATCTCCGGCACGAAGTTCGCGCCGATGCCCTGGATCTTGTGCGGGCCCGGGGCGCCGCCGTTCAGGATGGGGGAGTCCTTGGGCTCGACGGCCACGATCTGCACGTCCGGCTTGCGCTGCTTCAGGACCTGCCCGACGCCGGTGATGGTGCCGCCGGTGCCGATGCCGGCCACGAAGATGTCGACCTGGCCGTCGGTGTCCTTCCAGATCTCCTCGGCGGTGGTCTCACGGTGGACCGCGGGGTTGGCGGAGTTGGCGAACTGCTGCGCCCAGATGGCGTTGTCGGTGGAGGCGACGATCTCCTTGGCCTTCTCCACCGCGCCGCGCATGCCCTCGGACCCGGGCGTCAGCACGATCTCGGCGCCAAAGGCGCGCAGCATGACCCGCCGCTCGGTGGACATGGTCTCCGGCATGGTGAGGATGACCTTGTAGCCGCGGGCGGCGCCGACCATTGCCAGGGCGATGCCGGTGTTGCCGGAGGTGCCTTCGACGATGGTGCCGCCGGGGCGCAGCGCGCCAGCCTTCTCGGCGGCGTCGACGATGGCCACGCCGATGCGGTCCTTGACGCTGTTGGCCGGGTTGTAGAACTCAAGCTTGACGGCCACCTCGGCCGGAAGGCCCTCGGTGAGCCGGTTCAGGCGGACCAGCGGAGTGTGACCCACCACCTGGGTGACGTCGTCGTAGATGCGTGCCATGTTGATTCCTCTGTTCTCAGTCTGCGGGACGGACACAGAACTGCCCGTTCCAGCCTATCGCCGGGCCTGAGGGGCCCTACGCGGCAAGCCATTCGGAGTAATATTTGCGGGCCTTGGCCAGCTTCGGGTTGATAATCACCTGGCAGTAGCCGGCCCAGGGCTGCTTGGCGTAGAAGTCCTGGTGGTAGTCCTCGGCCGGATGGAACGTCGGCAGCGGCACGATTTCGGTGACGATCGGATCCTTCCAGTCGGCCTGCGCCCGCTCCAGGGCCTGCAGGTACTCCTGCCGCTGCTCCTCGGTGCGGTAGAACATGGCCGACCGGTACTGCGTTCCGACGTCGTAGCCCTGCCGGTTCAGCGTGGTCGGATCGTGGGAGGCGAAGAACAGGCCCAGGATCACCTCGGGCGGCACCACAGTCTCATCGAACGTCACGGAGACCACCTCGGCGTGCCCGGTGGTCCCGGAGCACACGCTGTCGTAGTTCGGGTGCGGGTCATGGCCGCCGGTGTAGCCCGACACCACCTCGGTGACTCCGCGGGTCTGCCGGTAGACGGCGTCCAGGCACCAGAAGCACCCGCCGCCAAGCACATACGTCTTCATGCTTTGTGCCAACCGCCGCACGGGCGGATCCATTCCCGTCCGCGCTGCGGAATTGAGCGCCGCCGGTGCGGCAGAGTACAACTTAAACCTATGAACGCAGAGCATTCCGCCGCAGGCGGCAGCGGTCCCGGCGCCGTGCACCCCGACGAGGCGGGCTCCGATGAGGCCGGTGTCGGCACCGGCGCCCCGGCGGCGGCCGACGCCGCTCCGACGCTGGGCGATGTACTCCTGGCCGCGGAGGAGCTGTGGCCCGAATCCCTGGCCGAGGACTGGGACGCCGTCGGGCTCGTCGCCGGACGGCCCGAGCGGCCCGTCCGGCGGATCATGTTCGCCGTCGATCCGGTGTCAGCCGTGGTCGACGATGCGCTGGCCTGGGGCGCGGACCTGCTCATCACCCACCACCCGCTGATGCTGAAGCCGGTGAACTCCGTGGCGGCCACCGGTTTCAAGGGCGAAGTGGTGCACCGGCTGATTGAAGCGGGCTGCGCCCTGCTGGCCGTGCATACCAACGGTGACAGCGCCGTCGGCGGAGTCTCCGACGTGCTCGCCGATGCACTCGGCCTGCAGGACGTGCAGCCGCTCGCTCCGGCCGCGGAGGGCCTGCCGGAGGAGGGAATCGGCCGGGTCGGGGAACTGGACCAGGTGCGCAGCCTGTCCGACTTCGCCGAGCGGGTCTTCAGCGTGCTTCCGGCGGTGGCCGGCGGCGTGCGGGTGGCCGGCGACCCGGACGGGCTGGTCCGCCGGGTGGCGGTCTGCGGGGGAGCCGGCGACAGCCTGTTTGCCGCCGTCCGCCGGGCCCAGGCCGATGTCTACGTCACCGCGGACCTGCGCCACCATCCGGCCTCCGAGGCGCGGGAGGCCGCCGTCAACGGCCGGCCCTACCTGATCGACGTCTCCCACTTCGGCAGCGAGTGGCTCTGGCTCACCCCGGCCGCGGCGGCCCTGGAGAACGTGCTGGCCGACCAGGGGTTCGAGGTCGAGGTCCGCGTGAGCACCGTGAACAGCGACCCGTGGGATTTCGTGCTCACCCCCGGGGTGGACTGACCTGCCGCCTGCCATAGGCTAGGGAGGGTCCGGGGTCCGCCCGGACAGCAACGGAGGTACACGTGGCAAAAGCATCACCGGCCGAGCAGCTGCGGCTGCTGGACCTGCAGGCCCTGGACAGCCGGATCCGCAAGCTGCGCAGCGAAGCGCGGGCGGCCGCCGGCAACCCGGAGATCGCCGCGGCGCAGGGGCGCCGGGACGAGGCCGGGAGCGCGGCAGCCGAAGCTGACGGCGCCGTCAGCGCCGCCGAGCGGGAGGTCACCAAGGCGGAGGACGACGTCGCGGCCGTCACTGCCCGGCTGGAGCGCAACCAGGCCCGGCTCGATTCCGGGACGGGCACCTCCAAGGACCTCACCGCGCTGCAGCACGAGATTGAGTCCCTCACCCGACGGCGTTCTGACCTGGAGGACGTGGAGCTTGAGGCCATGGAGCGGCTGGAGGAGCTGCGCGGCACCGCCGGCGCGGCCCACGGGGTGCTCGACCGCGCCGCGGGGGAGCTGGCCGCACTTGAACAGGCCCGCGACGCGGAGCTTGAGCGCATCCGCGGCGAGGAGGACGCTGCGCTGCAGCAGCGCAGCGAACTCGCCGGGACCTTCGAGCCGGGCCTGCTGGCCCTGTACGAAAAGACCCTGGACCGGCACGGCGTCGGCGCCGCGCGGCTGTTCCACGGCTCATCGGAAGGCTCGGGCATGCAGCTGAGCCCCGGCGACCTTGCCGACATCCGCCGCGCCGCCGAGGACGACGTCGTCTTCTGCCCCGACTCCGGGTGCATCCTGGTCCGTTCCGCGGAATGGGGCAGCTGAGCAGTGACGCTGTTTGAACACGAGCCCGCCGCCGCCCCGGCGCCGGGCGGCAGGATCCTGGTGGTGGAAGCCGACGGCGGGTCGCGCGGCAACCCCGGCCACGCCGGTTACGGCGCACTGGTCCGGGACCCGGACACCGGCCGCATCATCGCCGAAGAGGCGCAGTATGTGGGCATCGCCTCCAACAACGTCGCCGAATACTCCGGCCTGGTCGCCGGACTGCGGATGGCCCACGCCATCGATCCCGGCTGCTGGATCCTGGTGAAGATGGACTCCAAGCTCGTCGTGGAACAGATGAGCGGGCGGTGGAAGATCAAGCACGAGGACATGCGCCGGCTCGCGCAGCAGGCCAGGTCCATGGTGGATCCGCAGCGCGTTAAATACGAGTGGATTCCCCGCGAGAAGAACAAGGACGCCGACCGGCTGTCCAACGAGGCAATGGACGCCGGAATCGCCGGCGTGCCCTGGCAGCCGCGGAAAGGCTCGCCCGGGCCGGTCGGCTCCGGGTCCGCCGGCGGCAGCACTCCGGACGGGGGCGACACCGCCTCCCTGGCGGGTTCCGCCGTTCCGGCGCAGCGGGAGGATGTCCCGGCCGTGCCGGCCCCGGCTGCGCCCGCCCCGACGGGGCGGCTCCACCACGTGGAAGTCTGGGTCCGCGACCTTGCGGCGGCGGAGAAGTCGCTGGGCTGGCTGCTGGAGCGCCTGGGCTTCACGCCCGGGGATACATGGGCCACCGGACGACGCTGGAACGGCGCCGGCGGATACATCGTGCTCGAAGCCGGCCCCGACGTCGTCGACGCCGCCCATGACCGGCGCCGGCCGGGAGTGAACCACCTGGCCTTCACGGCCGGAACCAGGCATGAGGTGGACCTGCTGGCGCGCCGCGCCGCCAGCCACGGCTGGACGCAGCTCTTCGCGGACCGGTACCCGCACGCGGGCGGGCCGGAGCACTACGCCGCCTACCTGGAGAACGCCGACGGCTTCGAAGTGGAGCTGGTGGCCGCCGACTGAGGGCGCCCCCGGTGCCGGGCAGGTCGGGCGGCACTGCGCGCCCTGCCCGGCCGCCCGGCTCGGGACCTCAGCGGGTGAAGGCCGCGTCCTCGGGCAGGATCAGGTTCAGCTGATGCGGTTTGCGGCCGGCCGGCGGCAGCAGCTCGGCCTGCCATTTCTCCGCGGCGGCCGCCAGCAGCTCCGCGGGCGTGCGCGGTTCGGGGCCGCTGCGGGCCAGCAGGTGGCGGGCCAGCTCGCCGCGCGTGTGCTTGGCAAAGTGGGAGACCACCTTCCGCTCGCCGTTGCGGATCTGGAACACATTGACGGCCGCGCCGGTGGCCGCATCCGGCGCCCACGCCGCGGCATAGGTGCTGGAGCGGCAGTCCACGACCAGCCGGCCGTCGGCGTGCTTGTCCAGGACGCCGGAGAGCTGCCGCTTCCAGAACGCCGCCAGCGCACCCGTTTCGGGCAGCCGCGCGGACATGGAGAGCCGGTACGCGGGAATCGGATCAGCGAATCCGAGCGCACCCCACAGTGCCGAGACCACCAGCACCTGCCGGTCCGCGCGCTCCCGTGCCTCCGGCGGCAGGGTGCCGTAGCCCAGCGCGTCGTACAGCACACCCGAATACACCGCATGGGCCGGCGCCGTCGGCTCCTCGGCGAGCCGGGTGTTCCGTGCCACCTCCCCGGCAAGCGAGGCGCCGACCTTGAGCACCTGCAGCGCGTCGGGGGAGGCGCTGACGCGTGCCAGCTCGTTGAGCACCAGCTCGCGGGCGGGGCTCAGCTCAGGGAAACGCAGGGCGGAGTAGTCGAAGCGGGGGCCGGCCGCGGGAGCGGTCTTGCCTTCGGACGGGGGCAGCAGAATCAGCACCAGTCGATTTTATCGGTAGCATTGACGGCAGGGACGGGTTGGCCAGGCAATCGCGTCGGGGCCCGCAAGGGCACCCGCCGAGGAAAGTCCGGGCTCCGCAGGGCAGGGTGGTGGGTAACGCCCACTCGGGGAAACCCGCAGGACAGTGCCACAGAAAACAGACCGCCGTCGGCGATGCCGCACGGTAAGGGTGAAAAGGCGGTGTAAGAGACCACCAGCGCCCCGGGTGACCGGGGCGGCTAGGTAAACCCCACCCGGAGCAAGGCCAGACAGGACGCGTTCGAGGGCTGCCCGCCCGAGCGTCCGGGTAGGCCGCTGGAGGACGCCGGCAACGGCGTCCCGAGATGGATGATTGCCGCGGCGGATCCGGTAACGGAACCGCCGTACAAAACCCGGCTTATCGGCCAGCCCGTCCCTGCCCCCGCCTCCGCGGGCGGCCCTTCCGAGGCAGCTGCGGGCAGATCGGCTGAATTATGCGGCCCCGCCGGGCCCGCTGCAACACTTCAGGCAAAGATGCGGGTCGTTTTCGGGTACATGCATCTGCATGCGGCGCTGCGTCCGGACGGCTGACGGGCCCTCGGCTAGTCTGTGGCAATGTCCCGCACGAGCGACAAGCACCTCCTGGTCCGGAACGCCAACTTCCGGGCGCTGTGGATCTCCTCCACGGCAGGCCTCCTGGGTACGTCGGTGGCCGCCGTCGCGCTGCCGCTGATCGCTGCGGTCGAGCTGGACGCCGGCAACTTCGCAGTAGCCGCGTTGGCGGGCATCGGTTATCTTCCCTGGCTCTTTTTCGGCCTCCCCATCGGAGCGCTGGTGGACCGCTACCGCCGCCGGCCGCTGATCATCGGCTCCCTGACGGCGCGGATCCTGCTGCTCGCGTCGCTGCCGGCGGCGTACTGGCTCGACTCGCTGAGCCTCGCCCACCTGTTTGCCGTGTCCTTCCTGGCCGGACTGGCCGCAGTCTTCTTCACCCTGGCCGAGGCGGCCCTGGTGCCCCGGGCCGTGGACCGCGAGGACCTGGTGGAGGGCAACGGCCTGATGACCGGATCCGGCGCTTCCGCCGACGCCGCCGGGCGGGCGCTGGGCGGGTGGCTGACCCAGGCGTGGGGGGCCTCCAATGCCCTGCTGGTCCAGGTGGCAGCCTCCGTCGCCGCGCTGCTGGCTGTGGCGTCGCTCAAAGTTCAGGAAGCTGCCCGGCCCCCCGCCGGGCGCCGCCTGGGCCGGGAAATGGGCGACGGGCTGCGCTACGCCCTCAGCACCGCACCGCTGCGCGTGCTCCTCTGCGTGGGCGCGCTGTGGAACCTGGGCGGGAACATCGTGGCCTCCGTGCTGGTGCTGCTGGTCGTCCGCACCATCGGGGAATCGCCGCTCATGCTGGGCGTGGTGACCGCGGCCCTGGCCGTGGGCGGAACCCTGGGCGGACTCACCGTCAAGCGGGCCACTGCGCGGCTTGGCTCGGGCCGGGTGTGGCGCTACTCGCTGTTTCCGGCGGCGGCCGGCTACGCCAGCCTCCTGTTCATGACCCCCGGATGGGGCATGCTGCCGGGCATCGCCGGGCTGTTCGTCACCGGTTTCTTCATCTCCCAGAACATCGTCGTCTCCACCAGCTTCCGCCAGCGGGTCTGCCCGCCGTGGATGATGGGCCGGCTCAGCTCGGCGAACCGGATGGTCAGCTGGGGCATGCTCGCGGTGGCCGCGTTCGCCGGCGGAACGCTGGCCACCCTGCTCGGCGTCCGGGAAGCCGTGTTCGTCGGGCTCTGGGTGGCGCTCACCGCTGCCTTGCTGGCCGTGTTCGGCCCGCTTCGCGGCATCCGCCACCTGGAGGAGCTCGAGCCCGCCGCTGACGCACAGCAGGCCACCGGAAGCCCGCTGTGATAAATGTCTCGCAACACGAAGCGGTCACGAATGTGGGCCGCAATACACTGGTAGTGGTCCTGCCTTCCCTGCGAAGGACGAAACGGGAGAACACTGCTGTGACGGGCTTGGCCCGGCTGCGGGCGGTGACGCCCGCGGTGCAAACCAACCGGCACGGAGCTGTGCCGGCTGAGATAAGGATGTGAAGATCTGTGAGCCAGAAGTCCGAGACCTGCCTGGAAACCTGGATGGACCGGGTGGCCCTCGCGGAGGCCATGATTCCGCTCATCGGGCGGCTGTACCGTGAGAACAGTGTTGTCACCTCGGTGCACGGCCGGAGCCTGGTGAACCGCTCCGTGATCGAAATCCAGAAGGCGCACCGCTGGGCGCGCCAGATTGACGACACCGAGCTGCCGCTGGCGGAGACCTACCCCGTCCTGAAGGCCCTGGCCGGCCTGGACCTCGGCGCCTCGTCCATTGACCTGGCCCGCCTGGCGACCAAGTACAAGGAGCTCGGCGAGGGCGCCGACCTTGAGGCCTTCCTCCGCGCGGAGCTGGCCGACGTCGTCGGCCGCGGCGGCGCGGACGAGCGCACCAGCACCGACGTCGTGCTGTACGGCTTCGGCCGGATCGGCCGGCTGCTGGCCCGGATCCTGATCGAGCACGCAGGCGGCGGGCACGGCCTGCGGCTGCGCGCGATCGTGGTGCGCAAGGGCTCGGAGAACGACATCGTCAAGCGCGCCAGCCTGCTGCGCCGCGACTCGGTGCACGGCGCCTTCGACGGGACCATCACCGTCGATGAGGAGAACAACACCATCCTCGCCAACGGCACCCTGATCCAGGTCATCTACTCGAACGACCCGGCCTCCGTCGACTACACCGCGTACGGCATCAACGACGCGATCGTGGTGGACAACACCGGCCGCTGGCGCGACGAGGAGGGCCTGTCCCAGCACCTGCAGTCCAAGGGCGTGGCGCGGGTGCTGCTCACGGCCCCCGGCAAGGGCGACCTGAAGAACATCGTGCACGGCATCAACCACCAGGTGATCACCGACGAGGACCGGATCCTCTCCGCCGCGTCCTGCACCACCAACGCGATCACCCCGGTGCTGAAGGTGCTGAACGACCGCTTCGGCATCGTCCACGGGCACGTGGAAACGGTGCACTCGTTCACCAACGACCAGAACCTGATCGACAACTTCCACAAGGGCGACCGCCGCGGCCGCTCCGCGGCGCTGAACATGGTGATCACCGAGACCGGCGCGGCCAAGGCCGTGGCCAAGGCGCTGCCCGAACTGGGCGGCAAGCTCACCGGCAACGCCATCCGGGTGCCCACCCCCGACGTCTCGATGGCGATCCTGAACCTGAACCTGGAGCAGCCCACCGACAAGGATGAGCTGAACACGTTCCTGCGCGAGGTGTCGCTGAACTCCGACCTGCACAAGCAGATCGACTACATCGCTTCGCCGGAGGTCGTCTCCACCGACTTCGTCGGGTCCCGCCGCGCCGGCATCGTCGACGGCCTGGCGACCATCTGCAGCGGCACCAACGCCGTCGTCTACGTCTGGTACGACAACGAGTTCGGGTACTCCTGCCAGGTGGTCCGGGTCCTCGAGGAGATGGCGCACGTCAACCCGCCGGCCTTCCCGAAGGCCGAGGAACTGGCCGCCGTCGTCAGCTGACGCCGCGGCAGGACCGATTGCGGAAAAGCCCCGCTCCCGGAAGGGAGCGGGGCTTTTCGTGTACTGCCCGGGCCGGGCGTCAGTGGCCGAAGGGGTCCGGGTCCACGCCCGGCATCCAGGTCAGGCCCGGAACGTTCCAGCCGTTGCTGCGGACGGCCTTCTTCGCCGCGCGTGCCCAGCGGTCGGTCAGCCGGTCCACGTACACCTTGCCGTCCAGGTGGTCGGATTCGTGCTGCATCACCCGGGCGAACCAGCCCGTCGCCTCGAAGTCGACCGGGCGGCCGGTGTCGTCGAAACCTCTCACGCGGGCCCAGGCGGCGCGCTGCAGGGGGAAGGCCTCGCCGGGAACCGAGAGGCACCCTTCCGTGTGCTCGTCGGGGTCCGGGGCGGAACCGGGGACCTTGGAGGTCACCAGCACCGGGTTGACGAGCACGCCGCGGTCCGGCGCGTCGTCGTCGTTGGGGTAGTCAAAGGTGAAGATCCGCAGGCCGACGCCGATCTGCGGCGCGGCGAGCCCGACGCCGTGGGCGGCGTCCATCGTCTCGTACATATCGGCGACGAGGGAGCGCAGGTCCTCGTCAAAGGCGGCGACCTCGACGGCGCGGCGGTGCAGGACCGGCTCGCCGTGGATCACGATGGGGCGGATGGCCATGTGGGGGAGTCCTTTGTGCAGTGAGGCGGGGTCAGCGGGCGATGTCGCGCCCGATGACCTCCTTCATGATTTCGCTGGTGCCGCCGAAGATGGTCAGCAGCCGGGCGGCCAGGAAGGCCTGGGCCACGGGATATTCCATGATGTACCCGTACCCGCCGTGCAGCTGCAGGCACCGGTCGGTGATCGTCTTGGCCCGCTCGGCTGCCCAGAGCTTGGTCTTGGCGGCGGAGACGGGATCGAGCGCGCCGTCGTTGAATGCGCGGACGGCCGCGTCGACGTACGTCTCGGTGACCTCCACCTCGGTGAGGATCTCGGCCAGCGTGAACCGTGAGGCCTGGAAGTCCATGATCCGGGCATCGAACGCGGTGCGTTCACCCGTGTAGCGCACGGTGGCGTCGTAGACGGCGCGGGACACGGCCGAAGCCGCCACGGCGATGGCCAGCCTGCCCTGGGGGAGCTGGCCGGCGGCGTACTCCAGTCCGCGGCCTTCCTCGCCCACCAGGTCTCCGGCCGGCACGCGGACGTTGTCGAAGAACAGCTCCGCGGTGTCGGAGGCCTTCAGGCCCATCTTGTCCAGCTGCCGGCCGGTGGAGTAGCCCTCGGTCTTGCCCACCATGAACATGCTGAAGGAATTGCTTCCGCCGCGCCCGCTGCCGCCGTCGGTGCGGGCCAGGACCAGCGCGGCGTCGCCGCTGATGCCGTTGCCGATGAAGGTCTTCTGCCCGCTGAGCAGCCAGTCCCCGTCCTCGGTGCGGACGGCGCGGGTGCGGATCCCGCGCAGGTCGCTGCCGGCTCCGGGCTCGGTCCAGGCGACGGAGGTGACGATGTCCCCGGACACCATGCCCGGGAGCCAGCGCTGCTTGAGGTCCTCGGAGCCGTAGGCCAGCAGGTGCGGCAGGACGAGGTCGTCGTGGAGGTGGAAGGCGAGGCCGACGGCGAGGTGCCCGGCACGGGCGAACTCCTCGTCCAGGACAACCCGGTACCGGTAGTCGGGCATGCCGGCGCCGCCGTATTCCTCGGGCACCGCCAGGCCGAGCAGGCCCTGCTCGCCGGCCGCCTTCCAGAGCCGGCGCGGCATCATGTGCTCGCGGTCCCAGTCGGCGTAGTGGGGGGTGACCTCGCGGTCGTTGAATTCCCGCGCCAGCTCGCGGAACAGTTCATGGTCCTCATCGAACAGACTGCGTAACACGTGCCCGTGCCTCCTCTTTGATCAGCAGTTTCCAGTGAACCACATGGAAAAGGCCGCCCCGGAGATCTCCGAGGCGGCCTGAGGGGCCGGTGTACCGGCGTCCCATTCTGGGGTGAGTAACGGGGTTTGAACCCGCGACCTCCTGGACCACAACCAGGCGCTCTGCCAACTGAGCTATACCCACCATGTGCTCCGCATCGGTTTCCCTCACTGGAGCAGCGCAATCCAGCTTACACGGTTTTTTGACCGCTTCTGCGCATCCGGTGCCCGGGCGCGGCAAATGTGACGGAGCTAACCCTGCGGGTCGGCGCCCAGCCCAGCCGCAATCTTCTTCGCCGTCGCTGAATCCGGCCCGGGCGCGGGCACGAAGACCGCCTCCCGGTAGTAGCGAAGCTCATTGATGGAATCGCGGATGTCGCCCAGCGCCCGGTGCCCGCCGTGCTTGGCCGGGGCCTGGAAATAGGCCCGCGGGTACCAGCGGCGTGCCAGCTCTTTGATGGTGGAGACGTCGATGACCCGGTAGTGCAGGTGGTTGATCACCTCGGGCATGTCCCGGGCGAGGAACTGTCGGTCGGTGCCCACCGAGTTGCCGGCGAGCTGGGCCTTCTTCGGCTCCGGAACCCAGGTCGTGATGTACTCGATGACCTCGGCCTCGGCCTCGGCCATGCTCATCCCGCCCGGCAGCTCCTTGAGCAGCCCGGAGGTCGTGTGCATCTCGCGGACGAAGTCGCCCATGCCGGCGAGGGCCTCGTCGTCGGGCCGGATCACGACATCCACTCCCGTACCCAGCACGTTGAGCTCGGCGTCCGTCACGAGGACGGCCACCTCGATCAGGGCGTCACGGGTGATGTCGAGCCCCGTCATTTCGCAATCGATCCAGACAATGCGTTCACTTGAAATCGGCACCCCACCAATGTACCGCCTCGGCCCGACGCACCCGCTGCGGGGCCCGGTCAGCTGCTGGAGTGGCTGCGCTGGCGCCCGTCGAGGGCCTCGGGGTCGGCGACGATGATCGGCAGCGGCCCGGTGGGCACGTACTGCTGGAGCGGAAGCGATCCGGTCTCGGGCGGCCCGAAGGCCCGGGTCCAGCGGCTGGGGCCGTCACCCGCGGCGGCCTGGTGCCCCGCGTCGGCGCGGCGCCGGCCGCGACGGCCCGCGGCGGCGTCCCACGGCAGCGGTTCGACCGGCGCGCCCTGGTGCTGCGGGACGGGCGGAGGGGCGACGGCGGTGTCCCGTCGCCGCGGGCCGGGAGCGGTTCCGGCGCCTGCGGCGGGGGCGGCAGCCGGCTCGGCAGCTGCCGCGACCGCGCCGTCGGCCCCGGCGGGGGAGGAGTCCTCCCGGGAGGCGGCCGCCGCCGGTGATTCGGAATCCGCCGGCCGGTCCCGGCCGCCGAACCACCAGATGGCGGCGAAGACCGCGGTCACCAGGAATGCGGTGCCTGCTCCGGCCGCGGGGTCGATTTCGGTGCGGGTGGAGGCCGCATAGGTCACGACGCCGAGGAAGATGCCCCAGAGCGCCAGATCAGGGTCCCGTCGGGGTCGCTGCGGCCGCTGTGCGGCGCGGGCCGCTGCCCGCCGCGTCCCGGCGGCCGCCGGCGGCGCCGGCTTGGTGGACCGCCGCCGGGGACCGCTGCGTCCCGCGGCGTTTTGCCGGTCCTCGTTCCTTGCCTGCCCGGCCTCTGCACGATGGCGCCCCACAGCCATTACCGCCCTTGCACTTGTCGGTCCAAAACCGAGCCCAGTCTATAAGGCGGCCCCCGGCACTCAGGTCCCGCCGCGCCCGGCCCGCCGGGGATCGTTGCCGGGAACAGACTGGTATCTTGGCTAGGACGGTGCTCATCGTGCCTGGCCCGACCTGCCTTACCAGTGCGCCGGCTTCGGCTGTGATGCCGGTGAGCCGTTCGGAAGACCAGCCAGCCGACGATTGGAACCATGCAGATGACCGCCCCTGTGCCGGCGATTGAACCGTCGATTCCGGCCAAGGATGCCCCCGACCGACCCAATGTGGCCATCCTCCAGGGGTTCGTGGGCTCGATGATGATGCTTGTCGGGTCCCTCGGCGTCGGCTGGCTGTCGCTGGCCTCCACCGAGCTGCGGCGGATGCCGCTGATCATCTGGATGCGGTTCGAACCGGCCGGGGCCGTGTTCTCCGTCGTCATGCTCGCCGTGGGCGGCATGCTGCTGGTCCGGTCCTGGCTTCGGCTGGGGCAGCGGATGGGATCCTGGGGCCCCGGGTCCCGGCCCGTCGTGCTCCGCGCCGTCGTCGCCTGGGGTGCGCCGATGTGCCTCTGCCTGCCGCTGTTCAGCCGGGATGTGTTTGCCTACATCGCCCAGGGCCTGGTCATGGTCAGCGGCCTGAACCCGTACAAGGACGGGTACGCGCAGATCAACAACTACCTGCAGATCGGCGCCGACGACCTGTGGGCGCTGAGCCCCACCCCCTACGGCCCCGTGTTCCTCTGGCTGGAGCAGCTCGTGGTGATGATCACCGGCGGCCAGACCGAGTTCTCCATCCTGCTCTTCCGCCTGATCGCGCTCATCGGCGTGGGCATGTGCATCTGGGTGGTGCCGCGGCTGGCTGAACTGCACGGAATCAATCCCAACCGGGCGCTGTGGCTGACCGCCGCGAACCCGCTGTTCCTGGCCAACTTCATCGCCGCGATCCACAACGACGCGCTGATGATCGGCCTGGCGCTCGTGGGCCTGTACTTCGCGGCGACCCGCCGCGGCCTGCTGGGCGTGCTGCTGGTGACGCTGTCCGTGGGGATCAAGCCGATCACCCTGGTGTTCCTGCCCTTCATCGGCCTGCTGTGGGCGGGCAAGGGAGCCAGCTGGAAGCGGCGTTTCGGCTACTGGTTCCTGACCGCCGGACTGTCGCTGGCCATCCTGGCCGTGATGGGACTGATCAACGGCTTCGGCTTCGGCTGGGTCGGAGCCCTGAGCACCCCCGGCAGCGTCTGGATCTGGTACGCGCCGGTCGGTTTCCTCGGACTGGTGGTGGCCACCCTGGGCAACTCGGTGGGCCTGCCGGGCTGGGGGATGGCCGACGTCGTGCACACCGTCGGGCGGATCGCCTCCGTGGCGATCGTGGTCTGGCTGATGTTCGTGGGCGACCACGGCCGGCTGGTGCGCCGGCTCACGCTCGGCTTCGCGGCCATCGTGTTCCTGGCACCCATGATCCAGTCCTGGTACGTGGTGTGGCTGATCCCGCTGTTCGCCGTCACCGGCATCCGCAGCGACTGGCAGGCCAAGACGCTCTACCTGATCGTGTCCTTCTTTATGGTCTACGCGATCAGCGACCAGCTGGACATCTGGCCCTACTTCGAGTTCAGCCTTTCCGCCGCCCGGCAGATCGCGGTGGTGACGGCCCTTGCCTTCGCCCTCTACCTGATCTTCCTGGATCCGAAGACCAAGACACTGTTCCGGAAGAAGCTCACCGATCCTGCGCCGGGAGAGCTGCGGGTCCGCTGACCCGCGCCGCCCGGGCCAGGGAGACGATCCGGGCCAGCGCCCAGCCGAAGAGCACCAGCAGGGCGCCGTTGCGCACCGTCAGCAGGGCGGCGACGGCGGTGTTCAGGTCCTCGTACAGGGCCTGGTAGAAGAGCGGGTAGACCAGGGTGGTGAGGGCGGCGACGCCGAGCATCAGCCAGGCGGGGAACCGCCAGGCGCGGCCCTCCCAGGCCAGCCCGACCGCGGTGACGGCCACCAGCCAGAGCATGAACTGCGGCGAGCCGACCTTGTTGAAGACAATGAAGGCGCTGACCAGGGCCAGGGCCCCGGCTGCGATCAGTTCCCGTTCCGGTACGCCGCGCCGCAGCGCCCAGATGAGCAGCAGGGCGACGGCGACGGCGGCGGCGGCGAGCAGCGGCGTCATCAGCGCCGCGACCGGTTCGCCCAGCGCGCCGCGGACTTCCCGGGTATTGATCACCACGTCCTCGAAGATGTGCGCGTCGGAGCGTCCCAGGATGGCCTGCCACAGGCCGGGCGTGGTGAAGGGGGCTTCCAGCTGCATTCCGCGGTCCCCCTGCGCGCCGATGAAGCTCAGCAGGTGGCGCAGGCCGCCTGCCGCGGTGACGGCCACGGCGATGAGGGCGGAGACTGCGGCGCCGGTGGCCAGCAGGGTCAGCCGCCGGCGCCAGGCCACCAGCAGGGCCAGGATGACGGCGGCCGGCCAGACCTTGATCCATGTCGCCGCCGCCAGCAGCGCCGACGCCGCGACCGGCCGCCGCTCCAGCAGCAGCAGGGCGGTGATCACCAGTGGAACCGTCAGTCCGTCGATGCGGCCCACGGCCACCGGGCCGAGCAGCGCCGTCGCCGCCAGCCACCAGTATGCCGCCGCCGTCCTGCGCGGCGTGGGGCGGGATGTCAGCAGCGCGAACGCCGCGGCGTTCAGACCGGCGAAGAGCAGGAACCAGGCAAACATGTACCCGCCCCAGCCGCCCAGCGCGGCCAGCAGCATGGGTACGAGGGCCCCGATCGGGTAGACCCAGTCGGAGACTATGCCCCGGGGTTCGCCCTGCAGCGCGTCGAAGGCCCATTCACGGTAGAAGCGCACATCGCTGAGCACGTCCCCGGAGAGCATCATCGGCGCAAGCACCGCCAGGATGCCGCCGTGCACCAGGAGAAATGCCGGCCACAGCACGGATCGGCGGCGAAGGAAGGAAACCGGAGTCGGTTCAGCGGACATGCGGGGACGGCTCTCCTTAGACGCGGAAATACCTGCAGATTCGGCTGCAGGTACAGCGTCAAGGCTACCGGCGGGCGGCGCGCGGAATGCAATCACGGGCGGGACACGGAATACTGGAGGGATGACCGAGGGAACTGAAGTGCAGATTGTCGCCGATTTTGAAGTCTCGGAGTGGGAACCGACCGCCTACCAGGTGGAGGGAACCAACAGCGAGCTGTCCACCGTCCGTGCCCGGAAGATCTTCGAGGGTGAAGTGGTGGGAACCTCGGTCGCGGACATGATCATGGCCGGCAACGCCGTCGGCGCGGGTTACGTGGCGTCGGAGGTCTTCGCCGGGCGGATCGCCGGCCGCGAGGGCACGGTGGTGATCCAGCACTGGGGCCTCGCCGAAGGGGAGGCGACCGCCAGCTCCGGGCACATCATTCCCGGGTCCGGCACCGGTCAGCTCGCGGGTATGGCCGGGCAGGCCGTGTTTTCGCAGCTGCCCGACGGCCAGCACCGGCTTGAACTCAGGGTGAGCTTCCCGGCCTGAGGCCCGGGCCGGACCCGGGGCGAACGCCGGCGGGAACGGCGGCTACGCCCGGCCGCTGCCCAGGTAGGCCAGCACCGCTGCAGCCCATCCCGCAGCGATCACCGCCGCGAAGAGGGTCAGCCAGCCAAAGGCCGGGAACCGCGTGCGCCGGGCCAGGATCCAGGCGTCCGAGGCGTTCGGCGTCCCCGGGCGCAGATGGAGCCGCAGCACCTTGAACCAGTCCCGCACCGCGCCCACCAGCAGGGCCAGGCCCACGACGAGGCACACGAGGGCGGTGGCCGGGGGCGTGCTGAACCACACCAGCAGCACGGCGGAGGCAGCGCAGCCCACCGCGATCACTGCCCCCTGTACATTGCGGATGAACAGCAGGGCCGCCAGGAGTATCAGCGCGGAGGCGGACAGCGCCGCCGGCGCCCAGCCGGTCAGGGCAGCCGCGGTGAAGGCCGCGCCCGCCACGGCAGGGGCGGGATAGCCCCAGAAGCCGGTCCAGGCCGCCGATGCCCGGCCGCGGCCCAGGCTGCGGACCTGCCCGGAGTGGTCGAAGCGCAGTTCGATCCCGCGCAGCCGCTGGCCCGTGCTGAGCGCGGCAAAGGCATGGCCGAGTTCGTGGACGAACGTCACCAGCAGGCCGAACCACCGCCAGCTGACGCGCGGCACGGACAGCAGGACGGCGGCGGCCACAACCGCCGCCGGCAGCCACAGGGGAACCTCCGGCGGTTCGACGCGGGCGAATCCCGCGGCCAGGCGGTCCCACCAGGCCGGCAGCAGCTCCGCCGCCCGTTCCCGGACGGCCGCGACGTGCACGGGCTAGAGCTCCAGCTCGCCGCGCAGGATCGAGTCGCCCGAATGGGCGGGGTTGCCGTCGAAGGGCTCATCGGAGATGTCGACGACCGGGTAGCTGTCCAGGTCGAGGTCCTCCGGCAGCGGGAAGCGCGCCTCGGTGCCTTCCATGGTGCCGAGGCTGACCATGGACTGCGCGTCCGGAGCCAGGAGCCACACCTCGCGGTATCCGGCAGCGTCGGTTCCGCTGGCCCGGACCACCAGCTCCCGGCGCCCGTCAGGCAGCCGGTCCACTTCGGCGCGGCCGGTCTCCTGATAAGCCGGCAGTGGCTGCAGATTGGCTGCGGCGAGCGTTTCCGGTTCCCTGTTCAGGACCTGGACCGTGCCCCAGACAGCTGCGCCGGCCACGACGGCGGCGGCAGCGGCGGCGGCCGGCAGCCAGCGGCGTGCGCTCCGCGCCGGACGTCCGGCGCCTCGCCGGGTCGATGCCCCGGCGGGTTCAGGGCCGCCCGCCCGGCCCGGTGCCGCCCCACGCCGGCGGCCCTGGAGGTCGATGACGTCGGCCCCGTCGTTGTCGTCAGCACTGTCGTCGGCACTGCTGACGGCACCATTGTCTTCGGCGCCGTCGCCGGCAATGCCGGCGGGTCCGCCGCGGTGCGCCGGGTCCTCCCTGACGGCGTCGGACAGGTTCAGGGTCCGGTGGATCCCCTCCCAGACGGAGGAAGGCGGGTATTCATCGGCGGTCAGCCCGCTGCCGCCGGGGGCGGTGCTCCGGCCGACGGCGACGACGCGGCCGAAGGCGGCCAGCTCACCGGCGCATTGCGGGCAGGAGTCGAGATGGGCCTGTTCCTCGGCGGAGGCCGGTTCGCCCAGGGCCAGGAGGGACAGCGTTTCCTCATGCAGGTGCCGCATCGCTGGCCTCCAATCGCTGCCTCAGCTGAATCAGTCCTCGTCGGATGTGGCTCTTCACGGTGCCAAGGGGCAGCCGGAGCCGGTGGGCAATCTGCTGGTGCGTCAGGTCCTCGTGGAAGGCCAGCCGCAGGATGGCCGCCTGGGGATCGCCCAGCCGGTGCAGCTCGGCCTCGAGCACCAGGCGGTCCGCCACCCGGTCCGGATCCGACTCCGCGTCGGCCGCACGCGGCGGTTCGCCGGCCACCGTGTCCAGGACGTCCGCCTCTTTCATCCGTGCCGTCGACAGGTCGGCGGCGACGTTGCGGGTGATGCCCACGAGCCAGCCCGCCAGCGGCGCCGCGTCAGGGCGGTAGCCGCCGCGGTAGCGCCAGGCGCGGATGAAGACCTCCTGCACGGCGTCGTCCGCCGCGGCCCCGACGTCGCCCAGCCGCCGGACGGCGAGAGCCCGGATAAGGGGCGCATGACGCCGGTACGCTTCGGCCAGGGCCGCCTCGTCGCCGTCACGGAAGGCGCTGCCCAGCGCATCGTCCGTCACGGAGGGGCCGAGGGCCATGGGTCGCGTTCTCCTGCGGTGGAAGGGCACCGGCGGCAGCTGTGCAGCGGTGTCACTCATTGTCACGGTGCACCCCCTCCTCAGGGGAGCGGCGCCGCCGTGAGGACAATGTTATCCGCATAATCGTCGGCCGCCTCCACATACTCGCCGCCGCATGTCACCAGTTTCAGCAGCGGTTCTCCGCTTCGGTCGAAGAGCTCCCCGGAGTTCAGCTCCCGCTTGGCGATCTGCTCCACGGATCCTGCCGCGTACCGGACCGTGCTTCCGTCCGACCGCGTCACGGTCACGACGGTGCCGGGCCGCACCTCGTCGAGCCGGGCGATGGGCAGGGCTTCGGTGCCGGTGTCCAGGTGTGCCGCCAGCACGGAGGAACCGGCGGGGGAACCCGGAGGCGGTCCGTACCGGTACCAGCCGGCCTGGCGGTGGTTGTCGGGCAGGACCATCTCGCCGTCACCGCGGACCCCGGTGGGCACCACTTCCAGGTCCAGTCCGATGTCCTCGATCTGTACCCGGACCGGTTCGGGGCGGGAGATCTCCGGCGTCGGAGCCGCGTCGCGGACCGGAACATTGCCCGGTGCCTGCGCCGGTTCCGGCGCCGCCGGTCCCGCGGTGACGGAGGACGGCGTCGGGCCGGTGGCCTGGGCCGGAGCGGCCGGGTCCTGGGTGGACGCCGAGCAGGAGACAGCGCCCAGGGCGACGGCGGCCGAGGCCAGGAGGAGGCCGGCTGCTGGGGAAAGCCGGGGCCGGGGAGAGTTCATGGGGCGCTGCTCCTGCGTCGGTGGTCGGGCCCGTGGGCGGGATGAGGTGCCGGGCCGGCGTCCGGCCTGCCGGAAGCAGGCGGGACGCCGGCCCGATGCCGGCAGGGTCCTAGCGGCCGGCGGTCCCGGCGGCGCGGCTGCGGCGGAACAGCGCCAGGGCGCCGCCGACGGCGAGCAGGCCGGCCGCGGCGGTGGCGGCGACGGCGGTGCCGGCGTCGTTGTCCCCGGCTTCCAGGGCACCCGGAACGGCGCTCGGCGAGGAGTGCATTCCGGTCACGGACTGGGTGGCCAGGGCCAGGTTGCCGTCCTCGAGGGAGCCCCAGGCGTACACGATGGTGTTGGTGCCTTCGGGCAGGTTCAGGTCGGCCGGGCCGATCACGGGCTCGGTGGTGCCGGCTGCCGCCACCGAAGCGGAAATGGTGCCGGGATCAACGGTCAGGACCTCTTCCATCGGGTTCTCCAGCCCGCTGATCACGGGGCTGCCGTTGGCGAGGACGTCGACGGCCGGGGCGGCTGCGACGTGGCGCACCGTCAGCCTGGACTTGCCGGCCTCGATCATCGAGGTGTCATTGGTGAACACGTTCGCTGTGGGCTGGCCGGAGGCGTCCAGGTTGGCCGTCGCGGTGTAGTTCATCCCGGCGGCGAGGTCAACGGAGACCGGCCCGATGATCGGAGCGGAGGCATCAGCGGCGTCGGGGGCGGTGATGGCCAGTTCATAGGTGCCGGCAGGCAGGGGCAGGGGGCCGGCCAGCGTGCCGGGGGCAAAGTCGTCCAGGGTGAGGGCACCGTTGACATAGACGTCGACGACCGTGTCCGGCACCCCGTGGAGCACGGACAGCTGGGCGTCGCCCTCCGCGGCGGAGGCAGGGGTCATGAATCCAACGGCAGCGACGGTGCCGGCGGCGGCGAGGAACGAGATGGACTTGCGCATCGGGGTCTCCTTTGGCGGACCGCCCCTGGGAGCGGTTTCTGTTTTTGCTGACACCCCTGTTACCGGCGCCACAGCGGAAACGGATGCAGATGCATGGATTTTTTCCAGGAAAGTTTTTACGGCCGGGCCCCGCCGGGTTTTCAGGACCCGTCCCGGCCGCGCTCCGCCTGTCCCGGACCGTTCCCGTGGCCGGTACGGCCGGCTGCGGCAGCCGAACGTGCCCGTAGTATCATCGACGAGTCGCCTCCGTAGCTCAGGGGATAGAGCAGCTGCCTTCTAATCAGCTGGTCGCAGGTTCGAATCCTGCCGGGGGCACCCATTCCTCTTCGCGGCGCGTTGTCGACCGCGCACGATCAGGCCGGGGCTGGCTGGAACCGGTAGCCCATCCCCGCCTCGGTCAGCAGGTAGCGCGGACGCTGCGGATCGGGTTCGAGCTTCTTCCGCAGCTGGGCAATATACAGGCGCAGGTAGCCGGTGTCCGTAATGTGTTCCGATCCCCAGATCCGGCGCAGGAGGTCCTGGCGGGTCACCAGCCGGCCGGCGTTGTGCACCAGCATGGCCAGCACCTCCCACTCGGTGGGCGTGAGCCGGATGTAGTCCGTTGCGCCGTCGTGCTGCCGTGTGATGCTCCGCGCCGCCAGGTCGATCGTCAGGTCCGCCACCCGCACCACCGGGGCCGGGTCCGCCTGCGGCACCCTGCGGCTGAGCGCCCGGATCCGGGCCAGCAGCTCGTCGACGGAAAACGGCTTGGTGACGTAGTCGTCCGCGCCCGCATCAAGTGCGTCGACCTTGTCCGCCGCCCCGGCCCGTCCCGAGACGACCAGGATGGGCGCCCGGCTCCAGCCCCGCAGCGCGTGGATGACGTCCAGGCCGTCCAGCCCGGGCAGCCCCAGATCGATCATGAACAGGTCGGGGTGCTGCTCGACGGCGGCGTTGACCGCCCCGGCGCCGTCGACGGCGGTGACGACGGCATAGCCGCGGGCCGTGAGGGTGATCCGCAGCGCCCGCAGGATCTGCGGGTCGTCGTCGGCAATCAGGATCTTCATTCGCCGTCCTGGCAGGTAGGGAGGGAGATGACCATGGTAAGGCCGCCGCCCGGGGTGTCTTCGGCGTCGAGCTTGCCGCCCATGCCTTCGGTAAAGCCCTTGGACAGGGCAAGCCCGAGGCCGAGACCGGTCAGGTTGTCCGTGTCGCCCAGGCGCTGGAACGGCACGAAGATGTCCTGCCGCCGTTCCGGCTCAATCCCGGGGCCGTGGTCGATGATCCGGATCTCAGCGGTGCCGCCGAAGGCGCTGGTGTTGATGCGGACCTTCGTGCCCTCGGGGGCGAAGCGGACGGCGTTGGCGAGCAGGTTCACGACCACCCGCTGCAGCAGGACCCGGTCGGCCAGCAGCGGCGCCAGCTCCTGGGCCAGGTCGAGTTCGACCGTGTCCGGGCCCAGCTGCAGTTCGTCCAGCGCCGGCAGGATGACGTCGTCGGCCTCCACCGGTGCCAGGGCGACGCCGAGGACGCCGGCCTGCACCCGGGTGACGTCCAGCAGGTTGGTCACCAGGTCGGCCAGCGCCGTC
Source organism: Arthrobacter saudimassiliensis (assembly GCF_059090665.1). Lineage (NCBI taxonomy): Bacteria > Bacillati > Actinomycetota > Actinomycetes > Micrococcales > Micrococcaceae > Arthrobacter > Arthrobacter saudimassiliensis. Next base: position 737,925 of record NZ_JBNHFX010000002.1, on the reverse strand, counting down.
AGGCTCTCCTCCGCGGTCGTCAGCAGTTCGTCACGGTCCGCGGCGGAGTAGGACACGTCGGGGGAGCGCAGGGCGCCGACCGCCGCGGCCGCGGAGGCCAGGGGCCGGCGCAGGTCATGGCTGACCGCGGAGAGCAGCGCGCTGCGCACCCGGTCAGCCTCGGCCAGCGGGCCGATGCCGCGGGCAGCGGCCTCAAGGTCGGCGTGTTCCAGGGCGGCGTCCACCTGCGCGGCGATGACGCCGAGCAGCCGGCGCTCCGAAGCCTCGGGTTCGCCGCCATGCAGTTCCAGGACGGCGTGCGGGCCCGCCGGAATCACCGTGGCGGCGTCGTGCGGGCCCGGCTCCCCGTCACCGGCCACCACGCGCCCGTCGACGAGCACCCGGGCGCCGGTGAAGCCGAACGCCTCCCGGGTGCGGCTGAGCAGCGCGGGCAGTGCCTCCTGCCCGCGCAGGACGTTCCCCGCGATCGTGGCGAGCAGCGCCGACTCGGCCGCCGCGCGGCGCGCGGTGCGGGTGCGCCGCGCGGCTTGGTCCACGACATAGCTGACCAGCACGGCGTTGAGCACGTACAGGCCCAGCGCCAGCATGTGGATGGGTTCATCGACCGTGATCGTGTGCAGTGGTTCGACGAACAGGAAATCCAGGGTGATGCCGGAAAGCAGGGCGGCGAAAAGCGCCGGAAAGATGCCGCCGACCAGGGCGACGACGACAACCAGCAGCTGGTAGGCGAGGACATCGCTCGTGATGGACTCCGCGCTGCGGAACGAGACCAGCAGCCAGGACAGCAGCGGCCCGGCCGCCAGGGCCAGCGCGAAGCCGAGCAGCCGCCGGCGAACGGTGAGCGCGCCGCCGAGCCGGGGCAGCCAGATGCCGCCGCCCGCAGCGGAGTGATTGACGATATGGACGTCGATGTCCCCGGACTCCCGGATGACGGTGGCCCCGATGCCGGGCCCGCTGAGTGCTGCGGACAGCCTCCCGCGGCGGCTGACCCCGATCACCAGCTGGGTGGCGTTGGCGCCGGAGGCGAACTCGACGAGGGCGTGCGGCACATCGGCCCCCACCACCTGGTGGTAGGTGCCGCCGAGTTTCTCCACCAGCGCCCGCTGGCGGGCCAGGGCATCGGGGTGGGCGTCCCGCAGGCCGTCCTGCCCGCTGACATGGACGGCGAGGAGCTCCCCGCCGGCCGTCCGGGCGGCGATCCGGGCCCCGCGGCGGATGAGCGTCTCGCCTTCGGGGCCGCCGGTCAGGGCGACCACCACGCGCTCGCGGGTCTCCCACCGGCCGCGGATGCCGTGTTCGTCCCGGTAGTGCTGCAGCGCGCTGTCCACTTCGTCGGCCAGCCAGAGCAGCGCCAGCTCGCGCAGGGCGGTGAGGTTGCCCAGCCGGAAGTAGTTGGACAGGGCCGCGTCGATCCGCTCCGCCGGATAGATCCGCCCGGCGGCCAGCCGGTCACGCAGCGCCTGCGGCGCCAGGTCCACCACCTCGATCTGGTCCGCCCCGCGCAGCACCTGGTCGGGAACGGTCTCCCGCTGGGGAATGCCGGTGATTTCCTCCACGACGTCGTTAAGGGACTCGATGTGCTGGATGTTGACCGTCGAGATCACGTCGATCCCCGCCTCCAGCAGCTCCAGCACGTCCTGCCAGCGCTTGGCATGGCGGCCGCCGGGCGCGTTGGTGTGCGCCAGCTCATCGACCAGGGCGAGCTGCGGGCGGCGGGCCAGGACGGCGTCGAGGTCCAGGTCCGCCAGCTCGACGCCGCGGTGCACCGCGGTCCGGCGGGGGATCACCTCCTGGCCCTGCGCCATGGCGGCCGTGGCGGCGCGGCCGTGGGTCTCCACGACCGCGACCACCACGTCGGTTCCCTCGTCGGCCAGCCGCCTGCCCTCCTCGAGCATGGTGTAGGTCTTGCCGACGCCGGGGGCGGCGCCGAGGAGCACCCGCAGCCGCCCTCGTTTCATTCCTTAGTCCTCCAGCCCGTCGAGGGCGATGTTCAGTTCCAGCACGTTCACGGTCGGTTCCCCAAGGTAGCCCAGGTCCCGGGCTTTGGAGTGCTCCTCGACCAGGCCGCGGACCCGCGCCTCGTCCAGTCCGCGCGCCGAGGCCACCCGCGCCGCCTGGAGCAGAGCGTATTCGGGGCTGATATGCGGATCCAGCCCGGAGGCGGAGGCGGTGAGGGCATCCACCGGGACCTGATCGGGATCGACGCCGTTGAACTGCGCAACCCGGGTGCGGCGTTCGGCGATCGCCGCCGCCAGCTCCGGGTTCTCCGGGCCGAGGTTGCTGCCGCCGGACGCGCCGGCGTCGTACCCGTCGCCTGCGGCGCTCGGCCGGGGCTGGAACCATTCGGGCAGCGGCTCGCCGGCGTCGTCGGTGAAGGGCTGGCCGATCAGGGTCGACCCGACCGGGACGCCCTGGACCTCGGCGACGGAACCGTTGGCACGGGCCGCGAACGCCAGCTGGCCGACGCCGGTGACGGCCAGCGGATAGGCAAGGCCCAGGGCCAGGGTGAGGACGGCCATGGCGCGCAGGGCGGTCCACACCGGGCGCAGGCCTGAACGGGAGAGATTCATGGGAGGGGGTGCTTTCTCTGGGAGGGCTAGAAGCCGGGAAGGAGGCTGATGGCCATGTCGATGAGCTTGATGCCGAGGAACGGGGCGACGACGCCGCCGACGCCGTAGAGCAGCAGGTTCCGGCCCAGCACCTTCGAGGCGCTCAGCGGCCGGTAGGCCACGCCCCTGAGGGCGAGCGGAATCAGGACCACGATGATCAGGGCGTTGAAGATGATCGCGGAGAGCACCGCCGAGGCCGGGGAGCTCAGTGCCATGATGTTCAGCGCCGCCAGCCCGGGGAACGCGCCGACGAACATCGCCGGAATGATGGCGAAGTACTTGGCCAGGTCGTTCGCGATCGAGAAGGTGGTGAGCGCTCCGCGGGTGATCAGCAGCTGCTTGCCGATCGCCACGATGTCGATGAGCTTGGTCGGATCGGAGTCGAGGTCGACCATGTTTCCGGCTTCCTTCGCGGCGGAGGTGCCGGTGTTCATCGCCACCCCGACGTCGGCCTGGGCCAGGGCGGGGGCGTCGTTGGTGCCGTCACCGGTCATGGCCACCAGGTTCCCGCCGGCCTGTTCGCGGCGGATCAGGGCGATCTTGTCCTCGGGCGTGGCCTCGGCCAGGAAATCATCCACCCCGGCCTCGGCGGCGATGGCCTTGGCGGTCAGCGGGTTGTCGCCGGTGACCATGACGGTGCGGATGCCCATGGCGCGCAGCTGCACGAAGCGTTCCTTCAGTCCGTCCTTGACCACGTCCTTGAGGTGCACGACGCCGAGGACCCGCATCTCGCCGTCGGGGGTGCGGACGGCCACCAGCAGCGGGGTGCCGCCGTCGGCGGAGATGCCCTGGACGGTGTCCTCGACGGCCCGGCGGACGTCGATGGCGATGCCGCCCGAGACGGAAACCCAGTCCAGCACCGCTGATGCGGCGCCCTTGCGGATGCAGGTCCCGTCGGGCAGGTCCATCCCGCTCATGCGGGTCTGCGCGGTGAACGGCACGCCGAGTGCTCCCGACGGCAGCTCGGGGGTGTGTCCGTTCGCGGCGGCCAGGTCCATGATGGAGCGGCCCTCGGGGGTGGGATCCTCGACGGAGGACAGCGCGGCGGCCGTGATCAGCTCCGCTGCGGGCGCGCCGTTGATCGGCAGGAAGCCGGCGGCGCGGCGGTTGCCGTAGGTGATGGTGCCGGTCTTGTCGAGCAGCAGGGTGGTGACGTCGCCGGCGGCCTCGACGGCGCGCCCGGACATGGCCAGCACGTTGCGCTGCACCAGGCGGTCCATGCCGGCAATGCCGATCGCGGACAGGAGCGCACCGATGGTGGTCGGAATCAGGCACACCAGCAGGGCGATGAGTACCGGCAGGGTGACGCCGACGCCTACGGCGGACGCGATCGGGTTCAGGGTGAGCGTGACCATGAGGAAGACAATCGACAGGCTCGCCAGCAGCACGTTCAGGGCCACCTCGTTGGGCGTCTTCTGACGTGCGGCTCCTTCGACCAGGGCGATCATCCGGTCCACGAACGTCTCACCCGGCTTGGAGGTGATGCGGACGACGATCCGGTCCGAGAGGACCCGCGTGCCGCCCGTGACGGCGCTGCGGTCGCCGCCCGATTCGCGGACCACCGGGGCGGATTCGCCGGTGATCGCCGACTCGTCGATGGACGCGATGCCGTGCACGATGTCGCCGTCGCCGGGAATGGTGCCGCCGGCTTCAATGACGACGACGTCGCCGCGGTTCAGGTCGGCGGAGGAAACCTCCTCCAGCCGGGCCTTCCCGGCGCCGGGATCGCGGGCGCCGTCGTACGCCGCCACCCGGCGGGCCGTGGTGCCCGTGCGGGTGCGGCGCAGGCTTTCGGCCTGGGCCTTGCCCCGGCCTTCCGCGAGGGACTCGGCGAGGTTCGCAAACAGCACGGTCGCCCACAGCCAGGCGGCGATGGCTGCGGTGAACGCTGCGGGGACCGGGCTTCCGCCGGAGCTGCCCGGGCCGCCCAGGAACGGCTCGGCCACGGCCAGGACGGTGGTCAGCACCGCTCCGATCTCAACAATGAACATGACGGGGTTCCGCCACATCACCCGGGGATCCAGTTTGCGGAACGCTCCGGGCAGCGCCGCGGCGATGGTGCCCGCGGTCACGGCCCGACGTGCCGGCAGCGGGTCGGGGCCGGAACCGCCGCGGACGGCGGGAGGAGTCTCAATGGTGGTGGACATGGTCAGAGCAGCCCTTCTGCGATGGGACCGAGGGTGAGGACCGGGAAGAACGTGAGTGCGGTGATCAGCACGGTCACGCCGGTGAGGAGGCCGATGAGCAGCGGCCGGTGGGTGGGCAGGGTTCCGGCGGTGGCCGGCACGCGGTCCTGCGCCGCCAGGGAGCCCGCCAGCGCCAGGACAAGGGCGATGGGCAGGAAGCGGCCAAGAAGCATTGCGGCCCCCAGCGCCGTGTTGAGCCAGGGCGTGTTGGCCGTGAGCCCGGCGAAGGCCGAGCCGTTGTTGTTGGCGGCCGAGGTGAAGGCGTAGAGGACCTCGGAGAGCCCGTGGTGCCCGGGGTTCCAGATGGAGACCGCCTCGACGTCGGCCCGGATGCCCGGAACCGCGAAGCTCAGGGCGGTTCCGGCCAGGACCAGGGTGGGGGTGACGAGGATGTAGAGGCTGGCCAGCTTGATTTCCCGGGGGCCGATTTTCTTGCCCAGGTATTCGGGGGTGCGCCCGACCAGCAGGCCGCCGATGAAGACCGTGATGACGGCCAGCATCAGCATGCCGTACAGGCCGGAGCCGACGCCGCCGGGGGCCACCTCGCCGAGCATCATGTTCAGCATGGGCATCATCCCGCCGAGTGCGGTGTACGAGTCGTGCATCGAGTTGACGGCACCGGTGGAGGTCAGCGTGCTGGTGGACCCGAAGAGCGTCGAGGCGAAGATGCCGAACCGCTGTTCCTTGCCTTCCAGGGCGCCGCCGGCCAGTTCCGGGGCGGTGCCTGAGCCTGAGCTCTCCAGCGCGGTCAGAAGGGTCAGGGAGGCCAGGTACAGGGTGGCCATGGCCGCGAGGATCGCGTAACCCTGGCGGTTGTCCCCGATCATCCGGCCGAAGGTGCGGGGCAGGCTGAACGGAATCATCAGCATCAGCACGTTCTGCGCCAGGCTGGTCCATGCCGCCGGGTTTTCGAAGGGGTGCGCGGCGTTGGCGTTGAAGAACCCGCCCCCGTTGGTGCCCAGGTTCTTGATCACTTCCTGGGAGGCCACCGGCCCGCCCGGCAGGGTCTGGGTGCCGCCGCTGAGCGTGGTGACTTCGGTGAAGCCGTTGAAGTTCTGGATCACTCCGCCGGCGATCAGGGCGACGGCGCCGAGAAGCGAGATCGGCAGGAGCAGGCGTACCACGCCGCGGGTGAGGTCCACCCAGAAGTTGCCGAGCGTGCCGGTCCGGACGCGGGCGAAGCCACGGACGAGGGCGACCGCGACGGCGATGCCGACGGCTGCTGACACGAAGTTCTGCACCGCCAGGCCGGCCAGCTGCACGCTGTAGCCCATGGTCAGTTCAGGAGAGTAGGACTGCCAGTTGGTGTTGGCCACGAAGGATGCGGCGGTGTTGAAGGCCAAACCCTCAGGCACGGGCGGCAGCCCGAGCGAGTAGGGCAGCAGGGCCTGCCCGCGCTGGAGCAGGTACAGAAGCACGAACCCGACGAGTGAGAACGCCAGCACCGCCCGCAGGTACGCCTGCCAGCTCTGTTCCGCGTCCGGGGCCACGCCCACCAGCCGGTAGAAGCCGCGCTCGGCCCGCAGATGCCGCCCGGAGGTGTAGATGCGTGCCATGTAATCGCCCAGCGGACGGTAGAGGACAGCCAGGATCAGGGCGAGGGTGGCTGCCTGGAGCACCGCGAACAGGACGCCCATCAGAACCGCTCCGGTTTCACGAGTGCGTACACGAGGTACACGACGGCGGCGACGGCCAGGACGGCGGCGGCGAGGGAGAAAGCGGTCACAGCTTCCGCACCCCCCTCGCGGTGAGGCTGACCAGCCCGAACACGGCAAGCGCGCCGAGCAGGTAAACGATGTCAAGCACAGTGGCTCCTTGAGGAATGAATCGGTGCGCCCGGTCGGGTGCACGGGGGCCGCTGTCCGCGGCCCGGACACCGATTCAACCGCCGCCCGGTGGGGTCCCGGGCACGTCCTAACGGAATCCAAACGGGGCACGGCGGAAACCTAACGCCGCCCAAACGCCGGCGCCGAAAACACCTTCCCCGGGGCCCGACGGGCGCGGCGCACCTTCGTCGGCGCTGCTGCGGCGGCCGGAGGCTGCGGCTGTTTGGATTCCGTGTGGCCCGGCCTCCGGGCGCTTCGGCAGAGGTAGGACTGGGCATTGACAGCAGCACAGCCGCCACGAGGAGCGCCCGGCTACGGGAGCCGGCGGCGGGAACGAAGGGAAACAGATATGAACAGCATCCTGGCCGCCCGGCGGATGGCCCTTGTCTCAGCACAGCAGTGCTGGCCGGACGGCACCGTCCTGACCCGCGCGGACGTGATCGTCAACGGATCGTCGCTGGCCCGGGCCGGCCGCCGGGAGGCCACGCCCTCCGTACGGATCGGTCTCGCCGGCGTCGGTTCGGGGCCGGACGGGCGCAGGGAGCGGTTCAGCACCGTGCTCCTGACCCGGGTCACCGCGGTCTTCGAGCCCGGCAGGCACGGCCGCTCCGAAGTGTGGGTCGATGCCGACCTGGGGCGGTGCCGTGCCGTACTTGCCGCGGCCCGGCTTGTGGGGCGGCGGGCCCGGACGCGGCGCCGCAGCGTGCGCCTGCTCTCCGAGGCCTCGGAGCTGACCGGCGGCCCCGTGCTCCTGCCGGCGGACATCGCGGTCGGGGACCTGCTGGCGATTCCCTGCCAGGGCGCGGTGTCCCTGGCGCAGGTGCGGCTTCGCTTCCCGGGGGCGCGAGAGGAGGACGGCGGGGAACTTCCCCCGGCGCCTGCCTGCCGCAGGTAGCGTCCCGGCTGCCGGCACGGCCTGGCCCGGTCCTCCACAGGCGCCGGCCGGCGCGGGAGAACAGTGATCCCTCCCCAAGGATGCGGCGGCCGGTCCGCACGCCGGTGGCCTCCGGAGATGCTGGTGCCGGACGCCGCCACGGGGCGGCTGCCCGGGCGGCAGCCCGGAGGGACGACAGGGCAGGGGCAACGATGAACGACACCATCACCATTCGCGGCTATGTGGCCACCGAGGTGCGCAGCACGACGACCGAAAGCGGCCTCCCGGTGGCCGGTTTCCGGATCTGCACCACTGAACGGCGCTTCGACAGGATGCTGGGCACGTGGCGCGACGGGCAGACCAACTGGTACACCGTGAACCTGTTTCGCCAGCTGGCGGTCAATGTCGGCGTGAGCGTGCAGAAGGGCGACCGGGTCCTGGTGACCGGCCGGCTGAAGGTCCGGCCCTGGACACGAGATGACGGCCGAAGCGGAACCGCGGTCGAGGTCGACGCGGAGTCGGTGGGGCACGACCTGCAGTGGGGGACGGCACGGTATCGCCGCAACCCGGCCGGCCGGTCCGCGGAGGACGTGGGGTCGGTGGCGGGCGGCCTGTCGGGCGGAGCGGGCCTGGGCGGCGGCGGGATGACCGGCGGCGCAGTGAACGGCGGGGCGGCGACCGGTGGCGAAGCGGCGGACGCCGCCGGCGGGTTCGGGACGTTCACCGACGCCGCCGGCCCTGCCGACGACGGGGACACGCCCGGTCTTCCCGGCACCGGCTGGAGTGTGTCATCCCTGGAGGACGAGCCCGGGGAGGACGGCGGATCGGCGGAGGACATGCCTGCCGATCCGGAGCGGGCCGACGCCCAGGCGGCTCCCTACTGAGATTCCCCGGCCGCCCGGGAAAGGAACCGGCCCGGGGGCGCGTGGCAGAATGATGCGCATGGCCCACCGCTCCGCCTCCCGTCGACGACCCTGGCTGCTGATCACCGTCCTGGCCGTCCTGCTGCTCGGTGCGGCGGGGGCGGCCGCGCTGGTCCTTTCGGGCGGCGACTTTCAGAGCAGCGCCGCTCCCCGGCTGACGGCTCCCGCATCGGCGCCCGGCACCGGTGACGCGGCCGCGGCGCCCTCCGACTCCCCGCCGACGGTCGCAGAGCAGGTTGCCGAACGGGTCCGCACCGAGCTGTCGGCGCTCGCCGCCGACGGCGGCACGCCCGACCGGGAACAGGTCGCCGCGGCGATGACCGCAGCCGGGCTTCCCACGGAAACCCTCCGGGTCTCCCAGGACATCACCCCCACCGGCCTGGCGGTCGACTCGGTCGTGGCCGCGGGAAACGTTGAAGGCAGCTGTGTGTTCGGCGAGGTTCGGAACGGAGCCGTGAACGTGGCCGTGCTGCCGGCACTGGACGACGGCAGCTGCTTCATCGGGGGAGAGGTCTGAATGGCACTTGCCCTGTGCACCCACTAGCCTTGAAGGCATGGCGGAATTTATCTACACGATGACCAAGGCCCGCAAGGCCGTTGGCGACAAAGTCATCCTTGACGACGTAAGCATGTCCTTCTTCCCCGGCGCCAAGATCGGCGTGGTGGGCCCCAACGGTGCAGGTAAGTCCACCATCCTGAAGATCATGGCCGGGCTCGACACCCCGTCCAACGGTGAGGCGCGCCTGAGCGCCGGCTACACCGTCGGCATCCTGCTGCAGGAGCCGCCGCTGAACGAGGAAAAGACCGTCCTGGGCAACGTCCAGGAAGGCGTGGGCGAGATCTACGAAAAGATCCAGCGCTTCAACCAGATCTCCGAGGAGATGGCCGACCCCGACGCAGACTATGACAGCCTGCTCGAGGAGATGGGCAAGCTGCAGGAAGCGATCGACGCCGCCGACGCCTGGGACATCGACTCCCAGCTGGAGCAGGCCATGGACGCCCTGCGCTGCCCGCCGCCGGACGCCGACGTCACCGTGCTCTCGGGCGGTGAGCGCCGCCGGGTCGCCCTCTGCAAGCTGCTGCTGCAGAAGCCGGACCTGCTGCTTCTCGATGAGCCCACCAACCACCTCGACGCCGAAAGCGTGCTCTGGCTTGAGCAGCACCTTTCCAGCTACCCGGGCGCCGTCCTGGCCGTGACCCACGACCGGTACTTCCTGGACCACGTTGCCGAATGGATCGCCGAGGTCGACCGCGGCCACCTCTACCCGTACGAAGGCAACTACTCCACCTACCTGGAGAAGAAGCGGGCCCGCCTCGAAGTGCAGGGCAAGAAGGACCAGAAGCTGGCCAAGCGCCTCTCCGACGAGCTGGAATGGGTCCGCTCCAACGCGAAGGGCCGCCAGACCAAGTCCAAGGCCCGACTGGCCCGTTACGAGGAAATGGCGGCCGAAGCCGAGCGCACCCGCAAGCTCGACTTCGAGGAGATCCAGATTCCCCCGGGACCGCGGCTGGGCTCCCTGGTCCTCGAAGCCAGCAACCTGCAGAAGGGCTTCGGCGACCGCAAGCTGATCGACGGCCTGTCCTTCTCGCTGCCCCGCAACGGCATCGTGGGCGTGATCGGCCCCAACGGCGTCGGCAAGACCACCCTGTTCAAGACCATCGTCGGCCTCGAGCCGCTGGACGGCGGCGACCTGAAGATCGGCGACTCCGTCAAGATCTCCTACGTCGACCAGAGCCGCGGCGGCATCGACCCCAACAAGACGCTGTGGGAAGTGGTTTCCGACGGGCTGGACCACATCCAGGTCGGCCAGGTGGAGATGCCCTCCCGTGCCTACGTCTCCGCGTTTGGCTTCAAGGGGCCGGACCAGCAGAAGAAGGCCGGCGTGCTCTCCGGCGGTGAGCGCAACCGGCTGAACCTGGCCATGACCCTCAAGCAGGGCGGCAACCTGCTGCTGCTCGATGAGCCCACCAACGACCTCGACGTCGAGACCCTCTCCAGCCTGGAAAACGCCCTGCTGGACTTCCCCGGCTGTGCCGTGGTGGTCTCCCACGACCGGTGGTTCCTGGACCGGGTGGCCACCCACATCCTGGCCTACGAAGGCACGGAGGAGAACCCGGCGAACTGGTACTGGTTCGAGGGCAACTTCGAGTCCTACGAGAAGAACAAGGTCGAGCGCCTGGGCCCCGACGCGGCGAAGCCGCACCGGGTCACCCACCGCAAGCTCACCCGCGACTGATTCCCGGGACAAGCAAAGGGGCCGGAACCGCTGATGCGGTTCCGGCCCCTTTCGCTGTCCCGGGCAGCGCCTGCCCGGGAGGCCTGCGGAGGGCGCGCAGTCAGTCGGCGGGGCGGGACTCCTCCGGCACCCGGACCATCCCCTCCTGGGCCACGGTGGCGACCAGCCGGCCTTCCCGGTTGAAGATCCGGCCGGTGCTCAGGCCGCGCGCCGAGGAGGCGCTGGGGGATTCCTGCACGTAGAGCAGCCACTCGTCCACACGCAGCGGGCGGTGCCACCACATGGCGTGGTCGAGGCTGGCCACGCTCATGCCGGGAGCCGTCCAGGCCAGGCCGTGGCGCCGGAGCACCGGCTCCAGCAGCGTGTAGTCACTGGCGTAGGCCAGAGCGGCGCGGTGCAGGTTCTGGTCGTCCGGCATCGGGTCAAAGGTCTTCATCCAGACGGCGTTGCGGGCGCTGCGTTCCGCCCCCGCTTCGACGTAGAGCGGGGACGTCACATGGCGGATGTCCATGGGGCGGCGGTGCGCCCAGGCCTTCGCCACCGGATGGTCGTAGCCGCCGAGCAGTTCGGCGGTGGTGGGCAGGGACTCCGGGTCCGGGACCCCCTCCGGCATCTGTTCCTGATGGTCAAGCCCATCGACGGGGGTCTGGAAGGAGGCAATCAGGGACAGGATCGGCGCTCCGTCCTGATAAGCGTGCGTCCGCCGGGCCGAGAACGAACGCCCGTCGCGCAGCCGCTGCACTCCAAAGGTGATGGGCTGCTCCGTGTCGCCGGGGCGCAGGAAATAGCCGTGCATGGAATGCATCAGCCGGCCCGGCTCCACGGTGCGGGCGGCCGCGACCAGCGACTGGGCCAGCACCTGCCCGCCGAACACCCGGCGCCGCGGCTCCGGCAGGGACGTGCCCACGAAGACGTCCTCGTCCGTCCGCGCGCCGCCGCCGTTGCTGAGGTCCAGCAGGTCCAGCAGGGCCCGGGTCGGATTGAACGTTGGATCGATCGTCATGCGTGTTCTCCCATGGGTAGTGCCGCGCCGCCGGCGCCGTCCTTCGAGAATATGCACTCCCGCCGGGAACCCCCAAACGTGCCGGTTCGGCGGCGGTGGCGGCGTTTGAGAGGATGGAAGGCATGCCAGTTCATCGGTTTCCCATCCAGCTGCGCTTCGGCGACGAAGACGCCAACGGCCATGTCAACAACGTCCGGTACCTGCAGTTCCTCGAAGATGCCCGGGTGCGCCTGGGAATGCTGCCGATCCCGGGCGAAGCGGCCGGGGGCGAAGAGGCTGCCGTGACGTTCCGCCGGCTGGTCGGACCGGCCTGCCGGACCTTCGTGGCCCGGCAGGAGATCGAATACCTCGCCCCGCTGACCTACCGGCCGGAACCCTTGCTGGTGGAGACCTGGACCACGACCATCGGGACCTCGAGCTTCGGCTATGGCTTCCGGCTGACCGACGACGACGGCGTGCCCACCTATGCCCTGGCGGAGGCGACGATGGTCCTCGTCGACGCGGAGTCCGGTGCTCCGCGCCGGCTCAGCGACGCCCAGCGGCGGGTCCTGGCGTCCTGGCAAGCCGGGCCGGTGCCGTTCCGGCGCCGTCCGGTGGCTGCGGGGGAGCGCTGATGGCGGGGGAGGAGCTGGTCCTGGCAGACGCCCAGGTGACGGCGGACCTGCGGACCTTCGTGGTCAGGGCCCGCGGCGCCGCCGACGGCGCGATCCGCCTGCAGGCCTCCGGCACGGTGCTGGCGGCCTGGGTGTGTGCACTGCGTCCCCGGGGGCTGGGCGAAGCCGGCCCGACGGTCCTCGGGCTGCGCACGATGCCGCTTGCCGAGCCCGCCGAGGTGGACAGCACCGTCGAACTCTCCGCGGTGGCGGACCGGCTGGCGCGGATGGCAGGCGGCGCCACGGCCCTGTCGCTGCCTCCGGTCCAGGTGCACGAGACCTGGGCCGGGATCAGCCCGCCCCGCTCGGGGTGGGAGCCGGCAGGCACCGTGTCCGCCGCGACGCTGACCGACGCAGCGGCCGAGGGAATGCGGCTGGTCGCCCAGGCGGTGCCGCAGAATCCCGGCGCCGCCGTCGTGGAATCGGCCCGTAACGCGGTCTGGGGCCGGCCGCTGGAGGACTCGCCCGGTCCGCTGCCGGCCGGTGCGGCCTTTGCCGCCGTGACGCTCGGCTTCCTGCCCCGTCCGGAGCAGGCTGAGCCCGCTCCCGTCCTGCGCAACGGGCGCTGGCTGCGGCTGAGCCTGCCGCACGGACATGTGCTGGTGCGCGAGGGCGCTGCCTTCGCCTTCTGAGGTCAGCTCAGGCGCTGTTGACCATGGAGTGCGCGGCGCGTTCGAGGTAATCCCACAGGGTCGCTTCGTGCAGGGGAGAGAGCTCCAGCTTGTCCACGGCCCGCCGCATGTGCAGCAGCCAGGCGTCGCGGGCGGCGGGCGAGACGGCGTAGGGCATGTGCCTCATGCGCAGCCGGGGGTGCCCGCGCTGTTCGGAGTACGTCCGCGGTCCGCCCCAGTACTGCTCGAGGAAGAGCAGCAGCCGCTCCTTGGCCGGCCCGAGGTCCTCCTCGGGATACATCGGCCGCATCAGCGGATCAGTGGCGACGCCGTCGTAGAACTCGTCCACGAGGCGGACAAAGGTGGCGTGGCCGCCCACGGCCTCATAGAAGTTGTAGCCCGGCTGGGTGAAGGGCCCTCCCGGGGCGGCGCCCAGGGGAAGTGCCGCACCCTGCTGCGGGCGCGGAAGCGGCTGGGGTGCCTCTGTCACGGCTGGTCCTTTCGGGTTTCTGCAGGGGAACCGCTGGCGGTGCTTCCGGGCGCGTCAACGGGCACCGGCTCGGGGTCCGCAGGCTGCACGTAGCGGCCCTGCGAGCGGTTGCCGACCTTGGCGATCTCGCCGTTGCGGACATACCAGACGACTCCGCGCTCATCGGTGAGGCGGGTGATGCGGATGCCCACGGACTGGACGGTGCCCACGATCTCGCCCACTTCAATGGTGTCACCGATCCCGTACTGGTCCTCGATGGTGATGAAGAAGCCGGAGATGGCGTCCTGGATCATTTCGCGCGCCCCGAAGCTCAGCGCCAGGCCAAGCACGCCCACGCTGGCCAGCAGGGGAGCGATGTTGATGCCGATGGCCTCCAGCGCCATGATTCCGGTGATGATGCCGACGGAGAGGGTGACGGCGCTGCGCAGCAGCGCGCCGATGGTGTCCGCGCGCTGGGTGCGCCGCTGGCTCTCGGCCTTCGCCCGGGCGGGGCGGGCCCACTTCAGCTGCCGGCCGCCGAAGAAGGTGTAGCCCTTCTGCGCCCGGGCCACGAGGCGGTTGATGAGGAACCGTGCCACGGCCAGCACCGCCAGGCCGATGACGATGATGATGCCGGCTTCGATCAGTCCCGAGACGTCGAAGTCCCGGACCTCGATGTTGGGCATATCGGCTTCCGCGGCGTGCAGCACGTATTGTCTTCCTTCCCTCTGCAGGCGGCGGAACCGTTGTTCCGCCACCTAAGCAGATTACCGGTGGCGGCCGGGTCCTCCGGACGCGGACCCGGACGCCGTCGTCAGGACGGGCCGGCCGCCGGGAGCACGGCGGCGGGCTCGTGCCGCACCGGGAACGCGACGCTGCGGGCAATGAAGCAGAGCCGGTTCGCCTCGGCGTGCAGCCGCCCGTGCTCCTGCTCCGTGGGCGCCGACCCGGGATCGAAGCTCACGCGCGGCCGGAGCAGGACGTCGGTGAACTCTCCGCTGCCGTCCCGGTTCAGGCGCAGCGTTCCCGCGGCGTCGTCGGCGTAGCCGGTGACGACGTGGCCATGGCGCACCGCCACATGCAGGAAGGAGAGCATGTGGCATTGGGACAGGGCTGCGAGGAGCAGCTGTTCCGGATTCCACCGGTCCCGGTCGCCGTGGAAGGTGGGATCGGCGGTGCCGGCGATGTCCGGCAGCCCGTCGGCGCTGAGGACGTGGTCCCGCCCGTAGGCACGGTACCCGGAGGTGCCGCTGCCGCGGTTGCCCGTCCATTCCAGGCGCACCCCGTAATGGTGCTCGGAGTTGATCATCAGCCTGTCCTTTCAGGGGAACCGCGGCAGCGGGCCGCGGCGCCGGTGTCTGCCGGGCCTACTTGTCGGCGGCCTGGGCCTTCAGCGCCCGGACCAGGCCGTCGCGGCTTTCCAGGATCAGCCGGCGCAGGGCCGGAGCCTCGTCACCGAGCGATTCGAGGAATGCGTCGGTCCGGTCGATCGTCTCCTGCCGGGTGAGCCGGGACGGGTAGAGCCCGACGACGATCTGCTGGGCGATCTCGTGGGTGCGGGTGTTCCAGACCTCGCGCACGGCCTCGAAGTACCGGTCGACGTACGGCTCCAGCACGGAGGCGTCGTGCACCCGGCTGAAGCCGACGATCGCCGAGCGCTGGGCTGCGTTGGGCAGCTCGGACCGTTCGACGATGGACTCCCAGGCCGCGGCCTTGGCCTCGGCGCCGGGCAGGGCGGCCGTGGCCTGGGCGGCCGCCAGCTGACCGGTCGCGGTGGGGTCGCGCTGCAGCTCCGTATTGATCTCCTCCTGCCCGGCGCGGCCGCCGACCACCAGGCCGGTCAGCAGCTCCCAGCGCAGGTCGGCGTCGATCTCCAGGCCCTCAAGGGTGGCCTCACCGGAGAACAGAGCGGCGAGGGAATCGAGCTGGGCCTCGGAGACGGCGTGCGCGGCGAAGGCCTTGACGAACTGCAGCTGTGAATCGGAGCCGGGCGCGGCGGCACGGCTGAGGTCCCACAGGCTGTCGGCTGCGGCGGCCGTCATCGCGTCGCGGTCCGCCGGGTCCACGTAGAACGCCAGCGTGGTCGCCAGCTGGCGCAGCAGGACCTGCACCACGGTGGAATCGCTCTCGTCGGCAATGTTCTGCAGGACGAGCTCGACGTAGTTGCGGGCGGGGATCTCGCCGTCGCGGGTTCCGTCCCAGGCCGCGGCCCAGACCAGGGTGCGGGGCAGCGAATCGGAGATGTCCCGCAGCCGGCGCACGGCGGTGCGCTGGGACTTCGGGTCCAGACGGATCTTGGCGTAGGCCAGGTCGTCGTCGTTGAGCAGCAGCAGGTCAGGCTGCGCCAGGCCGGCGGCCTCGGCCACCTCGGTGAGTTCGCCGTCGACGTCGAGCTCGATGCGGTGCGTGCGGTGCAGCCGTCCGTCATCCCCCTCGTTGTAGAAGCCGACCGCCAGGCGGTGCGGACGCAGAGTCGGGTACTCCTGGACCGCGGTCTGGCGGATGGCCAGCCGGGTGAGCACGCCCTCGTCGTCGGCTTCGATCAGCGGATGCAGGGTGTTGACGCCGGCGGTCTCCAGCCACTTTGCGGACCAGTCGGCCAGGTTCCTGCCGCTGGCCGCCTCCAGCTCGCTGAGCAGGTCGGTGAGGACGGTGTTGCCCCAGGCGTGCTTGCCGAAGTACTCGCGCACCCCGGCCATGAACCTGTCCTGGCCCACCCAGGCCACCAGCTGCTTGAGCACGGAGGCGCCCTTGGCGTAGGTGATGCCGTCGAAGTTGACCTGCACGTCCTCAAGGTCACGGATTTCGGCGACAATCGGGTGCGTGGTGGGCAGCTGGTCCTGACGGTAGGCCCAGCCCTTTTCGAGGGAGGCAAAGGTGGTCCACGCCTGCGTGAACTCGGTGGCCTCGGCTGCGGCGAGGGTGGACATGAACTCCGCGAAGGACTCGTTCAGCCACAGGTCGTTCCACCAGCGCATGGTCACCAGGTCGCCGAACCACATGTGCGCCAGCTCGTGCAGGATCGTGACCGCGCGCCGCTCGATGGTGGCCTCCGGCACGCGGGAGCGGAAAACGTAGCTTTCCAGGAACGTGACGGCCCCGGCGTTTTCCATGGCGCCGGCATTGAACTCGGGCACGAACAGCTGGTCGTACTTCTCGAACGGGTAGGGGGTGCCGAACTGCTCCTCGTAGAAGGCGAACCCCTGCCTGGTCAGCTCAAAGACGTTTTCGGCGTCGAGGTACTGCATCAGCGAGCGGCGGGCGAACACGCCCAGCGGAATGACGCGCCCGTCGGAGCTGGTCAGCTCGCTCCGCACCGACTGGTAGGGGCCGGCAATGAGGGCGGTGATGTAGGAGGAGATGCGCGGCGTCGGCTCGAAGGACCAGGTGGACTTCGGCGCGGCGGCGTCCACGGACTCGGCCGCGACGGGCTCCGGCGTGGGGGAGTTGGAGATGACGTCCCAGTGCGAGGGGGCGGTGACGGTGAAGCGGAAGCTTGCCTTCAGGTCGGGCTGCTCGAAGACGGCGAACATCCGCCGCGAGTCCGGAACCTCGAACTGGGAGTAGAGGTAGACCTCGTTGTCCACCGGGTCCACGAACCGGTGCAGCCCCTCGCCGGTGTTCATGTACAGCGCGTCGGCCTCGACCACGAGCTCGTTGGACTCGGCGAGGTTCGGCAGCTGGATGCGGACGCCGTCGGAAACCTCCGCCGGATCCAGGGCGACGCCGTTGAGGGTGACCCGGTGAACGGCGGCCGTTACGGCGTCGATGAATGTCGAGGCGCCGGCGCGTGCGGAGAACTTCACCACGGTGGTGCTGCCGAAGACCTCATCGCCGCGGGTCAGGTCGAGGTTGACGTCGTAGCTTTCGACGTCGATCAGTTCGGCGCGTTCACGGGCTTCTGCACGCGTGAGATTCATACCGGGCAAGGGTAGGCCTTTCGGTGGGAGACATCGGCCGCCGTCCCGGGTCAGGGCACGGCGGTCGACATGGACAACTGCAACATTCTCTCACCGCGGTCCCTTAAGCCAAGCAACCCGCGCTGTTTCGCGAAAACATCCGTTTCCGCGAAACCGCGCGGGTTGCCGCCCGGGGGCTGCTAGAGCCGGCCCGCCGACCGGGCCGCCTGGTAGCCCTGAGCGCCCATCCCGGTACCGGTGTAGTGCCAGGTGGCTCCGTCCGGGCCGACGCCCAGCAGATCCGGAGCCTTGGTGGCGTCGCCGGTTCCGAGCAGGTAGCTGTAGCTGTTCCAGTACGATCCGACGACCTCGGCCTCCTGCAGGCCTGCTTTCCCGGTGCCCCGGTACAGGAACAGGGTGCCGTCCCCGGCCCGGGCGAGGAGGTCGGCGGTGCCGTTGCGGTCGTAGTCGCCGGGGGCCGTCAGGTTCAGGGTCTCCCAGCCTCCGGTGCCGATCCTGCGTCCCGGCCGGTACCCCTCGTTTCCGCTGCCGATCCGGCCGGTGCCGCTGTAGAGCCAGAGCGACCCGTCGCGGTGCCGGGCCAGGATATCGGGGCGCCGGTCGCCGTCGAGGTCCGGCGTGCCGAGGACCTGCCGGAAGATCTCCCAGCCGCCGCCGATCCGAACCGCCGGGCGGTATCCCTCGTCCTTGCCGCCGACCTTCCCGGTGCCGGCATAGAACCAGAGGGTGCCGTCGTGTGCCCGGGCGACCAGGTCCGCGCGGCCGTCGCCGTTGAAGTCGCCCGGGGAGGTGAGCTCGGCGTACATCTCCCAGCCGCTGCCGATGCGGACGGGGTTGCCGTGCCGGCCGGACCCCAGGCCGGGATGCAGCCACAGGCTGCCGTCGGTCCGGATGCTCAGCAGGTCCGGGCGCTTGTCGCCGTTGAAGTCGCTGACGCTGACGACCTGGCGCGTCCGGCCCAGGCCGGGGGTCGAGCTGCGCACCGGCGCGCGGTAGCCTTCGGAGACGCTGCGGGTGCCCGCATAGAAGGCCAGCGTCTGGTTCGCGTAGCGGCCGATCAGGTCCGGACGGCCGTCGCGGTTGAAGTCGAAGCCGCCGTGGATCTCCTGGTAGATGTTCCAGCCCTGGCCGATGATCAGCCCGGTGCCCCAGGTTCCGTTGCCCTGGCCCGGGAGCAGGCGGATCTTTCCGTCGCTTGTCCGGCCGATCAGGTCGCCCCGCCCGTTGCCGTTGAAGTCCCCGGCCCCGACCAGCTGCGTGTAGCGGTTCCAGCCTCCGCCGAGGTAGCGGGAGGGGCCGTGCCCGCCGTTGCCGGTGCCCGAGTAAAGGAACGCCCCGCCGTCCGCCCGGGTGGCGAGCAGGTCGGCCCGGCGGTTGCCGTCGGCGTCGCCGAGGGCAATGATGCGGTTGAAGTCGTTCCAGCCTCCGCTGCCGATCCGGCGGCCGGGCTTGTACCCTTCGTTGCCTCCGCCGACCTTGCCCGTGCCCGAGTACAGCCACAGCGAGCCGTCGACGTTGCGGGCCAGGATGTCGCTGCGGCCGTCTCCGTCGTAGTCGCCGGGCCCGACCAGGAGGTTGAAGATCTGCCAGCCCTGCCCGATCCGTACCGCCGGACGGAAGGTGCCGCTGCCGGTGCCCGCGCTGAACCAGAGCGTGCCGTCGGTGCGGCGGGTGATCAGGTCGGCGATCCGGTCGCCGTTGAAGTCTCCGGGGGTGAAGGCGCGGTAGGACCAGTCGTCGGGGTAGGCCCCGGTGATAGTGATGCCGGCCCCGCCCTGGTTCATCCAGTCCACCCGGATCTTCAGCCCGGTGTGCGTGGTGAAGGTCTGCCCCACCTGCCAGGCCTGGCGCTCACCGTAGAGCGCGGAGTAGGGGCGGGTGGACGGCTGGATGCTGAGCGAGTTGGTGGCCCAGCTGTTGGCCCGGTCCGCCTTGGTGATCTTGACGCCGCGGTTGCCTGCGGGGCCCGAGGCGAGGTAGGAGTCAAAGCCGGCCGGCTGGCGAAGCTCCACGTAATAGGTTTCGCCGCTGAGCGGGTCCCTGAACTTGACGGCGCGCTGGGCGGCGGTGCCGCCCCAGGGCCGCAGCGTGAAGCTCCGGCTCTTGACGGCGTCGCCGGCGTTCAGGATTTCATTGCCCCGTCCAAAGCCTCCCGCGTCCCAGAAGTAGGAGTTGATCACCGGGAGGCGGTTCAGCTGGGCGTAGCCCATCAGGTCCAGGGTGTCCGCGTATTCACGGCTGCTGCAGGCGCCGTCGTTCCAGCGGCTGCCGCTGGAGCCGACGTCGGCCCGGCCGTTGGTGCACTGCAGGGAATTCGCGTGCAGCAGGCCGAGCGTGTGGCCGAACTCGTGGGTCACCACGTTGCTGGTGAATCCGGACGGAGCCGGCATGAGGATCCGGCCGCCGGTGCCGGTGCTGGTCCACCCGCCGCCCAGGAAGCCGCCGTAGCCGCCGACCTTGAGGTCCGCCGCCGGGGTGAACGCCACCAGGGCTGTATAGGGGGACTCGCGCCAGCCGATCTCCCGGCTGACGGTGTTCATCACCTGCGCGTAGTCCTCCCACGAGCGTGCCTGGGAGTCGTGGCGCCGTACCGTCTTGATGTTGATGCCGAGGCGGCCGTTGGACATGGCCCGCCAGTACCGGTTGGCCTCGTTGACGGCGGCCCGGGCCGCGGCTTCATTGACCCAGCTGCGGTTGTCGGCCAGCGTGGACAGGACGAGGGTGACCTGGATGGTCCCGGTGCGGGTGGCGGCGGCGAACGGAAGGGCGGAACGCGGGCCGGCTGCGGCGGCGCCGGCAGGCTGGTCGTGGTCTTCGCCGAGGCTGTGCACGGACCCGTCCGCCTCGGTTTCCAGCGGTGCATTCGGCCCGGGCACCACATGGCCGGGACCCACCGGATCGAACCCCGCTTCTGCTTCGGCGTCGGGCGCGGGTTCCTCGGCGGCGGGGGAGGCGGGAACCTCCGGGACCACCTCGGGATCCGCGGCGTCGGACGGGCCGCCGGTCGCCGTGGGCGCCGGCAGAGGTGCGTCCGTTGCAGCCGGGGACGGCGGGGACGGCGGGGCCGTCGGCTCCGCGGGGTCCTGGGCCGGCTCGGCACCGGGAACGCCGGTCGGGGCCGGCTCGGCCACGACGGGTTCCTGCACCTGCGCATGGACCGGTGCCGCGGCGCTGCCGAGGGCAAGGCTGCCGGCGAGGAGCGCCACGATGGCGAAGCGTGCAGTTTTCATTGCGGTAGTTCCTTGCGGGCCGGGACCGATGGTGCATGGGTCAAAGACACACGCCGCACATCATTATCGTGCGCAACTGCTCCCGCGTTAGCCACAAGGCAGACGGATGCCGAACTGTTACTGCCGTCCCGATGCCTGCCCGGTTGGAGCCGGCCCGGGGCGGAAAGCTAATCTGGACTCAACCCCGCCCCACCACCTGAACGGAATCCCCATGCGCGTCCACATTGCAACCGACCACGCCGGCCTCGAGCTCAGCGCCCACCTGGTCGGGCACCTCACCGGGCTCGGCTACGAGGTGGTGGACCACGGCCCGCAGGAATACGACGCCGAGGACGACTACCCGGCCTTCTGCATCGACGCCGCGGAGGCCGTCGCCGCGGACCAGGCCGCCGGGGTGGACGCCCTGGGCATCGTGCTGGGCGGTTCCGGCAACGGCGAACAGATCGCGGCGAACAAGGTGCGCGGCATCCGCGCCGCCCTGGCCTGGAACCTGGACACGGCCCGGCTGGCCCGGCAGCACAACGATGCCAACGTGGTGGCCGTGGGAGGCCGCCAGCACAGCGTGGACGAGGCCACCCGGATCATTGAGGCCTTCCTCGCCGAGCCGTTCAGCGGCGCTGAGCGCCACGTCCGCCGCATCGGGCAGATCGCCGCGTACGAGGCGTCCGGACGCATCGGGCACTGATGCCCGAGGGACATTCCATCCACCGCCTGGCCCGCCAGTTCAACAGCGTCTTCGCCGGCGCGGACCTGGCGGTCAGCAGCCCGCAGGGCCGCTTCGCCGCCGGCGCCGCGCGCCTGGACGGGCACCGGCTGCTGCGCGCCGAGGCGCACGGCAAGCAGCTCTTCCTGCACTTTGACAACGACCTGGTCCTGCGGATCCACCTGGGCCTTTACGGCGCCTTCGACTTCGGCGGAGACGAGACCTTCCGAGGAGCCTCGAGCATCGGCGCGCCCCGGCGGGTGGGGGAGCGGGAAACACCGGACGACGGCGCACCCGGCCGTTATCAGGGCCCGCCGGAGCCGAAGGGCGCGGTCCGGGTGCGGCTGGCGTCCGCCCACGGGTGGGCTGATCTGCGCGGCCCCACCGCGTGCGAGGTGGTCACGGAGGCCGAACGCAACACCGTCCTGCGCCGGCTGGGGCCGGATCCGCTGCGCCCGGACTCCTCCGGTGAGGAGTTCGCCCGGCGGCTGCTCGCCAAAGGGTCACCGGTGGCGCTGCTGTTGATGAACCAGGAGGTGCTGGCCGGCGTCGGCAACGTGTACCGGGCCGAGCTGCTGTTCCGGGCGCGCCTGTGGCCCTGGCGTACCGGGCGGCAGCTGGACCGGGACGAGGCCCTCGCCCTGTGGGAGGACGCGGTGGCCCTGCTGGCCGACGGCGTGGCCCGCGGCCGGATAGTCACGACCGCGCCCGCCGACCGCGCCGTGCCGGGCGAACCCGTCGCGGAGGAGGACGCGCATTACGTCTATAAGCGGACCGGGCTGCCGTGCCGGATCTGCGGCACGCCGGTGGCCGGCACCGAGATCGGTGCACGGAAACTGTACTGGTGTCCGGCGTGCCAGGCCGGGGAGGGCACGGACGGCTGAACGCCCCTTAGGGGCAGGACAGGCGGCGCCGGCGGTTAAACAATGCAGGGACCTCCCGTGGGGGAGGTCCCTGCATTTATGCTGTTACAGATCCCTGCGGATCCGGGTTCCTTTGGCTGGAATCCCTGTGAGAGGGGATGACGGGAATCGAACCCGCGTAATCAGTTTGGAAGACTGAGGCTCTACCATTGAGCTACATCCCCGGCGCCGAAGGCAGAAATTACCATAGCACGGCCCGGGGCGGCAGGCGAAACGGCCCGCCGGGCGCACGGCGGCGGACCACTATGTTGGCCCAGACGGCAATTGTGCATACATCAGGCAATGCCGGTAGGCTGTCAGGTGCACTGACGGGGTGTAGCTCAGCTTGGAAGAGCGCCTGCTTTGGGAGCAGGAAGTCGCAGGTTCAAATCCTGTCACCCCGACTCTGTATACGTGCAGACCCCAATCCGAGAACCTCCAGGAGAACTACGCGGTGAAAAGCGCTGTCGAAAACCTCACCCCCACGCGGGTCAAGCTCAACGTTGAAGTTTCGCTTGATGAGCTGAAGCCCAGCATTGATGAGGCCTACAAGACCATCGCCGGCCAGGTGCAGGTTCCCGGGTTCCGCAAGGGCAAGGTTCCCAACCGCATCATCGACCAGCGGGTCGGCCGCGGGTACGTGCTGGAAACGGCCATCAACGAGGGCCTGAACGGCTTCTACCAGGACGCCGTCCGCGAGACCGGCATCCGCCCGCTGACCCGGCCCGAGGTGGAGATCACCGAGGTCCCGGACCCGGCCTCCAACGAAGGCCAGCTGGTCTTCACCGTCGAGCTCGACGTCCGCCCCGAGATTGAGCTGCCTTCCTACGAAGGCCTCGAGGTCACCGTCGACCCGATCGAAGCCGGCGACGCCGACATCGAGAAGGCCCTTGACGAGCTGCGCGGCCGCTTCGGCACCCTGAAGGCCGTGGACCGCCCCGCCAAGGAGCAGGACTTCCTCACCATGGACCTGGTTGCCAAGGTCGACGGCGAGGAGATCGACTCCGCCGCGGACCTGTCCTACCAGGTGGGCGCCGGCACCATGCTCGAGGGCATGGACGAAGCCGTGACGGGCCTGAGCGCCGATGAGTCGGCCACCTTCGCCACCAAGCTCGCCGGCGGCGAGCACGCCGGTGAGGACGCCGAGGTCACCGTCACGGTCAAGGCCGTGAAGGAGCGCGAGCTGCCCGAGCCCAACGACGACTTCGCCCAGCTGGCCAGCGAGTTCGACACGATCGCCGAGCTGCGCGAGGACCTGGCCCGCCAGGCAGCCGAGGGCAAGCGCATGGAGCAGGGCGTCCAGGCCCGCGACAAGGTGCTCGAGAAGCTCATGGAGCTCGTCGAGGTGCCCGTTCCCGAGTCGGTCATCGAGGAGCAGCTGGAGCAGCACTTCAACTCCGAGTCCGGCCACGCCGCCGGCGAGGACCACGACACCGAGGAGCACCGCGCCGAGGTCCGCGAGAACACCGAGCAGGCGTTCCGCAACGAGATCGTGCTCGACGCGATCGCCGACAAGGAAGAGCTCGGCGTCGACCAGAACGAGCTGATCGAGTACATCGTCTCCACCGCCGGCCAGTACGGCATGGACCCGAACCAGTTCGCGCAGCTGATCGACCAGGCCGGCCAGGTGCCGATGATGGTCGGCGAGGTGCGCCGCCGCAAGGCCCTGTCCAAGGTCCTGGAGCTGGCGAAGGTCACCGACACCAACGGTGCCGAGGTCGACCTCAGCGAGTTCGTCCGCCCGCAGGGCGAAGAGGCTGCGGCCGCCGAAGAGGCAGCTGAGGCTCCGGCCGCCGACGAGGCCGCCGAAGACAAGAAGTAGCACTCCGCGGCCCTGGGCCGCAGGGGCGGCACCGAAGGCATCAGCCGACGGTGCCGCCTTCGTTTAACCCCAACCGGGAACCGCCGGCGGCCGCGCGCCGCGGCACCGTGCGCCATCAGCGAACAGCCGGTGTAACGGGAGTAAAAGGTCGGCGGGACAGGTTAGGGTCCAATGAGAGACAAACGGCGGAACGTTTCCGGCTACGGGTCGGCTCCAAACCGCCAGAGCGAGAGGTTACCTGAGTATGGCAACTGCACCCATCACTCCCACCATGGCCAGCGTTGATCCGGCCGGTCGGGACGACTACATCTACAACCGCCTCCTCAAGGACCGGATCATCTGGTTGGGCTCCGAGGTCCGCGACGAGAACGCCAATGCCATCTGCTCTCAGCTCCTGCTGCTCTCGGCGGAGGACCCCGAGAAGGACATCTACCTGTACATCAACTCGCCCGGCGGCTCGGTGACCGCGGGCATGGCGATCTACGACACCATGCAGTTCATCCCCAACGACGTGGTCACGGTGGCCACCGGCCTGGCTGCGTCCATGGGCCAGTTCCTGCTCTCGTCGGGCACCAAGGGCAAGCGCTACGCGACCCCGCACGCCCGGATCCTCATGCACCAGCCCTCCGGCGGGATCGGCGGCACGGCCTCCGACATCAAGATCCAGGCCGAGCTGATCCTGCACATGAAGCGGGTGATGGCGGAGCTCACCGCTGAGCAGACCGGCCAGACCGTCGAGACCATCCTGCGGGACAACGACCGCGACAAGTGGTTCACCGCCGAGGAGGGCCTGGAATACGGCTTCTTCGACAAGATCGCCGCGCACGCCGGCGGTGTCACCGGCGGCGGCGGCACGGACCGGGCCGGCAACGGCGAGCCCGCCGACAGCTGAGCCAAGCCCAGGGAACCTTAGACTTCAGGAGCAAGAACATGAACCACAATTTCGGAACCCCCGGCTTCGGCGCTGCACCGCAGATGCCCTCCAGCCGCTACGTGCTGCCCCAGTTCGAGGAGCGCACGCCCTACGGCTTCAAGCGGCAGGACCCGTACACCAAGCTGTTCGAGGACCGCATCATCTTCCTCGGCGTCCAGGTGGACGACGCATCGGCCGACGACATCATGGCCCAGCTGCTGGTCCTCGAGTCCACCGACCCGGACCGTGACATCACGCTGTACATCAACTCCCCGGGCGGTTCGTTCACGGCCATGACGGCCATCTACGACACCATGCAGTACATCCGCCCCGAGATCCAGACCGTCTGCCTCGGCCAGGCCGCCAGCGCCGCCGCCGTCCTGCTGGCCGCCGGCACCCCGGGCAAGCGCCTGGCCCTGCCGAACGCCCGCGTGCTGATCCACCAGCCCGCACTGGCCGGCGGACAGGGCGGGCAGGCCTCCGACCTGGAGATCCAGGCCGCCGAGGTCATGCGCATGCGCTCCTGGCTCGAGGACACCCTGGCGCTGCACTCCAACCGCAGCGCGGAGCAGGTCAACCAGGACATCGAGCGTGACAAGATCCTGACCGCCGAACAGGCACGCGAATACGGCCTGATCGACCAGGTGCTGGATTCGCGCAAGATCAAGACTCCGGCGATCAACAAGAGCTAAGCGGCCGAAGCCCGTGGCGCGCACCGCGCACCACGGGCTTTGCGGTTGCTGATTACCTCCTCCAAGTACCCTAGAGTGGAACAAGGTGGCTGGCTCGTTTCGTCTTCGGTGACGGCGCTCGTCGGAACCGCTTTTTGAAGGACCATCTGAGGGGACTGAACTATGGCTCGCATCGGTGAGAGCACTGACCTGCTCAAGTGCTCTTTCTGCGGAAAAAGCCAGAAACAGGTACGCAAGCTGATCGCCGGTCCCGGCGTGTACATCTGCGACGAGTGTATTGATCTGTGCAACGAGATCATCGAGGAGGAGCTCTCCGAGGTCTCGGACCTGGGATCGTTCGAACTCCCCAAGCCCCGCGAGATCTTCGAGTCGCTGCAGGAGTACGTGATCGGCCAGGAGCCGGCCAAGCGGGCCCTGGCCGTTGCGGTGTACAACCACTACAAGCGGATCCAGGCCGGCAACCACGCCGGCCGCGCAGCCGGCACCCTGGGCGACGGCGGCGCGGGTGAAGACGTGGAGATCGGCAAGTCGAACATCCTGCTGATCGGCCCCACCGGCTGCGGCAAGACCTACCTGGCCCAGACCCTGGCGCGCCGGCTGAACGTTCCGTTCGCCGTCGCCGACGCCACCGCGCTCACCGAGGCGGGCTACGTCGGCGAGGACGTCGAGAACATCCTGCTGAAGCTCATCCAGGCAGCCGACTATGACGTCAAGAAGGCCGAACAGGGCATCATCTACATCGATGAAATCGACAAGATCTCGCGCAAGAGCGAGAACCCGTCGATCACCCGGGACGTCTCCGGCGAGGGCGTCCAGCAGGCGCTGCTGAAGATCCTCGAAGGCACGGTTGCGTCCGTGCCGCCCCAGGGCGGCCGCAAGCACCCGCACCAGGAGTTCATCCAGATCGACACGACCAACGTGCTCTTCATCGTGGCCGGGGCGTTTGCCGGCCTCGAGGAGATCATCGGCTCCCGGTCCGGCCGGAAGGGCATCGGCTTCGGCGCACCCCTGAACGAGGCGTCGAAGAACGTCGACTCCTACGCCGACGTCATGCCCGAGGACCTGCTGAAGTTCGGGCTGATTCCCGAATTCATCGGGCGCCTGCCCGTCATCACCACCGTGTCCAACCTGGACCGGCCGGCCCTGATCAGGATCCTCACCGAGCCGAAGAATGCCCTGGTGAAGCAGTTCCAGAAGATGTTCCAGCTCGACGGCGTCGAGCTCGCCTTCGAGCCGGCCGCGCTCGACGCCATCGCGGACCAGGCGCTCTCCCGGGGCACCGGCGCGCGGGGCCTGCGGGCCATCCTCGAGGAGGTCCTGCTTCCGGTGATGTTCGATCTGCCCAGCCGCGACGACGTCGCGACCGTGGTGATCACCGAGGAAGCGGTCACCGAGAAGGCCGAGCCGACGCTCATTTCCCACGACGTGGTCGCCAAACGGCGTACCAAGTCTGCCTAGCAGGCTTCCCGAACATTCAGTTTCCGAAGGAGTTCCATGCCCGAGTCCGCCCCGGCTGCCGCCGATTTCTGGTTCGATCCGATGTGCCCGTTCGCCTGGGTGACCTCCCGCTGGATGGAGGAGGTGGAAAAGGTCCGCGACGTGCGCACCGAGTGGCACGTCATGAGCCTGGCCGTGCTCAACGAGGGCCGCGACCTGCCCGCCGATTACCGGGCCCGGATCGACCGGGCCTGGGGCCCGGTGCGCGTGATCATCGCCGCGCAGGAGCTGCACGGCCGTGAGTACGTCAAGAAGCTGTACGACGCCATGGGCACCCGGATCCACAACCAGGGCAACGACGATTTCACCGACGTCATCAGCGCTTCGCTGGCCGAGGTGGGACTGCCCGCGGAGCTGGCCGAGTACGCCGGCAGCGACAAGTTCGACGAGCAGCTGCGCGCCTCCCACACCGCGGGCATCAGCCAGGTGGGCGAGGATGTGGGTACCCCCGTCGTCGCGTTCAACGGCACCGCCTTCTTCGGCCCGGTGCTCACCCGCATTCCGCGCGGTGAGGAAGCCGGCCGGATGTTCGACGGCGCGCTGATGCTGGCGGCCAACCCCGCCTTCTTCGAGCTCAAGCGCAGCCGCACCGAAAGCCCGCGCTTCGACTGAGTGTCCTTGGTCTTCCCGCCCGGCGGGACGACGGGAAAGGCCCCGCCCGGAGGAATCCGGACGGGGCCTTTTGCGTCTGGGCGGGTTACTCCGCCGGGGCGAGCTCGACGTCGGTCACGGCCAGCTCGCCGTCGGCGACGGCAAGGCCCAGGTCCCGCACGTTGCCGGCGGCCTGCAGGTCGGCCTGTCCGGCGCGGACCCGGGCGATCTGCGTCTCGGAGCCGGTGACGGTGGCCTTGAGCACCTCGGTGCGCTGCTTGACCTTGGCTTCGGACTTGGCCTTCCGGATGCCGCCCAGGGCCAGCGCGACCGTGCCGAGCAGGGCCGGGTCGGCGTCGGCGACGGCACCGGAGAGGCCCTCGGTGGAGGGCCAGCTGGCGGTGTGCACCGAACCGGCGCGCCACCAGCTCCAGACCTCTTCGGTGGCGAAGGGCAGGAACGGGGCGAACAGGCGCAGCAGCGCGTCCAGCGTGGTCGCCAGGGTGGCGAGCACGGAGGCCTGCTCGGCGTCGCCGACGCCGCCGTACGCCCGGTCCTTGATCAGCTCCACGTAGTCGTCGGTGAAGGACCAGAAGAACGACTCGGTGATCTGCAGGGCCTTGGCGTAGTCATACTTCTCGAACGCCGCGGTGGCCTGGTTGACCACGTCCACCAGCTGCACCAGCAGGGAGGCGTCCAGCGGGTTGACCACCACGGAGGCTTCGGTGCCGGAGCCGATGACGTTGCGCTGCGTCGCGCCCAGGTTCAGGACGAACTTGGAGGCGTTGAGCAGCTTGATGGCCAGCCGGCGGCCGATCTTCATCTGCGCGATCTCATAGGCGGTGTCCGCGCCCAGCTTGGCCGAGGCCGCCCAGTAGCGCACTGCGTCGGAGCCGTACTCGTTGAGCACGTCGGTGGGAACCACCACGTTGCCCTTGGACTTGGACATCTTCTTGCGGTCCGGATCCAGGATCCAGCCGGAGATGGCGGCGTGCCTCCACGGGGCGCAGCTGTTCAGCGCGTCGGCGCGCACCACGGAGGAGAACAGCCAGGTCCGGATGATGTCGTGGCCCTGAGGGCGCAGATCGAACGGGAAGACCTTGCTGAACAGCTCCTCGTCCCGCGCCCAGCCGCCCACGATCTGCGGGGTCAGCGAGGACGTGGCCCAGGTGTCGAGCACGTCCGCGTCGCCGATGAATCCGCCGGGCCGGTTGCGCTGGGACTCCTCGAAACCCGGTGCCGGCTCGGCGGCGGGATCGATGGGCAGCATGTCCGGCGTCGGCAGGATCGGCTCGTCGTAGACCGGGTTTCCGGCGGCGTCCAGCGGGTACCAGACCGGCACCGGGACGCCGAAGAAGCGCTGGCGGGAGACCAGCCAGTCGCCGTTGAGGCCTTCGACCCAGTTCTCGTAGCGGGAGCGCATGTGCGCCGGGTGGAAGTCGATCTCCCGGCCGCGGTTGATCAGCCTCTCGCGCCGGTCGGCGTCGCGGCCGCCGTTGCGGATGTACCACTGCCGGCTGGTGACCACTTCGAGGGGCTTGTCGCCCTTTTCGAAGAAGTTGACCGGGTGGGTGATCTTCTTCGGCTCGCCTTCGAGGTCGCCCGAGGCGCGCAGCATCTCGACCACGGCCTCCTTGGCGGAAAACACGGTCTTGCCGGCCAGGGCGGCGTAGTTCTCCTGTGCCTGCCCGCCGGTGATCCACTCCGGGGTGTCCGCGAGGATCCGGCCGTCGCGGCCGATGACGGCGCGCGTGGGCAGGTTCAGTTCCCGCCACCAGGTGACGTCGGTCAGGTCGCCGAAGGTGCAGATCATGGCGATGCCGGAGCCCTTGTCGGGCTTGGCGAGGGGGTGGGCCTTCACCTCGACCTCCACGCCGAACAGCGGCGAGGTCACGGTGGTGCCGAACAGCGGCTGGTACCGCTCGTCGTCGGGGTGGGCCACCAGCGCCACGCAGGCGGGCAGCAGCTCGGGACGGGTGGTCTCAATGAAGACCTTCTCCCCGTCGGGCCGGTGGAAGCTGATCCGGTGGTAGGCGCCGGGAACCTCGCGGTCCTCGAGCTCGGCCTGGGCGACGGCGGTGCGGAAGGTGACGTCCCACAGCGTGGGGGCTTCGGCCATGTAGGCGTCGCCGGCGGCGAGGTTCTCCAGGAAGGCGCGCTGGCTGACGGCGCGGGAGGTGTCGTCGATGGTGCGGTAGGTGCGCGTCCAGTCCACCGAGAGGCCCAGCTGGGTGAACAGGTCCTCGAAGACCTTTTCATCCTCGACCGCCAGCTCCTCGCACAGCTCGATGAAGTTGCGGCGGGAGATGACGTCGAAGTCGCGCTGGTTCTTCGGTGCCGTGGCCGGCGGCCGGTAGCCCTCGATGTAGGGCTTGGTGGGATCGCAGCGGACGCCGTAGTAGTTCTGCACGCGGCGCTCGGTGGGCAGGCCGTTGTCGTCCCAGCCCATCGGGTAGAAGACGTTCTTGCCGCGCATCCGCTGGAAGCGGGCCAGCACATCGGTCTGCGTGTAGGAGAACATGTGTCCCACGTGCAGCGAGCCGGAGGCGGTGGGCGGGGGAGTGTCGATGGAGTAGACCTCGTCCCGGACGGTGTCCTCGCGGAAGGCGTAGGTGCCTTCCTCGCGCCAGCGGCGGCTCAGGGACTGCTCCAGGCCCTCGAGGGCCGGCTTGTCGGGAACGTTCACGGTCACGGGTTCTTCGGGCGTGTCTGTGCCCGGGTTGTGTTCAGCCATGTTCTCCATTCTCCCATGTGGGCGGGGCGGCGGGGTATGTTGCGCCGGACGCCGTCAGGCGGCGTCGGGAGGGGTGCAGGGGCGCGGGTGCGGCAGGGAGGCAGGGCAGCGGGAAGGCAGCTGCCGGCCCGCCGGCTCCGATACGGCCGCGGCCGGTGCCGCCGCCGCCGGTCGGCGCGTACCATCGGCGGGCATGGCGAAGGAACAGGGGAGCATCCGGATCCGGCGCATCTACGAGCCCGACGACGGCGGCTACCGGGTGCTGGTGGACCGGCTCTGGCCGCGCGGGGTGTCAAAGGAACGGGCGCATCTGGATGAGTGGCTGAAGGACCTGGCGCCGAGCACGGACCTGCGCAGATGGTTCGGGCACCGGCCGGACCGCTGGGAGGGGTTCGTGTCCCGGTACCGCGATGAGCTGGCAAGGAAACCGGAGACGGCCGACTTCGCCCTTGCCTGCGCCTCCCGGGCCGACACCGTGCTGCTCTACGGGGCGCGCAATGAGCGGCGGAACGAGGCCGTGGTGCTGCGGGAGTTCCTGCTGGAGCTGCCCGAACCGGCGGCTTAGGAGCGGAGGCGGCGGCGGAACCGCTACGGCGCGGTGGAGGCTTCCGGGCCCGGCCGGCCGGCCCCCCGGAAACGGTGGTAGCTGTAGACCAGCAGCGCCACGGCGATGCAGCCGGAACCGATGAGCGTGCCGCCGGTGGCCCAGCCGCCGGGCAGCCACCAGTCCTGATGCAGGGGCCACCAGTGCGGCGCCCGGCGCCACAGCCCCCAGGTGACGCCCGCGGCCATCAGCGCCAGGGCGCCGCTGAGGGCCAGGGCGATGCGGGGCCAGGTCTGCACCCCTTCCTCGGCGGCCTTGAACGCGCGCACCTTCACCGGGCGCAGCCAGCGGTGGGCCCACGCGTAGCGGAGCGAGAGCACGGCCAGCCCGGCGGCGATCATCAGCAGCCCGGGGCCGGGCAGGACAAGGGCTGCCACCCCGACGACGACCAGAGTCCAGCCCGCAACTTCGATGCCGGTGCGGCGAAGCCAAGCAGGAATCAGATCCGTTCGAGCCATGGGTACCAGCTTTCCACATCCGCCGTCGGCACACACCCTGCGTGCCGGGGCGGGCTGCGCCGGGCCTCCGAGGGAGCCTCCCGCAACACTGCGGCACACGGGCGGAGGCTGCCGGAACCAACGGTTAGGGTAGGCCCCATGACCAAGCGTGTAGTTGTCACAGGAGCAAGTTCAGGCATCGGTGCCGCCGCCGTACGGGCCCTTACGGCAAGCGGCTGGACCGTGTATGCCGTCGCCCGCCGCGCCGAGCGCCTCACCGCGCTGGCAGCGGAAACCGGGGCGGTGCCCGTCGCCGCCGACATCACCGCCCAGGCCGACGTCGACGCCCTGGCCGAGCGGGTGCTGGCCGACGGCGGCCTGGATGCGCTGGTGAACAACGCCGGCGGGGCCTGGGGGATGGACTCCGTGGCGGTCGGATCCGTGGAGGACTGGGCCCGGATGTACGAGGTCAACGTGCTCGGCACCCTGCGCGTGACCCAGGCCTTCCTGCCGGCGCTGC
Organism: Arthrobacter saudimassiliensis; assembly: GCF_059090665.1. Lineage (NCBI taxonomy): Bacteria > Bacillati > Actinomycetota > Actinomycetes > Micrococcales > Micrococcaceae > Arthrobacter > Arthrobacter saudimassiliensis. The sequence continues at coordinate 705,969 of NZ_JBNHFX010000002.1, read as the reverse complement.
GCGACAACGGCGAGGGCAGCGTGCTGATGCTGACCTCGACGGCCGCCTTCACCGCCTACGAGGGCGGGGCCGGCTACTGCGCCGCCAAGGCGGGGGAGGAGCTGATGGCCCGCACCCTGCGCCTGGAGGAAGCCGAGCACAACGTGCGCGTCATCGAAGTCTGCCCGGGCATGGTGAAGACGGACGAGTTCTCCCGGAACCGGCTGGGCAGCGAGGAGGCCGCGGAGAAGGTGTACGCCGGCGTCGCCAAGCCGCTGACGGCGGAGGATGTCGCCGACGTCATCGCCTACTCGCTGAACCTGCCGCACCACATCAACCTGGACCAGATCGTGATGCGGCCGGTGGCCCAGGCCGCCCAGCACAAGGTCATCCGCCGCGGCGCCTGAGCCCCGGCCGGACAGCGGCCCGGTGCTGCCCTTCGACAGCGCCGGGCCGATCCCCTAAAATGGCCAAAGCAGCTATGACCCGGCCATCACCGGCGAGCTTCCGGAAGAACAGCCTCCGCCCTTCGGTGAAGCGCCCAGTAGAACCGGACGGGTAAGCCCGTCACAGCAGTCAATGAGCGGCGGCCGACGCCCGCGCCCGGATCCCGGGACGGACATCGGTCAGCAAGCGAGGTGGTACCGCGGTGAACCGCCGGCGACGCAAGGCCGGTGGGACGTTCGCCCTCGCATCCTGTACCAAGCCCATTCCTTGCCGCTACCAGGATGACGACATGCCACAGATCTACCCCAAGGCGTCCACGACGCCGTCCGCCGACGGCGCTTCCTCCTCGCCCCGCTTCCCCGAGATCGAAGAGCGGGTGCTGAAGTACTGGGACGCGGACGGCACCTTCCAGGCCTCCATCGATGCCCGCCCGGCCGGGACCGACGGCGACAACGAGTTCGTCTTCTACGACGGCCCGCCCTTCGCCAACGGCCTGCCGCACTACGGGCACCTGCTCACCGGCTACGTCAAGGACCTGGTGGCCCGCTACCAGACCCAGCTTGGCCGCCGGGTGGAGCGCCGCTTCGGCTGGGACACCCACGGGCTGCCCGCCGAGCTCGAAGCCATGAAGCAGCTGGGCATGAGCGACAAGACCCAGATCGAAGCCATGGGCATCGACAAATTCAACGACGCCTGCCGCGCCTCGGTGATGAAGTACTCCCGCGAGTGGCAGGACTACGTCACCCGCCAGGCCCGCTGGGTGGACTTCGAGAACGACTACAAGACGCTCAACGTCGAGTACATGGAGTCGGTCATCTGGGCGTTCAAGACGCTGCACGAGAAGGGCCTGACCTACAGCGGTTTCCGGGTCCTCCCGTATTGCTGGAAGGACGAGACGCCGCTGTCCAACCATGAGCTGCGCATGGACGACGACGTCTACAAGAACCGGCAGGACCAGACGGTCACGGTCACCTTCCCGATCATCGCCGGGGACAATGTGCTCTCCGCCGAGCTCGAGGGCGTCCAGGCCATCGCCTGGACCACCACCCCCTGGACCCTGCCCACCAACGTCGCCCTCGCCGTCGGCCCCGACGTGCGCTACGCCGTCGTGCCCGCCGGGCCGAACGGCACCCTGGCCGGTGAGGGGCGGTTCATGCTCGCCGAAGACCTCCTCGGTTCCTACGCGAAGGACCTGGGGTACGACGACGCCGACGCCGCCCGCGCCGCCGTCACGTCCGTCCACACCGGCGCCGAGCTGCGGGGGCTGCGCTACGTGCCGCTCTGGGACTACTTCGCCGACGCCGAAAAGTGGGGTACGGCCAACGCCTTCCAGATCGTGGTGGCCGACTACGTCACCACCACCGACGGCACCGGCATCGTCCACCAGGCCCCGGCGTACGGCGAGGACGACCAGAAGATCTGCGAGGAGAACGGCATCCCCGTCACCCTCTCCGTGGATGAGGGCGCGAAGTTCCTGAACCTGTTCGCCGACGGCCCGCTGGCCGAAATCGCCGGGCTGCAGGTCTTCGAGGCCAACAAGCCGATCACCCGCGTCCTGAAGGCCCAGGGCCGGCTGCTGCGCCAGGCCAGCTACGAGCACAGCTACCCGCACTGCTGGCGCTGCCGGAACCCGCTGATCTACAAGGCGGTCTCCTCCTGGTTCGTGGAAGTCACCAAGATCAAGGACCGGATGGTCGAGCTGAACCAGCAGATCAACTGGATCCCGGGCAACGTCAAGGACGGCCAGTTCGGCAAGTGGCTGGAAAACGCCCGCGACTGGTCGATCAGCCGCAACCGGTACTGGGGCAGCCCCATCCCGGTGTGGGTCTCCGATGATCCCAACTACCCGCGCACCGACGTGTACGGCTCCCTGGCGGAGCTGGAGGCCGACTTTGGCCGGCTGCCGCTGAACCACGACGGCGAGCCGGACCTGCACCGCCCGTTCATCGACGAGCTGACCCGGCCCAACCCGGACGACCCCACCGGCAAATCCACCATGCGCCGCGTGGAGGACGTGCTGGACGTGTGGTTCGATTCCGGGTCGATGCCCTACGCCCAGGTGCACTACCCGCACGAAAACGCCGACTGGTTCGAGCACCACAACCCGGGCGACTTCATCGTCGAGTACATCGGCCAGACCCGCGGCTGGTTCTACACGCTGCACATCCTCGCCACCGCCCTGTTTGACCGGCCCGCGTTCCGCAACGTGATCAGCCACGGCATTGTCCTGGGCTCCGACGGGCAGAAGATGTCCAAGTCGCTGCGCAACTACCCGGACGTCTCCGAGGTCCTGGACCGCGACGGCTCCGACGCGATGCGCTGGTTCCTGATGGCCTCGCCGATCCTGCGCGGCGGCAACCTGATTGTCACCGAACAGGGCATCCGCGACGGCGTCCGGCAGGTCATGCTGCCGCTGTGGAACGCCTGGCACTTCTTCAGTCTGTACACCAACGCCGCCAACAACGGGGCGGGCTACGAGGCGAAGCTGCGCCACGACGCCAAGGACCCGCTGGACCAGTACATGCTGGCCGCCACCGGCGGGCTGATCCGGTCCATGCGCACCTCGCTGGACGCCTACGAGGTCTCCGAGGCCTGCGAGCTGCTGCGCTCCTACATGGACGTGCTGACCAACTGGTACATCCGCCGCAGCCGCACCCGGTTCTTCGATGAGGACACCGAGGCGTTCGACGTGCTCTACACCTGCCTGGAGGCAGTGTGCCGGGTCGCCGCGCCGCTGCTGCCGTTGATCTCCGAGGAGATCTGGCGCGGGCTCACCGGCGGGCGCTCGGTGCACCTGACCGACTGGCCCGAAGCCGGCGCTTTCCCGACCAACGCCGACCTGGTGACCCGGATGGACACCACCCGGCGGATCTGCTCGGTGGGCTCCTCGCTGCGCAAGGGCGCGAACCTGCGCGTGCGCCTGCCGCTGCGGGAAATGACCGTGGCGGTGCCGGGCGCCGAGGCGCTGACCGGACAGTTTGCCGCGATCATCGCCGATGAGCTGAACCTGAAGAACGTGGCCCTGGTCGACGCCGCCGACGCCGATCCGGCCGAGTACGGCATCAGCCAGAAGCTGGTCGTCAACGCCCGGGCCGCCGGCCCGCGGCTGGGGAAGAACGTGCAGACCGCGATCAAGGCCGCCAAGGCCGGGGACTGGTCGGTGGATGACGCCGGCACGGTCACCGCCGGCGGGCTGGAGCTGGAACCGCACGAGTACACCCTGGACACCGTGGTCGACGCCGCCGAAGGCGAAGCCGCCAAGGCCGTCACCGTGCTGCCCGGCGGCGGCTTCCTGGTCCTGGACACGGAGGTGACGCCGGAACTGGCCGCCGAGGGCACCGCCCGCGACGCCATCCGCGCCGTCCAGCAGGCCCGCCGCGACGCGGACCTGCACATCAGCGACCGGATCCGCACCGTCGTCGTCACGGGCCCCGCCTCCGCCGCGGCGCTGGAAGCCAACGCCGGGCTGATCAAGGGCGAGACCCTCACCGCGGATCTTCAGGTCCGGGCCGACGGCGCGGACGACGAGTTCGAGGTCACCGTGGAGGTGATCCGATGAGCGGGGACATCGACGGCTTCTCGGTGGAGAGCGTCTACGCCGAGCTGCTCAGCCGCGCGCCGGAAAACAAGATGGAACCGCGGATGGCGCCGCTGTTCCGCGCCATGGAGCTGCTCGGGGAGCCCAACAAGGCCTTCCCGATCATCCACCTCACCGGGACCAACGGCAAGACCAGCACCGCCCGGCTGATCGAGGGCGGCCTGCTGGCCTACGGGCTGCGCACCGGCCGCTACACCAGCCCGCACCTGAGCAAGGTCACCGAACGGATCAGCATCGACGGCAAGCCGGTCGACGATGAGACGTTCGTGCGGATCTGGGACGAAATCCGGCCCTACCTGGAGATGGTCGACGCCGAACTGGTCGCCGCCGGCCAGCCGAAGCTGACCTACTTCGAGTGCGTCACCATCCTGGCCTACGCCGTCTTCGCGGATGAGCCGGTGGACGTGGCCGTGATCGAGGTCGGCCTGGGCGGCATCACCGACGCCACCAACGTCGGCGACGGACAGGTCTCCGTGGTGACCCCGATCAGCCTGGACCACACCGAGCTGCTCGGCGACGACGTTGCCGACATCGCCTACGAAAAGGCCGGCATCATCAAGCCGGGCGGGTTCCTGGTCAGCGCCGCCCAGCCGATGGGCGCCGCGCAGGTGCTGCTGGAAAAGGCGCGGGAAGTCGGCGTCCCGTACCGGTTCGAGGGCGTCGAGTTCGGCGTCGCCTCCCGGGTCATGGCGGTCGGCGGCCAGATGGTCACCATCGACGGCCTGGCCGGACGCTACGAGGAGGTGCCGGTGCCGCTGCACGGTGAGCACCAGGCGCAGAACGCCGCCGTCGCCGTCGCCGCGCTGGAGGCCTTCATCGGCGGCGGAACCCGGGAACTGGACGTGGAGCTGCTGCGCACCGGCTTCGCCGCGGTCACTTCGCCCGGCCGCCTGGAGACCGTCCGCACCGCCCCGACAATCATCGTCGACGCCGCGCACAATCCGGCCGGCATCAAGGCCGCCGCCGCCGCCGTGAAGGAAGCCTTCAACCTCACCGCACTGACCCTGGTGGTCGGCATCCTCGCCGAGAAGGATGCCCCCGGCATCCTCGAGGAGCTGAGCGAGGGCTTCGGTGACATGGTCAACGGCGTCTGCCTGACCCAGTCGATGTCTCCCCGGGCCATTCCGGCCGAGGAGCTCGAGGAGGACGCCCTCGACGCAGGTTTCTCCGAGGACCTCGTGCACGTCGAGCCGAAGCTCGACGACGCCCTCGAGTGGGCGGTCGCCCGCGCGGAGGAAACCGGGGACCTGGGCGGGGGAGTGCTCATCATCGGTTCGATCACCCTGGTCGCCGAAGCGCGCACCCTGCTCGGAAAGTAGGCCGAGATGGCGAAACTGACCAAGGCCCAGCGCGAGTGGCGCCCGGGCATGCCCAAGAAACGCCGATCCACGAAGGTGCTGTTTGCCTCCACGGTCCTGGCCCTCGAGGCCTTCGTGGTCCTGTTCGCCACCCTGGTGGTGTTCGGGCTGAACCGGGACACGCTGAACCCGTGGCTGGTCATCGGCGGCGGCCTCGTGCTGGCGCTGGCGATGATCGGCACCTGCGCCTTCCTGACCAAACCGGCCGGCCTGGCCGTGGGCTGGGTGCTGCAGCTGCTGCTGATCGTTACCGGGTTCCTGGAACCGATGATGTTCCTGATCGGCGTGCTGTTCGCGGCCACCTGGTGGTACGGCCTGCGGGCCGGGGCGCGGGTGGACCGGGAGAACCGGGAACGGGACCGGCAGCAGGCCGAATGGGACCGGGCCCGGGCCGCCGGCGGCCGGGATGCCGCAGCCGGCCCCGAAGGCACCACGCCAGCGGATAGGCTGGGAGCAGACCCCGACACCCGAGGAGAAAACACGTGAGCACCGAGCGCACACTCGTCCTGATCAAGCCCGACGGCGTCCGCCGCGGCCTGACCGGCGCCATCCTGGCCCGCATCGAAGCCAAGGGCTACCGGCTGGCCGAGCTGCGGCAGGTTGCCGCCACCCGGACCCTGCTCGAGGAGCACTACGCCGAACACGCCGGCAAGCCGTTCTACGAGCCGCTGGTGGAGTTCATGCTCAGCGGCCCGGTGGTGGCCGCCGTCGTCGAAGGTGAACGCGTCATCGAGGGCTTCCGCTCCCTGGCCGGCACCACCGACCCGACCACCGCCGCCCCGGGCACCATCCGCGGCGACTTCGGCCGGGACTGGGGCACCGCCGTGCAGCAGAACCTGGTCCACGGCTCGGACTCGCCCGAGTCCGCCGCCCGCGAGATCGGCATCTGGTTCGGCAAGTAACCGGACCGTCCAATCGTGAAAAGGCACCTCGCCGGCGCGGGGTGCCTTTTCCTTTGCCCCGTTTCTTCCTTTGCCCCGTTTCGTCGGCGTCTTCCCCGGCTGCGGGCGGGGTTGCGCGATGAGGGGCATCGCCTAGGCTGGGCGGCATGGCTCTCATCTACGACGCGACCCTGCGCCCGACCAAGACCGAAATGATCGCTTCCTGGCTGCCCGGCACCGGCTGGTTCGCCGGCCCGGCACAGCCCGACGTGCAGCGCGTCGCCGCGTTCCGCTGGGATGACCCCGCGGGCGAGGTCGGCGTCGAGACGCATCTGGTCTCCGTCGACGGCACTGTCCTCCAGGTGCCGCTCACCTACCGGGCGGCCCCGCTGGCGGGCGCGGACGCCTTCCTGCTGGGCACCATGGAGCACTCCGTGCTCGGCCGGCGCTGGGTCTACGACGCCGTGGGGGATCCGGTCTATGCCGAGGCGCTGGCCGCCGCCGTGCTCGACGGGCAGGACCAGGCCGAGCAGCAGACCCCCGACGGGGACGTCCTGCCGCCGACCGTGGCGCTCAGCGGCACCGGATATCCCGCAGGCCGGGACCTCGTGGAAGGGCTCGACGACGGCCCTGACGGCCCGGCGTCCACGCTGACGGCCGCCGGGCTGGTCTTCTCCGTGCTTCGGGCACCGGACCTGGACGGGCCGGCGGTGCAGGCCCCGGCCCTGACCGCCACCTGGGCGGGGCAGCAGGTCCCGGTGGTGCTGGCGTACGTGTCCGGGCAGCAGACGCCTGCCGCGGACGGCAGCACCGGCGACATCGACGCCGCCGGCCCGGGGGCCGGAACGGAAACCGCAGGCTAGGGAATCAGCCGCTCGGCGCGCAGCCGGGCAAAGAGGTCCTTGAAGGCGTCCTCGGTGCGCCGGTAACCCGTAAACCCGGCCAGCCGGCTCTTGCTCATGTCGGTCAGGACCTCGATGTTCCGGCCCAGGTCCGCGTCCGTGTGCCACCAGGAGGCGAGCCGGTCAACGTCCGCCTCAGCCAGGCTGTGGCGGGCGGCCACATCCTTCCAGGCCCCGGCCATGTCGCCCATCTGCGCTTGGAGGGGGCGCGGTTCGGTGTCGAAGCCTTCCGCCTCGACGCCGAACTCCGCCGCCAGCCGGGGCCAGAGCGTCCGCCAGCGGAAGACGTCGCCGTTGACCACGTTGAACGCCTCGTTGGCGGTCTGCCCGTCCGTGGCGGCCCACAGCATGTGCTCCGCCAGCAGCCCGGCGTCGGTCATGTCGGTGACCGAGTTCCACTGAGTCTCCGAGCCGGGGAAGATGAACGGCATCCCCAGCTCCCGGCAGAGCGTCGCCTGCACGGCCAGCGTCTGGCCCATGTTCATGGCGTTGCCGGGAGCATAGCCGACGACGGTGTGCGCCCGGTGCACGGACCAGGCGAAGCCGGAGCGCTCGGCCGCGGCCATCAGCTCGTCTTCCTGGGCGTAGTAGAAGTTCTCCACCGGCAGCCGGGGCTCCTCCTCGGAGAAGGGGGTGTCCGGCATCGGCCCGGCCCCGTAGGCCTCAAAGGGGCCCATGTAGTGCTTGAGCCCGGTCATCAGGGCCACGTGCTCCACCGGGGCATGCTCCAGCGCGGCAAGCAGGTTGCGGACCATCCCGGCATTGACCGCGATGTTCTCAGCTTCGGTGGGCTGGCGCGACCACGAGGTGAAGAACACGTGGGTGGGGTTGGCGGCGCCCAGGACGGCCTTCAGCTCCTCGGCGGAGGTGAGGTCCGCTGCGATGGGCAGGACCCCGGGATGGGCCGGATCCGCCGCCGTGACCCGCCGGGACAGGGCAAGCACGCGCCAGCCCTCCTTGGTCAGCAGGTCCACCAGGGCGCGGCCCGCGATGCCGGTGGCGCCGGCCACCAGCGCCGTCGGGGGCACGGTCTCGGAATGGGAACGGGCCGGGCGGGTTCTGAGCATGGATCTCCCTCACATATGCTGCCGCCGGACGGGCATCCGGCACTTTCGCGGCAACACGGGGCCGGGGGAGGAAATTCCTTCGGGCCGGTCAGCCCGCGAAGGCGGGCAGGAACCGGAAGAAGATCGACGCCGCCGTCGCCACCCACAGCAGGACGACGATCGGCCAGATCCACTCCCGCAGGAACCGCACGAGCCCGGCCGGGGCAGGCAGCACACCGGAGGCCAGGTTCCGCACGGTGGTGAACACGAAGAGCGGGATCATCGCGGTCCACACGACGATGCAGTAAATGCACAGGACGTAGATATCGAACAGCGCCTGGCTCCACAGCCACACCACGAACACCATGCCCAGGGTCACCCCGGCCTGCACGCCCGCCCAGTACCAGCGGGGGAACCGGGCGCCGGCCAGCAGGGAGACGCCGACGGTAATGGTGACGGCGAAGGCAACGATGCCGATCAGCGGGTTCGGGAAGCCGAACAGCGAGGCCTGCCAGGTCTCGAAGACGGTGCCGCAGGAGACGAACGCGCTCAGGTCGCAGCTGGTGATGTAGTTGGCGTCCGCGTAGACGCGGAGCCGCTCCAGCACGAGGATGCCGGACCCCACCCACCCGACCACCGAAGTAATCAGCATGATCCAGCCGATGTGGCGGTCGGATATCGTGCCCGGCAGCTCGGCTGCCTCCGGTGGCTGCGGCGAGATGCGGGAGGATGGTGAGGTCGGCACGGGTTCTCCTTCTGCCGGTGGTTTTCTCCGATTCTATGCGCGGCCTCGGGCCAAAAAGGGACGCTTGTGAGATAATGGCTGTGGCCGACGGAGGAACCACATTCCGTCGTCGGTCCAGCGACAGGCTTCCGGTTCTGCCGGCGACGCTTCCCGAGCATGCTGCCCACCAATCCGGGTGGGCCGCCGGGGATCCGCCGGGCAGACCTACCAGATACAAGCCGAAACGAGAGCGTTCCGTGCCGGTAGCAGGAAAAGCGCCGCTGGTCGTCGGGAGAGACCGCGCCTGCAGATGGCGCGAGCCCCGGTCGGCAATTGGATGACTTCCGGCGGGCCATGACGCCCCAGCCGATTTACATTGCCCCTGGGCATTGGAATGTGGCCAGTGCCGCAGGGGCCGGAGTGCACGCTAGATGACTACCGAAGACACAACAGAAAAAGCAGCGGAACTCGAACCGACGGGTGACAGCGGGCAGACCGACACGGCAGCCGCGCCGGCTGAAGCCCCCGCTGAAGCCGAGGCAAAGGCCCCGCCCCGCAAGCGGGCTGCCCGAACCCGCCGCAAGGCCGTGGCGCCCGAAGGCCCCGCCGATGCGGAGGGCACCGTGAACAGCGACGCCGCCGCTGAGGCGTCCGGCGGAACCCCTGCTGCGGAGTCGGCCCTGACATCCGACACCGCTCAGGAGACAGCTGCAGTCCAGGACGCCGACGCGGCTCAGGAAGCCGGTGCGCCTGCCGACACCACGGTGCAGAAGCCGAAGCGGACACGGACTCCGCGGCGCAGCAGTGCCGCTGCCGGCGCTCCCGCCTCCCGCGCCGCCGTCGATGCGCCGGCCCCCGCTGCACAGGCGCCGGAACAGGAGGCCTCCCCGGCCGGGACCGTGACGGCCGCCGCCCAGGCAGCCGCCGACGACACCGTCGCCGCACCGGAATCACCCGCGGCCGAGGCCGCAGGCGTGGTCCCCGCCAAGAAGACAACCCGCCGGCGCCGCCCCTCGGCCAAGGCCGAATCGCCGAAGCCCGCCGAGGGCAGCATCGAGGCCGACGACGCCGCCGCCCAGAACGTGGACCCGGCCGCGACCGCCGCCGCAGCAGCCGCCGACGATACCGTCGCTGCTCCGGGATCCGCCGCCGCGGAAGCCGCCGGCCTCGATGCCGACGCACCGGCCGCAGCAGCCGCAACGGGCGGTGCCGCCTCCGACGGCCAGGCATCTGAGAAGCCCGTCCGGGCATCCCGCCGGCGGAGCGCCGGCACGCGTGCCCGGAAGGAAGCCGCCGCAGCCGAAAGCCCGGAGGCAGACGCTGCCGCCACGCCGGCCGCGGATGCCGCCGCCGCCGGCACCGCTGCCCCCGCAGGCGAACAGCCCGGGGAACGGCAGCCGGAGGAGGCACCGGAGGAGGACACCTCGGCACCCGGTTTCCTGGATCCCTTCGCCCTGCCGCAGGACCCGACCATTCCGCTCTTCCATGCCCCCGACCTGACCGTGGTCCGGACGCCCGCGGATGAGGCGCCCGAGCCGGAGGAGGACGCCGAGGAGGATACTTCCGAGGCCGGCCGCCGCCGCCGTCGTCGGCGTGGCCGCACCAGGGCAGAGGCAGACGCCGAGGCAGCCCCGGCAACGGATGGCGCTGAAACCGGAAGCGGGCCCGAGGAGGGCCAGGACGGCGTGACGTCGCGCCGCCGCCGTCGCCGCCGCCGCGGCGAGGCGGACCTGGAGCTCACCGGTGGAAGCGATGACGATCCGCCCAACACGGTGACCCGCGTCCGGGCCCCCCGCGCCCACGCGGACGCCCCTCCCACCGACCGGGTGACCAGCGTGAAGGGCTCGACCCGGCTGGAGGCCAAGAAGCAGCGCCGCCGCGAATCCCGCGAGTCCGGCCGCCGCCGCCACATCATCACCGAGGCCGAGTTCCTGGCCCGCCGCGAATCGGTGGACCGGCAGATGGTCGTCCGCCAGCGCGGCGACAGGATCCAGATCGGCGTCCTCGAGGACGGCGTGCTGGCCGAGCACTTCGTCTCCAACACCCAGCAGGACTCGCTGATCGGCAACGTGTACGTGGGCAAGGTCCAGAACGTGCTGCCGAGCATGGAAGCGGCCTTCGTGGACATCGGCCGCGGCCGCAACGCCGTCCTGTACGCCGGCGAAGTCAACTGGGACGCCGCAGGCCTGGACGGCCAGCCGCGCCGGATCGAGCTGGCGCTGAAGTCCGGGGATTCCGTCCTGGTGCAGGTCACCAAGGACCCCGTGGGCCACAAGGGCGCCCGGCTGACCAGCCAGATCTCGCTGCCCGGACGCTACCTCGTGTACGTTCCCGGCGGCTCCATGACCGGCATCTCCCGCAAGCTGCCGGACACCGAACGGGCGCGGCTGAAGAAGATCCTCAAGGACCACCTGCCGCAGAACGCCGGCGTTATCGTCCGCACGGCGGCCGAGGGTGCCTCCGAAGAGGAGCTGATGAATGACATCAACCGGCTCCGCGCGCAGTGGGAACAGATCGAGGCCAAGTCCAAGTCGACCAAGACCCTGCCGCCGGAGCTGCTCTACGGCGAGCCGGACCTGACCATCAAGGTCGTCCGCGACGTCTTCAACGAGGACTTCTCCAAGCTCATCGTCTCCGGCGAGGAAGCCTGGGACACCATCGAGGCCTATGTGACCTACGTGGCGCCCGACCTCGTCGACCGGCTGGAGAAGTGGACCTCCGAGGAGGACATCTTCGCCGTCCACCGCATCGACGAACAGATCGCCAAGGCGCTCGAACGCAAGGTGTTCCTGCCCTCCGGCGGTTCGCTGGTCATCGACCGGACCGAAGCCATGACCGTGGTGGACGTGAACACCGGCAAGTTCACCGGCAGCGGCGGCAACCTCGAGGAAACCGTCACCAAGAACAACCTTGAGGCCGCTGAGGAGGTCGTCCGCCAGCTGCGGCTGCGCGACATCGGCGGCATCATCGTCATCGACTTCATCGACATGGTCCTTGAAGCCAACCGCGACCTGGTGCTGCGTCGGCTCGTCGAATGCCTGGGCCGGGACCGCACCAAGCACCAGGTGGCCGAGGTCACCTCGCTCGGCCTGGTCCAGATGACGCGCAAGCGGATGGGCACCGGCCTGCTGGAGGTCTTCGGGGAAACCTGCGAGCACTGCGACGGCCGCGGCGTCGTCACCCAGGACGTTCCGGTGGAACACCGCCGGCACGCCGTCTCGGAGGACAACCACCAGCACCACCTGAAGCAGGAAAAGCAGTCCCGCGGCGACCGCCGGCGCAAGGGCCGCAAGGAGCCCGTCGCGGCACCGGCCCAGCCCGTCCAGGCCGACGCCGAGCCGAAGGCCGAGGCCGAAGACCCGGAGGCCAAGGCCAAGGCCGCCGCCGCCCGGGCCGCCCTGGCCACCATCGCAGCGGCAGCAGCCGCTGCGCATGAACCCGGCCAGGAGCAGGACTCCGCCGATCCTTCCGCCGAGCAGGCACAGGACCGCGGGGACGACGCCGACCGCAACGGCGACGCCGACCGGCCGGAGGGGCGCCGTGACCGCGGCCGCCGCGGCCGGCGGCGGGACCGGGATGCAGCCGCCCCCTCCGCGGATGCACCGGCGCCTGAGCCCACCGCAGACGCTCCCGGGGAGCCTGCAGGGGACGAGGCACCGGTTGCCGAGGGTCCGGTGCTGCGGATCCAGGGTGAAACCGTCGTGGTGCCGCGTCGTGAGCGCCGCCGCCGCCCGCCGGCCGAGCCTGCCCTGACCCTGGAGAGCCTCACCGAAGCCTTCGACGTGGTGGCTCCGCGCAGCGGCTCCGAGCAGCCGGCGGCACCCGCGGCCGACGACGCTGCGGAGCCGGCGTCCGCCGGCCGGCAGCCCTCCGCTGAGGGCGCGGCCGCAGCGAAGCCGGCCGACGCTCCGGAACCGGCCGGCTCCGGAGCCGGCGACGGCGCCCGGCCGGCCCGTCGCCGCCGCCGTGCCGCCAGCAGCCCGCAGGGCTCCGGCGACGCCGTCCGCATCGAAACCGCGGCCGCTGAGGCCACGGGCGAGGGTACCCGCCGTGTCGCGGCCGCAGGGCAGGGTGCACCGGCACCCGCCGCGGAGCCGCAGAAGGCCGCAGCGCCGGTCATCCTGGGCGTGGGCGTGCCGGCGTCCGAACTGTAGGCAGCCGGTCCGGTTTCCCCCGTGGACCCGGCCGCAGCAGGCGCACCGCATCGGCGGTGCGCCTGCTGCGTTTAACGGCATGCCAGCGGCCTGCGTGCGGCCCTCCTGCGGCCCTCCTGCGGCCTGGCGCCGGGGCCCGGCGGGAAGCAGGCCGAAAGTAGGATAGAGTTGTACCCCAAGCAGTTCGCCGCCCTCCGCGGCGCGCCGGGTGTGCCGTGCATTTGCGGGTTCCGCAGTGCTTAGCGTAATCTTGAACCTCGGTGCGAACGCCTTCCGGCCGTAGACGGGTCAGGCGTAACTGCATTGCGCAGCCGGACATCACCTTCAGAGTCCGGCCGGAAGCGCATCCAAAGTATTTAGACGTCGAGAGAAGTGAGTTCCCAAGTGGTGTACGCGATTGTCCGCGCCGGCGGCCGCCAAGAAAAGGTTTCCGTTGGAGACCTCGTGACCCTGGACCGCGTCCCCGGTGGAGCCGGCAGCACTTTTGAGCTGCCTGCCCTGCTTTTGGTTGATGGCGACAAGGTCACCTCCTCCGCCCAGGACCTGGCCAAGGTCACCGTGACTGCCGAGGTCGTCGAAAACCTCCGCGGTCCGAAGATCGTCATCCAGAAGTTCAAGAACAAGACCGGCTACAAGAAGCGCCAGGGCTACCGCTCGGCACTGACCAAGGTCAAGGTCACCTCCATCAACTCCTGATTCCGCTGCCGGTCCGCCGGCACCCGGTTTCCAGTTCAGCCAGAGCAAAGGCAGGCATAGAAAATGGCACATAAGAAAGGTGCGAGCTCTACTCGCAACGGCCGCGACTCGAACGCACAGTACCTCGGCGTGAAGCGCTTCGGCGGCCAGGTCGTCAAGGCCGGCGAGATCCTCGTCCGCCAGCGCGGCACCCACTTCCACCCCGGCGCCGGCGTCGGCCGTGGCGGTGACGACACCCTGTTCGCCCTCGAGGCGGGCGCAGTCGAGTTCGGCAGCCGTCGTGGCCGCCGCGTGGTGAACATCGTGGCAGCTGCCGCGGAGTAATCCACTTCCAGCTTTGTCGACGGGGCGGGCCGAATGGCCCGCCCCGTCGTGTTTTAAGCCGAGTAGACTTGGCGTTATCCCCCCAGGCCCTTGAAGGAGAACTATGGCCAGCTTTGTAGACCGTGTTGTACTGCACGTAACCGGCGGTACGGGTGGTCACGGCTGCGTGTCCGTCAAGCGCGAGAAGTTCAAGCCGCTCGGCGGTCCCGACGGCGGCAACGGCGGCCATGGCGGGGACGTCATCCTGCGGGTTGATCCCCAGGTCACCACCCTGCTCGACTACCACCACACCCCGCACCGGCACGCCGGCAACGGCGGCGGCGGAATGGGCGACTGGCGCGCCGGCAAGACGGGGGAGCCGTTGGTGCTGCCGGTGCCCGAGGGCACCGTGGTGAAGTCCCGTTCCGGCGAGGTCCTGGCCGACCTGGTCGGTGAAGGCGCGGAGTTCATTGCCGCCGCCGGCGGGCAGGGCGGGCTGGGCAACTCCGCCCTGTCGTCCCAGAAGCGCAAGGCCCCCGGCTTCGCGCTGCTCGGCCTGCCGGGCGAGGAACGCGACATCATCCTCGAGCTGAAGTCGATCGCCGACATTGCCCTGGTCGGCTTCCCGTCCGCCGGCAAGTCCTCCCTGATCGCCGCCATGTCCGCGGCCCGCCCCAAGATTGCCGACTACCCGTTCACCACCCTGGTGCCGAACCTGGGTGTCGTCGAAGCAGGTGATGTCCGCTTCACCGTGGCGGACGTGCCCGGCCTGATCGAAGGCGCCTCCGAGGGCCGCGGCCTGGGCCACAACTTCCTCCGCCACGTCGAGCGATGCGCCGCCCTGGTGCACGTCCTGGACTGCGCCACCCTGGAAACGGACCGCGACCCGCTGACCGACCTCGACATCATCGAGGGCGAACTGGGCAAGTACGAAGTGGACATGTCCTACGCCGAGGGTGAAGCCGTGCCGCTGAACGAGCGTCCGCGCCTGGTCGCGCTGAACAAGGTCGACACCCTGGACGGCCGGGAAATGGCCGAATACGTCCGCCCGGAGCTCGAACGCCGCGGCTACCAGGTCTTCGAGGTTTCCGCAGCCAGCCATGAAGGGCTGCGGGAACTGGGCTTCGCCATGGCGCGGATCGTCCGTGAGGCCCGTGAACAGCGCAGCGTGGCGCCGGTCAAGGTGCAGCCGGAGGTGCTGCGTCCCCGGGCGGTCAACAAGAAGGACTTCACCATCCGGCGCGAAGAGCGCAACCTGGAGCCGCTGTGGCGGGTCCTTGGCGACAAGCCGGTGCGCTGGGTGCAGCAGACGGACTTCACCAACGACGAGGCCGTGGGCTACCTCGCCGACCGGCTTGCCAAGCTGGGCGTGGAGGACGGGCTGTTCAAGGCCGGCGCCACTCCGGGCGACGCCGTCGTCATCGGCGAGGACGATGCCGTCATCTTCGACTGGGAGCCCACCATGGCTGCCGGGGCGGAACTGCTGGCCGCCTCCCCGCGCGGCTCGGACATCCGCATCGAGGACTTCTCCCGGCCCACCCGCGCCGAAAAGCGCGAGGACTACCAGCAGCGCAAGGACGCCCGCGCCGCGGCCCGGGCCGAGCTGGAAGAGGAGCGGCGCGCCGGGATCTGGACCGAATCCCTGAACCGCGGGGCAGCGGACGGGGACGACTAGGCTTCACAATGCCCCGGCTCCCCGGAGCCGGGGCATAGGCTGGTCTGGTCATGACTGATAACGCACACACAGACCAGACAGCACCCGCGCCCGCCGCCGCGACGGCGGTACCGGAGAAGCGCCGCCCTTTGAAGTCCCGCGCCGGGCTGGCCCGTGCCCGCCGCATCGTGGTCAAGGTGGGCTCCTCCTCCCTGACCTCGGTGGCAGGCGGCATTTCCGACGACGCGCTGCAGCAGCTGGCCGCCGTCCTGTCCGCACGCCACCGGCAGGGCACCGAGATCATCTTCGTCTCCTCCGGGGCGATCAGCGCCGGACTGGCCCCGCTGGGCCTGACGAAACGGCCCAGCCACCTCTCCACCCAGCAGGCCGCCGCGAGCGTGGGCCAGGGCCTGCTCATGGCCCGCTACAACGAGTTCTTCAGCCGGCACGGCGTCACCGTCAGCCAGGTCCTGCTCACCGTGGAGGACCTGATGCGCCGCTCCACCCACACCAACGCGCACCGGGCCATGGAACGGCTGCTGAACTTCGGCGTCCTGCCCATCGTGAACGAGAACGACACGGTGGCCAGCCATGAGATCCGGTTCGGCGACAACGACCGCCTCGCGGCCCTGGTGGCGCACCTGGTAAAGGCCGACGCGCTGATCCTGCTCTCCGACGTCGACGCCCTCTACGACGGCCCGCCGTCCGCCGGCGCCGTCCGCATCCCGGAGGTCACCGGCCCCAAGGACCTGGAGGACGTACGGATCGGCAAGGTCGGCCGTGCCGGCACCGGAACCGGCGGCATGGTCACCAAGGTGGAGGCCGCCACCATCGCCGCGGCCTCAGGCATTCCGGCGCTGGTCACCTCCACCGCCAACGCGGCGGCGGCCCTGGCCGGCGAGGACGTCGGCACCTGGTTCAGCACCCGCGGCCGGCGCCAGCCCATCCGGCTGCTCTGGCTCGCCCACCTCGCCCGCATCCGCGGCACCCTGGTGCTCGACGACGGCGCGGTCAAGGCCGTAGGCCAGCGGCGCCGCTCGCTGCTGGCAGCGGGCATCACCGAGGTCCGCGGCAGCTTCGAGCCCGGCGATCCGGTGGCCCTGGCGGACAGCCGCGGCGTCGTCGTCGCCCACGGGCTGACCAACTACGGTTCCGACGAACTGCCCGCCATGCTCGGACGCTCCACCCGGGAACTCTCACAGGAACGCGGGCGCAGCTACGACCGGGCGGTGGTGCACGTGAACGACCTCGTGGTGCTGCCGGGCAGCCGGCACGCCGATGCCCTGTCGGCGGCCCCGGAGAACCCGTCCCGCGAGCCGGCGGGCCTGCCGGATACCGCGCCTGCCCCCGCCGACGCACCGACCGCCAACTAGACTGGGAGCATGACCGTGAACACCTCCACAGCCGCAGCCGAAAACGCCGCCGAGGAAGCCGCCGCCGCCTCCGACGGAGTCGAGACCCGCGAACCGGCCGAGGGCGCCGACGGCATCGAAGCGGGGGTCCTGGCCGTCGCCGACGCCGCCCGCACCGCCTCGCGCAGGCTGGCCCGCGCCACCCGCGCGCGCAAAGATGCGGCCCTGGAAGAGATCGCCCGCCGCGTGCTGGCCGGGCAGGACCGCATCCTTGCCGCCAACGCCCAGGACCTGGAAGCGGGGCGGAGCAACGGCACCTCCGCCGCCCTGCTGGACCGCCTCACCCTGACGCAGGAGCGCATCGGCGGGCTCGCCGACGCCCTGAAGATGCTCGCCGGGCTGCCGGATCCGGTCGGCACCGTGGCCCGCGGACAGACCCTGCCCAACGGCCTGCGGCTGCGCCAGGTGCACGTGCCCCTCGGCGTCGTGGCCGCCATCTATGAGGCCCGCCCCAACGTCACCGTCGACATCGCCGGCCTGGCGCTGAAGAGCGGCAACGCCGTCATCCTGCGCGGCGGCAGCGCGGCCGGACGCACCAACGCCGTGCTGGTGGAGATCATCCGTGACGCCCTTGAGGCCGCCGGCCTCCCGGCCGACGCGGTGCAGAGCATCGACCAGTACGGCCGGAGCGGGGCCAACGTGCTGATGAAGGCGCGCGGGAAGGTCGACGTGCTCATTCCCCGCGGCGGCCGTGACCTGATCCAGACCGTGGTGGCCAACGCCGCCGTGCCCGTCATCGAAACGGGGGAGGGCAACGTCCACATCTACCTGGACGCCTCCGCCCCGGCCGAGATGGCGGTGCCGATCCTGCTCAACGCCAAGACCCAGCGGCCCAGCGTCTGCAACACCGTGGAGACCCTGCTCCTGCACCGCGACGCCGCCGCCGCCCCGGATGTGCTCGCCGCGCTGGCCGGCGCCGGCGTCCGGCTGCACGTGGACGAGCGGGTGGCGGCACTGCTGCCCGACGGGACGGAATCAGTGCCCGCCTCCGAGGAGGACTGGGGCCGTGAGTACATGGACCTCGACCTCGCCGTCGCGATGGTCGATGACATGGATGAAGCGCTGGAGCATATCCGGCGCTGGTCCACCGGCCACACCGAGGCCATCCTCACCAATGACCTGGCCCAGGCCGAACGCTTCATCGCGGAGATCGACTCGGCGGCCGTGATCGTCAACGCCTCCACCCGGTTCACCGACGGCGGGCAGTTCGGACTCGGCGCCGAGGTGGGCATCTCCACCCAGAAAATGCACGCACGCGGGCCGATGGGCCTGACGGAACTGACCACCACCAAGTGGATCGTGCAGGGCGACGGGCACGTGCGCGGCTGAGGCCCGAACCCGGCCCGGGCCGGCCTGTGCAGGCGCTCCGGGCCGGTTCCCGCCTGCCGGGCGGCTACCATTGGTAAAGACACCATGCCGGGAAACCGGCCCGACAGATACTTCTCAAGGGGAGATCCATGCTGATCCAGCTTTCCAGCGCCGTGACCGCGGCTTCCGAAGGGCACGTCGAGCTGCCGATGTCCGCCTACGCCTACGGCGGCATCATCTTCGGGATCTTCCTGGTCCTGATGCTGGCCACGGTCATGTTCACCAGCCTGGGCCACCGCCACGAGGCCACCGCCGAGCACGTGGACCCGCAGCGCCAGTTCACCAACAAGCATGACCACGGCCAGGGCATCGAAGGCTGACACCGGCCGCGGTGGATAAAGCAGGAACAGTTTTCCATATGGATGCCAGGCGCGACGGCGCGGACGGCCGGTCCCGGCCGTTCCGCCTGGGCGTGATGGGCGGGACCTTCGACCCGATCCATCACGGCCACCTGGTGGCCGCCAGCGAGGTGGCGGCGGAGTTCGACCTGGACGAGGTGGTCTTCGTGCCCACCGGCGAGCCGTGGCACAAGTCGGACCAGGTGGTCAGCCCCGCCGAACACCGTTACCTGATGACGGTCGTGGCCACGGCATCGAACCCGCGCTTCACCGTGAGCCGGGTCGACATCGACCGGCCCGGGCCGACGTACACCATCGACACGCTTCGGGACCTGCGGCAGGCCCGGCCGGACGCCGAGCTGTACTTCATCACCGGGGCGGACGCGATGGCGCAGATCCTGTCCTGGAAGGACATCGGCGAGCTGTGGTCCCTGGCCCACTTCGTGGGAGTGACGCGTCCGGGCCATGAGCTGCAGAACATGGGACGCGAGGATGTGAGCCTGCTGGAGGTCCCCGCCATGGCGATCTCCTCCACCGACTGCAGGCAGCGCGTCGCCGCCGGCCAGCCGGTCTGGTACCTCGTGCCCGACGGCGTCGTGCAGTACATTGCCAAGCACCGGCTGTATGCGCCGGATCCGGATCCGGCCCCGCGTGCAGCCGCCAGCGACACAGCCAACCAGCAGCTCCAAGCGACAGATAGCGGATGGGTAGGAAATGACTAACGGTCCAGAGTCCGTAGACGCACCACGGCGAAGCCGTCGGGCGGCTGACGTACCGGCGGACGCTGGCAGGCCCGCCCCGGAGCGGGAATCCCAGCAGCGCGCCAGGGACCGCGAGGCCCTGAGGGCCTACAAGGCGCTCACCGAGAACCAGCCGAAGCCGGCCGCGGAATCCGCCGCGCCGCCCACGCGCCGACAGCTTCGGCTGCAGCAGCAGCGCGCGGCGCAGGAGGCGTCGCAGGACCGGCAGACTACGCAGGACCAGGAGGCGGCATCGGCTCCCGGCCGGCGCCGCACCTCCGGAACTGCCGCCGGTACCCCCGCCGAAGGTTCCTCCGGTCCCGAAGCCGCGCCGGCGGCGAAGGCAGCGGCCCCGAAGGCTCCAGCGCGCAGCGCCCGGCCGGCATCGGACGGCGGACCGGCCGCGCCGGCCGCGAAGGCAGCAGCCCCGAAGGCTGCAGCGCGCAGCACCCGCGTGGCATCGGACAGCGGACCGGCCGCGCCCGCCGCGAAGGCAGCAGCCCCGAAGGCGCCGGCCCACAGCCCCCGGGCCGCAGCCGCACGCGGCGATGCCGCCGTCGAGCAGCCCAGGTCCGCGCCAGGTACGTCGAAGGATCCCGCTACGGCAAAGGATCCGGGTTCGGCGAAGGCAGCGCAGGCGGGTTCGCCGAAGGCGGCACCCAGCCGCCGCGCCCGCCGCCTGGCTGAGGCCGGCCGGGCCGCTGAAGGCGCGGGCACGGCAGCCGGCGCCGCAGAGGCACGGCCGGAGGCCCCGTCCTCCGGTGCCGTCCCCACCGCCGGCGCCGCGGTGAAGCCTGCCGCGCGCGCCGGCGCCCCTGTCACCGGCGACGCAGCGGAGCGCGATGGCGCAGCGTCCGGCCGCGCCGCCCGGAATGCCGAGGAGCCCCCAGCCCGTGACGCCGCCGCTGCGGAGTCGGCAACCGGCGGTGCGGACGAGGATCCAAACGCCGACGTCGCCAACATGAGCGTGGAACAGGCCCTGGCGGCGCGCCAGGCACTGGAGGGCCAGGCCCGCAACCAGGTGGCGATGATGGAGGCGATGCGGAAGGAGGACCCCTACTCGGTGGACCTCGAACTGCTCGCCCAGCAGAAGGCGCTGGCCGAGCGGGCTGCGGTGCTGAACAAGCGCACGCAGAACATCCAGCGTCTTTCCGAGGAAAACCAGCAGCGCCGGCCGCAGACGAACGACCCGACCACCGCGCACAACCTGGCGATGGTCACCCCGCTGGAGTTCGTCCGGGTGCCGGGCATGGACCGCCCCGTGATGAAGCGTCCGCCGACGGCCCACGTCCCGATCGTCACCGATCGGCAGCAGCAGGCTCCGGCCAAGCAGCCGGCCCGCAGCCAGGACCGGCGGTCCCAGCCGCGGCCCGCCGGAAAGGATGCCGCGGCCGACGCCGCCGCCGAGGCGCGCCACGCCCGGATCCTTGCCAGGGCCGACGCCCTGGTGAACGCCCCGCTTGACCCCGACCAGGGCGCCCATCCGATCGGAGCGCGCAGCGCCTTCGGTCTGGATCCGCTTGACGTCATGACGGCCGGACTCGGCCGTACCCGGAGGATGCGCTGGGTATCCTTCGGCCTCGCCGGTGCAGGGTTCGCAGCCCTCGTCACCAGCATCTTGCTGATCGTCGGCGGCTTCGGCAGCTGACGCAACCCTAGGAGACATGTGAGCGCCACCGAAACATCCATCGAGACCGCCCGGACGGCTGCCGCCGCCGCGGCCTCCAAGCTGGCCGACGACATCATCGCGATTGACGTCAGCGACCGGCTTGCCATCACCGACGTCTTCCTGATCGCCTCGGCGTCGAACGAGCGGCAGGTCAACGCCATTGTCGACGCCGTGGAAGAGGAACTCGCCAAGACCGGGCTGAAGCCGGTCCGCCGCGAGGGCCGCTCCGAGGGCCGCTGGGTCCTGCTGGACTACGCCAACGTCGTGGTCCATGTGCAGCACGAGGAGGACCGGGTCTTCTACGCCCTGGACCGCCTCTGGAAGGACTGCCCCGTTCTCGACCTGCAGCTGGAACAGCCCGCAGCGTCGGCTGACTCGTAAGCGCGGGGTTGGCCTCCCGCTCACCCTGGGACCCGGCGAACACGGGCCGCCGGGTACTCTTCTGGCGCCACGGCCGCACTGAATGGAACCGTGCCGGCCGTTTCCAGGGACAGCTGGACATTCCGCTGGACGCCGTCGGGAGGGCCCAGGCCGAGGCGGCCGCCCGGCGGCTGCGCCTGCTGCGGCCCGCCGTCGTCATCTCCTCCGACCTGGCCCGCGCCCGGGACACGGCCCTGGCGCTGGGCAGGGCTGCCGGACTCGACGTCGACCTGGACGCCAGGCTGCGCGAAACGATGGCCGGGCGCTGGCAGGGCATGAGCTTTGCCGACATCACGGCCGACGACGGCGAGTCGCTGGCCCGCTGGTCCGCCGGAGCGAGCGACGCCCGGGCCGGCGGTGGAGAGACCCGGGCCGAGGTCGGCCGGCGGGTGGCCGAAGCTGTGGGGGAGGCCCTGGAGCGTGTCCCCGGGGACGGGCTGCTGGTGGTGGCCAGCCACGGCGGAGCTATCCGCGCCGGCATCTGCGCCCTGCTGGAGCTGCCCGAGAACTCCTGGGCCGTGATCGGCGGGGTCTCCAACGCCCACTGGAGCCTGCTGGATGAGCGCGGCCCCGCCGGAGGCGGACCGCGCTGGCAGCTCGCCCGGCACAACTTCGGTCCCGAGGACCTCCCGGTGCAGGCCCCGGCAGCACCGCAGGAGACGTAGCGGGACCGCGCAGCCGCCCGAATTGCATCGCTGTAGTTCGATTTTGCACCGGCCGGGCGGCTGTACTATAGTAGAGGAGTTGCTTCGCCGGAGGGCGAAGAAAACAACACACCGGAGGCCGGTCAAACGGTACTTTTCAGGGGCTGTGGCGCAGCTGGTAGCGCACCTGCATGGCATGCAGGGGGTCAGGGGTTCGAGTCCCCTCAGCTCCACTCCGGGGGTATGGCGCAGTTGGTAGCGCGTCTGCATGGCATGCAGAAGGTCAGGGGTTCGAATCCCCTTACCTCCACATCGGGAAGAGAGGTCCGCATCCGCGGGCCTCTCTTTTTTGTTGTCCCATTTTCCTGTCCGTCCGCTCGTCGATCTGACATACTCCTGTCGCATCGGACCCGCCGCGCGGCTGCGAAGACGCTGAACCGGAGACGGCCGTCCGCAGCCTGCACTCGGAGTGGGGGAGCGTCATGGAAGACGTCGATGTCATCGTGGTTGGAGCGGGAACGGGAATGTTCGCGGCCCTGGCGGCCGCCAACCGGGGAATGAGCGTCCTGGTCGTGGAGAAATCCGCGCACGTGGGCGGTTCCACCTCGCTCTCCGGGGGAGGTTTCTGGATACCGGGCAACAGCATCCTCCGCGACAACGGACAGCGGGACGACCCGGAGCGGATCCGTACCTACCTCCGGGCCGCCACCCGGGGCGAGGTCGAGGACGAGCGGTGGCAGACACATATCGACCTCGGGCCGGACGCCGTCGACCTGCTGCGCCGGGCCACACCGTTGAAGTTCCAGTTCATGAAGGAGTACGCCGACTACTTTCCGGAACTGCCCGGAGGCTCGGCGACCGGCCGGGCCTGCGAGCCCAAACCCTTTGACGCCAAGGTCCTGGGGGAGGACCGTGCCCTCCTGCGCCGCCCGACGCTGACCGCGCCGTTCCCCATGCCGATCACCGGCCGGGGCTACAAATGGCTCAACCTCGTGGCCCGCACGCCCAAAGGCGTGGTGACGGGCGCCCGGCTGATGGGCCTCGGCGTGGGCGGAATGGCGCTGGGCCGCGAGTACCTGGCCGGCGGCCAGGCCCTCGCCGCGGGGCTGCTCGCCGGGCTGCGCGCGGCCGGCGTGCCGATCTGGACCAATGCGCCGCTGACCGACCTGGTGCTCGAGGACGGGAAAGTGGCCGGCGTCGTCGTCCGGCGGGACGGCGAAAACGTCACCGTCGGAGCGCGGCGCGGCGTCATCCTCTCCACCGGCGGCTTCGACCGCAATGCCGAGATGCGGGGCAAATACCAGTCACCGTCGGTGGACGGCTCCTGGAGCTTCGGCGCCGAATCCAACACGGGAGACGTGGTCGCCATTGCCGAAAGCCACGGCGCCGACCTGGCCTTCATGGATGCCGCGTGGTGGTTTCCGGCGGTCCCGGTGCCGGGTCCGCAGCCGGGCGCGCTGCTGGCGGAACGGTCACTGCCGGGCCAGATCATCGTCAACGGCCACGGTCGCCGGTTCATGAACGAAGCGGTCAACTACATGACCGCCGGGCAGATCATCA
Source organism: Arthrobacter saudimassiliensis (assembly GCF_059090665.1). NCBI lineage: Bacteria > Bacillati > Actinomycetota > Actinomycetes > Micrococcales > Micrococcaceae > Arthrobacter > Arthrobacter saudimassiliensis. The sequence goes on along the minus strand of NZ_JBNHFX010000002.1, from coordinate 682,076 downwards.
CCGGCAGGCACAGCGCGGAGGATCCGCACATTCCGGCCTGGATGATCTTCGACCAGCGTTACCGCAACCGGTACCTGTTCGGCGCGGGGCTGTTTCCCCGCCAGCCGCTGCCCAAAGCCTGGTACGACGCAGGCATCGCCAAGCAGGAACCGACGCTGGAGAAACTGGCGTCGTCCCTGGGCATGGCGGATCTGCCGGCGACCGTGGAGCGGTTCAACCTGCTGGCCAACTCCGGGCGGGACGACGACTTCGGCCGCGGCGACAGCGCCTACGACCGCTACTACGGCGACCCGACCGTCACCCCCAACCCGTGCCTCGGGCCGATCGATTCCGGGCCGTACTACGCCGTGCAGGTGGTGCCCGGAGACCTCGGCACCTGCGGCGGGATCCGCGCTGATGCAAAGGCCCGGGCCCTGCGGGCGGACGGATCCGTGATCCCCGGGCTGTACGCCATCGGCAACGCCGCCGGCAATGCGTTCGGCCGGGTCTACCCCGGCCCCGGCGCCACCATCGGCCAGGGGCTGACCTTCGGATATGCGGCCGCGAAGGACCTCGCCGGGCAGCCGGCCTGAGCCGCGCCCGACCGGGGTTCGGTTATGGCAGGCTGGGGGCCATGAGGATTGAGCCCCCTGCACCCGGTGAGCCGCGCCGTCCCTTTGGTCCCCGCAATCCCGGCGATGCGTGGGTCACGGCCCCGGACGGGGAACGCTACTGGGGCCGGTTCGGGGCGGCGGGGCTGCTTGCCCTGGACCCTGGCCGGGGCGTGCTGCTGCAGCACCGCGTCTCGTGGAGCCATCACGGTGACACCTGGGCGCTGCCCGGCGGCGCCCGCCATGAGCACGAATCGGCCCTGGCGGCGGCGCTGCGCGAGTCAGCGGAGGAAGCCGGGGTGCCCTCCGCTTCCGTCCGGCCCCGCCTGATGAGCGTCCTCGACCTCGGCGTCTGGTCTTATGCCACCGTGGTGGCCGACGTGACCGAACCCTTCGAGCCGGTGATCAGCGATCCGGAAAGCCGGGAGCTCGCCTGGGTGCCGCCCGACGACGTTGCCGGCCTGCCGCTGCACCCCGGCTTCGCATCCTCGTGGGAGAAACTGCGCCGGCTGCTGGGAGTCCGGCCCGCCGTCGTCGTCGACGCGGCCAATATTGTCGGTTCGGTGCCGGACGGCTGGTGGAAGGACCGCGCGGCGGCTGCGCAGCGGCTGCTGGAGGCGGCAGCGGCGCTCAGCGCGCACGGCGTACCGGGGGACGCTTTGGACCTGCCGGAGGATACCTGGTTCCCGGAGGTGACGGTCGTGCTGGAAGGCAGGGCCCGCGGCGCGGCCGACGCTCCCGGCGTCACCGTCCGGCGGGCGGAGGCCGCCGGCGACGACGCGATCCTGGCGGCGGCCGTCGACCTCGCCGCGCAGGGGCGCAGCGTCACGGTGGCCACCAGCGATCGGGAACTGGCCGCCCGGTGCCGTGCCGCCGGCGCCAGGATCATCGGCGCCGGGAGCATGCGGGAACTGCTGCAGTACTAGCAGCGGTGCCTAGGAAGCGGCGGCGGTCCGGCGCAGCCGGGCGAGAAGGCCGCGTCGCCGGGCCGGGGCGGGTTCCGCCGCGGCTTCCGTCCGCAGCCGTGCCCGCCGGCGCAGGTAGCCGGCAACGAGCAGGCCCTGCCCGGCGCAGTAGGTCAGCATCACCAGGGCGCTGGTCCAGGCCGGCATGGCCCCGGGAGTAAAGATGCGAAAGGCCAGCACGGTGTCCGATGCCAGGAAGAGCAGCCCGCCGACGGCGACCAGCGGCCCGCAGCGCGCCGCCGTCGCCGCCGTGCCGCCCAGCACCAGGCCGTAGAGGGCCACCGCAGCGGTCAGGGAACCCAGCGAGGGCCACAGCGCCGCAAGCATGCCCGCCCACCAGACCGGAAACACCAGCGCCCAGCGCGGCAACGGCCCCGGCGCCGCATGTTTGAACAGCAGGCGGATCCAGCAGAGATGGGCGACGCCGAAGGCGGCGATCATCACCGGCACCTCCGGCGCCTGCGGGAAGAAGGCCCCGGCGCCGTCGCCGATCCAGGAGAAGGTCAGGGCACCGAGCAGCAGCACCGACGCGCCGTCGACCTTCCGCCCGCGCAGGGTCCAGAGCGCCGCGCCGGCCAGCAGCGGCATCAGCACCAGTTTGGTGGGGCCGGCGACGTCGTCGGCTTCCACGAAGCGGGCCGTGACGTGGACCGCGGAGGCGGCCGCGAACGGGGCGAAACCCCACCACGGGTTCGTCGGCGGGTCCGCCGGCACCTCACGGGCAGGCACTGAGCTCACGGCACTCCTTCGGGTCGGTTGTGCCCCATCCTAGGCCGGGCGTCGCGCACGCGCAGTGAGGATCGTGGCGGGACACGCCACGGGCGCGCCGCTGTGATCGTTCCCACCTGTAGAGACGTTCCCATCTGCAGACACAAGGAATGAAACCGGCAGGTGCCCGCGTTACGGTTGAGGAGCCTGGGCCGGAACGGTCCCTGAGCCGTCACGACGGTCCCGCCGCCCAGCCGGCGCCCGCCCGCCATTTTCGACCCTGAGAAGGACAGTTCCCCCTTTGAGTACCGATACACATCCCGACGCTTCGCCCGTGCCCGGAGCCGCGGCGCCGGCGCCGGCCCCTGCGCCGGACACCATGGACGCCCGCACCAAGACCGTCATCGGCCTGCTGCTGGTCTCCTCCTTCGTGGTGATCCTCAACGAGACCATCATGAGCGTGGCGCTGCCCCGGCTGATGGCTGACCTGCAGATCACCGCCGCAACGGCCCAGTGGCTCACCACCGGCTTCATGCTGACCATGGCCGTGGTGATTCCGGCCACCGGCTTCCTGCTGCAGCGCTTCACCATGCGTGCCCTGTTCATCGCCGCGATGTCCCTGTTCAGCGCGGGCACCCTGCTCGCCGCCCTGGCCCCGGGCTTCGAGACGCTGCTGGCGGGCCGGATCATCCAGGCCAGCGGCACCGCCATCATGATTCCGCTGCTGATGACCACCGTGCTCAACACGGTGCCGGCACACAAACGCGGCCGCATCATGGGCACCATCTCCATCGTCATCGCCGTGGCTCCGGCCATCGGCCCCACCGTCTCCGGGCTGATCCTGAACGTGCTGGACTGGCGCTGGATGTTCTGGCTGGTGCTCCCGATCGCGCTGGCCTCCCTGGTCCTCGGGGCCCTGAAGGTGCAGAACCTGACCGACACCAAGCGGGTGCCCTTCGACATCCTCTCGATCGTGCTCTCCACGTTCGCCTTCGGCGGGCTGATCTTCGGGCTGAGCAGCATCGGCGAGGCCGCCGCCGGCGAGGCCCCGATGCCGCTGTGGATCCCGCTGTCGGTCGGCGCTGCCGCACTGGCCGCCTTCGTTGTCCGCCAGCTGGTGCTGCAGCGCGCCGACCGGGCCCTGATGGACCTGCGCACCTTTGCCAGCCGCCCCTTCGTGGTGGCCATCCTCATGGTGCTGATCAGCATGATGGCGCTCTTCGGCTCGCTGATCGTCCTCCCGCTCTACCTGCAGAACGTCCTGGGCCTGAGCACGCTGAACACCGGCCTGCTCCTGCTGCCCGGCGGAGTCGTCATGGCGATCCTGTCGCCGATCGTCGGCGGCCTGTTCGACCGGTTCGGTCCCCGCCCGCTGGTCGTCCCCGGTGCGCTGCTGCTCAGCGCCTCGCTGTGGGGGATGACCCTGCTGGACCAGGACAGCCCCGTCGGCCTGGTCATCGCCCTGCACTGCGTGCTGAACTCCGGACTTGGATTCATCTTCACGCCGCTGTTCACCTCGGCGCTCGGCTCGCTGGACCGTTCCCTGTACTCGCACGGCAGCGCAATCCTGAACACGCTGCAGCAGCTGGCCGGCGCCGCCGGTACGGCTGTCTTCATCACCCTGATGACCGCCGGTACGACGGCGGCGGCGAACAGCGGCGCCGATGCCGTCAGCGCGGCCGCCGACGGCGTGCACACGGCGTTCTTCTGGGGCGCCGTCGTCTCGCTGCTGGCCCTGGCCGCATCGTTCCTGGTGCGCCGGCCCACCAATGAGCTGCCCGAGGGTGCCCTCGCGCACTAGCTTCAGCCGCCGGACGCGGCCATGACGGCGACGCGTCGGACGGCAGGACGGCGGTGCCCGGGTTTCCCGGGCCCCGCCGTCTGTGTCTTCGGTGTCGCTTCGGTGCCGGGCGGAGACCCTGCGTGCGAGGATCCCAAGCGCTCCGGCCCGGCCCTTGACCCCGGGTGTGACGGTCGTCATACTAACTAAGCGATCAGTTACCTTAGCCGGCAGGAGCCTTCGATGACCGTCACCCAGACCGCCCGCCCAGTCTTCGATCCCGCCGCCGCCGGCGACGTCGACTCCGACCTCTACCTGCTCGATGACCAGCTCGATGACGAGACCCGGGCGCTTCAGGCCAAGGTGCGGGCCTTCGTGGACAACGAGCTGCTGCCGGTGATCAACGGCTACTGGGAGCGGGCCGAGTTCCCCGCCGAACTGGTGCCTAAGCTCGCGGCCCTGAACATCACCGGCGGCACCATCAGCGGCTACGGCTGCCCCGGCCTGAGCCGGCTGGCGACGGCGGTGACCGCGGCCGAGCTGGCCCGTGGAGACGGGTCCATCTACACCTTCTTCGGCGTCCACTCCGGCCTGGCCATGGGCAGCATCGACATGCTCGGCAGCGAAGAGCAGAAGCAGCGCTGGCTGCCGGCCATGGCGCGGCTGGAGAAAATCGGAGCCTTTGCCCTCACCGAGCCGGACCACGGATCCGACTCCGTGTCGCTGGAGACGACCGCCCGACGGGACGGGGACGAGTATGTCCTCAACGGACGCAAACGCTGGATCGGCAACTCCAGCTTCGCCGACGTCGTCATCATCTATGCCCGGGACGAGGCCGACGGCGCGGTCAAGGGCTTCGTCATGGAAAAGGAGGCGGACGGCAGCCACCCCGCGGGATTCTCGCCCACGGTGATCACCGGCAAGATGGGCAAGCGGGCTGTGCTGCAGCCGGACATCGTGATTGAGGACCTGCGGATTCCGGCCGGGAACCGGCTCGAAAACAGCAACAGCTTCAAGGACGTCAACACCGTGCTGACCTCCACCCGCGGGGGAGTGGCGTGGGAGGCGCTGGGCCACGCCCAGGCCGCCTACGAGCTGGCCGTGGCCTACGCCAAGCAGCGCACCCAGTTCGGCGCCCCGATCGCCGGCTTCCAGCTGGTGCAGAACAAGCTGGCGAACATGCTGGCGCAGCTGACGGCGATCAAGCTCACCTGCTTCCGGCTCAACGACCTCGCCGAGCAGGGAAAGCTGACCTCTCCCATGGCGTCCATGGCCAAGATGTTCGCCGCCCGCCAGGGCCGCTGGATCTGTTCCGAAGCCCGCGACATCATGGGCGGCAACGGGCTGCTCTTGGAAAACCACGTGGCCCGGCACCTGACCGACATGGAGGTCGTCTACACCTACGAGGGAACCGATTCCATGCAGTCGCTGATCCTGGGCCGGCACATCACCGGGCTCTCCGCCTTCGCCTGACGCCGGGCCGGCCGGGGCCCGGGAGCTGCCGGGCCGCGCCCGGGTTCCCGGGCGCGGCTGCCCCCCGGGGCCCGGGGCGGTCAGTCCGTCAGCCCACCCGCAGACCGAGCACCCGCCCGGTGTTCTCCGCCGCGGGGTCCAGCACGTCGGGCCACTGCGCCGTGGTCATGAACAGTACGGCGCCGTCCTCGCCGCCGACGGCGCAGGAAAAGCAGCCCTGCTCCAGCTGCACCGTCTCCAGCACCCGCCCGCCCTGCTCGATCCGCACGCAGCGCTCACCCGGCACCTCGGCGAACCAGATGCCTCCGTTTCCGTCCCAGCAGATGCCGTCGGGCGCACTGCTCTCCAGGGCTGCCCAGTCCCCGGCCGGGCTCAGCGTGCCGTCCGGGGCGATGGTGAAGGACGTGAGCCGCCCGGCGTAGGACTCCGCCACCACCAGCGTGGAGCCGTCCGCGGAGACCAGCATGCCGTTGGGAAAGGCGAGTCCCTCCGCCACCTGCCGCGTCGATCCGTCGGGGCGGACCAGGGCGATGACTCCGCTGTGCTCCGGTTCGCCGGCGTAGTCGTGACCGATGCCGTTGACGTAGATGTTGCCGCCCGGGTGGACCGCGATCTCGTTCCAGGGGTGCTCGGAGATGGGCGTCAGGTCGGCCAGGGGCAGCAGGCCGGCGCGCGGCAGCTCAACGAGCACGTGCCCCTCAGCGCCGGAGACAACGGCCATCCGCCCGTCGGGCAGCCAGTCGAAGCTGATCGGAAAGGACGGCACGGCCGTCACCCGGCGGAGATTCCCGACGGCGTCCAGCGCCGAAATGGTGCCGGCCCGCCAGTCCGCGAACCACAGTTCTCCGCTGTGCCAGCGTGCGGACTCGCCCATGCCGATGCCGGTCAGCAGGGTGGTCGGTCCCGTCATGATGCGCCTCGTTTCCTCGGGCAATGCGTCCTCTCCACTATGCCGCCGAAACGGAGCCGGAAACAGGGAGAACCGCAGGAGAAACAGAGGACGGCGCGACGGGGCGACGGCAGGACGCCGACGGCGCCGGCAGCGGCGGCTACGCGCCGTCGACGCCCAGCATGCGCAGCGCCAGAATGCTGTGGTGCCTGCCGATCTCCGCGGCGCTGAGCCGGCCGCCGCCCTGGAACCAGCGGGCCACATCGATGCAGAGCGACAGCAGGGCCAGGGAAGCCAGCGCGGTATCCTCGACGGCGAAGCGTTCCTGCTGCCGGCCGCGCTCGATGACGTTGCGGAACTCGGCGTCGACCGCGCGCCGGAATTCGAGGACCTCCCGGCGGTGCTCCTCCGAGAGGGCCGCGAGCTCGAAGTTCACCACCGAGGACTTGGTCCGGTTGACGGCCTGCCACTCGACCAGGTCGCGCACCATGGCGCGGATCTGCTCAACGGGGTCGGTGCCGGCGGCCGCGCTTGCCCGTACCAGCTCGAGGGTCCGTTCGTGGCCTTCGCGGGAGATGGTGTAGAGCAGTTCTTCCTTCGAGCTGTGGTGCACGTACACCGCGCCGGGGGTCACGCCGGCGGCGGTGGCAATATCCCGGGTGGTGGTTCCATGGAACCCCTTGGCCGCGAAGGCCTCCGTGGCCGAATCCAGCAGCCGCTGGCCTGTGGCTGGTGCAGGCACCGATACCTCCGGGGAGTAGGTGAATGAGCGTTCAGCAATCAGGGTAGCCGAAGTCCCCTTGCCTGCGGGGCGGCTACGGACCGAGCACCCTGTCCAGATAGCCGTTGCTGAACATCCGGTCGGGATCCAGGCGGTCCCGCAGCGCCTGGAACTGCCCGAACCGCGGATACCGCTGGGCCAGGGCCGCGCTGTCCAGAGAATGCAGTTTGCCCCAGTGCGGCCGTCCGCCGTGCGCCAGCATTATCTGCTCCACCGCCGCGAAATAGTCGGCGGGATCCTCCCGCCAGTACCGGTGCACGGCGAGATACCCGGTGTCCTGTCCGTATGCGGTCGACAGCCAGCGGTCATCAGCCGCGGCCCAACGCACCTCGACGGGGAACGAAATGCGCCAGCGGCGGTCGTCGATGAGTGTCCGGAGGGCCTCGAACGCGGCCGGCAGATGCTCGGCGGGCACCGCGTACTCCATCTCCTGGAAGCGGACCGTCCGCCGCTGCGTAAAGACCCGCCAGGAGGCGTCCGTGTACTCCCGGCCGCCGAGCAGCCCCGCCGCCGCCCGGTTCACGGCCGGTACCGCCGCGGGCAGGGCAAGGCCGGCGGCGCACGTGGCGCGGAAGAGGCCGTTGGCGAGCAGTGTATCGTCCACCCAGCCCCGCAGTGCGGGCAGCTGCCGGCGCGGGGAGGACGCCGGCAGCCGGGTGTTGGTTTTGGTGGCTGCCCGGTCGGTGTGCGGAAACCAGTAGAACTCAAAATGGTCGGCGGACTTCACCCGGTCCGGCAGATCGGCCAGTACCGCGGCCAGCGGCTCGGAGCGTTCCTCCGCCCGCAGCAGGAACGCCGGGACGCACTGCAGCGTCACATCGGCGATGATGCCGAGGGCGCCCAGGCCCAGGGCCACCGCCGGCAGCAGGGGGTCGTCCCCGCCCACGGTGAGCAGGCCGCCGTCGGGCTGGACCAGGGTCACGCCGCAGACCTGGGTTGCCAGGCCGCCAAAAGCCGCACCGGTGCCGTGCGTTCCGGTGGACACCGCCCCCGCAATGGACTGCCGGTCAATGTCGCCCAGATTGGGCATCGCCAGCCCGTAGGGCGCCAGCAGTGCGGGAATCCGGTACAGCCGCGTGCCCGCGTGCAGGGTGGCCCGGCCTCGGCCCGCGTCCACCCGCACCAGCCCCTGCAGCCGGTCCAGGTCCAGCCGCACCCCGGGCGCCGCCGCGATGCCGGTGAAGCTGTGCCCGGCCCCCACCGCCTTGATCCTGCGCCCGGCTGCGGCGGCGGAGGCGACGGCGCGCTGCAGCTCGCTGCGGCTGCGCGGCCGCAGCACCTGTTCCGGTGTCACCGCCACGGTTCGGGCCCAGTTGTGCCAGGTCCGGGGATGCCGGTCGTTCCGGGCGGGCACCGCCTGCGGCGTCCGGTGGCTGTCCGGGATCACAGGAAGGCCTTTCCCTCGCCGCGGTAGGTCGGCAGGACGGCCGTGACGTGCCCGCCGTCCACCACCTGGAACTCATTGAGCCGTTCGGCCGGTTCCCCGCTCTTGGCATGGCGCAGCCAGACCCGGTCGCCGACGGCGAGGCCCGCGGCCGCCCGCCCGGCCAGCGGTGTCTGGACTTCGCCTGCGCCCTCGCGCGGCAGCAGCCGCAGGCCGCGCGGCCAGGCTGCCTGCGGCACCCTGCTCCTGCCGGGCGGCCCGGAGGCGATCCAGCCTCCACCGAGGATGGTGGCGATCCGCGGAGCCGGCCGCCGGACGACGTCGAAGCCGACGGCGGCTGCCGGGGCGGGAGAGAACGCGCGGTAGGTGTCGAACAGGTGCCCGGCAAAGACCCCCGAGCCGGCGGTGATCTCGGTGACGGCGCCGTCCCGGCGGGTGGCCTCCACGGACCCGGTGCCGCCGCCGTTGACGAACTCCAGGTCAGCCAGCCCGCGCAGTTCCTTCACGATCCCTGCCCGGCGTTCCCGCAGCTCGTCCATGGAGCGTCGCTGCACCTGCCGCATCAGCGCGTTCATCCCCGCCGAACCCGGCACCGCGTCTCCGACACCGGCGACCTGGCCCTCGTACATCATCAGTCCGACCAGGCGGTAGCCGGGCCGGGCCGTGATGCGCCGGCCCAGGCGGACGGCGTCGGCCGTGGCGTGGACGGGGGAGCGGCGGGTTCCGATGAACCCGAGCAGCGGGGACCGCCACGAGGCGTCGACATCCAGGCAGATCCGCAGCGCGGGCCGCCGGGCGGGCGGCACCAGGGAATCGATGAGGTCCAGCTGGGCCTCGTCGTCCACCATCAGCGTCACCCGTGAGGCCAGCTGCGCGTCTGCGGCCAGCTGCGCGAGCGCGGATCGGTCCGTGCTGGGGTAGCCGACGACGACGTCGGGGCAGGTGCGTGCCAGCCAGAGCGCCTCGGCGAGGGTGAAGGCCAGGATGCCGTGGAAGCCCGGCAGGGCGAGCAGCGCGTCAATGACCCCGCGCACCCGCAGCGACTTGCTGGCCACCCGCAGCGGCACGCCGTCCGCCCGGCGGAGCAGGTCGGCGGCGTTCCAGCGCAGCGCCGGCAGGCTCAGGACGCCCACCGGCGCCGGCAGGTGGGCGGTGGCCCGGGCCAGCGCCGTCCAGTAGCCGGCCGGATCCCGCCAGGGCTGCGCGGCGGCGCCGGCTGCCTCCGGGCTGAGGTCCAGGACGCGGGAGGGCGGGTCAGCGGTGTGGGTCATGCCGGTTCTCCTTTCACCTGCCCGGATCGTAGCGGGCCGCGCGGAGACGGTGCCGGCGGCACGCGGGCGTCCGGGCGCCGGTGGCGGGGCAGCCGGCGCCCGGCATCCGGTGGCGGGGCCATCCGGGGCCTGCGGGCCAGGCCGGCTGCGTCCGTCTCAGCGCCGCGGCAGTGCGAGCAGGGCAGCGAGCCGCTGCAGTTCGGCCTCGCCGTCCTGCACCATCTGCTCGGCCGCGGCCAGCAGCCCGCGCAGGTTTTCCGGGCGGGCGTCGTCGAGCGCGGCGTCCACATGGCGGCAGCTGGGCCTGCACCCGGACGTACCGGTTCCCCAGGGCGATCCGCAGCTGCCGCCGCATCAGCCGCCAGGTGGTCGGGAGGACGCCGCGGATGCCTCCGCCGTCGATGGAAAGGATGCGCTGCATGGCCCTCCCGCCGGGCAGGCGGCGCCCGAAGAGCCGCGTGTCCTGCCATGGTCGGGGATGGGCACCCCGGGTCAAGACTGTGCCGTTTTAGGGCTGCCAGGGGCGACAGGCCCGTGAATCCGGGTTAGGCTGGGGACATCTTCAGGGCAGCAGGTGCCCGTTATGTCGGCTGGGAAGTCGCAAAGACCAAGAAGGCCGAATGACCCTAACCGCATCCACCCGTACCCAGCGCACGCGCCGGGAGGGACTGCCCGCCATCCGCGAGAACTCCATCGTCAACAGCTACTCCAAGCTGCTGAAGACCGTCCGCGATGAGGGCCTGCTGAAGAAGCGCCCCGGTTTCTACATCACCGTCTCCGTACTGCTGCTCGCCGCCATCGCCGCGGCCGGTACGGGATTCGTGCTGCTGGGGGAGAGCTGGTTCCAGCTGCTGATCGCCGCCGCGCTTGGCATCCTGCTGACCCAGGCCGCTTTCATCGCCCACGAGGCCTCGCACCGCCAGGTGTTCGAGTCCGGGCCGGCCAATGACCGCGCGGGGCGCTTCCTGGCCAACGCCGTGGTCGGCATCAGCTACCAGTGGTGGATGAACAAGCACACCCGGCACCACGCCAATCCGAACACGGTGGGCAAGGATCCGGACATCGACATGGACACGATCTCTTTCCAGGAGGAGCACGCTGCGGGCCGCCGCGGCTTCGGCGCCTGGTTTACCCGCCGGCAGGGATGGCTGTTCTTTCCGCTGCTGACCCTCGAGGGCCTGAACCTCCACGCAACATCCATCAAGTACCTCTTCACGCGCCGCACCGTCAAGGGCCGCTTCCGCGAACTCTCGGTCATTGCGCTGCGTCTGGGCCTTTACCTCGGCGCCGTGTTCTACTTCCTGCCGGTCGGCATGGCGTTCGCGTTCATCGGCGTGCAGCTGGCGGTCTTCGGCATCTACATGGGCGCCTCGTTCGCTCCGAACCACAAGGGCATGCCGATCATCGCCAAAGACGTGAAGGTCGACTTCCTCTCCCGCCAGGTGCTGACCAGCCGCAACATCGTCGGTCGGGGCATGAACACCCTGATGGGCGGGCTGAACTACCAGGTGGAGCATCACCTGTTCCCGTCCATGCCGCGCCCGCATCTGCGCCGGGCCAGCCAGATCGTCAAGGCGCACTGCGCCGAGCACGACATCAAGTACACCGAGACCACGCTGATGCGCTCCTACGGCATCGTGGTCCGCTATCTGAACCGGGTGGGCCTCGCGGCCCGCGACCCCTTCGACTGCCCGGCCGCGTCCGCCTACGGGCGCTGAGCCGCCGCGCATCCGCCGGAACCCTCCGGTTCGCCGTCCCCTGCCAAGGTGGGCGGCGAACCGCGTTAAGGGGACCGGAAACCCGCATCTGACAGACTGGACCCATGGCTGATTCCACCGACACCCCGCCCGCCGTCGACCCCGCCGCCGCCGGGCAGGGCGGGCACTTCGGCATGTACCTCGAAGACACGCTGCACAGCCTGCGGGTGGATCGGGCACGCCGCCGGGGTGAGGTGCAGACCGTGCTGGCCTTCACCGGATACGGCTCCACTGACTGGGTCCGGGTGCTGGGCCGGGTCATCCTGGCCAAGCCCGGCTACTTCGACGGCGAGGACCAGTCCCGGGCCGCCAAGGCCATCCGGGACGGCTGGCGCGGATGGCGGAACTTCATCAGCCCGCCGGTGAACAACGCCGTGGTCACCGTGGAAGTCGGCGGAGAGCGGCACGAGGTGCAGGCCGACCGCGGCGGCGTCGTGGACGCCGTCCTGCCGGCCAGCCTGGAGCCGGGCTGGACCACGGTGACGCTGCATTCCCAGGACGGTGAGTCCATGGCCTCGCCGGTGTACATCGTGGACCCGGCGGCCACCGTCGGGGTGCTCTCGGATATTGACGACACCATCATGGTCACCGCCCTGCCCCGGCCCATGCTGGCCGCGTGGAACACGTTCGTCCTGGACGAGCATGCCCGCACGCCCACCCCTGGGATGGCCGTGCTCTATGACCGGCTGTCCAGGGCCCACGCCGGCCCCGTCATCTACCTCTCCACCGGGGCCTGGAACGTGGCTCCGACGCTGACCCGCTTCATCACCCGGAACCTGTATCCGGCCGGGCCGCTGCTGCTGACCGACTGGGGGCCCACCCGGGACCGCTGGTTCCGCAGCGGCCCCGACCACAAGCGCAGCCAGCTCGAACGCCTGGCCAAGGACTTCCCCAACATCAAGTGGCTGCTGATCGGCGACGACGGCCAGCATGACGAGGCGATCTACGCCGCCTTCGCGCAGCGCTACCCGGAGAACGTCCAGGCCGTGGCCATCCGCCAGCTGTCCACCGGCGAGGCGGTGCTGGCCGGCGGCCGCTCGACGTCGCACCGGGATGCGGTGCCCAGCAGCATTCCGTGGATCTACGCGGCCGACGGCGCCGGCATGTCCCGTCAGCTCGCCGAACTGGGGCTGCTGCCCGACGCCGGATAGCGGCGTCAGCCGTCGGCTTCGGCGGAGATGATGCGCAGGATCCGGCGCAGGTCCATCGCCATGGCGGCGGTGGCATCCACCGGGTTCTCGGCCGAGGCGGAGGTGTTGACCAGCCGGACCAGGTCCAGGACGGCCTGTCGGGCCGTGGCGTGGACCTCGCCCTCGGAGTCCCACGCCTCCACGGCTTCGGCGGTGGCCTCGACGGCGTGGGCCAGCGGCTCGGTCAGGGCCGCCGGAACGGCCACGTCCCGAGGACTGCGCCAGATCGCGTCGGTCAGCACTTCGGTCATGTCCTTCACATGGCGGGTGGCCCGCTCCATCGCCCGCAGCGCCCGGTAGTCGGCGTCGAAGTCCCGCCGGTACCTGCGGCTGCGGATGTTGCCGTGGCGGCTGCTGTCGGCCAGCTCCACCGCCTCGCGGACTTCGCGGGTGAGGGAGTCGAGCTGGTTCTCCCGCTCCGACCATTCCTCGTGCTCCGGCGGCCAGGTCTCCCGCAGCGCCGCACTCATGTCCTGCAGCTGCCGCGCCAGGGAGTTGCGCAGCGACACCAGCCCGTTGACCGCTCCGTTCAGATGCAGCGGCGGAAACACGACGGCGTTGACGGTCAGTCCCACGGCAACGCCGACGAGCATCTGCACCCCGTAGCCGAAGGAGTAGCCGTCCGGGTCGTCGCCGCCGAGCACCAGGACGAACAACGCGGCGACGGGCAGGTAGTCACGTCCGGCGCCCAGTTTCGGCAGCCCGGCCAGCAGGACGCCCAGGCCGACGATCAGCGAGATGGTCCAGACGTTGGGGGTGCCGAAGACCAGTGCGATCAGGGCCAGGGCCATGCCGACCACCAGGCCGGCCAAGGTCTGCATGCCGGTGCGGAAGGAGCCCGACACCGTGGGATACATGCTCACGAGCGCGCCCAGCGGCGCGTAGTACGGATAGTGCGAGGCCACTCCGGGAACGTGCGGGGCAATGGACCAGGCGATCCCGACGGCGATCGTCGCCTTCAGCGCCAGCTGCAGCCGGGTGTAGCGCAGGAACCCGCTCACCTGGTTGGTCACGGCGTGCAGGGCCCGCTTGGGGGCGGTCATCTCACCGGTGCTCATCGGGCCAGTATTGCCCGATCCGGGTGCGGGAGTCGATTCGGGTGAAGTGCGCCTCAGGCGCTGCGGCGGGTGATCGAGGCCGACTTGAGCACCCGGGAGAGCAGGTCAAGGAAGACCCTGACGCGGGCGTTTTCCCGGTCGGTCGGCACCAGGGCAAAGATGTTCCGTGCCAGCCGGATTTCCGGCACCTCGATGACGACGACGCCGTCCTGCGCGCCGGCCCCCTCCGGCTCCGCGAGCATCGCGAGTTCCGGGACCAGCGCGGCGCCGACGCCGGCGCGCACCATGGCCAGCGAGGCGTTGAAGTCGTCGCAGTAGGCGCTGATCCGCGGATGCAGGCTGCACCCGGCCAGCAGGCGTTCGATCACGACGGCGTCGGGAGTGCCCGGATGGTGCATGATCCACGGCATGCCGGAGAGCTGCTCGGGGCTGACCTCGGCGCCGCTGCGGATGCCCCAGGAGGCCGGCAGCACGACCCGGAAATCGTCGTCGCCCACCCACTGCCGGTTGATGGTGGCCGGCCAGGCCAGTCCGCTCTGGCCCACCTGGTAGATCAGGGCGACGTCCAGCTCCCCGCCGCCGCGCAGCCCGTGGATGGTCTGCGCGGGTTCGGCGACGAAGGTCCGCAGGTCGATGCCCAGGCCCTTCCACTCCGGGGCGCCGAGCAGGCGGGGGAGGGCGAAGGTGGCCAGGGACGGGAAGATGCCCAGGCGCAGCTCGTGCGCTTCGGCGGCATCGGCGCGGGCCGCGGCCGCCATCAGCGCATCCATGTCCGTCAGGACCTTGGCGGCGTGCCGGGCGATGACCTCCGCGGCCTCGGTGGCGACGGCGGTGCGGGCGGTGCGGACGAAGAGGCGGGTGCCGGTTTCGCGCTCCAGGGCGGACATCTGCTGGGACACCGCCGACGGCGTGTAGCCCAGCCGGGCGGCGGCGCCGGCGAAGGAGCCGACCCGGATGACCTCCAGCAGGGTCTTGAGATGGACGGGGTTGAGCACCGGGAGCCTTTCGGGACGGCCGCGGACTGTGCCGCCTGACGGCAGCCAGCCTACCGGGGGCGGCCGGCCGGCGGCTGGAATGACGACGTCGAATGGTCGGGAGCGGTCGCGGCAGCGGGGCCCGCGGCCCACCCGGTCAGGTCCAGGAGGACGCCGGCGACCTCGCGGACGCTGCGGCCGTCGGTGTCGAGCCGGGGAATCCGGTTCGGTGTCAGCTCCTCCAGTTCCAGGGCCGCTGACCTGCTTCTGTCCTGGTGCTCGTGCAGGTCGCTGCCTTGGATCCGGGTTGCCAGCCGGTCCGCCGCGGTGCGGTCGGAGGAGGTCAGCAGGGCGGCGGTGACCACCGGGTCATCGCCCATGGCCGCGGCCAGCTGCTCCGTGAAGCGGACGCTGACCGTATTGGTGTAGATCAGCCTGCGGTAGCCCAGGCTGCGGTAGTTCGCCCAGACGGCGGCCAGGTTCCGCTCCGCGAGGTTGTGCTCCCACGGCGGCGGGAAGGCCAGGTCCAGGTTGTCTCCCTCGATCACGGCGTGGGCGATGCCCAGGGAGCTCAGCAGGGCGTGAAGCTCGAACGCCGCCGCGCTCTTGCCGACGCCGGACCGGCCTCCGATGAACAGGACCTCGCTGCGGATAGGCATGCCCCAGTATCACCGCGCAGCGACACGCCGTGGCGGGGCGACACGCGGGCAGTTTTCCGAGGTCCCGGAGCGGTGGAAACCTGTGCGTCCGGTTCTCCCCAGCCTGTGGAGAACCGAGCCAAAAACGCGTCAATCCGCGGCACTCTCCTGTGCATGAACTGTGGACGACGCCTGTGTCTAATGACATACTTGTAATACATCATCTTGGGGTCGCGGGCGTGGCTGCGCACTAGATGTAGTGGCTGGATGTAGGATCAGTGGACAGACTTCGAGCAAGACCCAGGGGAGAACCAACCATGACCGTCACGGTTTACACCAAGCCTGCGTGCGTCCAGTGCAACGCGACCTACCGCGCCCTCGACAAGAAGGGCATCACCTACCAGGTTGTGGACATGTCCCAGGATGCCGAGGCCCTGGAGCGGGTCCGTGCGCTGGGCTACATGCAGGCCCCCGTCGTCATCACCGATTCGGATTCCTGGTCCGGCTTCCGCCCGGACAAGATCAACGAGCTGGCCGAGTCCGCCGTCACCTCGGTGGCCTGACCGCTCCGTCAAGGCAACGTCCAGCCTCCGGGCGGACATCCGCCGCGGCGCGGAGCAGGCCCGCAGCCTGTTCCGCCGCCGACGGCACCCAGCCAGCGCCGCCGCCGGCGGCCGCATCGAGGAGCAGCACCATGAGCCTGGGCCTGAAGGAACGCGTCGCCGAGGCGGGCGCTCCGGCGCAGCCGGAGCATCCGGAAACGGACGCCGACCTGGTCTACTTCACCTCCGCTTCCGGCTACACCGGCCGGTTCGTGGAAAAACTTGGCCGGCCCGCCGGCCGCATCCCGCTCCACACCGCTTCACCCACTCTCCTGGCCACCCGCCCCTTCGTCCTCGTCCTGCCGACCTACGGCGGCACGGCGGCGCAGCCCGGGGCCGCTGCCAGGGGAGCAGTGCCAAAGCAGGTCATCAAGTTCCTCAACGTGGAGGCCAACCGCAGGCTCCTGCGGGGGGTCATCGGAGCGGGCAACACAAACTTCGGGGAGAACTACTGCCTGGCGGCGGACATCGTCGCCCAAAAGTGCAGGGTCCCCGTGCTGTATCGATTTGAACTTATGGGCACGTCCGAGGACGTCGCCACGGTCAACGAAGGATTGGAAGAGTTTTGGACACATCAGTCGCAGCAGTGACGGACTCCAAGGAAATGCCCGAGGAGTACAAGGGCCTGGGCTATCACGAGCTCAACGCGATGCTGAACCTCTACGGCAAGAACGGGGAGATCCAGTTCGACGCCGACCGCGCTGCTGCGCGCCAGTACTTCCTCCAGCACGTGAACAACAACACCGTCTTCTTCCATGACCTGGAGGAGAAGCTGGAGTACCTGGTCGCCAACCAGTACTACGAGCCCGAGACGCTCGAGCAGTACTCGATGGAGTTCATCAAGGACCTGTACAACCGGGCCTACAAGAAGAAGTTCCGGTTCGAGACCTTCCTCGGCGCGTTCAAGTTCTACACCTCGTACACGCTGAAGACCTTTGACGGCAAGCGGTACCTGGAGCGCTACGAGGACCGTGTGTGCATGGTCGCCCTGCACCTGGCCCGCGGCGACGAGCAGCTGGCCCAGCAGATGGTCGACGAGATCATGGACGGCCGCTTCCAGCCGGCCACCCCCACCTTCCTGAACGCGGGCAAGAAGCAGCGCGGCGAGCTGGTCTCCTGCTTCCTGCTGCGCATCGAAGACAACATGGAGTCCATCGGGCGTTCCATCAACTCCGCCCTGCAGCTGTCCAAGCGCGGCGGCGGCGTGGCCTTCGCGCTGACCAACATCCGCGAGGTGGGCGCGCCCATCAAGCAGATCGAGAACCAGTCCTCCGGCGTCATCCCGATCATGAAGCTGCTCGAAGACTCCTTCTCCTACGCCAACCAGCTCGGCGCCCGCCAGGGCGCCGGCGCGGTGTACCTGCACGCCCACCACCCGGACATCAACCGCTTCCTCGACACCAAGCGGGAGAACGCCGACGAGAAGATCCGCATCAAGACCCTCTCCCTCGGCGTCGTCGTTCCGGACATCACCTTCGAGCTGGCCAAGCGCGACGAGGAAATGTACCTGTTCTCCCCGTACGACGTCGAGAAGGTCTACGGCATGCCCTTCTCCGACATCTCGGTCACCGAGAAGTACTACGAGATGGTCGACGACGCGCGGATCAAGAAGACCAAGATCCGGGCCCGCGACTTCTTCCAGACCCTCGCGGAGATCCAGTTCGAGTCCGGCTACCCGTACATCATGTTCGAGGACACGGTGAACCGGGCCAACCCGATCGACGGCAAGATCATCATGTCCAACCTGTGCTCCGAGATCCTGCAGGTCTCCGAGCCGACGTCGTACCAGGAGGACCTCTCCTACGACGTCACCGGCAAGGACATCTCCTGCAACCTGGGTTCGATGAACATCGCCAAGACGATGGACTCCCCGGACTTCGGCCGCAGCGTGGAGACCGCCATCCGTGCGCTCACCGCCGTCTCGGACATGAGCCACATTGCCTCGGTGCCCTCGATCGCCAAGGGCAACGACCAGTCGCACGCGATCGGCCTGGGCCAGATGAACCTGCACGGCTACCTGGCCCGTGAGCGGGTGCATTACGGCTCCGAAGAGGGCCTGGACTTCACGAACATCTACTTCTACACGGTTGCCTACCACGCTGTGCGGGCGTCGAACCTGCTGGCCATCGAGACCGGCCGCAAGTTCGCCGGCTTCGACCGCTCCAAGTACGCCTCGGGGGAGTACTTCGACAAGTACACCCAGCGGGAGTGGGCGCCGAAGACGCAGCGGGTCCGTGAGCTGTTCGAGGGCGTGCACATCCCCACCCAGGCCGACTGGGAGGCGCTGAAGGCTTCGGTCATGGAGCACGGCATCTACAACCAGAACCTGCAGGCCGTTCCGCCGACCGGCTCGATCTCCTACATCAACAACTCGACCTCCTCGATCCACCCGGTGGCGTCGAAGATCGAGATCCGCAAGGAAGGCAAGATCGGCCGCGTCTACTACCCGGCGCCGTACCTGACGAACGACAACCTGGAGTACTACCAGGATGCGTACGAGATCGGCTACGAGAAGATCATCGACACCTACGCCGAGGCCACGCAGCACGTGGACCAGGGCCTGTCGCTGACGCTGTTCTTCAAGGACACCGCTACCACCCGCGACATCAACAAGGCGCAGATTTACGCCTGGCGCAAGGGCATCAAGACGATCTACTACATCCGCCTGCGCCAGCTCGCGCTCGAGGGCACCGAGGTTGAGGGCTGCGTCAGCTGCATGCTGTAACGCTCCGCTCCATCCCCTCGACGCAACAGATATTCAGACAAGGAAGACAATGACCGACAAGCTCAAGCTGATCGACCACGTGCAGGCGATCAACTGGAACCGGATCCAGGACGACAAGGACGTCGAGGTCTGGAACCGCCTGGTGAACAACTTCTGGCTGCCGGAGAAGGTGCCGCTGTCCAACGACGTGCAGTCGTGGAACACGCTCACCCCGGAGGAGCAGCAGCTCACCATGCGCGTGTTCACCGGCCTGACCCTGCTGGACACCGTGCAGGCCACGGTGGGCGCCGTGTCCCTGATCCCGGACGCCATCACTCCGCATGAGGAGGCCGTGTACACCAACATCGCCTTCATGGAGTCGGTGCACGCCAAGAGCTACTCCTCGATCTTCTCCACCCTGTGCTCCACCAAGGAGATCGACGAGGCGTTCCGCTGGTCGGTTGAGAACGAGAACCTGCAGAAGAAGGCGCAGATCGTCACGGACTACTACCGCGGCGACGATCCGCTCAAGCGCAAGGTGGCCTCCACCCTGCTCGAGTCCTTCCTCTTCTATTCCGGCTTCTACCTGCCGATGTACTGGTCCTCCCGGGCCAAGCTGACGAACACGGCCGACCTGATCCGCCTGATCATCCGCGACGAGGCCGTGCACGGCTACTACATCGGCTACAAGTTCCAGCGCGCCCTGGAGACCGTGTCCGAGGAGCGCCGCCAGGAGATCAAGGACTACACCTACGAGCTGCTGTTCGAGCTCTACGAGAACGAGGTCCAGTACACCCACTCGCTGTACGACGGGGTGGGCCTGGCCGAGGACGTCAAGAAGTTCCTGCACTACAACGCCAACAAGGCGCTGATGAACCTGGGCTACGAGGCGATGTTCCCGAGCACCGTCACCGACGTGAACCCGGCGATCCTCTCCGCGCTGTCCCCGAACGCCGACGAGAACCACGACTTCTTCTCCGGCTCCGGCTCCTCCTACGTGATCGGCAAGGCCGTGAACACGGAAGACGAAGACTGGGACTTCTAGTTCCTGCAGCAACACCATAAGTGCCGCCGCAGCGGGCCTCCGGGCCTGCCGCGGCGGCACTTTTGTGCCTGGCGGTGCGAGGATGGACCGCGACAGGCGCCGCAAGGGCGCCGCTTCGGGGGAAGTTGGGTCTCATGCCTTACGAAATCATCTCGGCGCTGGACCAGGGCAGCGGAGAAAGCGGCGGGTTTGTCGTCTGGATCGGCGTCGGCGCCGCAATCGCTGTGGTCCTGCTGATCGCTTTGACGCTCAAGACGAGGACTGGTGCCGGCAACGGCAACAGGAACGGCAGCAGCAGGCACCAGGTGCCGAGGAAACGGGCCTTTACCGCGGACAACGTGGTCACCCAGCGCTTCACCGCCGCCAGGTTCCAGGAAGGCTACGAGATGACGCAGGTGGACGATCTGCTCGCGAAGGCGGCTGCTGAACTGCGACGTCTGGAAGACGAAAACAACAGCCTGCAGCGGCAACCGGCGGCGCCCGGGAGAGGCGCTGCTCCTGCTGCCGCCCCGATCATCACTGCCGAAGACATCGTCAAGCACAAGTTCAATCCGACGCGGATGCGGCCCGGGTACGCCCAGGACGAGGTGGATGACTTCCTGGACGAGCTGGTGTTAGCCCTCAGAACCTGGACCTCAGAAAACGAGGAGCTCCGCGCCCGGTCCCTCGGCGGCGGTCAAAGCGGCCGCTGAGGAGGCGCCGGCGCCGGATCTCTAGGCCGGGGCGGGCCGCCACCCGTCCGCGTCGATGTCCAGCACCGCGGGCAGCCGGGCCGCCAAGCCCAGCCGCCCCAGGAGTTCCACGAGGTCGGCACGCGCAGCGGACACCACGACGGTCTCGCCCCGGTACTCATCTGCGATGCCGTCGAGCGTCGACCGGAGGTCCGTGCCGCCGGCCGCGTCGAACCTGCCGGCGGTCCTGTACCGGGAGAGCCAGTCCGGATCCGGCATGCCCCGCTCCATCAGCACCACGGTGGCCGGGCACTGCAGGTCGCTCACGGCGGGAAAGCGGCTCCGGCGGCCGCCGTCGGACGTCTCACTGAAAGTGCTCCGTGCCCACGAGCCGCTGCGTGGGCAGCGGAACCTCTATCGCGGCGGACATGTCGGCCGACTTCGCGATCGCGCCGGCCACCTCGAACGACACCGACACCCGGTCCCGGTGCACCTCTCGGATCAGTACCTTGTGGTGCTCCCCGTCAATCTCCAGCCACCAGTCCTGAAGCAGGAAGCGCAGACCCAGATCGTTCAGCAGCTGCTCCGCCTCGTCCAGCTCCAGGCCGGCGGCGCGGCGCCGCTGCAGCAGGTCGTACGGGACAAACTTTCCGTCGCTGTCCAGATGCAGATAGCCGACGTGTTCGCCGTCGACGTCGCGCAGATGGTCGAAGGTGTTCTCGGCAGGCATCGGCTCGGTCATGGCAGGAGCGTAGCCGCAGGCGGGGAGCTTCGGCGCTTCTACCCGGAAAACGGCTAGTCCCTCGGAGGCTTCTGCCGCTGCTGTTTGGTGGCGGAGCGCTGCTTCTTGGCCGTGAGCCGCCGGGCGTTGGAGCCGCGGGTCGGCTTGGTCCGGCGGCGCGCGGGCGGCCCGGGGGCGAGCGCCTGCGCGAGGAGGGCGGCAAGCTTGCCCAGTGCGATCTCCCGGTTGCGCAGCTGCGACCGCTGTTCGGAGGCCGTCACGGTCAGCACTCCGGCCGCCAGGCGGCCGGACAGGCGGCGCAGCAGTTCGGCGCGTTGCCCGTCCGTGAGGGCCGCCGAGTCCGCAACGTTCCAGGACACAGCGACCCGGCTGTCCGTAGTGTTCACATGCTGGCCGCCCGGGCCGGACGAGCGGGAAAAACGCCACTGGAGCTCCCCGTCGGGAATCGTCAGGGCGGGATTTACCACGAGGTCCATGACATACAGCCTTGCACAGGGAGCGTTTACCCTAGGCCTATGAATCCGTCCCCGTCGCCGGCTGTGTGGACCGCCGGCCTGCGCAAGGACTTCGGCAGCACGTCGGCCCTGGCCGGCATTGACCTGGAGGTCCCCGCCGGCAGCGTCTATGGCGTCATCGGACCCAACGGCGCCGGCAAGACGACCCTGCTGCGCCTGCTGCTGGACCTGCTGCGCCCCACCGGCGGGCAGATTCGAGTCCTCGGCGTCGATCCGCGCCGCGGCGGCCCAGGCCTGCGACGCCGAATCGGGTACCTGCCCGGCGAACTGAACGTGGAGCCGCGCGTGACCGGCAGGGAGCTGCTGCGCTTCTACGCGCGGATCAGCGGCCCGGTCGACCCAGTGACGGTTGCCGCGCTGGCTGAGCGGCTCGACGTCGACCTCTCCCGCCCGGTCCGGAACCTGTCCAAGGGCAACAAACAGAAACTTGGCCTTCTCCAGGCCTTCATGCACCGGCCGCCGCTGCTCATCCTTGACGAACCCACCAGCGGGCTGGATCCGCTGGTCCAGCAGGAGTTCCTCGCCCTGCTGAACGAGGCGCGCGACGCCGGGCAGACCGTCCTGCTCAGCTCGCACGTCCTCAGCGAAATCGAGCAGGCAGCCGACCGGGTTGCGATCCTGCGCTCGGGCCGGGTGGTCGCCGCGGCCACCACCGAAGCCGTCCGCGCCTCGGCCAGCCGCCGGGTGCGGGTCACGGCGCCGCCCGGAAGCGCGGACACGCTCCGAAGCCGGCTGGCCGCGGTGCCGGGGTACGACGCCGGGCAGGTGGCCGGCGGCACCGCGGAGGAGGAACAGACGACGATCCACGGCCGGTTTGACGGGGAGATCCCGGCGCTGGTCGCGGCGCTGGCCGGGCAGCCGATCACCGACCTGGTGCTTGAGGAGCCGGACCTGGAGGACGCCGTCCTGCGTTTCTACGCCGACCCTGTGGGGGAGCCGGGGATCTCCGGCACCATCGAGGGGACGGCCGACACATCCAGGGAGTCCCGGTGAACGGGGCACCGGTGTTCGCGCGGTCCCTGGCCCGCTCTTGGCGGGGCCTCCTGGGCTGGGCGGCAGCCATCCTGGCCGTGCTCGCGCTGTACCTGCCGCTGTACTCCTCGCTGGCCGGAGACCAGCTGCAGCAGCTGGTGCAGGGCCTGCCGCCTGAGCTGGTCTCGGCGCTGGGCTACGACGAGATCACCTCCGGGGCCGGCTACACCCAGTCCACGTTCTTTGGCCTGATCGGCTTCGTGCTCTTCACCATCGCGGCGGTGGCGTGGGGGACCCGGGCCCTCGCCGGTGACGAGGAGGCCGGCACCATGGAGCTGACGCTGGCCCACGCGGTGAGCCGGGTGCGGCTGGTGGTCGACCGCGCGGCGGCTGTCACCGCACGCCTGCTCGCCCTGGGCGTGTTCGCCGGGCTGGCGGTCCTGGCCTTCAACCGCCCGGCCGCCCTGGATCTGAAGCCGGCGCATGTCTGGGCTGCCAGCGCCGCGCTCACGGGGCTGGCGCTGCTCATCGCCGCCGTCGCGATGGCGGCAGGCGCTCTCACCGGCCGCCGGATCGCCGCAATGGGTGCGGCGGCAGGCGTTGCAGTGGCCGGCTACGCCCTCAACGCGGTGGCAAACCAGAACCCTGACCTGGCGGGCCTGCACCGGTTCTCGCCGTACCACTGGGCGTTCGGCGCCCGCCCGCTGGCCGACGGCGCCGACTGGGCCGGGCTCGCCGGCCTGTTTGGCGCGGCGCTGCTGCTGTTCGTGGTGGCCGGGCTGGCCCTGGACCGCCGGGACATCGGGAGGTAGGCCGCGGAGGATCGCCGCAGTCCCCGAGGCGCCTAGGGCAGCCGGTGAGGCCACAGCAGCGACGGGTGTCCGGCGTGTGCCGCATCCAGCGGAACCGGACTGACCAGCACCGCCAGGCCGCGGGCCAGCGTGCCGCTCGTCGTCGGCCGGCAGCGGAGCCCGCCCCGGCCGCGCATTGCCTTGTGCGCTCCCGGAGCCAGCACGGCGTCCATCCAGGCGCAGGGGTGGGCGTGCCGGCCGGCATGGAAGGTAACCGACCCGCCGGCGGTTTCCAGGGTGAACTCGTGGCCGATCAGCGGCACCAGCTCCGCGCCCCGAAGCACCAGGTTGCGGCGGGGGAGCAGCGGATCGAACGGCCCGGCGTCGAGCTCCGCCGCGATCGCCTCCAGCGATTCGACGGCGAACAGTGTGACGGCCGCGTCCATGTGCGCGGCCTTGCCGAAGAACCGGTCACCCACGATGCCCTTGCCGGCGACCACCTCCACCTGATCCGCATCGGTGGTGGCGACGTCGGCGGCGCCGTCCCGCGCCCGGCCGAAGTAGGCATGTCCCGGGGACACCAGCAGGTGCAGGATTTCGACGTCGTACCGGTACTGCTCGCTCATGCTTTCACGCTAACGCCTCGCCGCTCCCGGCCGGCAACTGCGCCCGCGGGACCTTGGGGTGCGGCGGACCTGTCCTGCCGGGTCCGGCCGCCGCCGTCGACGCCGCGGTGAACCGCCGCGCGAGCTCACCGAACGCCGCCGCCAGGTCGGGCGGGGACACCTCCTCGATCGCCGCGTCGAACCGGCCCAGGGAAGAGGCCAGGGCAATCCAGGACCAGGACCCGGCGTCCAGTCGGCACCGGGTGGGGCCCAGGTCCTCGACGGTCCCGTCCGCCGCGAACGGCTGCACCGCCGACGCCGGAAGGCTCAGCACCACCGTGCCCCGGCACGGCCAGTCATCCGTCGTCTCGGAGCCCTTGAACCGGGCGGCGAGGAACCGTCCGGCGTCACCGCCGGGGATGTCACGGGGCGTGAAGGGCGGGCCGGTGGGGGAGCGCGGGTGCATCCGGTCCGCACGGAAGATCCGCCAGTCCTGGCGCTGCAGGTCCCAGGCCACCAGATACCAGCGTCCTGCCACGTTCAGCAGATGATGCGGCTCCACCCGCCGCGGCCCGGCGTCCAGCGCCCGATCCGAGCGCGGTGGTTCATCGGCTCCGGCCGGGGGCTCCTGTGCCGGGGCATAGTCGAACCGCAGCACCTGCCGGGCGCGGACCGCCGCCGACAGGCTGAGCAGCACGTCCGGGGAGACCGCCGGTGCGGCGGCACCTCCGGTGCGGGGCACGGCCGAGAACTGCAGCGCATCCAGCCGATGCCGCAGCCTGGCGGGCAGCACCTGCCGTACGGTGGCCAGCGCCCGGGCGGCGCCCTCTTCGATGCCCGCCCCGGTGCTTCCGGCGGCCTGCAGGGCGACGGCGAGCGCGAGGGCCTGCTCGTCGTCGAACAGCAGCGGCGGCAGTTCCGCGCCGGCTTCCAGGCGGTATCCGCCGTCCGGTCCCTTGACCGACCGGACCCGGTAGCCCAGCTCCCGCAGCCGGTCCACGTCGCGGCGCACCGTGCGGTGACTGATCTCCAGCCGGCCCGCCAGCTCGTCTCCGGACCAGGTGCGATGCACCTGCAGCAGGGACAGCAGCTGGAGCATCCGGGAGGTCGTGGCCATAAAGGTCATCCTAGGTTTCAGTAGCGGCCATGTCCTGACCTCTACTGCTGTGAGAGTGAAGGAAGCCCGGAACGTCCGGGAATCCGTCCCAAGGAGCAGCCATGTCAGTCACCACCACACCCCACCTGAACTTCCGCGGCGATGCCGCAGTGGCGTTGGAGTTCTACCACTCAGTGTTCGGCGGCCGGCTTGTCCTCATCACCAATGAGGACGCCGGTGCCGTCGAGACGCAGGAGGAGGCCAAGCAGGTCAAGTTCGGGCAGGTCGTAGGCGAGAACGGGTTCTCCGTCATGGCCTACGACGTCCCGGCGAGCCAGACATACGACCAGGGCGACAAGTCCGCCTTCGTTTCCGTGCGCGGCGATTCGGCGGACGAGATCAGCGACCTGTGGACGCGGATGGCGGAGTCCTCCACGGTCCTTCAGCCCCTCGCCGCCTCGGCGTTCGCACCCCTCTACGGCATGCTGAAGGATCCCTTCGGCGTCGTCTGGGTGCTGGATGTTGCCGCGGCCTGGGAGGGCTGACCGCGTTCCACTGCGGAGCAGCAGCACGGAAGGACGTGCCGGCGGGCGGAATGTCCGCCGGCACCGGCCTGTTAACACAAATGAGGCCGCCGCAGGCAGCCTGAAAGCGTAACTGCAGGAAGGACACATGCAGACTCTCGAACAGAACGTCATCGACTACGTGCGCCGCTGGGGCAGGGTCCGCCCGCAGGATATTGCCGAGGAATTCGACCTCGGCGGAGTGGAGACCCTGAACGAGCTGACGAAGCTCGAAGACCGCGGCGCCCTCCGCCTGGTCGAGGGCGGCGACGGCACCTTCGCCGTCCCCACCGGCCAGTCCCTCTGTGATCCCTACACCGGGACCTGCATCTAGGCACGCAGCCCGCCGACGCCGTCGCGCCGCTACCGCGCCTTCACTACCGGCAGCTCAGCCCACTCGGTGGTGTAGCGCGGCGAGGAGTAGCGCCGCGCCATGGTCCACTCCGGTTTCGCCGTCGTGATCCCGCCGAGTCCCAGCCCGATGCTGGCCGCTCCGTACTTCCCGGTGACCTTGCCCAGCAGTTCGCCGAGGTTCCGCTGCTCCTGCTCGGGAACGAACACGTCCAGCAGCGGCTGCGCTCCCGCGGGGCTGAGCCCGGTGAGCATGACTCCCGCCTTCGTGTAGGCGACCCCTTCGACGACCTGCCCCTCCAACGCCCCGATGGCCGCCCGGCTGAGCACCACCGGATCCGCCGTCGGCGCCGGGAGCCGCACCGTCACGGACGGGAACGACGCCGCCCGCTCGCTGAAGCGCGAGGTGCCGGCGTAGGCGGTGATCACGCTGGCCAGCTGGCCCTCGCGCTCCAGTCGGGCTGCGGCCTGCTGCGCGTAGATGCTCATGACCTGCCGCATTTCGGCGGCGGTGGTGACCGGGGCCGCGAAGGACCGGGAAAAGATCAGCTGTTTGCGGTCCGCCCGCTCGTCCTCCATCGGAATGCATGGCGTCCCGTTCAGCTCCAGGACCGTGCGCTGCAGGATCACCGAGAACTTCCGGCGGATCAGCGCCGGGTCCGCCGCCTTCAGGTCGGCGACGGTCTCGATGCCCATGGCCGCCAGCTTGGCCCCCAGTCGTGAGCCGACGCCCCACAGCCCGGTCACCGGCACCCGCGCCATGATGGTGTCCACCACGGCCGGGTCCATGGTGTCCAGGTTGCAGACGCCGCCCAGATGCCGGTTCTGCTTGGCGATCCGGTTGGCGAACTTCGCCAGGGTCTTGGTGGGGCCGATGCCCACGCAGACCGGCAGGCCGGTGTTCCGGGCAACGGCGGCGCGGATCTCCGCACCCTGGCTCTGCAGCTCCGCGGGCGTGCCGGCCAGCCCGAGGAAGGACTCGTCGATGGAGTACACCTCCTGCCACAGCCCGTATCGGCCCAGCAGCTGCATCACCCGTGAGCTCATGTCCCCGTACAGCTCGTAGTTGCTGGAGCGCTGCACCAGGCCTGCCCGCGCGGCGCCGGCCGCCAGCTGGAACCAGGGGGTGCCGGTTTTGATGCCCAGGGCCTTCGCCTCATCCGAGCGGGCGACCACGCAGCCGTCATTGTTGGACAGCACGACGACGGGAATCCCCGCCAGCTTCGGATCGAAGGCGCGCTCGCAGGAGACGTAGAAGCTGTTGACGTCGACCAGGGCGATCCGTTCGGCGCGTGCCTCAGTCCGTTCCTCAGACATGGTGCAGGCACCGGGTGACGACGCCCCACACCGTCAGCTCCGCGGCGTCGGCCAGTTCCAGGTCCGGCGTGCCCCGGCTTTCGGCCCGCAGCAGCACCGCGTCTCCGCGCAGCAGCAGCCGGCGCACCAGCAGCTCGCCGTCGACCACCGCGACGACGACGGCGCCGTCGTGCGGGGTGCGGGAACGGTCCACGATCAGCTCGTCACCGCTGCTGATGCCAGCGTCGGCCATGGAATTCCCGTCCACGCGGACCACGTAGGTGGAGGTGGGGTCGCTGATCAGGTGTCGGTTCAGGTCGATCCGGCCGTCGAAGTAATCACGCGCCGGGCTGGGAAACCCTGCGGCGGTGGCGGCGTCGGCCTCCGCCGGCCCGGCCACGCGCCGGGAACGGTCCGCTGAGAACACCGCCATGCTCCGCCCCTCCCACAGTTCCGCACGATCGCGTATCGAACACACTTTCGAATACTAAGGCTAGCACCACGCTGCTACTCTGGCCCGCGACGACGGTGGGCGGGGACGGGAGCAGGCATGCGGACTCTGCGGGGATTCGGCCGGCTGCTGACCGAGCTGCCGCAGCCCGCCCGCAGCGGACTGCAGCTGGGCTACCTCCTGTTCCTTGCAGGTCTCCCGTTCGGAATCGCGAGCGGCCAGCTTCACTTCGGCGCCCTCGGGGCCGCTGCCTCCGGTGTGTGCTTCGCCGTCGCGGGCTGGTGCGTCTTCCGGAACGTCCGGGGTGCGGCGGCGGTTTGGTCGGCGATCTACCGGGAGTCCAAGGGCATTCCTCCGGAGGGGTTCACCATTGCGGACGTGCCCACGGTCAGGACGCTGGGCTTTTTCTACCTGCTGCTGGGGATGTGCTTCACCATCGGCGGCGTGGCCGGATTCCTCCAGGGCTGACGCCGGTTACCGGCCCAGCCGCTCCGCCAGCTGCTCGCGGGTGAAGGGCAGGTCCAGCAGGCTGAGCTTGAGCATCCCGCGCTGCGCGTGGCCTTCCTTGTCGAGGCGGATGACCTGTCCTGCGTGCGGGCGCAGCTTCATCAGCACCCGGGTGCCCGGGCGGGCCTCGCCCAGCAGGACGCCGTCGGCCTCCATCGCCACGGTTCCGCCTGCCTCGTCCAAGGCGATGGACAACCCGTCCTCGTGTCCGAGCACGAACGGGTGGCTGAACCCGGCCATCGGCGCCACCGGGGTGACGGCGACGGCGGGCAGCGCGGGGGAGACCACCGGACCGCCGGCGGCATAGCTGTACGCGGTGGAGCCGGCCGGGGTGGCGGTGATCAGACCGTCGGCCTTCACAAAGCCGTAGGGGATGCCGGCCACATCCAGATGGGCGTGGACCATGCCCTTGCCGGGCTGGCGGGTGAAGACAAAGTCGTTGAACACCAGATGCTGGGTCGCCACCCCGTCCGGCGAGGACACCGCGACGTCCAGGGCATGGTGGCCCTCAACGGAGAAGTCGCCGGCGGCCACCCGGTCCAGGGCCGCGTCCAGCTCGTCCGGCTGCAGCTCGATGAGGAAGCCAAGGTTGCCGTAGTTGGTGCCGAGCACCGGGACCGGCCGGTCCGCCACCAGGCGCATGGCGCCCAGCATGGTGCCGTCCCCGCCCAGGCTGACAATCACGTCCACCGCGGAGCGGAAACCGTCGTCATCCAGCAGCTGAACCCCCTCCGGAAGCCTGCCCTGAGCTGATGACAGGCCGACGATCCGGGCTTCGTGGGCGGCGGCCCAGCGGGTCAGCGATTCGACGGCGTCGGCGGTGGGTTTGGTGGGATGGACGATGAGTCCCACGGTGCGCATGGCAGGTCCTTTCAAACAGGGGGTGACCGCATCGTATCGACGGCGCCTGAAAGGTTGCCGGGGGTGCCGGCCGGGCGGAAGGAGTTTGGTCCGGGCCGCAGTGATCCGCCGCATGCGCGTCTACGGGCGGGGTGCCGGGGCGCTACGATTAAGCCCATGAACGTCGAGCTCCAGATCCCGCCCAAACTGGCCCGGGAACTCCAGGAGCTCGCCGACGAGCAGGGCGTCCCCATGGAGACGCTGCTGCTCAACGGCGCCCGGCTGCTGCTTGAGCACCGCTACCGGCGCAACATGCAGGCGTAGCCCGCCGCTTCCCGCTGCCGCTTTGCGCAGTTGCTGCCACCGCGCGCAGGCAGCGGCCGCCCAAACCGGCAGCGGCTAAGCGTCCTCCAACGCACGGCCCACACCCTGCAGCACGGCCAGCTGGGCCGGATTCAGCACATCGGCGGCATAGTCGTTGAACAGGGACAGCGACCGTCCGTCCAGCTCCGCCCCGTCATGGGCGGCGAGCGCTGCGCTCGCCGGTGCCAGCGCCGTCGCCAGGTCCGCGGCGAGGGCCTCAACCGCGGACGACGGCGCGTCCGCCGGCAGGGCGTCGAAGCGCTCCATCAGCACGGTCAGCGGCTCCAGGAGCCCCGGCGCGGCGATCATGTCGAACAGCTGCCCGATGGCAGCCCTGACGTTCTCCGACCCCAGATGCCCCAGCAGCACCAGCTGTTCACGATCCATCTTGGCGACCCGTGGCGGCAAGGTCCCGGCGGAGACCTGCAGGAACCGGGCCAGCTCGGGCGGCACGTCGGGCGGGTTGCGGTCGGCGCGGATCCGGGCGATCAGCCGACGCTGTTCGGTCAGCCGCTCCACCGCGGCGGCCAGCTCCCGGTCCAGCTCCTCCAGCGTCTGATCCACGGCGTCGGGGCCGGCCTCGCTTTCACCGGCGGGCCCTGCCCCGGGCTCCGGCTCGTCGAGGATGGGCGGCATCTGCTCCAGGGGCAGGCCCAGCGCGGCAAGTCTGCGGATCCGCAGGACCCGGATCAGGGCATGGACGTCGTACTCGCGGTACCCGTTGCTGCTGCGGGCAGGCTCGGCGAGCAGGCCGGTCTGGTGGTAGTGGCGCAGGGCGCGGACGGAGACGCCTGCCAGCTGCGCCAGTTCACTGCTCCTCAACGGCCATCGCCCTTTCCTGGTTCGTCCTGCCCTGGTCATCATTCCCCGGTTGCTCCTCGGGATCCGGCTCCAGCCTACGCAGCGGACGGCAGATCAGCGCGGCCGCTGCCGCGGCCAGCCAGAGTCCTGCCACCGCAGCGGCCGCCGCCGTCGGCCCCGCTGCTTCGATGCTCAGCGCACCGCCGAGGACCCCCAGGGGTCCGGCGACCATGAGGATCGCGTTCTGGGTGCCCATGACCCGCCCGCGCACGGCGTCCGGCACGA
The DNA here is from genome assembly GCF_059090665.1 of Arthrobacter saudimassiliensis. NCBI lineage: Bacteria > Bacillati > Actinomycetota > Actinomycetes > Micrococcales > Micrococcaceae > Arthrobacter > Arthrobacter saudimassiliensis. The sequence continues at coordinate 651,418 of NZ_JBNHFX010000002.1, read as the reverse complement.
CATCCAGGGTCAGCACGCCCGTCACGGCTCCGAGGATCCCGCTGCCGATGCCGACGACGACCGCGGCTGCGATGATCAGGCCGGGTGTCGGCAGCGGGGCGATCAGCACGACGCCGACGGCGGCCCCCGCCGTGCCCGCCGTGAACCAGCCGCGCCGGCCGCCGCGTGAGCCCAGCCCGGCGTACAGCCCAGCCCCGACCAGGGTTCCCGCCGCGAGCGCGCTGAGGACGAAACCGAGCAGCCCGGCGTTCCCGGCCAGATGGAAGTGCACCGGCAGGATCACGCCCTGCAGGGCGGACAACACCGCCACGGAGGCCAGGGAGACCAGCGTCAGCGCAGCCATCACCGGATTGGTCCGCAGGAACCGCCACCCGGCCAGCACCTCCAGCGGTCCCGCCGGAACCGTGCCTGCCGGTCCCGACGAATCCCCTGCCGGGCGCGCCTGGGCATCGACGCGGTCTCCGGCTCCGGCCTCGATCTGCCGGTTCTCCGCACGGCCGGCACTGCGCGGCAGCAGCAGGGTCAGCAGCGCGGCGGCCAGGGAGGTCGCCGCCGTGACCCATAGGACCACCGACCCGCTGAACACGCTCATCAGGGTTCCCGCCGCAGCCGGGCCGATGACGATCATCAGGGCCGTCAGGGCCTCCCGCAGGCCGACCAGCCGTTCGGCGGCCACTCCCGAGTGACGGACGACGGCGGGCAGCAGCGCCTCCCGGGCGGTCATGCCCGGCACGTCTCCCAGGGCCCCGACGATGCCGAGCAGCACGAACCAGCCCAGCTGCAGACCCCACAGCAGATCCACCAGCGGCAGGGCGGCGACGGCGGTCGCCGAGATCAGATCCGCAGCGACGGAGGCGGTGCGCCGGTTGAACCGGTCGATCAGCGCTCCGCCGAACACTCCGGCCAGGACGGCCGGCACGGCGGCGGACGCTGCGACCACACCGGTGTCGAGTGCGCTGCCGGTGGCCTGCAGGATGATCAGCGGCAACGCGACCGCAGCGATCGAGTTGCCCAGGATGGACAGTGCGTGTGAGCCGAGGTAGGCGGCTGAAATCGTTGACATGCTCCGAGCCAAAACCATGACGCAGGGGCGGGGTCAAGGGGGGATAACCCCCGCCCACGACGGCGCCCGGCCCCATACCGGCGGGCCCGGCCTGCGTAGGATGCTGAGTGACATGATCAACACCACCCCGGCGTCATCCGCCCGCCAGCTGCCGCCGGACGCCGACCAGACCGCCGACCACACCGCCGTTCTCGACGCCTTCTCCGACCGGCCCGGCCAAACGGATGCTGAATACCCTGACCCCGGCTACCCGGATCCGGCTCAGGGCCGCAGGCCCCGTCCGGCCTTCTTGCGCCCCGCAACCTGGCGGGCGTTCGGCTACCACTGGATCTCGCTGCTGCTGGCCCCGTTCGGCCTCGCCTACGCCGTCGCGGCGCTCACGCTGGGAGCCACGCTGGCTCCGACCTTCGGCGGGCTGGCGGTCGGTGCGGCGCTGGTGGCGGCCGCCCGTGTCCAGGGCCCGATCCACCGCCCGCTGGTCTTCCGCCTGCTCGGCCGCCGGGTGCCCGAACCGCCGCCCTTCCGGGCCCGGCCCGGCTTCCGCGGCTATGTCCGCTCCGGGCTGGCAGATGCCACCGGCTGGCGCGCGCTGGCCCACATGGTCCTGAGCTTCATCACTTCCACGGTGTCGGCCGTGCTGAGCATTACCCTGCTGGCCACCGGCCTGGGCTGCCTCACCTACTGGTTCTGGTACCGCTTCCTGCCTGCCCAGCAGGCCACCGACGGCTCCTGGCACCGCGGCACCCTGCTGGGGGCGGACACCTACATGGAAGGTCCGCTCTGGAACCTCGCCTACGTCGGCGTCGGGCTGCTGCTGACCTTCCTGATCTGGCCCGCCGTGAACAACGGTGCCGCCCGACTGCAGGCCGCGCTGGCGTCTGCGCTCCTGGGCCCGACGGCGGCGCAGCGCAGGATGGGTGAGCTCGAGGCCAGCCGCGGCGTGTCGGTCCAGGACGCAGACGCCCGCCTGCAGCGGATCGAACGTGACCTGCATGACGGCACCCAGGCCCAGCTGGTGGCCATCGCCATGAAGCTCGGTGACGCCCGCGAGCGCCTGGCGGCGCAGGACGTGCCGGAGGAGCTGCGGAACCTGCTGGACTCCGCCCACGGAACCGCGAAGGAGGCCCTGGTGGACCTGCGCGGCCTGGCCGCCGGCATCCGGCCCGCGGCCCTGAACGACGGGCTGGATACCGCCCTCGAATCGCTGGCCGCAGCCTCGCCGCAACCGGTCAGCCTCACTTATCTGCTGCCCGGCCGGCCGGCTCCTGCCGTGGAGGCCATCGCCTACTTCAGCGCTGCGGAGTTGCTGAACAACGTCGCCAAACACGCCGCAGCCTCCCGTGCGTGGCTGCGGGTGGAGCCGGGCGCCGAGCCCGGAACGCTGGTCCTGACCGTCCGCGACGACGGGCGCGGCGGTGCCGATCCGGCGTCGGGCACGGGCCTGGCGGGCCTGGCCGAGCGGGTGCGGACCGTGGACGGGGAACTGCGCGTCTCCTCTCCGGCTGGCGGCCCGACGACTGTCACGGTTCTGCTGCCGTTTTCCTGATACCTGCCCCGGTGGGGCAAGCTGCAGGAATGAGGATCGCGATTGCCGAGGATTCCGCCCTGCTCCGGGCCGGGCTGAGCGAGTTGCTGGCCGGGCGCGGGCATGAGGTCACGGCCGCCGTCGACAACGCGGAGGACCTGCTGGCCGCGGTGAACCGGACGGCGCCCGACGTCGTCGTCCTGGACAACCGGATGCCGCCCACGCACACCCATGAAGGCGTCCGGGGGGCGCTGGCCCTGCGCAGCAGCCATCCCACGGTTGGTGTGCTGCTGCTGTCCCAGTACGTCGAGACCCGCTACGCCGCCCGGCTCTTCGCCGGCCACCCCGCAGGCACCGGCTACCTGCTCAAGGACCGGGTGGCCGACGTCGCCAGCTTCCTGCAGTCCCTGGAACGCATCGCCGCCGGCGAGACAGTGCTGGATCCGGAGGTGGTGCGGCAGCTGATGGGAGCCTCCGGCCGGCACGCGGAACTGGCCGCGCTCACGCCGCGGGAGCAGGACGTGCTGGCCCTGATGGCCCAGGGCCGGACGAACGCCGGCATCTGCGCGGACCTGTTCCTCTCCGCCGGGGCGGTGGAGAAGAACATCACCGCCATCTTCGCCAAGCTTGGGCTGCATCCGGACGCGGGGGACCACCGGCGGGTACTGGCCGTGCTGAAGTACCTGGAGGGTGCGCAGTGAGCGCCGGGGGCGTTCCGGCCCTGTTCACCGGACTCAGCGCGTTCCCGCTGACCCCGCTGGCCGGCGACGCCGTCGACGAGGCGGCGTTCGCGGCCCTGGTGGCCCGGGCTGCGGGCGCCGGCGTGGACTCCGTCACCGTGCTGGGCTCCACCGGCTCCTACGCCTACCTGGACGCCGCGGAGCGGGCATTCGTGTCCCGCATCGCCGTCGACGCCGCCGCAGGAGTTCCCGTCTTCGTCGGCGTCGGGGCGCTGCGCACCTCCCAGGTGCTGGCCAACGTGGCCGCTGCCGAGGACGCCGGCGCCGCGGGCGTGCTGCTGGCCCCGGTGAGCTACCAGCCGCTGACCGACGACGACGTCTTCGGCCTCTTCGCCGACGTCACCGCCCGGACCAGCCTGCCGGTGATCGTCTACGACAACCCCGGCACCACCCGGTTCCGCTTCAGCGTGGACCTGTACGGGCGGATTGCCGAACTGCCCGGCATCGCGTCGATCAAGATTCCGGGCGTGCCCACCGATCCGGAACAGGCCCGGGGCCACGTCAGCGCCATCCGCGCCGCCGTTCCGGCGCATGTGGGCATCGGCGTCTCCGGCGACGCGCGGGCAGCGGACGGGCTCGCCGCCGGCTGTGACGCCTGGTATTCGGTGGTCGGCGGGCTGTTCCCGTCTCCGGCGATGCGTCTGGTGCGTGCCGCGCAGGCCGGGCACCACGACGTCGCGGCCGCCGAATCGGACCGGCTCGCCCCGCTCTGGGGCCTTTTTGCGGAGTTCGGCAGCGTCCGGGTGATTGCCGCGGCAGCCGAGCAGCTGGGCCTGGCCCGGCGCTCCTGCCTGCCGCTGCCGCTGCGGGGGCTGGACGACGCGCAGCGCTCACGGCTGGCAGACGTGCTCCGGGAGATCGGACTGGACAGCTAGGGGAAGGGTCTAGGCCTGGCCCTCCGTGGCCTGGCGCCGGCCGGTTGCCAGCGCCGCAACGACGCCGCCGTCCACCAGCAGGTCGGTGCCGGTGATGAAGGAGGCATCCGCGCTGAGCAGGAACGCCGTCGCGTTGGCAATGTCTTCCGGGGTGCCGAGCCGGCCGGTGCCGGACGCCTCGATCATCGCCCGCATCTGCGCTCCGGAGCTTCCGGCGAGTTCCTGCTGTCCCATCGCCGTCGAGATCACCCCGGGGCTGATGCTGTTGACCCGGGCGCTCCGCAGGCCCCAGGTGCGGCTGGCGGCCTGGACCCGCAGCTGGTTACCGCGCTTGGCAATGCTGTAGGCCGTCCCGGGGTCGTCGAGCCCGGCGATGAACGGCAGGGTCAGGAGCTGCTCCACCGGGGCGGTGGCGAGCGCGGCCTCCGCCTCGGCCGGGAGGCTGCCGGCGGCCATCTGTCCGGACATGCTGGAGATGAACACGCCGGCTCCGCCGGGGGCGATGATCTGCCCGAACTCCTCCAGCACCAGGGCGAAGCCGAGCAGGTCCACCCGGCGGATGGCCTCAACGGGCGCCTGGACCGGGGACACACCGGCGGTATGCACCACGTGTTCCACCATGCCCATGGACTGCGCCCGGGCGGCGAGCGCGGCCACGGACTCCGGGGCGGACACATCCACGTGCTGGGCGGTCACCTCGTAGCCGTCAGCGGCCGCGGCGGCTGCGACGTCGGTGAGCGTGCCCTCGTGGAAGTCGGCCAGCAGCACCTTCCGGCCCGCTCCCAGCCGGCGGAGCACCGCCTGGCCCATGCCGCCGACGCCGATGATCACCAGTGATCCGAATGCCATGGAACTCTCCCGGGTAGACGCCGCTTTTGTTTCTGACCCTAGTCCAGGCGCGGAGGCCTGTCAGCGCTCCGCGGCCGGGTTGGTCGGGCAGTCGGCCGACAGCCGTTCACCACGCGAAACACGACCGGTCCGGAAACCTCAGCCGCCAAGCGCACTTTGGATGCTGGACCTCATTGAGCAAACGGTGGGAATAACGGTCGAAGCGAGTAGAGCAAGTAAACCGGTGCTGACCACTGCGGCCCAGGGGATCCAGCTGACCACAAAGAGTGTGCCCGGAACGACGCTGTTCATGGCCGTCCAGACGGTTGCCAGTGTGGGGATGAGGACAAGCAGACTGAGTATGGCCGCAGTGGCTGTGTAGATAACAGCTTCCAGAACGGCGGTGATCACGATAGTCGACGGAGTGCCTCCAGCAGCAAGGACCAGGGCATTCTCACGCTCCCGGGACCGTCCGGACATGTACACGGTGACTGCTGCCGCCAGAGTGGCCAGGACCATGGGCGCCCCGTAGATCAGGAGGTTTCCCGCAGTGTCCACGGGTGAGCCTGGGGCCCCGGAGGTGAGGCTGAGTGCCTGCTGGAACATCGCGTAAACGCTGGTAAAGGAACATACAAGAATGAGCCCCAGCGTCAATGGCACTACGGAGCTCGCGCTTTGCCTGACCCGGTAGCGGCTGGCGTTGCGGGCCAGGAACCAGGCTGGTGAAAGTCCGGGCGGAAAGGCAGCTGTCCAGCTCCTCAGGACAAGCGGGACAACGGCGGGGCCGGCGCAGGCGGCAGCGCATCCAAATACGAAAGGGATGAGGAAACCGTTGGAACCGATCCCGGACAGGGGGATCGATTGAATCCCCATGCACAGACCCGCTCCTGCAACGACCAAAAGGACGAACCATATCCAACGCATTGTGCTCATGGCACCCCTGGGGGTTTCAGGGGAACGCAACGCCACGATCGGCGGGGTCTTCCCCGCATCCCGGGCCGGCCTGAGGCCCGCAGCAAGAGTCAGCAGAACGGAGAGAGCAACTACGATGGCGCCGGCTGCCGGCGGTAGGGAGGAATCCAGTTCGGCAAGAGAGGGGACCCGTCCGCCTAACCAATCGAACAGCGGGTTGATCAATGGCTGCCCCGCAAAGACGCCCCCGGTACCTGCAAGCAGCGCAATTGTGGCCAACTGACGCCTCACGACACGAGCCACTCCTCCAGGCGATACCCCTGCCAGCTGCCACAGGGCGTATGACCGGCGCTGTTCGCTGACAGTGAGCTGGGCAACCGACGTAATGACCACTGCCGTAGTTACGGCAGTCAGCGCCGCCGGTGTGACCGCAAATCCTACGATTCCCTCAAAGTCTCCCGCACTGATCTGACCTGCTCTCCACAGACTCAGTCCGGTGGAAATGATGCCCGCGGACACGGTCAGGAAGATAGCTGCAGCAGCGATGACGATGAACGTGCCGAGCCAGAGTCTGAGGTTGTGCCGCAGTTCGGCAAGCACGAGATGGACCATGGTCACGGCCTCGGTTCTGAACTGCCGGACGCCAGCTTGGCCCTCTCCACGGATTCGAGTATGTCCCTGGGCGTCGGGTTACGGAGTTCCTCATGGAGGGTGCCGTCACGCAGCACCAGGACCCGCTCTGCACACGCCGCAGCTTCCAAATCATGCGTGACAAGGACAACTGAACGTTCACCGGCCGCCACGTCGCGCAGCAAACCCAGCACAGCGGCGCCGGCCTGTGAATCCAAAGCACCGGTAGGTTCGTCGGCGAATACGATCCTGGGTGCCATGACCAATACGCGGGCGATTGCGACTCTCTGCTGTTGCCCGCCCGATAGCTGGGCCGGTGCATGTCTTCCCCGGTCGGTCAGGCCGACGGCGGATAAGGCCCAATCAACCCGTGATAACGCTTCTTTGTCCCCAGCCAGTCGAGCGGGAAGCGCCACGTTGTCCCGTGCACTCAGCGAAGGGACCAGATTGTAATTCTGGAAGACGAAGCCAACGGATTTCCGGCGAACGGCAGCCAGCTGGCTGTTGGACATCCTGTTGATCGGGCGACCGAAGAGATTCACGGTTCCTGACGTGCAGGATTCCAGGCCCGCCAAACAATACAGGAGCGTTGATTTACCTGATCCCGAGGGCCCCACTATGGCGACAAGTTCACCAGGCATTACCTGCAGACTAATCCCGTGCAGCACGGGAGTCATGGGTGCGCTGCGTTGACCGCGGAAAGACTTGAAGACGTCGAAGGCTTCCAGCAGTTGTTTCCCCATGCCCTCACACTAGCGTCGGTCCGCCGCAGATGAGGCGCATCAACGATGGTTGGGCGTATTCGACATACCCGGACCGATCCCGGGCAAGGACCTACGCCGTGTCCCGGGGCGCTTTCGCGCTGAAGGGACGCGAGCTAATCCGACGACCGGTGAAGGACGAACATCCCGCCGTACGCCGGCTGGTCTGCGCGCTCCTGGTCGCTCTCGGTGTATTCGTTCACCACGGCCTGTATGCGCGTAATGAAATCCTCGGCGTCTGTCTTGGACAGGTGCAGCACGAAGCGTGAGAGGTTGGTGAGGGCCTCGGGCCCTGCCTCGGTGACCTCTTCCCTGAAGGCCTCGATCGGTGCCAGGGGGCCGCCCGGCCCGGCTTCACCCAAGGCGGTGTCCAGATTCAGGGACCGCCCCGTGGAACGGTACGGCTTCTCCAGCGCACCGCTTTCTCCGGTGCGGACCGCCGCCGGTTCCAGGAATCCCGTGGAGAGCAGCTGGCGCACGTGATAGAGCATTGTCCCTGGATCCTGGCCCAGCCGGTCAGCGAGTTGCTTATTGGTCAGCTCGTGGAGCCCGCACAGGCGCAGGATGCGCAGCCGCAGCGGATGGGCCAGCGCCTTGATCTCCCGGGCAGTGGCGAGGGGCTTGTCGTCGCCCTCGCCCGTGTGCGTCTTCATGAAACCACCCTACAAATTGATGTAGTAGATTCCAACCCCCTTGAGTTTTCTACATCACTGCGCGATGGTGTCCCTATGACCGATCACACGCCGTCCGTGCAGGAACGGAACAGAGCCCCGCTGGGTGCGCCCTACTGGAAGCTCTGGACCGCAACCGGACTGTCCAATCTCGCGGACGGCGTCTTCAAGATCGCCCTGCCGCTGCTGGCCATTCAGCTCACGCAGTCACCCACGCTCATTGCCGGGCTCAGCGTCCTGGCGACCTTGCCCTGGCTCCTCTTTGCCCTGACCGCCGGCGCACTGGCTGACCGGCTGGACCGACGCAGGATCATGCTCTGGGCCAATCTCACCCGCGCGCTGTTCCCCGCCGCGCTAGCAGCCGTGATCCTGCTGGATCTGGGCTCCATCTGGGCCCTGTACGTTGTCGCCCTCATGGTGGGTGTGGCCGAAACGCTCTATGACACATCCGCGCAGTCGATCCTGCCCCAGGTGGTGAACAGGGATCAGCTCTCGCGCGCCAACGGCCGGTTCTACGCGGTGGAGCTTACCGCCAACCAGTTCATCGGCCCTCCGCTGGGAGGGCTGCTCGTGGCCCTCGGCGTCGTCGCCGGCCTTGCGGTGCCGGCGGCACTGTGGCTCGCCGCCGTCGGGGGACTGCTTCTGGTTCGGGGGAGATACCGAATCGAACGGAACCAGGCCACAACACTGCGCTTCGACATCGGTGAGGGCCTGCGGTTCCTCTGGAACCAGAAAATCCTGCGTGCACTTGCGCTGATGACGGGCGTGTTCAACTTCGCGTCCAGTGCGGCCTTCGCGCTCCTGGTGCTGTTTGCCGTCGGACCGGCGTCAGCCATGAAACTGTCCGATCCGGGGTTCGGGCTGCTCCTGACGGCCTCGGCTGTCGGAGCCATCGTCGGCTCCTTCATCGCCGACCGGGCCGAAGCGAGGCTGGGCCGGTCGAAGGCACTGGCGCTCGCCGTTCTTGGGGTCGCGCTGTTCGTCGGGGCGCCCGCCGTGACCAGCAACCCCTACGTTCTCGGTCCCGTCCTCTTTGTGGGCGGCATGCTGACCGTGCTGTGGAACGTCATCACCGTGTCCCTGCGCCAGCGGATCACTCCCGACAGACTGCTCGGCAGAGTCAACAGCGCCTACCGCCTCCTGGCCTGGGGAACCATGCCCCTCGGAGCAGCGGCTGGAGGCCTTCTGGCCGAGTGGCTGGGTCTGCAGGCCATGTTCGCCATCATGGGAGTGCTGACCCTCACCCTGCTGTCGCTGATGCCCGTCCTCACTGACAGGGCCATAGATACGGCCGACGTCGAAGTCCCGACCGGTTCGTGAGAGGGCGCCCGATCGACGGGAGTTTCCGGAAGGTGTCCTGCAGCCGTCTCGACGCCGGCGGCACGCACCGGGAGACTTAAAACCGGTTCTCGACCGGAAGGGACTCCATGCTCGGCCTGGAACTCGTCGTCATCCTGGCGGCGGCGGTGCTGGCCTGTAACCTGGCCGCGCCCAGGCTGCGCATCGCTCCGCCGCTGCTGCTGGTGGCCGCCGGAACCCTCCTGGGCTTCATTCCCGCTCTGCGCGAGGTGCAGCTGCCCAGCGAGGTGGTGCTGCTGCTGTTCCTGCCGGCCCTGCTCTACCGGGAATCGCTCACCATCTCACTGCGGGAAATCCGCAGCAACCTGCGCGGCATCGCGCTGATGAGTACCGTGCTGGTGATCGCGACGGCGGCCGGCGTGGCCGCCGTCGGGCATGCCCTGGGCATGTCCTGGGGTGCGGCGTGGGTGCTGGGCGCCGCCGTGGCGCCCACGGACGCGACCGCGGTGGCGGCGCTGGCCAAGTCCATGCCGGCCCGCAGCGTGACCCTGCTGCGGGCCGAATCCCTGGTCAACGACGGCACGGCGCTGGTGCTCTACGCCCTGGCCGTGTCGCTGACCGTGGGGGAGCAGGACTTCAGCGCGCCGGTGGTGTTCTGGCTGTTCGTCCTCTCCTATGCCGGCGGCGCGGCAGCGGGCATTGTCGTCGCGCGGGCGGGCATTCTGCTGCGCCGGCGGATACAGGATCCGCTGCTCGGCAACGTGGTCACTTTCCTGACCCCGTTCACGGCCTTCCTGCTGGCCGAACTGATCGGCGCCTCCGGAGTGCTGGCCGTGGTGGTCGGCGGCCTGATCATCAGTCAGGCCGGCCCGCGGGTGGTGTCGGCGCAGACCCGGCGCCAGGCGGACGCCTTCTGGTCCTTCTCCACCTTCCTGCTCAACGGCGCCCTGTTCGTGCTGATCGGCATCGAACTGCACGCCGTGGCCCGGGGGCTGACTCGCGGGGAGCTCGGCCTGGGCCTGCTGGCCGTGGCCCTGGTGTCGGCGGCCATCATCGGCGTGCGGTTCGGGTGTCTCTTTGCGGCCGATCTGCTCCTCCGCGTCGTCGCCCGCCTGCGCGGCCGGCGGCGCGGAAGCCTGCGCGGGCAGGTCGTCAGCGCGCTGGCCGGTTTCCGCGGAGCGGTCTCCCTTGCCGCCGCGCTCGGCGTACCGCTGCTGACGACCTCCGGCGCGGCGTTTCCGGACCGGAACCTGATCATCTTCGTGACTGCCGGGGTGATCGTGGTGACCCTGGTGCTGCAGGCACCCCTGCTGCCGCTGGCTGCGGCCTGGGCGCGGCTGCCCTCTGACGTGCACCTGAAGCACGAGCGCACCATGGCTGAGATCAGGGCGGGGGAGGAGGCCCTGGAGGTCCTTCCCCGGCTCGTGGCCGAGCTCGGGACGGACCCGCTCGTCGCCGCGCGGGCGCAGCGCGAGCTTCAGGTCCACCTGCAGGTGCTCAGGGCAGGGCAGGACGGCGCAGATGGGCAGCGGATCCTGCGCCAGGACCGTGACTACACCGACCTCCGCCTGTCCCTGGTTGCCCGGAAACGGATGACGGTGGTGCGCCTGCGCGATGAAGGCCTCATCGACGACCAGGTGCTTCGCCGCATTCAGGGCCGCCTGGACCTGGAGGAGCTGCGCCTGTCCGGCCAGGATCCGCCGGAGTGAGGCTCAGTCCCCGTATCGGGCGACCAGCCGCCCGACCACCTCGCCCCTGCTCAGCTTCTCCAGCCCGCCGGGAATGTCCTCCCAGGCGATCTCGGTGATGGTCGGATTGAGCTTGCCGGTGGCGAAGTAGTCATACACCCCGGCGACGTCCTCCCGGGTGCCGCCCTGGGATCCGACCAGCGTGACTTCGCTAAGGATCATGGTCTTGGTGCTGATGGTCGCTTCCAGCCGCCCCATGCCGACCTGGACCACCCGTCCGCCGTAACCGACGGTTTCGATGGCCTCGGCAGTGGTGGTGCCGAATCCGGCGAAGTCGACGATGACGTCCAGGTTGCGGTCCTTGAACTCGGCGATCGACTTTGCCACCTCCGTGGCACCGATGTCGCGGGCCAGCTGCCAGACCTTTTCATTGATTTCGGCGACATAGACCTCCGCGCCGGCCAGCACGGCCACCCGCGCACCGATCTGGCCCAGGCCGCCGAACCCGATGATGCCCACCTTGCTGCCGGCCTTGACCTGCCCGTTGGCGATGACGGCATGGTGGCTGGTCATCCCCGCATCCGTGCCGGCCGCGCCCAGGACGAAGGAGACGTTGTCCGGAATGCGCACCAGTGCCGCCTGGTCCACAGCCACCTTCGCGGAGAAGCCGCCGTCATACGCGTAGCCGGGAGCGCCGGCCGAGGTGGTGGGGCACAGGCCCACCCGGTCGCCGACCTTCCAGTCCGTGACACCCTCACCCACCTCGGTGATCACCCCGGCCACTTCGTGGCCCAACGTGATGGGGCGCTTGGCGAGGGTGGAGAGCCAGCCTTCGTCTTCCAGCATTCCGACGTCGGAGTGGCAAAGCCCTGCTGCCTTCACTTCGATCACGACGCCGCCGGCCGCGGCGCGCGGCTCCTCAACCTCAGCCTCCACCAGGGGTTCATGCGTGTTGGTGAACTGCCATGCCTTCATGAAACGGTGCTCCTTGCCTAGGCACATTTCGCGGCTCGGCGTGGCTCCGGGTTGGGGCGGCAGGGCCGCGGGACGGCCGTCAGGATCCCCGGTGGGGGTGCCGTCCACTGTCCAGATTACGCCCGGAATCCAAGCGGCCCGGACATCGCCGGCGGGCCCCCCGTGGACATCGCGGGGGTCGCCGGCGACGGCGGATGTGAGGTTCGGCGGTTACCAGGCGTAGTCCTGCGGAGCGGGCTTGTGGCCGGGGAAGATCTCGTCCAGCTGCGCCAGGACGGAGTCCTCGAGCTCGATGTCCAGCACCTTCAGCTGGTCCTCGAACTGTGCCATGGTGCGCGGGCCCACAATGGGGGCCGTGACGCCGGGACGGTGCAGCAGCCAGGCCAGGCCCAGCTGCGCCGGGTCGATCCCCAGTTCCGCGGCCAGGTCCTCGTATCGGCGGATCTGGTCCTCATGCTTCTTCAGCAGTTCCAGGGTCCGTCCGGAGGTCCGTCGGCCCTCCTGCTCGGTTTTGCGCAGGATCCCGCCGAGCAGGCCGCCCTGGAGCGGGGACCACGGCAGGATGCCCAGCCCGTAGTGCTGTGCCGCGGGAATGACCTCGAGTTCGATGCTGCGGTTGAGCAGGTTGTAGATGCTCTGCTCGGAGATGAGCCCGTTGAAGTTCCGGCGCCGGGCCGCCTCCTGGGCCTGGGCGATGTTCCAGCCGGCGAAATTGCTGGACCCGTTGTAGATGATCTTCCCCTGCGTCACGGCCGTTTCCATGGCCTGCCAGATTTCCTCCCACGGGGTGTCGAGGTCGATGTGGTGGAACTGGTACAGGTCGATGTGATCCGTCTGCAGGCGCCGCAGCGACGCGTCCAGCGCCTGGCGGATGTTCAGCGCGGACAGGAACGTGGCGTTCGGCCATTCCCGCATGCTGCCGTACAGCTTGGTGGCAATCACCGTGTCCTCCCGGCGGCCGCCGCCCTTGGCGAACCAGTTGCCGATGATCTGCTCCGTGCGGCCCTTGTTCTCGCCCCAGCCGTAGACGTTGGCCGTGTCGAAGAAGTTCAGCCCGGCATCCCGGGCGGCGTCCATGATGGCGTGGGCGTCGGCCTCGTCAGTCTCGGGGCCGAAGTTCATGGTGCCCAGGCACAGGCGGGAAACGGAGAGGCCGGAGCGGCCCAGGTGCGTGTACTGCATGGTGCTCCTTCGCAATCGGGAGGCGGCCCGTCCGGCGCGCCGACCTGCCCCATTGTTCTCGCGGATATGCGCATTGGCCACCCGTGCGATTACCCGTGCCGAGGCGCGCCTCAGCCCGGTCCCTCTCCGTTCCCGCCGCCGGTGCGCTCGCCGAGCCCCTGCCTGCCGCCGCTGCGCCGCGTCACCGCCGAGGCCCAGACCCAGGTGCTCCGCCGGACGCCGGCGTCGGTCCACGTGACCTGGACGGCCTTGGCGGACCATGTGGTGGCGACGCCCGCCACCCGTTCCGCGCAGCTCGGAAAGCGGATCCAGGCCCAGACCGGCACGCCCGGCGCCACGGTGGTCACCGGGTTGTGGGCGAAGTCCAGCTCCTCCACCGTCAGTTCAATGGGCTCGGCCCGCCGGGCGTACCGGGCGGCAAGCCGCGCCGCCGCTTCCTGGTCCATACCTTTAAAAATAGAACATATCTTCGAAGACTGCTGCGCTCCCGGAAGGCTGCAAACGATCCGGCCTGCGAGCCTGATCCCAGGCCGGCCCGCAGTCGGCAAGGCGTCCGCGGCGGCGGGAAACCGGGCTTTGCCGGCCTGATGACGGGCGGTCGATCGTGTGGCACTCTGGTGACCGACGGCCTGAAACGGCGGGTAACGACCTGGGCTACCGCGTCGGCCGTGTTGGACGCGTGTCTGTTCCAGTCATACCAGTGGCTCAGGTGGCCGTCATCGACGTCGGGGGGGGGGGGGGGGCAGTGGAAGGAAACCGGTTCCTGCGGCGATTCCTGGACGCGCTGCCCTCGCTCAGCGGCCTGGGTGTCCTGGCCTGGCTCCTGCTCGAAGGGTCCGATGCCCCGGAGGTCGGGTTGACCGCCACCGTCATGACCGCCCTGGCGGCCGCGGTTGCGGTGGGGGTGCTGGTTCGTATCTTCGGCCCCCAGCGGGGAGCGCGGCCGGTCCGCGACGCCCTGCGGATTCCGGCCGAGGCCGCGGCGATCTACAGCGAACTGCTCACCTCCCGTCCGCCGGGCAGCCCGCCGGGGCTGGCCGATGCCGTCGAACCGCCGACGCCGTCGGGCCTTCCCGAAGGAACCGGAGCGGACGGCCCGCGGCCCTGACCGCCGCCGCGCTGACCGCCGCCCCGCGGGCTGGGGCACAATATGCACATGTGCGGACGGTATGTGATGGCCAAGGCAACGGCGGACCTGGTGGCGGCCTTCGCCACCGAACAGACGATGGGCGCCGAGGTGCCTCCGTCGTGGAATGTTGCTCCCACGGATGACGTGCGGATCGTTACCGAGCGGCTGCAGCCTGCCGCCGGCGGCAGCGAAGCGGGCCCGCCGTCCGGGCGGGAGCCGGTCCGCCGGCTCGCCACCGCCAAGTGGGGCCTGATCCCCTCCTGGGCGAAGGACCGGAAGATCGGGGCGCGGATGATCAACGCCCGCCGCGAAACTCTCCTGGAAAAGCCCGCGTTCCGCAAGGCCGCGGTGAAGCGGCGCGCCCTGGTTCCCGCCGACGGCTACTACGAGTGGGAAAAGGCCGACGGGCGCAAGATCCCCACCTACCTGCATTCCGCCGCCGAGGATCCGCTGGCCTTCGCCGGGCTCTACGAGTTCTGGCCCGATCCCTCCCTGCCGGATGACCACGAACACAAGTGGCTGCTCAGCTTCACCATCATCACCACCGAAGCCAGCGACACACTCGGGCACATCCACGACCGCACTCCGCTGATCGTTCCCGCCGATCTGTGGGGCGACTGGCTGGACCCTGCACTGACGGAGCGCAGCGACATCGCCGGGCTGCTGGAGGCCATTCCGGAACCCGCGCTCACGCCGCGGGTGGTCAGCAACCGCGTAAACTCGGTGCGCAACAACGGCCCCGAGCTGATAGAACCCGCTGCTCCGGTAGCGTAGGACACCTGACATCGACATTCAGCAGGGGGAGAACACACGTGCCTGATGCCTACTACCGGCCGCTCGGCGAGGGAAGCTTCGAGTCCACCTTCCACGCGCAGGGCGCCTGGAATCCGGATGAACAGCACATGGCGCCGATCTCCGGCCTGCTGGCGCACTGCCTGGAGCAGTGCAGCCCCCGCACCGACCTGCGGATGGCCAGGATCAGCTACGAGATCCTGGGCCTGATTCCCGGCGGCACCTTCGATGTCACCGCCAAGGTCATCCGCCCCGGCCGGACCATCGAACTGGTCGAGGCCGAGATGGTGGCGGACGGGCGCACCGCCGTCCGTGCCACCGCCTGGCGCCTTGCCACACGGCCCACCGACTCGGTTGCCGCCGTCGAGGACGAGCCCATGCCCGGCCCCGACCAGGCCGGCGGCCAGGAGGGAATGACGCAGTGGCCCGGCGGCTTCATCGCTTCGCTGGAGCTGAGGGCGCTGCCCGGACTGCGGCCGGGCCGGGGGCGGGTCTGGGTGCGCACGCCGCATCCTCTGGTCGAAGACACCGGCGTTTCCGACCTGGCCCGCCTGATCGGGCTGGTGGACACCGCCAACGGGATTGCCACCCGGGTTCCGCCGGGCGGAGACAGCTGGATGTACCCGAACGTCGACCTGCAGGTGCACCTGCACCGCCAGCCCGCCGGCGAATGGCTGGGACTGGACACCCGGGTGACGTTCAGCGCAGACGGCGTCGGCCTCACCTCCTCGGTGCTGCATGACCTGGACGGACCCTTCGGGCGCAGCGAGCAGATCCTCACGGTCCGCCCGCTGGGACCGGCGGCCGGGCAAAAATGAGCATGGAAGCACCGCTGCCGGCAGCTGCGCCGGCTTCGGCCGATGCCGCCGGTTTCCCCGCACTGTCCCTGGTCCGCCAGGACCGTTCACTCGGCGCGGAAGCGGATCTCGCCTTCGCCCTGGAGATGCTCGACGCCGCCCGGCACGGCCGCATCGGCCCCACGCTGCGCATTTACCGGCCCGTGCCCACCGTGGCCCTGGGCCAGCGCGATGCCAGGCTGCCCGGATTCGAAGCGGCAGTCGACGCCTGCCGTGCCTTCGGCTTCGAACCGCTGGTCCGCCGCGCCGGCGGCCGGGCCGCCGCCTACCACCAGGGCTGCCTGGTGGTGGACCACGTCGAGCCCGACGGCGACGCCGTGGCCGGCTCGCGACACCGCTTCACCGGCTTCGGCGAGCTGTTCGCCGAGGTTCTGCGCCGCGGCGGGGTGCCTGCCGCCGTGGGCGAGATCCCGGGTGAGTACTGCCCCGGAGAGCATTCGGTCCACGGCACCGCGCTGGACCGCCGGCAGGTGAAGCTGGTCGGCACCGCCCAGCGGGTGGTCGCCGGAGCCTGGCTGTTTTCCTCCGTCATCGTGGTGCAGGACGCCGCGCCCATCCGGGCCGTGCTGGCCGCGGCCTACAGCGCGCTGGGCCTGGCCTGGCGGCCGGAGACCGCCGGAGCCGCGGAGGACCTCTCCCCGGGGCTGACCGTGGACGACGTGGAAGCCGGGCTGCTCGACGTGTACGCGGCCTCACGCACCCTGGTGCCCGCCAGCTTCACGGATCTCGCCGCCGCGCTCTGACCCGCGGCGGCCGGGGGCATTCGGCCGGGCGCACCCGGCCCGCGCCGGGCGGCGGCCGGGCCGGCGGACAGGGGACACGCCGCGCTGACCAGCGCCTCCTGCGTGCGCCGGGCCATCGATCAGTAGGCTTGGTACCAAAGCTCCGTACCTCGAAGGGAAACTCATGGCCAGGAACACCATCGCGACTACGGCTCTGCGGCTGCGCGCAGTCCTGGAGATCCTTGCCGGCGAGGAGCCGGCTGCCCCTACGAAGATCAGCCGCGACGACGTCCTGCAGGGTGCCCTGGCCCGCGTTCCGCTGCAGGGCCGCGAAGCGGAGGTCCTGGCCAGCGGCGTTGCCCGCGGCGAGCGGGCGCTGACCACGGCAACGTCCAAGCTGGTCAAGGCCGGCTGGATCATCAAGCAGGGACGCGCAGGCTGGAGCATCACCGCACAGGGCCGCAAGGCGCTGACCGAGTTCCCGGACACCGATCAGCTCATTGCCGCCCTTCAGGACGGAACGGCGAATCCCGCGGAGGACGGCGGCCAGCCGGCGGACGCGGAGCAGCAGCTCCGGCAGGCACCCACCGAAGAGGTCGTGGAGGACGCGGTGGCCGCAGCCGCCGAAACGGCTGCACCGGACGCCCGGGAGGCCCACGGGGCGCACCCGGAGCCGCACCGGCCCGAGCCCTCGTTCCCGCAGCCGGGCTCGGTTGCCGTGGCCGGATCGTTCGGGACCGCCCTGGACATCCCGGACTGGGATCCGGCCGCAGAGCAGGGCCAGCTGACCTTCGACCGCAGCGACGAACTGTGGAAGCTCACCGTCGACCTGCCGGCCGGATACTACGAGTTCAAAGTGGCGCTGGACGGCTCCTGGACCGAGAATTACGGCCGGGACGCGTTCCGGGACGGCGCGAACATCGAACTGCATCACGACGGCGGGCCGGTGACCTTCCTCTACGACCACGCTTCGCACGCCGTGGTGACCAAGCCCGACACCTCCGGCTGAACCTGCCGCTCAGGGGCCGGGATCCGGGCGGGCCACCGGATCGACCAGGATCCCGGCCGGTTCCCGGACCCACCACACGCCGTCGCGCCGTCGTTCCTGTGCGGTGGAGAACCGGTACCGGTAGACGCGGGCGCGGACCGCGTGCGGCGGCCTGCCCTGGAAGGGATCCCTGCGCAGCAGCCTCAGCACCGCCGGATCCGCCTCAAGCAGCCGGCGCAGCAAAGTGGGGAACCAGGCCCCGCCGGAGGCTCCGAGGGCCAGGAACCACATCATCCAGTCCAGCCGCAGGTGGTACGGCGCGAACTGGCGGGGCATCCGGCGGGGATCACCGGGCTTGCCGTGGAAGTCGTACTCCTGCCAGTGCGCCCGGTCCCACCGGCCATCGGGTCCCGGCCCGTCCAGGGTGCCCTCGATGATCACCTCGCTGCGGTGCCGGGTGATGCTGCCGAACGCCCCGTAGGCATTGGACAGATGCCAGCGGTTGAAGCTCGCGTTCATCAGCTGGTTCCGGCTGAACAGGTTCCGCAGCGGCCGGATGCCCCACCAGACCATGGCCGCCGTGGCCGCAAGCACCACCACCGTGAACCACAGGGGCGTGGCGGCCGGATCCGGTGACGCCGGTGCGAACCCCGGGATCACGGCGGCAACCGTGGAATCGCCCAGGGCGCTGAAGGCCAGCAGCATGGTCAGCCAGTTCAGCCAGGCGAAGTTTCCGGAGAGCACCAGCCAGCCCTGGGTGAGGATGATGATCGCTGCGGCGATTCCGGCCACCGGCTGCGGGAAGAAGAGGAAGAACGGCACCACCAGCTGGGTGAAGTGGTTGCCCAGCACCTCCGCCTTGTGCAGCGGCTTGGGCAGGTGGTGGAAGAACCGGCTGGCCGGGTTCGGCATGGGCTGCGTTTCGTGGTGGTAGTTCAGGGCGGTCAGGTCCCGCCAGACCCTGTCTCCGCGTATCTTGATCATCCCGGCGCCGAACTCCAGCCGGAACACCAGCCAGCGGAACAGGAAGATCACCGTGATCGGGGGAGCGACCTCGTCGGAGCCGAGAAACGCGGCCAGGAACCCGGCCTCGAGCAGCAGCGACTCCCAGCCGAATCCGTAGAACGTCTGGCCGATGTTCACGATCGACAGGTACAGGCCGAACAGCAGCCCGAAGGCCAGCATCGGCACCCAGGGCGGCCCCTGCTGCGGCAGGCCCACGACCAGCAGGGCGGCGACGACGGCGGCGGTCCAAGCGACCGCGCGCAGGAACCGGTCTGAGTAATGCCAGTGGAACAGGGTGGGAATGCGCCGGTCCCGAATGCGTTCGAGATAGCGTGGCGCGGGCAGCAGACCGCGTTCGCCCAGCAGCGCCGGAAACTGCCGTGCGGCGGCGATGAACGCGATCAGATAGACCGCGGCGATGCCGCGCTGCAGCACCTGCCGCGCCAGCTCGTATCCGTCCGCGCTGAAGACCTCCATGACATGTCAGCCTAGGTTTTGGCGCAGGCAGCTGTCACGGACAGGGCCGGGCAGCACCACACGCAGCGTGCGGCGGGTCCGCCGGTCGCCCGCCCGGCAGGTTGCGGGGGCCTGCTGCGGCACCGCGCCGGCGGTCCTACGCTGGAACGGTGGCTGGAACCATGGCTGGAACTGCAAGCCGGGGAAGGCGCCGGATATGACGGGATCACGCATTCTTGCCCTCGTCGTCGCCCACCCGGACGACGACGCGTACGGACTGGCGGGAACGGTGGCCCTGCACGAACACGATCCAGGGTTCCGCTTCATCCTGATCCACGCGACCGACGGAGGCGCCGGACAGATCGATCCGTCCTATCCTCCGGTCAACGAGCCGCTCGGTTTGATCCGCCGGCGGGAAACGGACGCCGCCTGGACGGCTCACGGCCGGCCGCCGGATCGGCACGAGTGGCTGGATTACGACGACGGCGCGGTCGCCCGGGTTCCCCTTGAAGAACTCGCGGAGCGGATCGGCGGCATCCTGGCGCAGGAACGCCCCGACGTCGTCGCCACCTTTGGTCCCGACGGCATCACCGGGCACCCGGACCACATCGCCGTCGGGGCGGCCACGGACGCCGCCTTCACCAACCTTCAGGCCCGGGGCGGTCCGGGGCTGCAGCGCCTGCTGCACGGCGCCGTCCGCCGTTCCACCTGGGAACGGTGGAACCGCGCCCGGAGCCGGCACGGACTCAAGCCCTGGGACGAGGAGCGCGTGTATGACATCCGTCCCGTTCCGGACGAGCTGATCGGTGTGGAGGTGGACGTCGGCAGCGTGGCGCACCGGATCGTGGCAGGGCTGATGGAGCATCGGACCCAGCGCCACGTGATGTCCCCGGGAGTGCCGCCGGGTTCCGAAGCGGACGCCGGCTGGACCCGTACGGTCTCGGTGGAGCCGCTGGTCATTGCGTGGCCGCCGCGGCGGCCGGGCGCAGCTGTCCTGGGCGACGTCTTTGAGGGACTGGACTAGAACCGGAACAGGGACGTGATGTCCTGTCGGACGTCGTCGACGTACACCTCGGTCCGCTCGTCGAAGAAGGAGACCCGATCCTTCAGCTGCGCCGAGTCCGGCAGCACCGTTTCATACGACCAGGCCAGGTCCGCTCCCGCCGGGCTGTCGATCACAGACCAGTAATTCGCCGTGCCCTTGTACGGGCAAACGGTGCGGGTGGAGGACATGCGGAGGGCATCCCAGTCCACATCCTGGCGCGGAAAGTACGTCCGCGGCGGGAGCATGGTTTCGTACACGAAGAGCGGCCGGCGGGTCTCAGCGAGCAGCTGCCCGCCCAGCAGGACCCGGACTGCACGGGAGGAGTCGCGGGCATCAACCCGGTGGAAGGGGTCCCGGGGGTGGCCTTCGACCACCTGGTCCTCCTCCAGCCACCGGTCGAAAGCGTTGAAGTCCAGCAGGACATACCCGTCCAGGTCCGCATCATGCGGACGGAAGCCCGCGCCGGGCAGCTCGTGCTGCCCGGCCCGAAGGTCCAGGGGGTCGCCGGGGGACGTGTGGGCGGAGAACGGATAGCGCGGGTCCATCAGAGCCTGCGGAGGGACGCCGGCCAGCGGGTCCTCGTCGGGCTCCGCCACCGCCGACAGTTCCGCGTCGATGTCGCCGGCCGGTACGGCGTAGATGGGGGTGACCCGCCTCGGCTCGTAGGCCAGGACCGCGTTGACGGAATCCACCACGGTGCTGTCGCCGAGTTGCGCACGGATGCGCCGCGGCGTTGGTTCGTACCGCAGCTGCGGCAGAAGCTTCCAGAATTCCGGGCTGATTTGCAGGGCCATGCCTCCAGTTTCCGGCTCCGTCGGGGCGGCCTCAAGACATTCGGAAGACCGCCGGGAACGCCGGAACCCGCCGGCCCCCTTTGGCGGAAGCGAAAGGGGCCCGGCGGGTTCCGTCAGAGCGTCGAGCCTAGTGCCCCCGGGCGATCCACTCATCCAGGAACGGAGCCTCGGCGCCGACCGTCGTCGAATCCCCGTGCCCGGTGTTGACCACGGTGCCCGGAGGCAGGATCAGCAGCTTCGTCCGGATGGATTCGATGATGGTGCCGAAGTCGCTGTAGGAGCGCCCCGTGGCGCCGGGACCGCCGGCGAACAGGGTGTCGCCGGTGAACAGCACCGGGTAGCCGAGCTCCGGATCACCGGTCAGCAGGAACGTCACCGAGCCGGGGGAGTGCCCCGGGGTGTGCAGGGCGCGCAGCTGCGCCTTGCCCAGGGGAAACACGTCACCGTCGGCAATCTCGACGTCGGGCGCCCGGTCCGGGTAGACCGCGTCCCAGAGCATCCGGTCCGCCGGGTGCAGGTGCAGCGGAGCCTCCAGCAGCTTGGCGGTTTCGACGGCGGCGCGGATGTGGTCATCGTGCCCGTGCGTGAGCAAAATGCCCTTGACCTTGCGTCCGGCGACGGCGGCCACGACGGCGGCCGGATCGTGGGCAGGATCAATGACCCACACCTTGGTGTCGTTGCCGATGATCCACACGTTGTTGTCGACGTCCCAGGTGCCGCCGTCCAGGCTGAAGGTGCCCGAGGTGACAACCCGCTCAATGGTCAGTGCCATTTACAGCTCCACCACCGAACGCAGGACCAAGCCCCCATGCATCTTTTCAAACGCGGCTTCGATGTCGCCCAGGCCAATCCGCTCGGTGACGAAAGCGTCCAGGTCCAGCCGGCCCAGCTTGTACTGCTCCACCAGCATCGGGAAGTCGCGGGAGGGCAGGCAGTCGCCGTACCAGGAGGACTTCAGGGACCCGCCGCGGCCGAAGACCTCGGCCAGCGGCAGCTCGATCTTCATCTCCGGGGTCGGCACGCCCACCAGCACCACGCGGCCGGCGAGGTCGCGGGCGTAGAAGGCCTGCTCGTAGGTCTCGGGGCGGCCCACGGCCTCGATCACGACGTCGGCGCCGAAGCCGTTGGTGGCGGCGCGGATGGCCTCCACCGGGTCCTCCTCGCGGGAGTTCACCCCGTGGGTGGCGCCCATGGACTTGGCCATTTCCACCTTGGCGGGGTCGATGTCGACGGCGATGATCGTCGTCGCGCCGGCCAGCTTGGCGCCCGCAACGGCGGCGATGCCCACGCCGCCGCAGCCGATCACGGCCACGGACTCTCCGCGCTTGACTTCGCCGGTGTTGATGGCGGCGCCGATGCCGGCCATCACGCCGCAGCCGAGCAGGCCCACCGCGGCGGGATCGACGTCGTCGTCCACCTTGGTGCACTGGCCGGCCGCGACCAGGGTCTTCTCGGCGAACGCGCCGATGCCCAGGGCCGGGGTCAGCTCGGTGCCGTCCTCCAGGGTCATCTTCTGGGTGGCGTTGGCGGTGTTGAAGCAGTACTGCGGCTCGCCCTTGCGGCAGGCCCGGCACTCGCCGCAGACAGCGCGCCAGTTCAGGACCACGCGGTCCCCGGGGGCCACCTCGGTGACGCCTTCGCCGACGGCGGAGACCACGCCGGTGGCCTCATGGCCCAGCAGGAACGGGTAGTCGTTGTTGATGCCGCCCTGCTTGTAGTGCAGGTCGGTGTGGCAGACGCCGCAGGTGAGGATGTCGACCAGGGCCTCGCCGGGCCCGGGATCCGGAACCAGGATGGTTTCCAGGGAGACGGGGGCGTCCTTTTCCTTGACGACGACGGCTTGGACCTTGTGAACCATGGGGGTGTGCCTCCGGTGACGTTGGGTGCCGGCCGCCTTGAACGAAGGGGCCTTGGGTCCCATCCTAGGGACAGCACCGGGCCCGAACCGAATGCGGGCGGCCCGGGGCGAAACACGGTCCGCCCGCCCCGGAACGCCGACGGCCCGCCGCATCCGTTGAGGACGCGGCGGGCCGCAGCGGGCGACGCCGGAGCTACAGGCCCAGGCGGGACTTGACCTCGGCGGCGGACGGGTTGGTGGCCGAGGACCCGTCCGGGAAGATCACGGTGGGTACGGTCTGGTTGCCGCCGTTGACCGACTCCACCAGTTCGGCGGTGCCCGCGACCTCCTCGATGTTCACCTCGTTGTAGCCGATGCCGGCGGAATCCAGCTGGGACTTCAGCCGGCGGCAGTAGCCGCACCAGCTGGTCGAGAACATGGTGATGGTGCCGGCGGCGGGGGTGAACTCTTCAACGGTGACGGTCATGGGGACTCCTTGGACTGTGTCAAAAAACGCGGACTGTCTTGCCCGGTTCAACAGTGCGGGGGACGCAGGCATTCCCGGCCCGCCGTCCTGCCCTCCCCGGTGCGTTCTGCCCCGGCAGGAAGCGGAGGAGCGGCGCCATGTGGAGGGGTTTTGCCCGAAGCGGAGGAAGAATGGAGGCATGTGCGGACGATACGTGATGACCCGCGCCGTCGGAGACCTGGTCGCGGAGGCCGAGGCGGAGGCGGACGATGCGCTGCAGCTGCGCGCCTCGTGGAACGTGGCACCGAGCACGGGTGTGCCGATCGTCCTGGAGCGGCTGGTCGACGGTGCGGTGCGCCGCCAGGTGCATGTGGCCCGCTGGGGTCTGGTGCCGCGCTGGGCGGAGGATCCCGCCGTCGGAAACCGGGCCTTCAACGCCCGTACCGAAACCGTGCTGGAAAAGCCGACCTTCCGGGACGCGGTGCCGCAGCGGCGCTGCGCCGTTCCTGTGGAGGGCTACTACGAGTGGACGGCCGGGCCCGACGGCGGGCGCGTGCCGATGTTCGTCCGGCCCGGACAGGGCGGACTGATCTGGCTGGCGGGCCTGTACGAGTGGTGGCGGGACCCGCAGCGCCCGCCGGCGGACCCCGGCCGGTGGCTGCTGAGCACCACCGTGCTTACCGTCGCCGCGCCGGAGCCTGAGGACGCCCACCCGGCGCTGGCCGCCCTGGGTCGGCTGCACGATCGCCTGCCGCTGGCCCTGGGGGCCGGCATGCTGGAACAGTGGCTGGACCCGGCCCGCCGGGACGCGCCGGCCCTGGTGGCGGCCGCCCACGCCCAGGCCTTCACCGCGGCCGCCGGCTGGCGGCTTCGGCCCGCCAACCCCGCCGTCGGCAACGTGCGCAATGACGGACCGCAGATGCTGCAGCCGGGACCGGAGGGGGCGCTGCCGCGGGCCGCGGGCGAGGCCCTGTTCTAGCGGAGCCGAATCCGATCAGGCGTCGGCCGGCAGCTCGGCTTTGGCCGGCAGCTCGACCGGCGGCTGAGGAGCGGCAAGCGCCACGGTGCCGTCCGCGTCCACCGTCAGCCCAGGGTTCCAGCAGACCTCCCAGCGGAAGCCCTCCGGGTCGGCAAAGTAGCCGGAGTAGCCGCCCCAGCTCATCTGCGTGCCCGGCGCGACGATCATGCCGCCGGCGGCTGCGGCCTCCGCCAGGACGGCGTCCACCTCGCCGGCGGAGCCGACATTGTGGGCCAGCGTCAAGGGCGCCGTTTCCGCCGGTCCCACCGCTCCGGCCTCGGCGGCCAGCTGGTCCGCACGGAAGAACGCCAGCAGCAGCCCGTGGTTGATCTGGAAGAAGGCCACTTCCTCCGGAACATACTGCACGGGCTTCCAACCGAGGCGGCCGGCGTAGAACCCGTACGTCTGGTCGAGGTCCCGCACGCCGAGGGTGATCACTGAGACTTTGGCATCCACGCGCTGATCTTCCCACGACCGGGCGGCACCGGGGCGGGTGGCGCCGAAATGTTGCGGCGGGTTTTCCCGCCGGATCCGCGCCGCCTCGGCGTGAATCGGTTGACGCAGCAGGCGGTACGGGGCTCTGCTGGAAGCACGGCACCGCCATGACAAGTCCACGGCCACGACAAGGGCGGCTCAGCATGACGGATTCCCCCTCCGCACCGCACGGCTCCGATCCAGCCCGCAACACCCCGCATGGGGCCTCGTCCCATCCGGCAGCTGCCACCGCGCAGCGCAGCCGCGTGCCGCGGTGGCTGCGGATCCTGCTGCCGGCGCTGCTGATCGTCGCCTGGGTGGGCATCGGCGGCTTCGGCGGCCCCTATTTCGGCCGGATCAGCGAGGTCGCGGACAACGACCAGACCTCCTATCTGCCGGCCAGTTCGCCGTCCACCCGGGTGGCAGACCTGCAGGAGAAGTTCACCGAGTCCAATGCCCTGCCCGCCGTCGTCGTATTCGTGAACGACGGCGGCCTCACCGAAACCGACCGCAGCTTCATCGAGGGCCGGGCCGGGGCGCTGGCGGAGGTGCCCGGCGTCGCGGAGGGCACTTCGCCGCCGCAGTTCTCCGAGGACGGCAAAGCTGCCGAGCTCTTCGTTCCGGTCCAGGACACCGAGGAGCTGAGCACCGCCGTGGACGAGCTGCGCAGCACGGGCGGCGAGGGCATCCCCGAAGGCCTGACGGTCTACGTCACCGGTCCGGCGGGACAGCTGGCCGACATCAGCGAGGCGTTCGGCGGCATCGACACCTCGCTGCTGCTGGTCGCGGTCATTGCGGTGCTCGTCATCCTGGTGGTGGTCTACCGATCCCCGCTGCTGCCGTTCCTGGTCCTGCTGACCTCCATCTTCGCCCTCTCGGCGGCAATCCTGGTGGTCTACAACCTGGCCCGCGCCGGTGTCGTGACCCTCAACGGGCAGGTGCAGGGCATCCTGTTCATCCTCGGCATCGGCGCAGCCACCGACTATTCGCTGCTGTACGTCGCCCGCTACCGGGAGGCGCTGCGTGACCACCAGGACCGCTGGGGCGCCACCTGGGCTGCCCTGCGCGGCACGTTTGAACCGGTGCTGGCCTCCGCCGGAACCGTGGTGGCGGGGCTGCTCTGCCTGCTGCTCAGCGACCTGAACTCCAACAAGGCACTCGGTCCGGTGGCCGCAATCGGCATCGGCTTCGCGTTCCTGGCCGCAATGACGCTGCTGCCGGCCCTGCTGCTGGTCGCCGGGCGCGCCGCGTTCTGGCCGCGCCGGCCGATGTTCGGTTCCGCGCATCCGGAGCAGGACGGCGGGGGCCGGGGCTTCTGGCCCCGGGTGGCCCGCACCGTGGAGTTCCACCCGCGGCGCACCTGGGTCATCTGCGCCGGGGTGCTGCTGGCGGCCTGTTTCGGGCTCACCCAGCTGCGGGCCGAGGGCGTGCCGCAGAGCGACTTCGTCACCGGACAGTCCGATGCCCGCGAGGGCCAGCAGGTGCTCAGCGAGCATTTCCCCTCCGGATCCGGGGCCCCGGTGCTGATCGCCGTGCCCGAGGGTGAACTGCAGCGGGCGGCGGACACCGTGCTGGGCGCCTCCGGCGTCGACTCGCTCACCGTCGCCGCTTCAGGCGGCCCCTCCGGCCAGCTGCCGGTCACGCGCGACGGCGTCCAGCAGTCCCCGATTCCCGGCGCCCCGCCGTCCACGCCCAAGGTGGTGGACGGCGTCGTGCTCCTGGAGGCGACCCTGAGCGAGGACGCCGAGTCCGACGCCGCCGAACAGACGGTGCGGGACCTGCGCAGCGACCTGTCCCCGGTGCCGGGCGCCCTGGTGGGAGGGACGACGGCGACCACCATCGACACCAACGACGCCGCCATCCATGACCGGAACCTGATCATTCCGGTGGTGCTGCTGGTCATCTGGATCCTGCTGATGCTGCTGCTGCGCTCCATCCTGGCCCCGGCACTGCTCATCGGCACCGTGATGCTCTCGTTCTTCGCAACCCTGGGCATTTCCGCCCTGGTCTTCGACTACGTGCTGGACTATCCGGGCGCGGATCCGGCCGTGCCGCTGTACGGATTCATCTTCCTGGTGGCGCTGGGCGTGGACTACAACATCTTCCTGATGACCCGGGTACGGGAGGAGTCTCTGCACCACGGCACCCGGGCCGGGGTGATCCGCGGCCTGATGATCACCGGCGGGGTCATCACCTCGGCCGGGATCGTGCTGGCGGCGACCTTCGCGGCGCTGGGCGTCATCCCCATCCTGTTCCTGGCCCAGATCGCGTTCATCGTGTCCTTCGGTGTTCTCCTGGACACGCTGGTGGTGCGCTCGCTGCTGGTTCCGGCCCTCTCCTACGACATCGGTCCGCCGATCTGGTGGCCCTCGAAGCTGGCCCGTTTCCGCCGCGAACCGGATGCCCCGCTGACGGGCCCGAAAGCCGGTTCGGTACCCTGAATGTCATGGACACAGACCAAAGCCATCAGCTTGAAGACGTCCGGACCGCCATTGATGAGATCGACGAGGAGATTGTCGGACTGATGTGGCGCCGCCAGCGCCTGGTCCGCCTGGCCGGGGGACTGAAGGACAGCGACGACGCGGTGCGTGCCCCGCAGCGCACGGCCGAAGTGCTCGAGCACGTCTGCTCAGCGGCCGAAAGCCACGACGGTGACCGGACCGTCGTCGAGCGCACCTACCGGGCCATGCTCGATGCGTTCGTCGACTACGAGCTGAAGGTCCGCCGCGAAGACGAGGCGCAGGCCCGGCTCGACGCGTTCAGCCGCAGCTGAGCGGCTGATCCCTTCAGCGCAGGCTGTCCCACTCCGGGACGTCGCGCCCCAGCGGCCCGGCGGGCACCCGCCACGCCAGGGCCGGAACGGGAACGCCCTGCGGCGCCGTGAAGCGCAGCGGCGCCGGCAGCCGGCGGCCCGGGCCCAGGTCCGTCTGCTCCGGCACCGGCGTGCGGTCCAGCTCCACGGACGCCGCCGGATCCAGTTCCCAGTGGCCGACGGCGGCGCGCCGCAGCGCCGTCGCGGTGCGGGCCAGGGACAGCCGGCCCGCAGCCGTACCGCCGGCCAGGCGCCGCCGCCACCCCTGCAGGGCCGCGGCCGCCGCCAGATAGCCGGTGGCATGGTCCAGCGCCTGCACCGGAAGCGGAACCGGCTTCTGGGCTGAGGCGGCGGCCATCCCGGCGTCGGCGATCCCTGCACTCATCTGCACCACGGAATCAAACCCGCGACGCCGCGCCCAGGGCCCGCTCCAGCCGTACGCATTGAGGCCGATGTCCACGATGCCCGGACGCCGCTCCTGCAGCTCCCGCTGGGACAGGCCCAGGCGGGCCAGGGCTCCCGGCCGGTAGCCGTGGACCACGATGTCGGCCTGCGCGGCGAGGTCCCGGAGCCTGCTGCCTCCCGCCGTCGAGGCTGCGTCAAGCCTGGCGGTGCGCTTGCCCAGGGTCATCTCCGGCTCCAGCGCCGGTTCGTTCCAGCCCGGCGGATCAATCCGCAGCACCTCGGCGCCCAGCCCGGCGAGGAACCGGGTGGCGGCGGGGCCGGCGATCACCCGGGTCAGGTCCAGTACCCGCACTCCGGCCAGCGGCTGCTGCGGCGTCGCGGAGAACGGAAGCGGGCCGACGTCGGGCACCTCCCGCCCGACGCCCAGCCAGGCCACCAGCGGCTCCGCGGCCACCGCGGCGCCCTGCGGATGCCGGTCCCATTCGGCGCCGGACCGCATGGCCGCGGCGCTTCCGCCGGCGGACACCACGGCTGTCTCCAGCTGCCCGGCATTCCAGCCGGCCACCTGGACGGACACCGCTTCCCGGGTGGCTTCGCCCTGCTGCCCTTCGTCCAGGCCGAGCACGGAGAGGGCCGCCCGGCGATGATGCGGCGCGTTGGTGTGCAGCCGGATCCACCCGTCGCGGGCCCGATAATCCCCGGCCACCGGGTCCCAGGGCGAGGGCAGCTGCCACCCGTCCGGGGCAAAGGACACCCCGAACCAGCCGTAGGCGAGGACCGGATCGACCTCGACCTCGATGTCCGTGCCGGTCATTGCGGAGACCAGGGCTGCGGCCGCCTGTCCGGCTGCCGCCACTGCCCGTGCAGCAAACTCCTCGACCGGGTAGGGGGAAAGGGCAGTCATGCAGCGAGGTTACCGCCGGTCCCGGCGCTGCCATAGCAGCAGAAGCAGCACTGGGCCGGTTGATGAACATGCGGCGGAGTCCGCACCCGGGGGAGGACCCAACCGCGCGGCGGGACGGCCACCGTTTGCCCCGGGCCTTGACTGGCCCGGCGCGCAGCCGTGCCATGGGAGATGACTGCGTCTGACTCCAACCCCCGCAGGAGGAGCGCATGGCCGAGCGGTTCACCGCCCACGGAACGAACGCCGCCCACCCGATAGCGGGCATGACCGGAGCCATGGGCGCTCCCGTCAGCACCGTCGCCCTCGCCGCCCACCCTCCGGCCGCCCCCGCCCACCCTCCGGCCGCGGGTCCTGATGCGGCGGAGCATGCTCCCGGCCGTCCGGCTCCCGGCCGTGTCGCGGCCCGCGGCGCTTCGGCGGAAGGACGCGGCGGGTCCGGGCGGCAGCCGTCCCCGCCGCACCCGCCTCACCGCGTTGCCCTGGTCTTCACCGGATTGATGCTGGCCGTGCTCGTGGCCGCCCTGGACCAGACCATCGTGGCCACCGCGCTGCCCACCATCGTCGGAGACCTGCGCGGGCTGGATCACCTGTCCTGGGTGATCACCGCGTACCTGCTCACCTCCACCATCGGCCTGCCCATCTATGGCAAGCTTGGGGACCTGCTCGGCCGCAGGAACATCTTCATCTTCGCCATCGTGGTCTTCCTCGCCGGCTCGGCCCTCTCCGGGCAGTCCCACAGCATGGCCGAGCTGATCACCTACCGCGCGATCCAGGGCGTGGGCGGCGGCGGGCTGATCATCGGCGCGCAGGCCATCATCGGGGACATCGTTCCGGCCCGCGAGCGCGGCAGATACATGGGCCTGATCGGAGCCGCCTTCGGCCTGGCCTCCGTGAGCGGGCCCCTGCTGGGCGGCTGGCTCACCGACTCCTGGTCCTGGCGGTGGGTCTTCTACATCAACCTGCCCATCGGGGCGGTTGCGCTCGCCGTCATCATCGGCGCCCTGCACCTGCCACGGAACAGTTCCAAGGGGATCCGCCTGGACTACGCCGGCGCCGCGCTGCTGGCCGTCGGCAGCGCCGCCCTGGTGCTGCTGACCAGCTGGGGCGGCAACAACTACGCCTGGACCTCACCGACCATTCTGGGCCTGGCCGCCGTCGCCGCCGTCTGCGTCGCCGTGTTCATTCCGGTGGAGCTGCGCGCGTCCGAACCCATGCTCCCGCTGCGCCTGTTCGGCATCCGGAACTTCCTCATCTGCACCCTGGTGGGACTCGCCGTCGGCCTGGCCATGTTCGGTTCCATCGCCTACCTGCCCACCTTCCTGCAGATCGTCAATGAGGCGACGCCGACCATGTCCGGCCTGATGATGCTGCCCATGACCGCCGGGCTGCTGATCACCTCGATCGGCACGGGCCAGCTGATCTCGCGGACGGGCAGGTACAAGATCTGGCCGATCCTGGGTTCGGCGACCATGATCGCGGGCCTGGTGCTGCTGTCCCGGATCTCCAGCACGACGCCGTACCTGCTTACCGCCGTCGGCATGCTGGTGCTGGGCCTGGGCATCGGGGCGCTGATGCAGAACGTGGTGCTGATCGTGCAGAACAGCGTGCCGCCCGAGGACATGGGCACCGGGGTGTCCACCGCCAACTATTTCCGGCAGATGGGCGGCTCGCTCGGGATCGCCGTATTCGGGTCATTGTTCATCCGGCGGCTCAACGACCAGCTGGCCTCGGCGCCGCCCGGTGCCGGGGACGCCGCCTCCGGGGGTGCGAACTCCATCAGCCCGGAATCCATCAGGGCGCTGCCGCCCGGCGCCCAGGAATTCATCAAGACCGCCTTCGGCGAGGCGCTGCCGCCGATTTTCCTGCTGGGCGTGCCGATCCTGGGCATGGCTTTTATCCTCACCCTGTTCATCGTCCAGAAACCCCTGTCCACAACGGCGCGGGTCACCGTGGACGAAGACGCCAGGAGCTGAGACCGGGACACAGGACCGGAACCACTCACCATCCGGAGCCGCCGAAGCGGGCTCCGCAGAAGGGATGTCGGCATGTCGCATCGGAAATTCCTGCCCCGGGCCGCTGCAGGGGCCGCCGCGGGGGCCGTACCGGCCGCTGCGCCCCGGACCGTGCCCCGCGCGCCGAGACACCGGGAGCGGACGGCTGAACCGCCCCGGCAGCGCCGCAGTCTCCGGGTCATCCTGGTCGGGCTGCTGCTCTCGGTCCTGCTCGCCGCCCTGGACCAGACCATCGTGGCCACCGCCCTGCCCACCATTGTCGGGGACCTGAACGGCCTGGAGCATCTGTCCTGGGTCGTCACCGCCTACATTCTGGCCGCCACCATCGGCCTGCCGATCTACGGCAAGCTGGGAGACCTGTACGGGCGGCGCAACATCTTCGTCTTCGCGATCGGGGTCTTCCTGCTGGGGTCCATGCTGTCGGGGCTGGCGCAGGACATGGGCCAGCTGATTGCCTTCCGCGCGCTGCAGGGCATCGGCGGCGGCGGGCTGATGATCGGTGCGCAGGCCATCCTGGGCGATCTGGTCTCGCCCCGGGACCGGGGACGCTACATGGGCCTGATCGGGGCCGCCTTCGGCCTGGCCTCAGTGGCCGGGCCCCTGCTGGGCGGCTGGATCACCGATGCCTGGTCCTGGCGGTGGGTCTTCTACATCAACCTGCCCATCGGCGCCGTCGCGCTCGCCGTCGTCATTTCCTCCCTCCACCTGCCCAGGCCCGGCGGTCCGCGGCCGCGGCTGGACTACCGCGGTGCGGCGCTGCTCGCCGTCGCCAGCGCCGCCCTGGTGATGCTCACCAGCTGGGGCGGGACCACCTATCCATGGGCCAGCTGGCAGATCCTCGGCCTCGCCGCCGTCGCCCTGGCTGCGACCGCCGCCTTCATTCCGGTGGAGCTGCGGGCCGCGGAGCCGGTGGTGCCGCTGACCCTGTTCCGGATGCGAAACTTCGTGCTCCCCGTGGCAGCCGGCATTGCGGTAGGCGTGGCGATGTTCTCCACCATCTCCTACCTGCCGACCTTCCTGCAGATGGTCAACGGGGCCACCGCCACCGGATCGGGGCTGATGATGCTGCCCATGATGGGCGGAGTGCTGGTCTCCTCCATCGGAACCGGGCAGCTGATCTCGCGGACCGGACGGTACAAGGCCTATCCGATCGCCGGCTGCGCGGTGGTGATCATCGGTTTGGTGATGCTCTCGCGGATCTCCGCCGACTCGCCGTACGCCTTCACCGCCGCAGGGATGGCCGTGCTGGGCCTGGGCATCGGGGCGCTGATGCAGAACCTGGTGCTGATCGTGCAGAACAGCGTGCCGCCCCGGGTGATGGGCACCGCCATCTCCTCCGCCAACTACTTCCGGCAGATCGGCGCCTCGTTCGGCATCGCCCTGTTCGGCTCCATCTTCATCACCCGGCTGGATGACCAGCTCGCCGACGCCCCGCCCGCGCTCGCCGGCACGGTGACCGGCGAATCCATCAATTCCCTGACCCCGCAGCTGCGGGCCGGCCTGCCGGCGCCGGTGCAGGACTTCATCGCCTCGGCCTTTGGCCAGGCGCTGCCGCCGATCTTCCTGGTCAGCGTGCCGCTGGTCGCCGCGGCACTGGTGCTGTGCCTGTTCATCAGGGAGGTGCCGCTGTCGACGACGGCGCGGGCGGAGGCGGCGGAGGAGGGGCGTGCGGGTTAGTTGAAAGCGGCGGTCAGAAGCATGAAGAACACGACCACCAGAGCCCCCAACAGCACCACCCAGGCAAGGGCCGCCCAGTTGTACAGCCGGGCCGCCAGCCTGCGGTTGCCCCGGCTGAAGGCCACGATGAACCCGACCACTCCGACGGCACATGCGGCGATACCGAAGAAGGGCACCAGCTCCAGCGCTCCGCTGCGGACGCTGTCCCTCAGGAAAAGGTCGAGGAGTTCAAACACCACAGGCGCTGACAACACCCACACGACGGTGGACAGGACGAGTCCGACAATGGCGCCGGGCCCGATCCGGCGCCGATCCGGTGCCGCCTGTTCGGAACCGGCGTGTTCGGAACCGGCCTGCCCGGAACCGGCAGGGGCGGCGCCGCCGTCGGGCCCGGGGGCCTGCCGATACGGATTGACATAGGAACCGGGATCGGGCGGGATGGGCTGGCTGTTTTCGGGCACGGGCTGTTCCTGTCCTTGAATCCAAGTCCCTGGGCGGAGTCCGGGGCGGGTGGGTCGTTTGCACCAGTGTGCCTCATGGGGTCTGCTCTTACCTGCCTGCGGGCGGGTGATGTGAATGCAGGCGCTGGTTCACGGGCCAAAGCAGCTGATCCCCGGGAGGGGTGTCCCGTTTGTCCGTAGGCGGTCGTACACTGGAATTCGAACATGTGTTCGAAGACAGGGCGTTGTGTTCGGCGTCCAATGGAAGTGTCACGTACGTATCCGAAGCCTGCGGGCCTCAGATGCATTGGACGCTGCCGGGAGGTGTCCCGACAGCGGGGCTGGAAGGAAACCGGCATGGGAGTCTTCAGCGAGGCGATAGAGGTGGTGTGCTCGCCGGCCGGCGTGCCCCTGCGGCTGCTCTGGGGCGGGCGCACCTACCGGCTGGCGGCGGATCCGGTGCGCTGGTACGAGCGCCGGAAATGGTGGGAGGAGGAAACCCGGGCAGAGCGCGGGCACGGCCCCGGGCTGGTGGACCACGAGATCTGGCGGGTGCAGGCCCGCCTGAACGGACGCTCCGCGCTGCGTACCCTGGACATCTCCCATCAGGTGGACACCGGGCGCTGGCGGCTGATCCGGGTCCATGACGCCCTGCGGGAAAGCGCCTAGGCCGAGCCCTTCATGCCCTTTACCCACCTGCACGTTGCCAGCGCCTTCAGCGCCCACTACGGAGTGTCCTGGCCCGAGGAGCTCGCCGCCGCCGCTGCCGCCGACGGAGCCGATGCGCTCGCCGTCACCGACCGGGACGGCCTTTACGGGGCGGTGAAACACCTGCGTGCCTGCCTGGACACCGGCCTTGACGCCGTCATCGGCGTCGACCTGGCGGTGCTCGACGACGGCGGAACCACCGGGCGGGTGGTCGTGCTCGCCCATGGCGGGAACCACGGGCGGGGGTACGCGGCCCTGTGCCGGCTGGTGTCCGACGCCCACGCCGGCACCTCCCCCTCCAAGGGAAGACAGGGGCCGCCGGTGGGGGTAACCCGTGAGCAGCTGGCAGCCCGCGCCGTCGGCCCGGAGGGGGAGCCGCTGCTCACCGTCCTGGTGGGCCCGTACTCCGATGTCGGGCAGGCCATGCGCAGCCGCAGCTATGCCGTGGCGCGCACCCTGTTTGCGCGTTGGCGCCGGATCCTGCCCGCCGGGGTGCTCGCCGTCGAGGTCGCCACGCATCTGAGTGCCCCGGGGGAGAACCTGTGCCTGGCCCATGCGGTGCGCATGTTCCGGCTGGCCGATGAGATGCACCTGCCCGCCGTGCTGACCAACGCGGTGCGGTATGTCGATGAGGACGGCGCCGCCACCGCCGATGTGCTCGACGCCGCGCGCTCGCTGACCGCCCTGTCCCGCCTGCAGGACCTGCAGCCCAACGGGCAGGGCTGGCTGAAGAACGCCCGGACCATGGCCGCCCTGGCCCGGGAGATCAGCGCCGAAGCCGGTTACGGGGGAGCCGGGGCCGCCCGGCTGCTCGCCGATACCGAGGCGGTGGCCGACCGCTGCCGGATGAATCCGGCGGAGGACATGGGCTGGAAACGCCCCGTGGTGCCCGAGGCCTCGGTGATCGGCATCAGCGGCGAACCGATGGCGGAGCTGCGGGCCCGCTGCGAGGCCGGCATCACCCGCCGCTTCCCGTCCCCGGACTCCGCGGGGGAGGCGGCGATCCGCACCCGGCTGGAGCATGAGCTGGGCATCATCGGCCGGCTGGGCTTCGCGTCCTACTTCCTGACCGTCGCCGAGGTCTCCGCCATGATCACCGGCATGGGGGTCCGCGCCGCGGCCCGGGGCAGCGGTGCCTCCTCGCTGGTGAACTACCTGCTGGGCGTCAGCCACGTGAATCCGCTGGCGCACGACCTGATCTTCGAACGCTTCCTCTCCCGCGACCGCTCCACACTGCCGGACATCGACATTGACGTGGAAAGCGCCGAACGCCACCACGTCTACGAGCGCATCTTCGAACGTTTCGGCGCCGAACGCGTGACCCTGATGAGCATGCAGAACGGCTACCGTGCCCGCGGGGCGGTGCGCGACGCCGGCCTGGCCCTGGGGCTGGAGGACGAGGAGATCGGAGCGGTCGCCAAACAGCTGTGGCGCTTCTCGGCGAGCAGGTTCCGTGAGGCGCTCGCCGAGAAGCCCGAGCTGCGGGAGATCTCCGGCCGGGTGGAGAAGAACAAGCAGCTGGACCTGCTGGTGGACCTCACCGAACGCCTGGACCGGCTGCCCCGGCACATCTCCATGCACCCCTGTGGGGTGATCCTGGGCGACACCACCCTGCTGGACCGCACCCCGGTCCAGCCCAGCGGCCTGGGCCTGCCGATGTCCCAGTTCGACAAGCACGACATGGATCCGATGGGCATGCTCAAGCTCGATGTGCTCGGGGTGCGCATGCAGTCCGCCATGGCCTTCGCGGTCCGGGAAATCGTCCGCATCCACGACGGGGCCCAGGACGTCGCCGACGCCGGCCGGCACCGACCCGACGCCGACGCCGGGGTTCCGGACTGGATCGGCGACGACGGGCGGATCGACCTCGATGCCGTGCCGCTGGACGATGAACCCACCTACGAGCTGATCCGCAGCACCCACACCCTGGGCTGCTTCCAGATCGAATCTCCGGGCCAGCGCGAGCTGATCGGCAAGCTCGCCCCGCGGGAATTCAACGACCTGATCATCGACATCTCCCTGTTCCGTCCCGGGCCGATGAAATCCGACATGGTCCGCCCCTACCTGGAGCACCGCCACGGCTGGTCCCCGGATGAATACCCGCACGAAGCGCTGCGTCCCGTACTGGCCGAAACCCACGGGGTGACCGTCTTCCACGAACAGGTGCTGCGCACCTTCGACGTCTTCACCGGCTGCGGGCTGGCCAAGGCCGACGAACTGCGGCGGCTGCTCGGAAACGAAGACGCCGAACCCGGCGTCGAGGCGTACTTCCGGGCCCGGTCCGCCGAACGCGGCTACACGGCCGAGGTGATCGACCGGGTCTGGGAAACCCTGAAGGCCTTCGGCAGCTTCGGCTTCTGCAAGGCGCACGGCGCGGCGTTCGCGGTGCCCACCTACCAGTCCGCCTGGCTGAAGGCACACCACCCCGAGGCGTTCCTGGCCGGAATCTTCGAACACGACCCCGGCATGTACCCGCGCCGGCTGCTGGTCGCCGAGGCCCGGCGGATGGGCATCCCCATCCTGCCGCTGGACATCAACCGCAGCGGCGAGCAGTACCGGGTGGAACGGGTTTCCGCCGAGCCCGGCCGGCCAGGACATCCGGCCCGGCCCGAACGGCTGGGCATCCGGCTCAGCTTCGCCGGCATCTACGGGCTCTCCGCCGCCGAGGTCCGCCGGATCACCGCCGGGCAGCCCTACGATTCCCTCGCCGATCTGCGGGCCCGGGCGAAGCTCAGCCGGCCCTCGCTGCAGCGGCTGGCCCAGCTCGGAGCCTTCGACTCGCTCACCCGCGAGACCGGTTCCCGCGGCAGCCGGGCGGACCTGGTGGCGCACCTGGCCGCCCAGCCGGCCCGCACGCCGTCGGCCCGCTACGCCCCGATCCCCGGCCAGCTGGCCCTGCCGCTGGGAGACACCGAGCTGGAGAACCTGGATCCGGAGCTGCCCGAGCCCAGCCTGCCCGAGAAGGTCCGCACCGAACTGGACCTGCTCGCCGTCGACGTCAGCGCGCACCTGATGGACAGCTACCGGCCGCTGCTGGAGCAGCTGGGCGTGACCCGCGCCGAGCAGCTGCTGGCGCTGCGCAACGGCACCGAGGTGCTGGTGGCCGGCATCCGCGTGGCCACCCAGACCCCGCCCATGCGCGGAGGCCGGCGGGTGGTGTTCATCAGCATCGACGACGGCACCGGCTGCATCGACTGCACCTTCTTCCACGAGGCGCAGGAACAGGCCGGCCCGCTGCTCTTCGGCACCGAACTGCTGCTGATCCGAGGGCTGACCCGGCGCACCGGTGCCCGCGGCATCAGCCTGCAGGCCACCGCCGCCTGGAACCTCGCGGACCTCACCCCCGACGACCTCCCCGCGGACCTGGCCGCGGCGATGCCCGCCGCCGAACCTGCCGGCACATCCGCCGGCGTCGTGCCCCGCCGCTCCGGCAGGCGCGGCAGGTTGGTTGGCCTTGGCGACAGCGGATAACATCGTAGGGGCGCGACCGCGGCTGACTCTGCCGCGGTATCGAAGGGAGCGATCCCACGCGCCGGACAAGCAAATCTAGGAGACAACGTGTCAGTGCCGGAACAGTTCACCCTCATCGTCGACGGCGAAGAGACCACGGTGGATACCGGCACCACCGGCGCCGCCCTGTTCTTCGAACGCCGCGACGTCGTCGTGATGCGCGTTGACGGGGTGCTGAAGGACCTGGACACCCCGCTGGTTCCCGGCTCCTCCGTGGAGGCCGTGACCATTGATTCCGAAGACGGCCTTAACGTGCTGCGCCACTCCACCGCGCACGTCATGGCCCAGGCGGTGCAGCAGCTGCGCCCCGACGCCAAGCTGGGCATCGGGCCGTACATCAAGGACGGCTTCTACTTCGACTTCGACGTCGCCGAGCCGTTCACCCCTGAGGACCTGAAGACCCTCGAGAAGATGATGCAGAAGATCGTCAACTCGAACCAGAGATTCGTCCGCCGCGTGGTGTCCGAAGACGAAGCCCGCGAGGCCATGGCCAATGAGCCGTACAAGCTCGAACTGCTGGGCACGAAGGACGGCGCCGAGGAAGCCGGCGAAGGCGCGAACATCGAGGTCGGCGCCGGCGAGATCACCATCTACGACAATGTGGACCGCAAGTCCGGCGAGACCGTCTGGTGCGACCTGTGCCGCGGCCCGCACCTGCCGAACACCAAGCTGATCTCCAACGCCTTCGCGCTGACCCGCTCCGCCGCCGCCTACTGGCTGGGCAACCAGAACAACCAGCAGCTGCAGCGCATTTACGGCACCGCCTGGCCCACCAAGGACGCGCTGAAGGCCTACCAGGAGCGCCTGGCCGAGGCCGAGCGCCGCGACCACCGCAAGCTGGGCACCGAACTGGACCTGTTCTCCTTCCCGGATGAGCTGGGTTCCGGCCTGCCGGTGTTCCACCCCAAGGGCGGCATCATCCGCAAGGCCATGGAGGACTACTCCCGCCAGCGCCACACCGAGGCCGGCTACGAGTTTGTCTACACCCCGCACATCACCAAGGGCCACCTGTACGAGGTTTCCGGCCACCTGGACTGGTACCGCGACGGCATGTTCCCTCCCATGCACGTGGACGAGGCCACCGATCCCGAGACCGGCGAGGTCACCAAGCCCGGCCAGGACTACTACCTGAAGCCGATGAACTGCCCCATGCACAACCTGATCTTCCGCTCCCGCGGACGGTCCTACCGCGAGCTGCCGCTGCGGCTGTTCGAGTTCGGTTCGGTGTACCGCTACGAGAAGTCCGGCGTGATCCACGGCCTGACCCGCGTGCGGGGCATGACCCAGGACGACGCGCACATCTACTGCACCCGTGAGCAGATGAAGGATGAGCTGACCAACACCCTGCAGTTCGTGCTCGATCTGCTCAAGGACTACGGCCTGGACGACTTCTACCTCGAGCTCTCCACCAAGGACCCCGAGAAGTACGTCGGCTCCGACGAGGTCTGGGAGGAAGCCACCCGCACCCTCGCCGAAGTCGCCGAAGCCTCCGGCCTGGACCTCGTGCCGGATCCCGGGGGAGCGGCCTTCTACGGCCCGAAGATCTCCGTGCAGGCCCGCGACGCCATCGGCCGCACCTGGCAGATGTCCACGATCCAGCTGGACTTCAACCTGCCCGAGCGCTTCGAACTCGAATACCAGGCCGCCGACGGCACCCGTCAGCGCCCGGTCATGATCCACCGCGCCCTGTTCGGCTCGGTTGAACGCTTCATGGCAGTGCTCACCGAGCACTACGCCGGCGCGTTCCCGGCCTGGCTGGCGCCGGTGCAGGTCGTCGGCATTCCCGTGGCCGAGGCGTTCAACGACTACATGTACGACGTCATCGACAAGCTCAAGGCCGAGGGCATCCGCGCCGAGGTCGACGCCGGCAGCGACCGTTTCCCGAAGAAGATCCGCACAGCGTCCAAGGACAAGATTCCGTTTGTGCTCATCGCCGGGGGTGACGACGCCGAAGCGGGAGCCGTCTCGTTCCGTTTCCGCGACGGCAGCCAGGACAACGGCGTGCCCGTCGACGAGGCTGTCAAGCGCATCGTTGACGCCGTCCGGTCCCGGGCCAAGTAGCCGGCGGGGGAGCGCAGCCATGGCGGAACAGGACCAGGATCCGGACAGTCGGCAGGAGCCGGGCGGAGCGGTGCCGTACCCGGAGGACCAGGGCCTCACCGACGGCTTCCGGCTGGCCGGCGTGCCCGATTCCTTCCAGCGTCTCTGGACGCCCCATCGCCTGGCCTACGTGAAAGGCGGGCAGGAGCAGGTGACCTCCGAGGACACCTGCCCCTTCTGCGCGGCACCGGCGCGCAGCGATGAGGAAGCGCTGATCGTGCACCGGGGCCGGCGTGCCTTCGTGATCCTGAACCTGTTTCCCTACAACGCCGGGCATCTGCTCGTGTGCCCGTACCGGCACGTGCCCGACTACACCGACATCGACCCGGAGGAGACGGCCGAAATCGCCGCGCTGACGCAGACCGCCATGCGGGTGCTGCGCAAGGTGGCGAACCCGTCCGGCTTCAACCTGGGGATGAACCAGGGCGTGGCCGGCGGCGCCGGCATCGCGGCCCATCTGCACCAGCACGTCGTGCCGCGCTGGGGCGGGGACGGCAACTTCCTGCCGATCATCGCCCAGACCAAGGCCATCACCCAGACCCTGGCCGACGTGCGGGCCCAGGTGGCCCGGGCCTGGCCGCAGGACTCCGGGAAAGAGCCCGGCGACAGTCCGGCAGCCGCCGGCGTCGCCGCTCCCGAGCCCACGGACGGCGAGGGCTGATCCGGTGCTGAACAAATACGCACGCGGGTTCTTTACCCGGCTCTTCACCCCGCTGGCGGCCTGGCTGCTGCGGCGCGGTGTGACACCCGATGCCGTCACCATCGTCGGCACCCTCGGCGTGGTGGTCGGCGGACTGGTCTTCTATCCGCTGGGCCAGCTGTTCTGGGGCACCCTGTTCATTACCGCGTTCGTGTTCTCCGACGTCATCGACGGGATCATGGCCCGCAGGATGGAACGCAAGGGCCGCTGGGGCGGATTCCTGGACTCCACCCTGGACCGGTTCGCCGACGGCGCCCTGTTCGCCGGCGTCGGCATCTGGTTCTTCACCGGCGGCGGCAATGACGCGATCGGTGTCGCGGCGGTGATCTGCCTGGTCCTGGGCATGCTGGTCTCCTACATCCGGGCCAAGGCGGAGTCGCTGGGCTTTGACGCCAACGTCGGGATTGCCGAGCGTGCGGAGCGGCTGGTGTCGCTGCTGGTCACCACCGGCCTGGTTGGCCTGGGCCTGCCGCCCGTGGTGCTCCTGGTCGTACTGGTCCTGCTGTGCGCGGCAAGCTGCGTCACCATCTTCCAGCGGATGCGGACGGTGCGCCGGCAGGCGCAGGAACAGCCGGAGGGAAACCAGGCGTAGCGGATGCCGGGCCGCAGTGATCTCCGGCATAGACTTGGCCTTTCCGTCCGCTTGTGAGGAAAGAACCAGGAATGTCAAACGCTGCAGAAACCACCCCCACCGCTGCCCCCGCCGTCGGCGGCAGCCGAGTCAAGCGCGGCATGGCCGAAATGCTGAAGGGCGGCGTCATCATGGACGTCGTCACCGCTGAGCAGGCCCGCATCGCCGAGGACGCCGGCGCCGTCGCCGTCATGGCCCTGGAACGAGTGCCGGCCGATATCCGCGCCCAGGGCGGCGTGTCCCGCATGAGCGATCCCGACATGATCGACTCCATCATCGACGCGGTCTCCATCCCGGTGATGGCCAAGGCCCGGATCGGGCACTTCGTGGAGGCACAGGTGCTGCAGTCCCTCGGCGTGGACTACATCGACGAATCCGAGGTGCTGACCCCGGCGGACTACGTCAACCACATCGACAAGTGGCAGTTCACCGTCCCCTTCGTCTGCGGCGCCACCAACCTCGGTGAGGCCCTGCGGCGCATCAACGAGGGTGCGGCGATGATCCGCTCCAAGGGTGAGGCCGGCACCGGCGACGTTTCCAACGCCACCGGGCACATGCGGGCGATCCGCACGGAAATCGCCCGGCTCTCCGCCCTTCCCGAGGATGAGCTGTACGTGGCCGCGAAGGAGCTGCAGGCCCCGTACGAGCTGGTCCGTGAGGTCGCCGCGACCGGCAAGCTGCCGGTGGTCCTGTTCACCGCCGGAGGCATCGCCACCCCGGCGGACGCCGCGATGATGATGCAGCTCGGCGCGGACGGTGTGTTCGTCGGCTCCGGCATCTTCAAGTCAGGCAACCCCGCCCAGCGGGCCGCCGCCATCGTGAAGGCCACCACCTTCTTCGACGACGCCGACGAGATCGCCAAGGCCTCCCGTGGCCTGGGCGAGGCCATGGTCGGCATCAACGTCGAGGAGCTGCCGCAGCCGCACCGCCTCGCCGAGCGCGGCTGGTAAGCACGGCGCGACGTCGTCCGCGGCGCGGCTGACAGGAAGAGGTCCCCGGAATCGCACCGGTTCCGGGGACCTCTTGCGTGTCGGGATCAGTCCAGCCCGCGGCGCTTGAGCAGCGGCTCGATCCGTGCCTCGCGGCCGCGGAAGTCCCGGAAGGCCTCCAGCGGATCCACGGAGTTGCCGCGGCTGAGCAGCAGCGACCGGAACCGGTCCCCGTTTTCCCGCAGCAGCCCGCCGTTCTCCGTGAACCACTCGACCGTGTCGGCGTCGAGCACCTCGCTCCAAATGTAGGCGTAGTAGGCCGCGGCGTAGCCGCTGGCGAAGATGTGCTTGAAGTAGCCGGTCCGGTAACGCGGCGGCACCAGATCCAGCCCCAGCCCGGCCTCCTTCAGCGCGTTTGCTTCGAAGGCCGCGGCGTCCTCCACCTGAGTGCCGGGCTCCAGGGTGTGCCAGGCCAGGTCGAGCAGCGTGGCGCCGAGGTACTCGGTGGTGCGGAACCCTTCACCCCACAGCTGCGCGGCCCGCACCTTGTCCACCGCTTCCTGGGGCAGCGGTTCGTCGGTGCGGTAGTGGCGGGCGAAGCCGGCCAGGATCTCCGGATCCAGCATCCACATCTCGTTGACCTGCGACGGATACTCGACAAAGTCACGGGGCACCGAGGTTCCGGAGAACCGCGGATAGCGGACATCCGAGAACAGGCCGTGCAGGGCGTGGCCGAACTCGTGGAACAGGGTGTTGACCTCGTCGAAGGTCAGCAGGGTCGGCTCGCCGTCGGCGGGCTTGGAGATGTTCAGGTTGTTCGCGACGACCACGGGGGACTCCAGCAGCCCGGACTGCTCCACCACCGGATTCATCCACGCGCCGCCGTTCTTGGTGCCGCGGGCATAGTAGTCGCCCAGGAACAGGCCAAGTGCCGAGCCGTCCTCGTTGCGTACCTCCCACACCCGGACGTCCGGGTGGTAGCCGGGAAGGCCGGTCCGTTCCTCGAAGGTGATGCCGTAGAGGCGGGT
Source organism: Arthrobacter saudimassiliensis (assembly GCF_059090665.1). NCBI lineage: Bacteria > Bacillati > Actinomycetota > Actinomycetes > Micrococcales > Micrococcaceae > Arthrobacter > Arthrobacter saudimassiliensis. The sequence continues at coordinate 608,830 of NZ_JBNHFX010000002.1, read as the reverse complement.
GGCTGCGCGGAAGACGCCGTCGTGCAGCACCCGCTCCAGCTCAAAGTAGGGGCGCAGCTCCGACAGGTCGACGTCGTACTTTTCACGCCGGACCTGCTCCGAGCACCAGGACCAGTCCCAGGGCTCCAGCTCGAAGCCCTCCCGCCGGGCCACCTGGCGCAGCTGTTCCGCCTCCTCCTCGGCGTTGCGGACGGCGGGCGGCACCAGCCGGTCCAGCATGCTGCGGACGGCGTCCAGGGACGGCGCGGTCTGGCTGTCCAGCACGTACTCGGCATGCGTTGCGAAGCCCAGCAGCCGGGCGCGTTCGGCGCGCAGGGAAGCAATTTCAGCGGCGGTGCTCAGCGTCTCGTTCCCGCCGGTGAATCCGCGGCCCGTGCTGGCCTCGAACAGGCGACGGCGGGTGTCGCGGTTGGTCAGGCGGGCAAGTGCGGGCTGCGGGGTCGGCAGGACCAGGGGAAGCAGGTAGCCCTCCTCGTGGCCCGCCGCCCGGGCGGCCGCGGCGGCGGCGGCGATGTCGTCGTCGCCCAGTCCCGCCAGATCCGCGCGATCGGCGACGTGGAGCGCCCGGTCATTGGTGTCCGCCAGCAGCCGCTGGGAGAAGGTGGTGGAGAGTTCGGAAAGCCGACGGTTGTATTCGCGCATCCGCTCCTGCCCGGCGTCGTCCAGGTCCGCACCGGCCCGCAGGAACGCCTTGCGGTATTCCGAGAGCAGCCGCAGCGCCTCCGGGTCCAGGCCGGCGTCCGGAACGGCCTGGACCCGCTCCCAGAGCGCCCGGTCCAGATAGATCGCGTCCTGGTGCTCGGCCATGAGCGGCATGACCTGCTGTTCGATCTGCTGCACGGCCTCGGTGGCGTGCGCGGCCGAGACGGTGAAGAAGGCGATGGCTGTCCTGTGCAGCACCCGGCCCGAGCGTTCCAGGGCCTCGATGGTGTTCGCGAAGTCCGCCGGCTCCGGATTGGCGGTGATCGCCCGGATTTCCTCCAGCTGCTCCTGGAAGCCGGCGTTGAAGGCCGGCAGGTAATCCTCGTCGCGGATCTCGGCGAACGGCGGCAGCTGATACGGAAGGGTGCTCTGCGTCAGGAAGGCATTGGTCATCCAGCCACCCTCGCATATGCGCCGCGCGTCACACCATTGGCCGCGCCGTGTACGATCAGCGCCGAGTGTGCAGCCGGCCCGCCCGGGTGCGGAAGGTGCTGCCTGATGCTGGAGCGGCCCCGCCCGGCACCGGAGGCGTCACCGTGGCAGGAGCTGCCACGAAAACACGAGCCGGGGCGGAAACGCCGGGGGCAGGGGGAACCGACCGTGAGGAGACAGGGCGCAGCCGAAAGGGCGCACGGCGCAGCCGCAGCCGCAGGCGCAGCCGAAAGCGCACCCGGCGCAGCCGCAGGGGACATCGAAAAGAACCCCGCCGCACCGGCCCCTGCCCGGCACGGCTTCCCGCTCTTCTCCGGTCCCGCGCGCCCCGTAGGGCCCGGCCACCGGCGGCTCGCGGCAGTGCTGGCCGCAGCCGCGCTGGTGCTTGCCGGCTGCAGCGGCGGCGACGGTTCCTCCTCAGGCGGTGGCACGTCGGCGGCTGCAGGCGCTTCGTCGTCGGCCGCTCCGGCCGGCGACGAACCGGCGCCGGCGGATTCGCCGTCGGCCACGCCCGTGATTACCCCCGGGCTCGGTGTTGCCTGCCCGGTGCCCCAGGCCGAGCGCTGCATGACCCTGATGGTTTCCGGAGACCTGCTCGTGCATCCGCAGCTGTGGGACCAGGCCGCCGCCGACGCCGCAGCAGCCGGAACCCCCGGCCTGGACTTCACCCCGCTCCTCGAGGGGCAGCGCAGGTACATCGAAGCCGCGGACACGGCCGTCTGCCACATGGAAACCCCGGTGGCCGGGGCCGAAGGGCCCTTTGCCGGATACCCGATGTTCAACGTCCCGCCGCAGATCCTGGAAGCAGCCGCAAACGTGGGCTTCGACGGCTGCACGACGGCGAGCAATCACACCGTGGATGCCGGAACAGCAGGGCTGGAACGGACTCTTTCGACCCTGGATTCACTGGGACTGCAGCACACCGGCTCGTACGCCGCTGAGGATCAGGCGGGGCAGCCGATGCTGCTGGAAACCGGCAGCGGCACCGTCGGCGTCGTCCAGGCCACGTACGGGCTGAACGGGCTCACTCCGGAACATCCTTGGCAGGTCGACATGCTGGACCCTGCCGACATGATCGAACGGGCCCGCAGCGCCCGCTCCCAGGGAGCCGACGTCGTCGTCGCCTCGATCCATGCCGGCGACGAGTACGCGTCCGCCCCCAACACGCAGCAGATCGAGACGGCACACGCCCTCGCCGACAGCGGGGAATTCGACTTCATCTACGGCCACCACACGCACTCGGTCCTGCCCATTGAGAACTACAACGGGACCTGGATCGTCTACGGCCTCGGCAACTCGGTCACCGAGCTCTCGCCCTGGTACGACGTGAACAACGAGGGGCTGATTGTGCGGGTGCAGTTCCGGCAGGACGGGGCAGGGGAGTGGAGCGTGGGCGACCTGGCCTGGGCGCCGTCGGTGATCGTGCGCGATCCGTACCGTTGGTGCTCGGTGGCGTCGGACCTGCCGCAGGGTGAGTGTGCTCCCGCCGCCCAGCGGGAGGCGGTGCGGGCGCGGACCATTTCGGTGGTCGAATCGATGGGGGCCGCCGACGCTGGGGCCCGGGAATGGCTGGTCACCCGGTATCCGGGAGCAGTGGAAGGAAAGTAAGGAAGCTCCTGGCCGGAGCGGGCCGATCGTTTTCCTGCTTAGCCCAAAACGGCTACGGGTGTGCTGATATGCGGCGGGCCATTCCACTGCAGGTGATTGTGCACAGGCGGAAAAACACCCGTTGAGAAGCCATCCCTGCAGCCATAGCATCGAACACATGTTCGAAGAATCTATGGCTCCGGTGCCGGCGTTTTCCGGCAACCCTTCTCCGCCCCGCGACGGGGCGGGGCATTGGGCGCTGACCGAGCCGAGAAGGAGGATCAGCGCCTGGATCGCCGAGCTGTCGGATGCGCGGACCCTGCGCGCCGTCGCCCTGGCTGATGACACGGAACTGATAGACCGGCTGCGTGAGCTGGAGGAGCTTAAGGCGGCGGCTTCGGCGCTGCAGGCCCGTGCAGCGGCCGCCCTGGACCGTTCCGTTCGGGAGGCGCATGCGGCCGCCGGGCTGCCGCCCGAACAGCAGGGCCGGGGCGTCGCGGCGCAGGTCGCCCTGGCGCGGCGCGAGTCGCCGGCCCGGGGCGGTCGTATTCTCGGTTTCGCCAAGGCCCTGACCAAGGAGATGCCCTGCACCCTCACCGCCCTGTCGCAGGGGAGGATCAGTGAATGGCGGGCAACCCTGCTGGTGCGCGAGACAGCGTGCCTGACGGTGGAAGACCGCGGAATCGTTGATGAAGAGGTCGCCGGAAACCTGCGCGATCTGGAGGGGCTGGGCGACGGCCGGCTGATGGCGCGCATTCGAAAGATCACGTGTCGCCTCGACCAGCAGGCCCTGGTCCGGCGCGCTGCCAAGGCGCAGGCCGACCGTTATGTTTCCTGCAGGCCCGCCCCCGACACCATGACCTGGGTGACCGGCCTGCTCCCGGTCGCCCAGGGGGTGGCCGTCTACGCGGCACTGAGCCGTGCCGCCGACTCCCTCCGGGCGAACGGTGACGCGCGCACCCGTGGACAGATCATGGCCGACACCATGGTGGAGCGCATCACCGGCCTGGCCCGGGCGGACAGGGTTCCGCTCGAAGTCCAGCTCGTGATGACCGACCGGACCCTCCTGGCCGCCGACGACGAACCGGCCTACCTCAACGGATACGGCGTGGTGCCTTCAACGTGGGCCCGGGAAGCAGTGCGGAAGGCCGGAGCAGCATCTCCGAAACCAGGGGAGGCGGCAAGCCCACCGTCATCGGCAGGGGACAGAGCATCAGGACCAGCTCGAGCGGAATGGCTTCCGGCCCCCGCTGAATGCGCAGGAGCCGGTGTCGATGACCCGGACAAATCAGTCCTGTGGCTGCGTCGGCTTTATACGGAACCCTCCACGGGTGAGCTTGTTGCCATGGAGTCCAGGGCCCGCTTCGTCCCACCCGCTCTCGCACGATTCATCGTCGCCCGGGACAGGACCTGCAGGACGCCGTGGTGCGATGCGCCCATCCGCCACCAGGACCACATCCTGCCGCACCGAAGCGGCGGGACCACCCGGGCGGACAACCTGCAGGGGCTGTGCGAGGCGTGCAATCAGGCCAAGGAAGCGCCGGGATGGAAAGCGGAAGCCGGGCTGGAGGAATCGTTCGGCGCGGATGACACATTCGGCGGGAAGCAGGAACCCGGCAACCGACACACGGTCACCATGACGACGCCGACCGGCCACAGCTACCGTTCCACCGCGCCGCCCCTGCCCGGCTATCCGCCGCCGCTGCCCGGCTATCCACCGCCGCTGTCCGGCAGTCCAAAATCCGGCGGGTAAGGGGCTAGCGGGGACGCAGGCCGGCGTGCTCGCGGGCCAACTGCGCGAGCCGCTCCAGATCGGCGAAATCCTCCTCGGAGGGCACCGGATCGAAGCTGCCGTAGCGCCGCTCGGCGGCCTTGGCGATCAGGAAGTCTGCGATCGCAGGGTTCTTGGGCAGCAGCGATCCGTGCAGGTAGCTGGCCACCACGTTGTTGTAACGGGCGCCCTCGGTGTCGTCCTTGGTGTTGTTGCCCTCGCCCTTGCGCACACGGGCCAGCGGCTCGACGCCGTCGCCCAGGAAGGTCTGTCCGCTGTGGTTCTCGTAGCCGTGGATCTCGCCGAATTCGGCGCTTTCGGACAGCACGTTGCCGATCAGCCGGTCGCTTCCGCCATGCGTCTCGATGTCCAGCACCCCGATGCCCGGAATGACGGTGCCCTCATGCGTCTTGAAGAAGCGTCCGAACAACTGGTAGAGCCCGCAGATGACCAGCATGGGCACCCCGTCGTCGGCCAGCTGCCGCAGCGTGGGAGCCAGCTGCTGAAGGTCCTGCTGGATGACCACCTGCCCGCTGTCCTGCCCGCCGCCGCCGACGACGATGTCCACGTCGGCCGGGAACGCATCACCCGGGTTGTACTCGGTCACCACGGGGGAGTAGCCGTACCACTTGAGCCGCTGCTTCAGGACCAGCACGTTGCCGAAGTCCCCGTAGATGTTCATGTCCCGGGGATAGAGCTGGACGACGTGGATCCGGCGGCCGTCCCGGTTTTCGTGTTCGCCGCTCATGAGACAACCTCCACGGTGGTGATTCGGGACAGCTCGCGGCGGATCGCGAGCATGGCGGTGTAGGTGCAGAAAATGCGCATCGGGCCGGACGACGCATCCTTGATGAAACGCTGCAGCGCGTCCGGCAGGTCCGGCTCGATGTGCCGGACCTCGACGTCGTCGTACTTCAGGCGCAGCGCCATGTCATACGCGCGGACGCCGGACACTACGTCCACACCGCCGGCGGCGAGCGAGTCGAACTCCACGTCCCAGAGCCAGGACATGTCCCGGCCGTCGGCATAGTTGTCGTTGATGGCGATCATGGTGGACCAGCCGTGCGCGGCGAACGACTTCAGGCCCAGCCGGAAGCCGCTGGGGTTCTTGACCAGCACCAGTTCCAGCGGCTGGCCGTTCACGGTCAGCGACTCGCCGCGCCCGAAGGCCGGCTCCACCTGGGACAACGACTCGATCAGAGCCGCCTGGTCAGTGTCGGCGCCGGTGATCACGCGCGCCAGCGTCAGCGCCGCAGCCGCGTTGAAGATGTTGTACACGCCGCGCAGCTTGAGTCCGGTGGTCACCAGGTCATCCCCGATGCGGAAATCGGCATCCGCCTCCGCGACCCGCTCCAGCACGACGTCGGCCTCCCGCCGCGCGTCCAGCGCGCGCTGCGCCGCCCCGGTTCCGTCGCCGCGCATCTCGTCGTCGCTGGGGAAGGTGCTGCGCAGCGATTCGTCCAGCCCGAACCAGCGGACCGCCTGCCCGCCCGTGAGCGTCTCGGCGATGCCGGCCACCCGCGGGTCCTCCCGGTTCAGCACCACCGTTTCAGTGGTCGCCGCAGCGATCTGCTCCAGCAGCCGGGTGGTCCGGTCGATCTCGCCGAACCGGTCCAGCTGGTCCCGCAGCACGTTCAGCAGCAGTGAATACCGCGGGCGGATCAGCTTCACGAAGTGCACCGCGTGCGCCTCGTCCAGCTCCAGGACGGCAATGTCCGCATCGAGCCGCCCGCGCAGGTCCACCTCGCCCAGCAGGGCCGCGGCCACGCCGCGGGTGAAGTTGCTGCCGGTGCGGTTGGTGAAGACCTTCAGCCCTTGCCCTTCCAGCAGCTCGACGACCATCTTGGTGGTGGTGGTCTTGCCGTTGGTGCCGGACACCACGGCAACGCCGAGCGGGAGGGTGGAGAGGGTGCGGCGGATGAAGTTCGGATCGATCTTCTCCACCACCAGGCCGGGAAGGGCCGATCCTCCGCCGCGAAGCCGGGAGGCTCCGCGGACTGTCTTGCCCACGAGGACGGAGAAGAAACTCATGGGTTCGAATATATCGCAGGGGCGTCATCCTCCCGCGGCCATGGGGCCGACGCCGGGGCCCGCGGGTAAGCTGTCCCGGTGACTTCAAGGGTGGGCGTGCTCGCGCTGCAGGGCGGGGTACGCGAACACATGGCGGCCCTGCAGGCCAGCGGTGTGCAGCCGGTTCCTGTACGGCGTCCCGCTGATCTCGACGGGCTCGAAGGAATCGTGCTGCCCGGCGGAGAATCGACCACCATCGGCAAGCTGCTCGGAATCTTCGGCCTCCTGGAGCCGCTGCGGGAGGCACTTGCGGCGGGACTGCCCGCCTACGGCTCCTGCGCCGGAATGATCCTGCTGGCGGACCGGCTTACCGATCCGGCGACCGACCTGTCCGGCAACCCGCAGCCCACCCTCGGCGGCCTGGACATCCTGGTCCGCCGCAATGCCTTCGGCCGGCAGCGGGAGTCCTTTGAAGCGGACCTGCACTTTAAAGGGATCGCCGATCTGCCCTCATCTGCGGGCCTGGCGCGGCCGGACACCCTGCGGGCAGTGTTCATCCGCGCCCCGCTCGTGGAGAAAACCGGTGCCGACGTGCAGGTCCTCGCCGAAGTTCCCGGACCGGTCGCTAGAATTGTGGCAGTGCGTTCGGGACAGCTGCTGGCCACCTCGTTCCACCCGGAGGTGACGGGCGAGCGGCGGGTCCACGAACTTTTTATATCGATGATCAGAGGAGAAGCGTAGAGCATGTCGGGCCACTCCAAATGGGCAACCACCAAGCACAAGAAGGCCGTGATCGATGCGAAGCGCGCCAAGGCGTTCGCCAAGCTGATCAAGAACATCGAAGTTGCCGCCCGCGCCGGCGGCGCCGACATGGCCGGCAACCCGGCCCTGGAACTGGCCGTACAGAAGGCCAAGAAGACTTCGGTGCCCAACGACAACATCGACCGCGCCATCAAGCGCGGCGCCGGGCTGACCGGCGAAGTCGTTGACTACTCCGAAATCATCTATGAAGCGCGCGGACCGCAGGGCTCCGCCCTCCTGATCGAGTGCCTCACCGACAACAAGAACCGCGCCGCCTCCGAGGTGCGCCTGGCCATCACCCGCAACGGCGGCACCGTGGCGGACCCGGGCTCCGTCTCCTACATGTTCTCCCGCAAAGGTGTGGTGAACCTGCCCAAGAACGGGCTCACCGAAGATGACCTGCTGATGGCTGTGCTCGACGCCGGCGCCGACGAGGTCAAGGAATCCGGAGACAGCTTCGAGATCATCTCCGAGCCGCAGGATCTGCGGGCCGTCGTGGCCGCGCTTGAGGAAGCCGGCATCGAGTACGAGACCGACGAAGCCGAGTTCGTACCCTCCATGCACGTGGAGCTGGACGCCGACGCCGCCCGGAAGTTCCTGAAGCTCGCCGACGCCCTCGAGGACCTCGACGACGTGCAGAACGTCTACTCGAACGCCGACATCTCGCCCGAGGTCCTGGCCCAGCTCGAGGACGACTGACCCCGTGCGGGTCCTGGGCGTTGATCCGGGCCTGACGCGGTGCGGGCTCGGCGTCGTCGACGTCGAGCCCAGCCGCCGCGCCCACCTGGTCGCGGTGGGCGTGGTGGGTACCGACTCCGCGACTGCCCTGGACGGGCGGCTGCTGACCATCGCCACCTCGATCGATGCCTGGCTCGATGAACACGCCCCGGACGTGCTGGCCGTGGAGCGGGTGTTCAGCCACACCAACGTCAGCACCGTGATGGGCACCGCCCAGGCCAGCGGCATCGTTATTGCGGCCGCCGCCCGCCGGGGCATCCCGGTGGCGCTGCACACCCCCACCGAGGTGAAGGCCGCGGTGACCGGTTCCGGCTCCGCCAACAAGGACGCCGTCGGCAAGATGGTCACCAAGATCCTGCGCCTGGCCGCGCCGCCGCGCCCGGCCGACGCCGCCGACGCCCTTGCGCTGGCCATCACGCACGCGTGGCGGCGCACGGCACTCGGACCCGGCCGTTCCACCGCGGGATCCGCCACGAAAGCCCCCGCCCGCGCCGCGGCCGGAGCGGGCGGCGGAACGGGCCTGACGGCGGCGCAGCGGCTCTGGGCCGAAGCCGAAGCCAAGGCACGGCGCACAGGTCGCTGAGCGTCCAGCCGCCGGCGAAACGCGGGCCGACGGCGTCCGGTGCGGAATCGGGGTCGGACCCAAGTAGGGTATTCGTAGCTATGTTCTATGAATCCGTTGGAGTCCTCCCATGATCAGTTCCCTTCGCGGCACCGTGGCCCACGTCGGGCTGCACGCAGCCGTCATCGAGGTGGGCGGCGTCGGCATGTCCGTCCAGGCCACGCCGCAGACCCTCAGCGGCCTGCATGTGGGCCGTGAAGCGCAGGTGTTCACGTCGCTGATCGTGCGCGAGGACTCACTGACGCTCTTCGGCTTCGCCGACGCCGAGCAGAAGGAGGTCTTCGAGACCCTGCTCGGGGTCAGCGGCGTCGGACCCCGCCTCGCCCTGGCCGTGCTGGCGGTGCACTCCCCGGAGGACGTGCGGCGGGCGGCGTCCACCGAAGACGTGAAGGCCTTCACCAAGGTCCCCGGCATCGGCCCGAAGGGTGCCCGGAAGATCCTGCTGGAACTGGCCGACAAGCTCGTTCCCCTCGACACGCCCGGCACGTCGCCGGCCGCACCGGCCTGGCAGGACCAGGTGCTGGCCGCCATGACCGGCCTCGGCTGGAACGAGAAGGACGCGACGGCGGCGATCGACGCGGCCATGGCCGAGGATCCGGAGGTCGCCGCGTCCGGGCAGGTCGCTGAAATCCTGCGCGTGACCCTGCGCCGGCTGGGCCAGGACGGCCGCCGGCCCGCGGCCCGCAGCGGGAAGGCCGGCTGATGGCGCCAGGCGCCGATCCGCTGGTCGCCGCCACCGGCGACCCCGACGACAAAGCCATCGAAGCGGCGCTGCGGCCCAAGAACCTGGACGACTTCGTCGGCCAGAAACGGGTGCGCGAGCAGCTGGCGTTGGTGCTGGAGGCCTCGAAGCTCCGCGGGCGCAGCGCGGACCACGTCCTGCTCTCCGGCCCGCCCGGGCTGGGCAAGACCACCCTCTCGATGATCATCGCAGCCGAGATGAACGCGCCGCTGCGGATCAGCTCCGGCCCCGCCATCCAGCACGCCGGTGACCTCGCCGCCATCCTGTCCTCACTGACCGAGGGCGAAGTGCTGTTCCTTGACGAGATCCACCGCATGTCCCGCCCCGCCGAGGAGATGCTCTACATGGCGATGGAGGACTTCCGGGTCGACATCGTCGTCGGCAAGGGTGCCGGTGCCACCGCCATTCCGCTGGAGCTGCCGCCCTTCACCCTGGTCGGAGCCACCACCCGCGCCGGGCTGCTGCCCGGGCCGCTGCGGGACCGGTTCGGGTTCACCGGCCACCTCGAGTTCTACTCCGCGGAGGAGCTGGAGCTGGTGCTGCGCCGCTCGGCCATGCTGATGGACATGAAGGTGAACTCGGCCGGATTCGCCGAGGTCGCCGGCCGGTCCCGCGGCACGCCGCGCATCGCCAACCGGCTGCTCCGCCGGGTCCGGGACTGGGCGCTGGTGCACGGCGTCGAGCAGATCGACTCGAGGGCGGCCTCCGCCGCGCTGGACATGTACGAGGTCGACGCCCGCGGCCTGGACCGCCTCGACCGTTCCGTGCTGCACGCGCTGGTGACCAAGTTCAACGGCGGCCCGGTCGGCCTCAGCACGCTGGCCATCGCCGTGGGGGAGGAGCCGGAAACCGTGGAAACGGTGGCCGAACCCTTCCTCGTCCGTGAGGGCCTGCTGGGCCGCACCCCGCGCGGGCGGATCGCCACGCGCGCGGCCTGGGAACACCTGGGCCTGCAGATGCCGGAAGGCGCCGCCGGCCTGGCCGCCGGAGCCTTCACCGGCGCCGCCCCGCTGCCGTTGTTTGACGACGGCGACGCCGGGACGCGGCCGGACGGGGAGCAGGGCTGATCCTGCCCGACCTGCCCGGTTCAGGAGCAGCGGGGAACAGGGCATGCCCGGGGGCCGCAGCGGATTCGCAGCAGAAAAGCCGGAAACTTAACCTCCGCCGCGTCCGTTGTCCCATAGACTGGGCACGCCCGGCCGTGTGCAGCGTGCCCGGAAGCGGTCCGTGGCCCTTGCGCCGCGGGCGTGGCCGAAGAGCCAATCATCAGCTGTCAACAAGATCGGAAATTCCTCAGTGTTCGTGAACATTCTGGCCCAGACCAACGGCGAGCAGGCCACCGGCGGCGGCCTTATCAACCTCATGCTGCCCGTGCTGCTGATCCTGCTGGTCTTCATGATGTTCCGCAAGAACAAGAAGACGCAGCAGCAGATGGCGCAGCAGCGCACCCAGATGGTCCCCGGCACCGAGGTGATGACCAACTCCGGCATCTTCGGCACCATCGTCTCCATCGACGCCGAGGAGAACAAGGCCGTCCTGGAGCTCTCGCCCGGCAACACCGCCACCGTGCACCTCCAGGCGCTGACCAAGGTCGTCACCCCGGTCGCCGAAGAGGAGCAGCCGCAGGTTCCCGACGACGCCTCCGCCCTGACCGGCGATGCCCCGGCACCTGAGCGCCCGGTCGACGTCGACCCCGCCGATCAGGCGGACCGCGACAAGAACAAAGAGAACTAGACTCTTCCGAAAGCCGCGGGCCCGGTCGGGTCCGCGGCTCCCGGCGGCCCGCCGCGGTCCGCCGGTTTCTCACGCCTGAAGGAATAACCATGTCTCGTACCGGTCCCGGATCGGCGGCGAAGAGGACACTCACCTGGCTGGGTGTCCTTTGTGCTGCGCTGGCCATGCTGCTCGGAGGTGCCTCGCTGTGGGGCGGAGCCTCCTGGACCCCCAAGCTCGCCCTTGACCTGGAGGGCGGAACGCAGATGATCCTCTCGCCCAAGGTCCAGGGCGGGGACAGCAACATCAGCGAGGAACAGCTCGACCAGGCGGTGGAGATCATCCGCCAGCGGGTCGACGGCAGCGGCGTCTCCGAGGCCGAAATCAGCACCCAGGGCAACACCTCGGGCAACCGCAACGTAGTGGTGTCCCTTCCCGGCGCCCCCGACGCCGAGACCCGAGAACTGATCCAGGCCTCGGCCTACATGGAGTTCCGCCCGGTGCTCTACGGCGGCGCGGGCATGGCCCCGGCAGCGGAAACCCCGACGCCGGATGACCAGCTTCCGCAGCCCGCGGGAGAACCCGCGGATGCCTCCGACACCAACTGGATCACCCCGGAGATCTTCCGCGAGTTCGAGGCCCTGGACTGCACCGACCCGGCGGTCCTGGAAGCAGCCACCGAACCGGCGCCGACCGACCAGCCGATGGTGGCCTGCGAGCCGGACACGATGGGCAAGTACATCCTCGGCCCCGTCGAGGTGCCCGGATCCCAGATCTCCACCGCCAGCTTCGGCATGGCCCAGGGCGGCAACGGCGCCTCCCTGAACCAGTGGGCCGTGAACATCGAGTTCAACAGCGAGGGCAGCGAGACCTTCCGCAGCGTCACCGAGCGGCTCTTCAGCCTCACCGGAGCGCAGAACCAGTTCGCGATCGTGCTGGACGGGCAGATCATCAGCGCCCCAACGGTCAACGCCGTGATCACCGACGGCAAGCCGCAGATCACCGGCAACTTCACCGAGGAAACCGCGCGCAACCTCTCCGAGCAGCTGAAGTACGGCGCGCTGCCGATCAGCTTCGACATCCAGTCCGAGCAGCAGGTCTCCGCCACCCTGGGCGCCGACCAGCTTCGGATGGGCATGATCGCGGGCCTGATCGGCCTGGTCCTGGTCGCCGTGTACTCGCTGTTCCAGTACCGCGCCCTGGGCCTGGTGACCATCGCCTCGCTCGTCGTCGCCGGCGTGCTCAGCTACCTGGCGATCACCATCCTCGGCTGGTCCCACAACTACCGGCTCTCGCTGGCCGGCGTGGCCGGCCTGATTGTGGCCATCGGCCAGACCGCCGACTCCTTCATCGTGTACTTCGAACGCATCAGGGACGAACTGCGGGACGGCCGCGGACTGGTCTCCGCCGTGGACAACGGCTGGAAACGGGCCAAGCGGACGGTCCTGGCCTCCAAGGCCGTCAACCTGCTGGCCGCCGTCGTGCTCTACTTCGTGGCGGTGGGCAACGTCCGCGGCTTCGCATTCACCCTCGGCCTGACCGCGATCGCGGACCTGATCGTCGTGTTCATGTTCACGCACCCGACCATGGTGCTGCTGGCCCGCACGAAGTTCTTCGGCCGCGGCCACAAGTGGTCCGGGCTGGACGCGAGCCGGCTCGGCGCCGTTCCGCTCTACCGCGGAGCCGGACGCCTGCGTGAACCCGGAACGGCTGCGCCCAAACAGGTCAAGGCCCGCAACAAGGGGGCACTGAAGGAAGCCGAGCGGCGCATGACGATTGCCGAACGCAGGGCCGCCGAAAGGGCGGCAGAGCAGGACAGCAGCAAGACGGATTCCATGGCCGGCAGCGGCCGCACCGGCTCCCAGGAGGACGCCAAGTGAGCAGGTTCAGCTTCTCGACCTTCGGCAACGAGCTCTATTCCGGCAAACGGTCCTACAACTTCGTCGGCAAGGCGCGGCTGTGGTTCCTGATCGCCGCCGTCGCCATGGTGATTTCGATCCTGATCCCGGTGGCGAAGGGCGGCTTCAACCTCGGCATCGACTTCCGCGGCGGCAGCGAGTTCACCATCTCCGGCGTCGAAAAGACCGACGTCGCAGCCGGTGAGGAGGCCGTCTCCTCCATCGTCGGCGGCGCCGAGGCCCGGGTGACCAACATTGCGCCCGGCACCATGCGGGTGCAGACCGAAACCCTCAGCGACGACCAGACCCTGGAGGTCAAGGACGCCCTCGGCGAGGCCTACGACGTCTCCGACGAGGAAGTGACGTCCACCTTCATCGGCCCGGTGTGGGGCGAGGGGGTGAGCCGCCAGGCGCTGATCGGCCTCATTGTTTTCGTTGCCCTGGCCGCCGTCCTGATGGCGATCTACTTCCGCACCTGGAAGATGTCGCTGGCGGCGATCACCGCCCTCGTCACCGTCATGGTGGTCACGGCCGGCGTGTACTCGCTCAGCGGGTTCGAGGTCACGCCGTCGGCGATCATCGGCTTCCTGACCGTGCTGAGCTACTCGCTCTACGACACGGTGGTGGTCTTCGACAAGGTGAGGGAAAACACGGCCGACCTCGCGAACCGCACCAAACGCACCTTCGCCGAGGAGGTCAACCTCGCCGTCAACCAGACCCTGGTCCGCTCGATCAACACCTCGGTGGTGGCGGTGCTGCCGGTGGCCTCCATCCTGTTCATCGGTGCGTACCTGCTGGGTGCCGGCACCCTGAAGGACCTTTCGCTGGCCCTGTTCATCGGCATCATCCTGGGCACCGTTGCCACGGTCTTCATTGCCGCACCCATGTACGCCTGGCTGCGCCGCAACGAACCGGCAATCGTGAAGCAGGCGAAGAAGGTGGCCCAGCGCCGCAAGCTCGAAGCCCGCGAGCAGGGCGGGCAGGCCCGGGACGGGGAGCCCGACGGCGCCCGCGCCGCCGGCGACGCGGCGGCGTCCTCCGCCTGACCCGCCTTCCCGCCCGCCGAAGCCCGGCCGGAACCCTCATCCGCGTCTGAGCGACGCGGCAGGCCGTGCACCCGCACCGGGTGCACGGCCTGTTTCGTCGCCGGCGCCGCACCGGCGGCCGCGGAGCTGCCGGGTCCGCCGGCCGCCAGGGTGACAGAATCCGCGGCATCGGAAGGTACTGGTGCGGGCCGGGGGAGGCATAGACTGGACGCTAAAGGTTTTTGCTGGCAACGAAAGGGCGGCAGTGGCCGAGAGCGCACGATCGGCGTCAAGCACGCAGAAGGTCAAGGCACCGGAGAAAGACGGTGCGGGTCCTGTTGCGCCCCCGAACGGCGCTTTGGAATCGTCCCGGCCCGGCGGCGGGGTGCCCTCTCCCGCGCCTGCCGGCGGCGGCACGTCCGACAAGGTCGTCGCCGTCCCCGCACCCGTGCCGGCCCCGACTCCTCCTCCTGCGGTCCGGCCCGGCCGGCGCACCGGTACCAGGGCGCGCCTGGCGCGCCTGGCCGGACGCAGCCAGCCCGGCTACTCACCGATGCTGGAGCCGCTGCTGCGCACCGTGCGCGCGAACAATCCGCGCGAGGACCTCGACCTGATCCAGCGGGCCTACCTGGTGGCCGAACGCAGCCACCAGGGCCAGACCCGCAAGAGCGGGGACCCGTACATCACCCACCCGGTGGCCGTGGCGACGATCCTGGCCGAACTGGGCATGAGCGGGACAACGCTCGCCGCAGCCCTGCTCCACGACACCGTGGAGGACACCAGCTACACGCTCGATGAGCTGCGGCGGGACTTCGGCCCCGAGGTCGCCATGCTGGTGGACGGCGTCACCAAGCTGGACAAGGTCACCTTCGGCGACGCGGCGCAGGCCGAAACCGTGCGGAAGATGGTCGTGGCCATGGCGAAGGACATCCGCGTCCTCGTCATCAAGCTGGCCGACCGGCTGCACAACGCCCGCACCTGGCGGTTCGTCTCGCCCCAGTCCTCGGCCCGCAAGGCCCGCGAGACGCTGGAGATCTTTGCTCCGCTGGCCCACCGGCTCGGCATGAACACGATCAAGTGGGAGCTCGAGGACCTGTCCTTCGCGGCGCTGCACCCGAAGGTGTACGAAGAGATTGTCCGCATGGTGGGGGACCGGACGCCCGAACGGGAGAAGTACCTCTCCACCGTCCGCTCCCAGATCGCCGAAGACCTGCACACGGTGAAGATCAAGGCGACCATCACCGGCCGCCCGAAGCACTACTACTCGATCTACCAAAAGATGATCGTGCGCGGCAAGGACTTCGACGACATCCATGACCTGATGGGCGTGCGGGTGCTCGTCGACTCGGTCCGTGACTGCTATGCCACCCTCGGTGCCCTGCACGCGCGCTGGAACCCCCTGCCCGGGCGGTTCAAGGACTACATCGCGATGCCGAAGTTCAACATGTACCAGTCGCTGCACACCACGGTGATCGGTCCGGGCGGCAAGCCGGTGGAAATCCAGATCCGCACCCATGACATGCACCGCCGTGCCGAGTACGGCGTGGCCGCGCACTGGAAGTACAAGGACGGCGCCCGCCGCCAGGGCGGCGCGGACCCGGCCCCGGACAACAACGACATGGGCTGGCTGCGCTCCCTCGTGGACTGGCAGCAGGAAACCTCCGACCCCGACGAGTTCCTCGACTCGCTGCGCTTCGAGATCAACGCGCAGGAAGTCTTCGTCTTCACCCCCAAGGGCGAGGTCATGGCCCTGCCCGCCGGGTCCACGCCGGTGGACTTCGCCTACGCCGTCCACACGGAGGTGGGGCACCGGACCATCGGCGCCCGGGTCAACGGCAAGCTGGTGCCGCTGAACAGCGAACTGCAGCACGGTGACTGGGTGGAGATCTTCACCTCCAAGGCCGAAGGCGCCGGGCCGAGCCAGGACTGGCAGGGGTTCGTCAAGAGCCCGCGGGCCCGGAACAAGATCCGCCAGTGGTTCTCCAAGGAGCGCCGCGAAGAGGCGATCGAAAAGGGCAAGGACCTGCTGACGCGCGGCATGCGCAAGCAGAACCTGCCGCTGCAGCGGCTCATGACGCACGACGCGCTGACCGCCGTCGCGCAGGAGCTGCATCACCAGGACATTTCGGGCCTGTACGCGGCGGTCGGTGACGGCCACACCTCCGCGCAGAACGTGATCGAACACCTGGTCTCGCTCATGGGCGGGCACCAGGGCGCCGAGGAGGACCTGGAGGAGGCGCCGATCTCCTCGCAGGTCCGCCGTCCCAAGTTCTCCGACTCCGGCGTCACGGTGCGCGGCGTCGGCGACGTGTGGGTCAAGCTCGCCCGCTGCTGCACTCCGGTGCCGCCGGATCCCATCGTCGGTTTCGTCACCCGCGGTTCGGGCGTGTCGGTGCACCGCAGTGACTGCCGCAACGTCCACGACCTGCGGGACCAGCCCGACCGCATGGTCGACGTGGAATGGGCACCGACCCAGTCCAGCGTCTTCCTGGTGGAGATCCAGGTCGAGGCACTGGACCGCAAGAGCCTGCTCTCCGACGTCACCCGGGTCCTGGCCGAGAATCACGTGAACATCCTCTCGGCGAGCGTGAACACCTCCAGCGACCGGGTGGCCATGTCCAAGTTCGTTTTCGAAATGGGCGACCCGAAGTACCTGAACCACATCCTCAACGCCGTCCGCCGGATCGACGGCGTCTACGACGTGTACCGCACCACCGGATCCCAGCGACGGCCCTGAGCCTCATCCTCCGGGCGGCATGGCCTGCCGCAGGCTGCGCAGCGCATGCTCCCGCCCGGGAGCGTGCCTGCGGGCCAGCACGACGGCGAGGACGTGCGCCAGCGGGCAGGCCAGGTCCGGATCGGTGCCCAGGAGCGCCAGGGCGGGCACCGCGCGGGCGGCCGGCTCGTGATAGGCCAGGTCCAGCGCCGTCCGCAGCGGCGAGGTGACGCGTGCCGCCCCCAGCGTCACGACGTCGGCCGGGCCGAGCCGCACCTCGTGCAGGACAGCTCCGGGCATCCACGTACTGCGGCGGGACCTGTCGGCCAGGAGGACCGGCCGTCCCGGCGCGTCGGCGCAGCCGTGGACCCAGGCAGCGCTCATCCGCCCCAGGACCGCCCGCGCCCTCACCGCGTCCGAGAGCCGCCACATCGCAGCTGCTGCACGTTCCGCAGGACCGGGCAGGGTGTGTGCCTCCGCGTAGGCGCCCGCGTAGACATACCGCAGGAGCCCGTCCCGGCGCATTCCGGCCAGCTCCACCGCTGTGAAGGGCGCGCCGGGCAGGAACAGCCGGACGCCCGGCGGCGTGCTGCGGGCATCCGGCGCGGGCGGGGGCATACCGCCCAGCGTGCCCACTGCCGCCGGGAAGCGCAAAGCCCCGGCGGCTTCCTGTGGAAACCGCCGGGGCTTAAGCGGCGGACGGCGAAAAGCCGGCCGCCGTCGGCGCGGGTTAGGAGAAGTCCTGCGCGGACTTCTGCAGCATGTCCAGCCACTGGCGGCGGGCGTCCAGCGCTTCGCGCGCCGCGGCAATCCGCCGTGCGTCACCGTTGCTCTCGGCCGCTGCCAGGTCCTCCTCGAGGGAGGCGATCACGGCCTCGAGCTGGCTCAGCGCGCTGTTGGTCCGGGCCTTGGTCTCAGGGTTGGAACGCTGCCAGTGCTCGTCCTCGGCGGCCTTCACGGCCTCCTCGACGCGGCGCAGCCCGGATTCCATCCGGCCCATGTCGGCACGGGGCACCTTGCCAGCGGCCTCCCAGCGGTCCTGGATCTCGGTCAGGGCACGCCGTGCCGCCCGGTGGTCCTTCACCGGCAGCAGGGCCTGGGCCTCCTTGAGGATCTCCTCCTTGACCAGCAGGTTCGCGGCGAACTGCTCATCAATGACCTCGTTGGCGGCCTGGCGGGCCGCGAAGAACCGGTCCTGCGCAGCCCGGAAACGGGCCCACAGTGCGTCGTCGTCCTTGCGGCTGGCCCGCTTGGAGGCCTTCCACTCGTCCATCAGGCGCCGGTACTCGGCGGCCGTGGCACCCCAGTCGGTGGAGTCGGCAAGCTCCTCGGCCCGGGCAATCAGGGCCTCCTTGGCCTTCTTGGCCGCAGCGTTCTCGTTGTCCAGCTGGGAGAAGTAGGCGCGGCGGTGGCGGTCGAAGACGGTCCGGGCGGAGCGGAACCGCTTCCAGAGGGCGTCCTCGGTGCTGCGGCCCAACCGCGGGCCGTTCTTCTGCGAGGTCTTCCAGGCGTCGAAGAGCTCGTTCATGCGGTTGCTGCTGGTCTTCCACTGCACGGTGGCGGGATCCTTGGCGGCAATTTCCTCCGCCTCGGCGACGATCGCCTCGCGGGCGGCGAGCTCGCGGGCCTTCGCTGCGTCCTGCTCGGCACGCTCGGCGGCCTCGGCCTCGGCAATGCTTGCCGACAGGGCCTCGATGCGCGCGTCCAGGGCGGCGACGTCGCCCACGAACTTCCGCTCGGCAACCTGCTCGGCGAGGTGCTTGAGGGTCTTGCCCATATCCGCGGCGGGCGCCTTGGCGGCCAGGCGCTGTTCCAGCAGCGCTGCCTGCGCGACCAGGTCGTCGTACTTGCGCACGAAGTAGGCCAGCGCCTCCTCCCGGGTGGCGTCAGGGTACTGGCCGACCGGGTGTTCGGCGCCGTCGACCAGGAGGAAGACGTGGCCGTCCTCTTCGACGCGGGCGAAGGCGGCAGCCTCCTCCAGCGTGGTCTGGTGCAGGGCAGGCGCAGCCACCACGGGCTGCGGCGCCGCAGCTGCGGCCGGGGCCGGAGCGGGATGGCGCGCAGCGAAGGCGGCGGGGCTGGGCGTGCCGGGCCGGGGTGCGGCCGGCCGGCCCGTCGTGTCGTCGGATTTCTGACTGTCTGTCACCGCAAAAAGTCTTTCGCTCGGGATAATCGGAAGCGCCCGGTTGCCCGGCCGTTTTCCGTTTAGTTCAGGGTAAACGAATCTATCGCCACCGCTGTCTTGGGCCGACCGTCCTGCAGGTCCGCCTCAATGCCGCCGGCGGCCACTGATTCCAGGACGTCCAGCCCTGACGTTACCTTACCCATTATCGTGTAGCCGCCGCCGTCCTGGGTGATGCGCGAATCCTTATATGTAATGAAGAACTGGGTGCCGTGGCTGTCCGGCGTCCCGCCCCGGGCCACCGCGATGGTGCCGGCCGGATACACGCCGTCGGCCGGGGCATTCTCGATCGGGCCCCACTGGAAATCCGGGTCGCCGCTGCCTTCTCCGTCTTCGGAGCCGCACTGCAGCACACCCATGTCCGGGGTGGCCGTCAGCCGGTGGCAGCTGCGCCCGGCCAGAGTGCCGTCGTCGGCGAGCTGCTTGAACACCGCGACGGCCTGCGGAGCGGCGCTGCCGTCCAGCTCGACGCCCAGCTCACCCACGTTCAGGTCCAGGGTGCCGGTGAAGACCCTGCCCCGGGCGGTGTCCGGGTCCGGAACGCCGGCGGCGGTCCGGGCATCGCGTTCCTGCTGGTCACGGATCAGCGCCATGTCGTCGGGCGCGGGGTCGTTGGAGAACCAGAAAGCCTGCAGGGCGACGGCGAGCACCAGGGCCAGAAGCCCCGCCAGGCCAGCGAACAGGTTGTCCCGCCGACGGCGGCGGACCTGCGCCGCCGCCAGGGCACGGCGGGCCTCCATGCGGGCGATCCGGCGTCGGGTTTCGCGGTCAACGCGTTTGGTGGGCACGCTCTCCTCCTGGTCTGCCGGGCCGCCCGGGCAGGGCGGCGGGGACGACGGCGCCTTCCGCGGCACGGGGAGCCGCCGTAGGGCTAAAATGAGTGCCGCACACAGTGTAAGCACCGTCTGCAGCACCCACCCTCCACGGAAACGGCCCCGGCCTGCCCGCGGAGGCCTCACCGATTTTCCCAAGGAGCTTCCCCGCATGGCACGCAAGGCCTCTCTGTCCGGTTTCCCTGAATGGCTGCCGCAGGAGCGCCTGGTGGAGCTGCATGTGCTCGACGTGCTGCGCCGCACCTTTGAACTGCACGGCTTCACCAACATCGAGACCCGGGCCGTGGAGACGGTGGGCCAGCTGCTGCGCAAGGGCGAGATCGACAAGGAGGTCTACGCCCTGAGCCGGCTGCAGGCCGAGGAGGGCGGGACCGGCGGCCGCCAGGACCCGAACCAGCTGGCGCTGCACTTCGACCTGACCGTGCCCTTCGCCCGGTACGTGGTGGAAAACGCCGGGCACCTGTCCTTCCCGTTCCGCCGCTACCAGATCCAGAAGGTCTGGCGCGGAGAGCGTCCCCAGGAGGGCCGTGCGCGGGAGTTCACCCAGGCCGACATCGATGT
The DNA here is from genome assembly GCF_059090665.1 of Arthrobacter saudimassiliensis. Taxonomy (NCBI): domain Bacteria; kingdom Bacillati; phylum Actinomycetota; class Actinomycetes; order Micrococcales; family Micrococcaceae; genus Arthrobacter; species Arthrobacter saudimassiliensis. The sequence goes on along the minus strand of NZ_JBNHFX010000002.1, from coordinate 588,497 downwards.
GGTGGGCGACGGCGAGCTGCCGTTCCGGTACGACGTGGAGCTGGCGCTCGTCATTGCCGAGGCGCTGGGTGCGCTGCCGATTCCTGAGTTTCGGATCCGGGTGAACAACCGCAAGCTGGCGGAGGGCTTCTACCGCGGCATCGGCCTCACCGACACCGCCGGGGTGCTGCGCAGCATCGACAAGCTGGAGAAGATCGGCCCCGAGCGGGTGGCTGAGCTGCTCCGCGACGAGCTCGGCGCCACCGATGAGCAGGCGCAGGCTGCCCTGGCGCTGGCCTCCATCCGTACGGAAGACACCTCCTTCGTGGAGCAGGTGCGTGCCCTGGGCGTCCAGGACGATCTGCTGGAGGAAGGCCTGGCCGAGCTGGCCGAGGTCATCGCCGAAGCCGGCCGCCGCGCCCCCGGCCGGGTCCTGGCGGACCTGAGCATCGCCCGCGGCCTGGACTACTACACCGGCACCGTCTACGAGACCGTGCTGGTGGGCCACGAGCAGCTCGGCTCCATCTGCTCCGGCGGCCGCTACGATGCGCTGGCCGCGAAGGGCAGCCGGACCTTCCCCGGCGTCGGGCTGTCCATCGGCGTCACCCGCCTGGTCTCGCGGATCCTCAGCCAGGGCTTCGCCGAGGCCAGCCGCAGCGTGCCGACGGCCGTGCTGGTCACCCTGACCGACGACGGGTCATGGTCGGCGGCGCAGGACGTCGCAGCGCAGCTGCGGGCACGGGGGATCAGCGTGGAGGTCGCCGCCAAGGCCGAGAAGTTCGGCAAGCAGATCAAGTACGCCGACCGCCGCGGGATCCCCTTCGTCTGGTTCACGTCCGAAGACGGCACGCACGAGGTCAAGGACATCCGCTCCGGAGACCAGGTTCCCGCCGATCCCGCCGCCTGGATGCCGCCCGCGGAGGACCTGGCGCCGCAGGTGCGCGCAGCCGCCGCCACGCCGGCACCGTAGCCGCTGAGCCGGCGCCGGCGGGGCTGGGGTCAGGCACCCCGGTAGAGCAGGGCCGCCTGCACCCGTGACGCGACGCCCAGCTTGGCCAGGACGCGGGAGACGTGCGTCTTGACGGTCGTCTCCGCGATCCCGAGCCGGGCGGAAATGTCCTGGTTGGACAGCCCGTCGGCCAGGCAGTCCAGAACGGCCTGCTCACGGGCGGTCAGTGTATCCACGGGCGCGGCCGGGCCGGTGCCGGCTGCACGGCCTGCACTACCCGCGCCGCCCGCGCCGGCGGCACCGGCCGCTGGTCCTCCGCCCAGCGCTGCGGCGATCAGCGTTCCGGTGACCTCGGGGGAGAGGACGCTGTCGCCGTCGGCCACCCGGCGGACGGCGCGGACCAGCTCCGCCGGTTCCGCGGTCTTGAGCAGGAAACCGGCCGCGCCGGCCCGCAGCGCCCGGAAGACGTAGTCGTCGATGTCGAACGTGGTGAGCACCAGCACCGCCGCATGTCCTGCCGCGATGATGGCTTCCGTGGCGTCGATGCCGTCCATGCCGGGCATCTGCACGTCCATCAGCACCAGATCCGGCCGCAGGGCGCGCGCCATTGACACTGCAGTGGCGCCGTCGGCCGCTTCGCCGACCACTTCGAGGCCGTCGGCGGCGTCGAGGATCATGCGCAGCCCGCCGCGCACCGCGAAGTGGTCGTCGGCCAGCAGTATCCGTACGCTCATTGGGGTCCTTCCGTGAGGGGGAGGCGCGCCGCGACGCGCCAGAGGCCGTCCTCGGCACCCGCCGTCAGGGTGCCGCCGAGCCGGACGGCCCGCAGCTTCATGTTCCGGATTCCGGAGCCGGCATTGATGCCGACGGCGGCGGCATCCGCACCGGCAGCGTCCGCACCGGCAGCGTCCGCACCGCCCGGGGCGGCACCGTTTGCCGGCTCCGGCGTCAGGCTGTTGGCCACCTCGAGGAGCAGCGCGCCGCCGTCGTCGGTGCCAAGGCGGACCAGCACCTCCCGGCCGGGAGCGTGCCGGATGCAGTTGGTGAGGGCCTCCTGCACGATCCGGAAGACCCCGGAGCGGAGGGCGGCGGGCGCTTCGTCAGGCAGGAGCTCTCCGCCGGTGATCCGCACCGGGGTGCCCGCAGCGGCGGCGGAGCCGGCGAGGTCTGCGAGGTCGGCCTGCCCGGAGACGGGCAGCCCGCGGCCGTCGCGGGACTCGAGCACATCGATCATGCTGCGCATCTGCTCGAGGGCGCGCAGGCTTTCGGCGCGGACCTGGCTGAGCACCCGGGAGGTCAGCGCGGGATCCGCGGCCGCCGCAGCGGCTCCGCTCTGCAGCGCGATCGCCGACAGGTGCCCCGCAATCGAATCATGCAGCTCCCGCGCCATCCGGGCCCGCTCCTCGGTGACGGCCAGCTCCAGCTGGAGGGCGGCCACCTCGCGGGCGTGGAGCGCGTCCCGGCGCTCGGCTTCGGCCCGGGCTCGGGCATCCTCGGTGCGGTCCCGCTGGGCCCGGAGGTCCCCGGCCCACCAGACCGGCATCAGGAAGACCACCAGCGCCTGGACCGTCGCCAGCACGGTCGTTTCCACGTCGCGGTAGGTCGCGGTGACGACCACCACCATGACGGCTGCGAGGGCCTGTGCCACGCGGGCCACCACCCGGCTCAGCCGCGGGCGGCCGTACAGGATGCCGGAGTAGATGGCCTCGAAGGTGAGCAGGAAACCGGCCACGCCCGCGTCGGCCAGCAGGCACAGCACCGCCGCCGGGGCGGTCAGCGCGAGCATGAGCGGGACGTTGGCGCTGCGGAAGAGCAGCCCCGCGCAGCCGAGGAGCAGATAGGCGAACCAGTCCCAGGGTGGACCGGGCAGCCCGGAACCGGGCAGGAAGGTCGCGACGTTGGCCTGCATCAGCATCAGCACCGACCCGGCGGCGAAATAGCCGACGGCGGCAACCACGCCGCCGGGCCAGATCCGGGGAGCGGGGCTGCCGGCGGTGGGCTCGGAACTGACGGAGGGCATGCCTTCACCCTAGCCAGACCCGGCACCCGGCACGTCCCCCGAACGGAGGACATGCCGAAGCCGGGCCCGGAGGACGCGGGCCGGCCGGCGCCGGTGGCCGGAGGATGGGCCGGAGCGGCGGCCCGGAGGCGCCGGCGGTACCGCTTAGTCAGGCGGCGGGAGCAGGCCCGGGGCGTCCTGCCCGCGCCGGAAGCTCAGCCGCACCACCAGCCCGAACAGCAGCACGATCCCCATCCACGCGATCACCAGCGGCGGCAGCGCCAGGGCCAGCAGCAGCGCCCCGGCCAGGCCGAGGAAGTTGAGCAGCCGCGGGGCGAACCACGGGCGGGTCCGCAGGGCGAAGGCACCCATCGCCGTCACCGCCGCATACAGGAGCAGTCCGAAGGACGCGGCTGCGAGGAGGGTGGTCAGCTCCGTGCTCAAACACAGCAGCACGACGACGGCGCCGGCCGCCGCCTCCGCCGCCCACGGCTGGGCCTGGACCCGGGCTGCCAGCGCCGACCCGGGCAGGGCCCGCCGGTTGCCTGCCGGATGCCCGGAGCCGGGGACGCTGCCGGATTCCGAACCGGCGCTGCGGAACAGCCGCGGCAGGTCGCCGTCGTCCGCCATCGACGCCGCAGTGCGTCCGATGGCCCCGATCAGTGCCCACGCGCCGCCCAGCCCGGCGACCGCGGCGGCGGCGGTGACCGCTCCCGTGCCGACCGTGCTCTGCACCGACTGGACCGGGACCAGCAGAGGGGCCTCGGCGACCGCGAGGGCGGACGGGCCGAAGAAGGCCAGCAGCGACTCGCCCACCGCCAGGTACAGGGCGAGGACGACGGCGACGGCGGCCGGCAGCGCCCGCGGAATGTTGACGCCGCTGCGCCTCACCTGCGGCCCCATGGACGCCAGCCGCGAGTAGCCTGCGAACGCAAAGAACACCACCCCCGCGGCCTGCAGCACCCCGGCGGCGGTGGGTTCCTCGGGTGCCGGCAGTCCCGCCGTCGGCCGCTCCGGGACGCTGAACGCGGCGATGGCCGCGAACCCGGCCACCGCAATCACGAAGGCCACGATGAACCTCGACGCCCAGGTGCCGCGGACGGCACCGAGGATGTTGGCCACGGTGAGGGCCGCAACGGCCGCCGCGGCGGCGATTCCGGCACGGTCACCGAAGACGTAGGTGCCGAAGGTCAGCGCCGCGGTTCCCGCGGCCGCGAGCAGCGCGCAGATCAGCAGCCAGCCGGTGAGGAAGCCGGCGTAGGGTCCCAGCAGCATGCGTGCCGCGGTGCGCGCGGCTCCGCCGTCGCGCAGCCAGCCGCGGTCCGTGCCGGGCAGCCGGTCATCGACCGCGCCGGCGAGCTGGTAGGTGGACACCGCACAGCAGTAGGCCACCAGGGCCGCGATGAGGCAGGGCGCCAGCAGCAGGCCGCCCGAGGCGGCGACGGCCGGCGGGAACACGACGAACAGCCCGGTCCCGATCATGGATCCCAGCCCGGCCATGGTGGCATCGAAGCCGCCGAGGGGACGCACGGGCTTGCTGCTGGGCATGGACCTCCTGCCGGGCCGCAGGCGGCGGCGGGGAAACGGAGCGAACACCGGTAAACTCTTGTGGAGATCTCTATTCACCTTGAGCGGGAACCGTGTTTTCCGCAAGCAATCTTTGAGAGGACTGCTTTGCTGCGCACACATGCGCTTGGCACCCTGAGGGCCGAGCATATTGGTCAGACCGTCACCCTTGCAGGCTGGGTGGCCCGGCGCAGGGACCACGGCGGCGTCGCCTTCCTCGACCTGCGTGATGCCTCCGGCGTGGCGCAGGTGGTGGTGCGGGAGGAGGAGGTCTTCCACGGGCTGCGCAACGAATACGTCCTGCAGATCACCGGCAAGGTGGAAAAGCGGCCCGAGGGCAACGAGAACCCGGCGCTGGCCACCGGCGAGGTGGAGGTCATCGCCGACGAGGTGGTCATCCTCAACACCTCCGATCCGCTGCCCTTCCAGATCGACGAGCATGTGGAGGTCGGCGAGGAAGCCCGCCTGAAGCACCGCTACCTCGACCTGCGCCGCCCGGCCCCGGCCGCCGCGCTGCGCCTGCGCTCCGAAGCGAACCGGGTGGCCCGCGAGCTGCTGCACGATGAGGGCTTCGTCGAGATCGAAACCCCCACCCTGACCCGCTCGACGCCTGAAGGCGCCCGCGACTTCGTCGTTCCGGCCCGCCTGGCCCCGGGCTCCTGGTACGCCCTGCCGCAGTCCCCGCAGCTGTTCAAGCAGCTGCTGCAGGTCGGCGGGTTCGAGAAGTACTACCAGATCGCCCGCTGCTACCGCGACGAGGACTTCCGCGCCGACCGGCAGCCGGAATTCACCCAGCTGGACATCGAGGCCAGCTTCGTCGAGGAAAACGACATCATCGCCCTGGGCGAGCAGATCGTGAAGTCGCTGTGGAAGCTGATCGGCGTCGAGATCGAAACCCCGATCCGCCGCATGACCTACGCCGAGGCCATGGCGAAGTACGGCTCCGACAAGCCCGACCTGCGGTTCGGTCTGGAACTGACCGAACTCACCGAGTTCTTCAAGGACACCACCTTCCGCGTCTTCCAGGCCCCGTACGTCGGCGCCGTCGTGATGCCCGGCGGCGCCTCGCAGGCCCGCCGCACCCTCGACGCCTGGCAGGAATGGGCGAAGCAGCGCGGCGCCAAGGGCCTGGCCTACGTGCTGGTCCAGGAGGACGGCAGCCTGACCGGCCCGGTGGCCAAGAACCTCACCGACTTCGAGCGCGAGAACCTGGCCGGCACCGTCGGTGCCAAGCCCGGCGACTGCATCTTCTTCGCCGCCGGTGACCAGTCCTCGGCCCGGGCGCTGCTCGGAGCCGCCCGCGTGGAGATCGGCCACCGCACCGGACTCATCAATCCCGGCGACTGGGCCTTCGTGTGGGTTGTCGACGCGCCCATGTTCGAGCCCGCGGCAGCGGCCGTGGCAGCCGGTGACGTCGCCGCAGGAGCGGGCGAGTGGACGGCCGTGCACCACGCGTTCACCTCGCCGAAGCCCGAGTTCCTCGACACGTTCGACACCGACCCCGGTTCCGCGCTGGCCTACGCCTACGACATCGTCTGCAACGGCAACGAAATCGGCGGCGGGTCCATCCGTATCCACCGCCGTGACGTGCAGGAGCGCGTGTTCAAGGTGATGGGCATCTCCGAGGAAACCGCGCAGGAGCAGTTCGGGTTCCTCCTGGAGGGCTTCAAGTACGGCGCCCCGCCGCACGGCGGCATCGCCTTCGGCTGGGACCGGGTGGTGGCCCTGCTGGCCGGCGCGGAGTCCATCCGCGACGTCATCGCGTTCCCGAAGTCCGGCGGCGGCTACGACCCGCTGACCAACGCTCCGGCTCCGATCAGCGCGCAGCAGCGCAAGGAAGCCGGCGTCGACTTCAAGCCGGAGAAGAAGCAGGACAAGCCTGCCGACGCTCCCGCTTCCCCGTCCGGCCGGTAACGAAGCCGGGCCTCTACCCAGGTCCGGTCTGCGACGAAGCCCGGCTGCCGTGTTGGCAGCCGGGCTTCGTGCGCTCCCGCCCCGAGGCGGCCCGGCCCGCAGGCGGGGTCAGGCGAACGCCGGCACGCTCAGGTTCCGGAACGCGGACCCGTGGAAGACCAGCGGTTCGTGCCGTTCCTCGTGCGTGGAGTAGCCGTGTACCCGCAGCAGCACCACGGCGTGGTCTCCGGCCGGGACCTCATTCTCCACCGAGCATTCAAGCCAGAGCGCAGCCTCGTCGAGGAACAGTGCGCCGGTGTCCGCCTGGTGCAGGCTGAGGCCGGCGAAACGGTCCCCGTCGCGGGAGGCGATCTGGCGGCAGACGCCGTCGTGCCCGGTGCCGAGGACCGAGACGCCGATCCGCCCGGCCCGCTTCAGGACCGGCCAGGTGCGGGAGGAGTTCTGCACGGCGAACATCACCAGCGGCGGATCGAGGGAGACCCCGACGGTGAAGGACGACGCAACGATGCCCTGCGGGCCGCCGTCGACCTCTGCGCAGAGAGCGGCGATGCCGGAGGGGAAGCGCCCGAAGGCACGGCGCAGGGCGGTCGGCTGGAGATCGGTAACAAGTGTCATGGGACGTCCTCTGCCTGAGGCGTCCTCCGCGCTGCTGCATGCGAAGGGACGCTGTACTTGCCGCAGCGGGAAATCCACCGGAGCGGCCGAATCGTCACCTGGAGCACCCCGCTACGGCGAGAGGGTTGCCGTCCAGCCGGCCAGGGCCTCTGGCTGGAACTCTTGATTCTGGCTCCCAATCTAGGGCCGGCACGGTCGAGGGGCAAACGGCCCGGCCGACGGCGGGCCCGGGCCGCAACAGTTTGTAACGCCGCCTGAACGCAGGGCGCGCGCCGTCGGCGCAGCCGCCCGGCAGCCCGGTAGTAGGGTGTGGGCATGAGAGAGCGCTGGTTCAAGCAGGTGGACGTGTTCGGCAGCAGCCCGTATCTGGGCAACCCCGTGGCCGTGGTGCTGGAGGGCCAGGACATCTCCGACCAGGCCATGCAGCAGTTCGCCCGCTGGACCAATCTCTCGGAGACCACGTTCCTGATGCCGCCGACCATCGCCGGCGCCGACTACCGCGTCCGGATCTTCACGCCGAACGGGGAGATCCCGTTCGCCGGGCATCCCACGCTGGGCAGCTGCCACGCCTGGCTGGAGGCGGGCAACCGGCCCCGCACTCCCGGCACGGTGCTCCAGGAGTGCGAAATCGGCATCGTCACCCTGCACGCCAACGCGGGCCTCGCCGCCTTCGAAGCCCCCCGGCTGCGGCGCAGCGGCCCGCTCGACGACCCCACCCTCACCCAGGCGGTGACGGCCCTGGGCCTGCGCATCGACCAGGTCCGCGGCCATGCCTGGGTGGACAACGGGCCCGGCTGGCTCGGCCTGCTGCTGGCCGACGCCGAGACGGTCCTCTCGCTCAAGCCCGACAACGCCGCCCTCGGCAGCCTGCGGGTGGGCGTCATCGGCCCCTACGAGGACACCTCGGAGGCCGATTTCGAGGTCCGCGCCTTCGTGCCGGCCCTCGGCATCGCCGAAGACCCCGTCACGGGCAGCCTCAACGCCGGCCTGGCCGTCTGGCTGATCGGCGCGGGCCTGGCGCCCGACCGCTACGTGGTGAGCCAGGGCACCGCCGTCGGGCGGAAGGGCCGGGTGCGGATCTTCCAGCGCGACGGCGGCATCTGGGTCGGCGGCGAGTCCGTCACCTGCGTCGACGGCTCCGTCCGCCTCTGACCGACCGATGACCCGAGGAGCCCGCTGTGTTCAGCCTCTATGACCTGCCGCGGCGGATCATCGCCGCCCCCATGGCCGGCGGCCCGTCCACGCCCGAACTCGCAGCCGCCGTGTCCGACGCCGGCGGCCTGGGTTTCCTGGCCGGAGGCTACCTGGCCGCCGATGTGCTGGAAGGCCGGATCGCACGCCTGCAGGACCTGACGCGGCGCCCGTTCGGAGTGAACCTTTTCGTCCCGGACGCGGCCAACACGCAGGAGACGGCGTCCACCTCCGGCACCGGCCCGGACGCGTACGAGGCGGCCGCACAGTACCGCGGCCAGCTGCTCGACGAGCAGGCCACGGGTGCCCTGCCGCCCACGCGGCAGCCGCTGCCGCTGCCTGACGCCGCCGACGACGACGGCTGGGAGGCGAAGCTGGGCCTGGTCCTGGAGATGTCGGTACCGGTGGTGTCCTTCACCTTCGGGGCGCCCACCGCCGAGGTGGTGGGGCAGCTGCACGAGGCGGGAACCGCCGTCGTCATCACCGTCACCGACCCCGAGGAGGCGGAAGCCGCCGTCGGATCCGGGGCGCGGATCCTCTGCGTCCAGGGCCCCGACGCCGGCGGCCACCGCGGCACGCTGCGCACCGCCGCCGAGCCGGGCACCGATGCGCTTCCGGACCTGCTCGAGGGTGTGCGCACCGTCCTCGGGGACGTCCTGCCCGGACCGCGCGAAACAGTGGAGCTGATCGCCGCGGGCGGGATCAGCGGGCCGGGGCAGGTGGCGGAGCTGCTGACGGCCGGGGCGGACGCCGTCCAGGTGGGCACGGCCCTGCTGCTGGCGCCTGAAGCCGGAACGCACCCGCTGCACCGCCAGGCCCTGGCGGGGGAGCGGTTCGCCGATACGTCGCTGACCCGGGCCTTCTCCGGCCGGTGGGCACGCGGCCTGACCAATGACTTCATGCGCCGGCACCGTGACGCGCCGGCCGCCTACCCGCTGGTCAACCAGATCACCCGGCCGCTGCGGGCGGAAGCCGCCGAGCGGGGAGACGCCGACCTGATGAGCCTGTGGGCCGGGCGGGGCTTCCGTGAGGCCCGCCCGCTGCCGGCTGCCGGGATTGTCGAGGAGCTCTGGGCCGGAGTGCGCTGAGCGTCAGTCCGGCAGATGGATGGTGACGGCTACGGAACACGCGTCGGATGCAGCTCTGCGTAGCGACGCGAGGTTCGGGTCCTGCACATCGACCGGGCGCAGCAGCGGCAGCCGGCTCCATGGCTGCAGGGCCCTCGCCTCCCGCAGCTGGCTGATCAGCAGCCGGTCACCGCCGGCGGCCAGATACTGGGGCGCGGCGTCCCCGGCCGATGCTGCGGCAAAGAGCACAGCGGCCGCTGATGCCGCCGCCTCCACCAGTGCATCGGCCTGTTTGGCGCGTCGTCGGGCGTAGCGCTGCTGGGAGCCGCCGCCTGCGGCGGTCCGGCCCTGCACATACCGGCTGCCCGTCTTGGAACGCAGCAGCCGTCCCTCCCTGGCCACGCCCACGGCCCAGCCGCCGCGGCGCACCAGCACCAGCCCGACGGTGCGCGACTGGCCGGCCAGCGCAGCGAGGCGCCCGACGTCGTCCGCACCGCGTCCGGGACGTCCGTCCTCGGGCCAGGGCGCAGCCAGCACGGCCCGGGCACCGTTCGCCGCTGCCGCCTCCAGTCCCTCATCGGTGGCCGTGACCGTCAGCGGCCCTTGGGCGGCGGCGAAACGGTCGAGCCAGCCGGCCAGCCGGGGGCCGGGCACGCTCGTCCGACGGGTTACGGTCATGATCAGGTCCTTGCGGTGCTGGGAGGGTCGGGGCCGGTGCTGGGAGGGTCGGGGCCGGTGCTGGGTGGATCGGTGGCGGTACGGGGTGGATCGCTGGCGGTGCGGATGCTCTGTCGAGTCTGCCAGACCCCGCCGGCCGGACCCGGCCTCGGCACTTCCGGGGGTGCCGCGCGGCCGGCGCCGCGGACTGTCCGCGGGCACCAGTAGGCTGGAACGGTGAGCGATTTGTTCAGCAGCGCCTTCGATGAGGACCGGGACGACGCCGACGAGGCACCTGCGGGAAGTGCGGCGCGGCGCCCGCGCAGTCCGCTGGCGGTCCGGATGCGGCCCCGCAGCCTGGACGAGGTGGTCGGGCAGCAGCATCTGCTCGGACCCGGCTCGCCGCTGCGGACCCTGGCTGAGTCCGCCGATGACCGGAACCCCGCAGGCCCCACCTCGGTCATGCTCTGGGGCCCGCCGGGCACCGGCAAAACCACCCTTGCCCATGTCGTGGCGCGCGGCGCCGGGCGCAAGTTCGTGGAGCTGTCCGCCATTACCGCCGGCGTGAAGGACGTCCGCCGGGTCATGGAGGAAGCCCTCACCAACCGGGACCTGCACGGCATCACCACCGTGCTGTTCCTCGACGAGATCCACCGCTTCAACAAGGCCCAGCAGGACGCCCTGCTGCCCGGCGTGGAAAACCGCTGGGTGGTCCTGATCGCTGCCACCACGGAGAATCCGTCGTTCTCCGTGGTCTCCCCGCTGCTGTCCCGGTCCCTGCTGCTGACGCTCCGGCCGCTGACGGAACAGGACATCGCCGGACTGCTCAACCGGGCGGTGGCGGACGAACGCGGACTCGCCGGCCGGGTCACGTTGAGCGACGAGGCCCTCGAACACCTGGTCCGGCTTGCCGCCGGCGACGCCCGGCGGGGCCTCACCGCCCTGGAGGCGGCCGCCGGCGTCGCGTTCTCGGAACGCGGATCCGACGACGGCGGGGTGCCGGTGATCCTGCTGCCGCACGCCGAGAAAGCTCTCGACGTGGCGGCGCTGCGCTACGACCGGGCGGGAGACCAGCATTACGACGTCGCCAGCGCCTTCATCAAATCCGTCCGCGGCTCCGACGTCGACGCCTCGCTGCACTATCTTGCACGAATGCTGGAAGCGGGGGAGGACCCGCGCTTCGTCTCCCGGCGGATCATGATCTCCGCCGCCGAAGACATCGGCATGGCTGACCCCACCGCCCTGCAGACCGCCGTCGCCGCGGCGCAGGCCGTGCAGCTGGTCGGCATGCCGGAGGCCCGGATCATCCTGGCCGAGGCCGTGGTGCACCTGGCGACGGCACCTAAGTCCAACGCCGCCTACGCGGGAATCAACGCCGCGATCGCCGATGTCCGCGCCGGCCGGGGCCAGGGGATCCCCGCGCATCTGCGCGACGCGCACTACCCCGGAGCCAAACAGCTCGGCCACGGCCGCGGGTACGTCTATTCGCATGACGCCCCGCACTCGGTGGCGCGGCAGCAGTATCCGCCGGACGACCTCGTGGGGCGGAACTACTACGAGCCCACCGGCAACGGCGTGGAGCGGGAGATCGGACCGCGTCTGGAGCGGCTGCGCGGCATCATCCGCGGCACCCCGATGCCCCCGCGGCCGGCGGCTGCGGCCCCGGCACCGGGAGCGGCTGCTCCGGAGGCGGTTGCTCCGGAGGCGGTTGCTCCGACGGCGGCCGCGCCGGCTGCTGCCGGAGACGAGGGTCCGGCAGCGGACACGGCGGCCGAGCCGGCGCCCGCCGCACCCGCACCTGAGGCAGAGAAGCCCCGGTCCAAGACCAGGACCCAGCCCGAGTCGAAGACCAAGGCCGCGCCCAAGCCCAGGGCTCAGGCAAAGTCCAAGGCTCAGCCCAAGCCCTAGGCTGCCTCTGTTCCCGCAGGCGAGGCCGCCGTCGGGCCGGATTTCCGGCGGTGCAGGCCGTGCTAACATTGACGGTTGACTGGCAAGCCCGTGCCGGACGCCTTCGTGCGCCTCGGCTCAGGACTGTAGCAGACGGCAGCGGTTGACCGGAGCTCTCCCTAATGGAGGCCAGCATGCACTCAGCAGTCGCAGATTTCGGGACCTGGTCCCGTCCTGCGGCCAAACCGCCGAAACAGTGAAAGGTTAACGTGGCTAACAACACACGTGCCCGCCGTCAGGCCCGCGCTTCGCGTGCCCTCGGCATTGCCCTGACTCCCAAGGCAGCCAAGTACTTCGAGCGTCGCCCGTACCCCCCGGGTGAGCACGGCCGTGCACGCCGCAAGCAGGACAGCGACTACGCCGTCCGCCTGCGCGAGAAGCAGCGCCTGCGCGCCCAGTACGGCATCCGCGAGGCCCAGATGGGACGCCTCTTCGAGGAAGCCCGCCGCACCGCCGGCCTGACCGGTGAGAACCTGGTCGAGCTGCTGGAAATGCGCCTCGACGCCCTGGTCCTGCGTGCCGGCTTCGCCCGCACCATCGCCCAGGCCCGCCAGCTGGTTGTGCACCGCCACATCATGGTTGACGGCCAGCGCGTGGACCGCCCGTCGTTCCGCGTCTCCGAAGGCCAGCTCATCCACGTGCACCAGCGCAGCGAGACCATGGCTCCGTTCCAGGTCGCCGCAGCCGGCGCGCACCGCGATGTCCTGCCGCAGGTTCCGGGCTACCTGGACGTGCAGCTGGAGAAGCTGCAGGCCCGCCTGGTCCGCCGCCCGAAGCGCTCCGAGATCCCCGTGACCTGCGAAGAGCAGCTCGTCGTGGAATACTACGCGCGCTAATCGCGGATCCTGGTTTCATAACCCGGCACAGCCCGCGGCCCTCTGTGGGCCGCGGGCTGTGTGGTTAACCCGGCCCCGGGCCCTGCCGCAGCAGGCCCGCCCGGCCAAAAGTAAGTGCCGGCGGCCCGCAGTAGGTAAGGTACATAGCGGAAAGCCAACAATCTTCAACTCCAAAGGAGAGCCATGTCAGGTGGAGATATCGCCGGACTGATCGCCGCCGGCGTCTTCGCCGTTCTGGTCGCCCTGCTGGCCGTACCGGTCTGGAAGCTGGGCAAGGTCTTCGACGAACTGCGCGGTGCGATCCGCACGCTCAGCGACGGCACCACCCCGCTGATCGACGAAGTCACCACCACGGTCTCGACCACCAACGCGCAGCTGCAGAAGGTGGACGGCATCTCCTCGAACGTCTCCGACGCCTCGGCCAACATTTCGGCGCTCAGCTCGCTGGTGGCAGCCACCGTCGGGCAGCCGCTGATCAAGGTCTCGGCGTTCACCTACGGCGTGCGTTCGGCCCTGGCCGCGTCCGGCAAGGGCTCGGGCCGCCGCAGGCGGAGCCGCTGACCCAGGCCGGCCACCCAGGTGCGGCTGCCCGCCGGCAGCACACCAGCCACGCACCCCCAACCGCGAGCACAGGAGCAGCAATGATCAAGCGGGTTTTCTGGATGTCAGTCGGCGTCACGATCGGCGTCATCGCCGTCCGGCGCCTTTCCGACGCACGCGCGGCCGTCGGCCCCGCCGGCCTGAACCGCGCCATCGGCAGCGCCGCCGACGCGGTGCAGAACTTCACCGAAGCCATGCGCGAGGCGATGGACCAGCGCGAAACCGACCTGCGCGCCGCCCTGGGCATGGACGACGGCGAGTCCGTCACCCGGTCCATGACCGCCGCCCGGCGCTGAGCCGCCCCACCATCTTCCGCGCGCCGCCCACACGCCGGGCGCCGCGCACACCATACGAAGGGTAAGAAAGAGCACCATGAAGTCCCACGAGATCGCCCGCCGCTGGCTGGAATTCTTCAGCGCGAAGGGACACACCGTGGTCCCGTCCGCCTCCCTGGTCACGGGGGATCCCTCCCTGCTGTTCACCGTTGCCGGCATGGTGCCCTTCATCCCGTACCTCACCGCCCGCGAGACCCCGCCCTACAGCCGCGCCACCAGCGTGCAGAAGTGCATCCGCACCGCGGACATCGAAGAGGTCGGCAAGACCGCACGGCACGGAACGTTCTTCCAGATGGCCGGCAACTTCTCCTTCGGCGACTACTTCAAGGAAGATGCGATCACCTTCGCCTGGGAGCTGCTGACCTCCCCGGTGGAGAAGGGCGGCTACGGCCTGGATCCCGAACGGCTCTGGGTCACCGTCTATGAGGACGGCGACGAGCGCGACGACGAGGCCCGCGCCATCTGGCGGGACAAGGTCGGCGTGCCGAACGAGCGCATCATCGGCACCGGCAAGGCCGACAACTACTGGAACACCGGCCAGGCCGGCCCCGGCGGGCCCTGCTCGGAGATCTACTACGACCGTGGACCGGCCTACGGCCTCGAAGGCGGCCCCGCCGTCGACGAGACCCGCTACATCGAGATCTGGAACCTGGTCTTCATGCAGTACCAGCTCTCCGCGGTCCGCTCGAAGACCGACTTCGACGTCGCCGGGGAACTGCCGCAGAAGAACATCGACACCGGCCTCGGCCTGGAGCGCCTGGCGATGATCCTCCAGGGCGTCGAGAACATGTACGAGACCGACCAGGTCCGCCCCGTCCTCGACAAGGCCGCGGAGCTGTCCGGCAAGGAGTACACCTCCGCCGAGGATCCGAAGGACCCGCACCACGCCGACGACGTGCGGATGCGCGTGGTCGCCGACCACATCCGCTCCGCCCTGATGCTGATCAGCGACGGCGTGACCCCCTCCAACGAAGGCCGCGGCTACGTGCTGCGCCGCCTGATCCGCCGGGCCGTGCGCGCCATGCGCCTGCTCGGCGTCGAAACCGCCGTGCTGCCCGAGCTGCTGCCCGTCTCCCGCGACGCGATGAAGGGCACCTACCCCGAGGTGGAGGCCGACTTCGAGCGCATCGCCCGGATCGCCTACGCCGAGGAGAAGGCGTTCCTGCGCACCATCGCCTCCGGCACCGAGCGGCTCGAGGAAGCCGTGAAGGTCTCCAAGGCCGCCGGGCGCCCGCTGTCCGGCGAGGACGCCTTCACCCTGCACGACACCTACGGCTTCCCGATCGACCTGACCCTGGAAATGGCCGAAGAGGCCGGGCTGAAGGTCGACGAAGCCGGGTTCCGCTCGCTCATGTCCGAGCAGCGCCGCCGCGCCCAGGCCGACGCCCGCGGCAAGAAGCAGGGCCACGCGGACGTGTCCGTGTTCAACGAACTGCTCAAGGCCGGCGAGACCGTCTTCACCGGCTACACCGAGCTGACCAGCGAATCCAAGGTCCGCGGCATCGTGCAGGGCGGCGCCGCCGTCACGCATGCCGGCCCGGGCACCGAGATCTCCCTGGTCCTCGACGAGACCCCGTTCTACGCCGAGGCCGGCGGCCAGGCCGCCGACACCGGCCTGATCACCGGCGACGGCTTTGTGGTCGAGGTTGCCGACGTGCAGCGCCCGGTCAAGGGCCTGAGCGTGCACAAGGCGATCGTGCGCGAGGGTGAAATCTCCACCGGCGCCCTGGTGCAGGCCGCCGTCGACGCCCAGCGCCGCCACGCCGCGGAGCAGGCCCACACCGGCACGCACATCGTGCACGCGGCCCTGCACCAGATCCTCGGCCCCGAGGCCCTGCAGCGCGGCTCCTTCAACAAGGCCGGCTACCTCCGCTTCGACTTCGCCTGGGGCGAGGGCCTCTCCGACACGGCCAAGTCCGAAATCGAGGAAGTCTCCAACCTGGCCATCCGGTCCAACTACGACGTGGTCACCCGGGTCATGCCGCTCGAGCAGGCCAAGGCGCTCGGCGCCACCGCCCTCTTCGGCGAGGCCTACGGCGACACCGTCCGCGTGGTGGAGATGAACGGCGACTGGTCCCGCGAGCTCTGCGGCGGCACCCACGTCGACGCCACCTCCCGCATCGGCTCCCTGACCCTGCTCGGGGAACAGTCCGTGGGGTCCGGCAACCGCCGGGTTGAGGCGTTCGTGGGTATGGACGCGTTCCGCCACCTCGCCGCGGAACGTGCACTGGTCACCGAGCTGTCCGAAATGCTCAAGGTGCCCTCGGCCCAGGTGCCGGAGCGCGTCGCCGCGACCCTGGCCAAGCTGAAGGCCGCCGAAAAGGAGCTCGAGCGGCTGCGCCGCGAGCAGCTCGCCGCCTCGGCCGCTGCCCTGGTCTCCAGCGCCGTGGACGTCAACGGCGTCCGCGTGCTGGCACACAACGCCGGCGAGGTCGGCGGTGCCGATGACCTGCGCACCCTCGCCCTGGACCTGCGCCAGCGGCTCAGCAGCGGCGCGGCCGTCACCGCCGTGGCCGGTGTGGCCAACAACCGACCGGTGATCATCGCCGCCACGAACGAGGCCGCCCGGGCCGCCGGCGTGAAGGCCGGCGCGCTGGTCCGCCTGGCCGCCGGGATCCTCGGCGGCGGCGGCGGCGGCAAGGACGACGTCGCCCAGGGCGGCGGCGCCGATGCGGCCCGGATCGATGAGGCGCTCACCGCGGTGCGCTCCGCCGTGGCGGCCGGGAGCTGACCTTGGGGTCCCCGGCGGCGGACATTCCCCGCGGCGTTCGGCTCGGTCTGGACGTCGGCCAGGTCCGGGTGGGCCTGGCCGCGTCGGACCCCGAGGGCCTGCTGGCCGTCCCGGTCCGGACCCTGCGCCGGGACGCCAAGAAGGACCGTGACATTGCCCTCGTGGTCCGGGAGGCCGCGGAGCGTGATGCGGTGCAGGTCTTCGTGGGCCTGCCCCGCAGCCTCAGCGGCAACGAAACGGCGTCCACGCAGATGGCCCGGGACTACGCGGACCGGCTGGCAGGCGCCCTTGCGGATGCCGGAATGGACGTTCCGGTACGGCTGGTCGATGAGCGCCTGAGCACCGTCAGCGCCCACCAGGCCCTGCGCCAAGCTGGAATGGACACCCGTGACCACCGTAGAGTGGTAGATCAGGCTGCCGCAGTGGGAATCCTGCAGCATGCCCTTGAAATGCAGCGTTCGCTTGGACGCGAAGTGGGGGAACCGGTACAACTTCGTCGGCTGCCGCGCCCGGAAGGCGCGGCTCCGGCCCCGAACCAGGAGCCAGCTATTTCCCAGCAGACCGACACCGAAGGCGGGTCCGGCCGTGAGTCATAGGTATCCGGACCACCGCCCCGCCGAAGCCGACTACGACGGCACCGGTTACCGCCGGCGTCCGTACGACGAGGACCCGCAGGGCCATGAGGAGCCCGCGTACGACCGGTACGGGTACGACGCCGGCGGGTATGAGGCGGACGACGGATACACCGACCGCGGCTATGCCCGGGGACATGCCGAAGATGAGCCGGTGGCGGCACTGTTCGAGGAGCAGCAGCTGCCCTCCCGCCGCAGCCGGCGGCCCTCCCGCGAGAAGATGCTGCGCCGGCGCCGGCGCACGATCGTGGTGGGCGGCGTCCTGCTCTTCTTCGTCGTGGTGCTGATCGGCCTCATCCTGTTCCTGCGTGACCTGCTGGGCATGAACGAGCCCAAGGACTACGAGGGCGCCGGCACCGGCAGCGTCGTGTTCACCGTGAACCCCGGAGACGGGCCCATGGTCATCGGCGGGAACCTGGTGAACCAGGACATCATCGCCAACAGCGACCGGTTCATGGAAGTGGTCGCAGCCGAAGCCGACGGGCGGGAAATCCAGCCCGGCGAATACGAAATGCGCTACCAGATGTCCGCCTCCGCCGCCTTCGACGCCCTGATCGGCGAGCAGGGCGGACTGGTGCATTACGCCGCCGTCGCCCGCGACCTGCGCCAGGGCGAGGTGTTCGAGATCCTCTCCACCTCCACGGGCATCGCCGTCTCCGAGTTCGAGGCCCTTGCCGCGTCGCCGCAGCAGTTCGGGCTGCCTGAGCAGGCACGAAGCCTGGAAGGCTACCTGCACCCGGGGGAGTACCGGTTCGACGTCAACCTCACCGCCTCCGACATCGTGTCGGAAATGGTGGCCCAGACCTTCGCGGTGCTGGAGGAGGACGGCATCACCGATCCGTCGGAGCAGTACCGGATCCTGACCAAGGCCAGCATCATCCAGGCCGAGGCAGGCGAGGCGGACTACGCCACCGTGGCGGGCTCCATCGAGAACCGGCTGAAGCCGGACAACACGGAGACGAACGGGCTGATCCAGTCCGACGCGACCGTCACCTACGGCCTGGACCGCAAGAGCTACAACCTCACCCCCGAGGAAAAGGCCGACAAGTCCAACCCGTACAACACCTACGCCAACCCCGGCCTGCCGGTGGGACCCATCGGCTCCCCGAGCCGCGAGGCGATCGACGCCGCCGCCAACCCGGCCGACGTGCCCTACTACTACTGGGTCACCGTCAACCTGGACAGCGGCGAGACGAAGTTCTCCTCCACGCTGGCCGAGCACGCCCGCTACGTGGCCGAGTACCAGGAATGGTGCTCCGGGCAGGAACCGGGCAGGTGCGACTAGGTGTCCGCCGCGCCCCTGCGGGCGGCGGTGCTGGGCCATCCCGTGGCCCATTCCCGCTCGCCCCAGCTGCACCGTGCCGCCTATGAGCTGATCGGCTTCGACTGCTCCTATGAGCGGATCGACGTGCCCGAGGCGGAGGCCGGGGCGTTTATCCGCCGGCTGCGCACCGAGCCCGGCTGGGCCGGCGTCTCGGTCACCATGCCGCTGAAGGCCGCCATGGTGCCGTACATGGATGAGGTGACCGCCGGCGTGCAGTCCGTCGGTGTGCTGAACACTGTCGTCGTCACCCCGGGCGGCGACGGCGGCCCGCGGCTCACCGGCCACAACACCGACGTCGCCGGGCTGGTGGGCGCGCTCCGGCACGCCGGAGCGGCTCCCGGCGCGCATGCCGTCGTGCTGGGCGCAGGCGGCACGGCGCAGGCGGCCGTCGCCGCCCTGGCCCGGCTTGAGGCCGCCCGCGTGGACGTACACGCCCGCAGCTTCCGGGCTGACGCCGGCGGCGCCGTCGGGGTGGCCGCCACCGCCGACCGGGCCGGAATCACCGTCAATCTGCAGCCCTGGGAATCCGCCGCCGCCGCGTGCGCCGCCGCCGACATCGTGATCTGCACCCTGCCTCCGCGCGGCGCCGACGCCCTCGCCGGCGAGTTCGCCGCCGCCGGCGCGGACCGGACCGGTGCCGTGCTGCTGGACGCCGCCTACGACCCCTGGCCCTCGGCCATCGCCGCGGCCTGGCAGGATGCCGGCGGGAGAATTGTGCCCGGACTGGAGATGCTGCTCTACCAGGCCGTGGAGCAGGTGCGGCTCTTCACCGGAGGGGCACCTGCGGACGAAGCATCCGTCATAAACGTGATGTGTGACGCAGTCGGACTCCCGCGGCGCTGAGGGCCCCGGGCGGGCATGGCAGTATGGAAACCATGTTGCGTTGGTTGACCGCCGGCGAGTCCCACGGACCTGCGCTGGTTGGAATTGTTGAGGGTGTCCCCGCCGGTGTCGAAGTCGCGACCGGCATGATCCAGGAAGCCCTGGCCCGGCGCCGGCTCGGCTACGGCCGCGGCGCCCGGATGAAGTTCGAGCAGGACCAGGTGCGGATCATCGGCGGCGTCCGCCACGGCCGCACCCTGGGCAGCCCCGTCGCCATCGAGGTCGGCAACACCGAATGGCCCAAGTGGGAGCAGGTCATGTCCGCTGATCCCGTGCCCGCCGACGCGCTGGCCGGCTCGGCCCGCAACGCGCCCCTGACCCGCCCGCGGCCCGGCCACGCCGACCTGACCGGGATGCAGAAGTACGGCTTTGACGAGGCCCGCCCGGTGCTGGAACGCGCCAGCGCCCGCGAGACGGCCGCCCGGGTCGCGCTGGGAACGGTTGCGGCGAGCTTCCTGAAGTCCCTGGGCATCGAACTGGTCTCCCACACCGTCTCCATCGCCTCCGTCAGCGTCCCCGAGGCCGCCGCGCTGCCGCTGCCGGCGGACGTCGCGGCCCTCGACGCCGATCCGCTGCGCTGCTTCGATCCGGCCACCTCCGTGGCCATGGTCGAAGAGGTGGACGCTGCCCACAAGGACGGCGAGACCCTCGGCGGAGTGGTCGAGGTCCTCGCCTACGGGCTGCCGCCGGGACTGGGCAGCTACGTGCACTGGGACCGCCGCCTCGATGCCCGCCTGGCCGCCGCCCTGATGGGCATCCAGGCGATCAAGGGTGTCGAGGTCGGCGACGGTTTCCTCACCGCGGCCCGCCGCGGCTCCCTGGCCCACGACGAGATCGTGCGCGACGCCGACGGCGCCATGATCCGCTCCGGCAACCGCGCCGGCGGCATTGAGGGCGGCATGAGCATCGGTGAGGTGCTGCGCGTCCGCGCCGCGATGAAGCCGATCGCCACCGTGCCGCGCGCCCTGCAGACCGTGGACGTGGCCACCGGCGAGCCGGCCCGAGCCCACCACCAGCGTTCCGACGTCTGCGCCGTACCGGCCGCCGGCGTCGTCGCCGAGGCCATGGTCGCCCTGGTCCTGGCCGAAGCGGTCACCGAGAAGTTCGGCGGCGACTCGGTCGCCGAAACCCGGCGCAACCTCGCCGCGTACCTGGAGAACATCCCGGCCGCGCTCACCACCGCCTCCGGCGATGCCGCTTCCCGCTGAGCAGCCGGTTGTCCTGATCGGACTCATGGCCGCCGGCAAATCCGCCGTCGGCCGTGAGCTGGCCGCCCGCCACGGCCGTCCGTTCGTGGACACCGACCAGCTGGTCGTGGACCGTTACGGGCCGATCGCCGAGCTGTTCGTCTCCCGCGGCGAGCGGTTCTTCCGTGAGGTCGAGGCGCGGGCCGTCGCCGAGGCGCTGGCCGCCCCGGGCGGCAGCATCGTCTCCCTCGGCGGCGGCGCCATCCTGGACCCCGGCACCCGGCAGCTGCTGGCCCGCGGCCCGCGCGTCGTGTTCCTGGACACCGACCTGGCCACCGTCCTGCCCCGCATCACCCGAGCCGGGCACCGGCCGCTGCTGGCCGAGGACCCGGCCGGCCGCTGGCAGGCCCTGGCCGACGCCCGCCGCCCCATCTACGAAGCCCTGGCCGAGATCACCATCGACGCCAGGGGATCCTCCGTGCCCGAGATCGCCGACCGCATCACGCGCACGCTCACTGAAGGAGAAGCCCCCGATGCCCGCTGAACCCACCGTCATCAAGGTGACCGGCGCAGCCCCCGAAGAGAACTACGACGTGGTGGTCGGCAACGGGCTGCTGCCCCGCCTGCCCGCCATGCTGGGGGAGCGGGTGCGCCGCGTGCTCGTGATCCACCCGCGGGCCCTGCGGGCCACCGGCGACGCGGTGCGCGAAGACCTGGAGGCCAACGGCTTCACCGCCCTCACGGCGGAGATCCCGGACGCCGAGGAAGGCAAGCACATCCAGGTCGCCGCGTTCTGCTGGCAGGTGCTGGGCCAGAATGACTTCACCCGCTCCGACGCCGTCGTCTCCGTCGGCGGGGGAGCGGTGACCGACGTGGCCGGCTTCGTGGCCGCCACCTGGCTGCGCGGCGTCAAGGTCGTGCACCTGCCCACCAGCCTGCTGGGCATGGTCGACGCCGCGGTCGGCGGCAAAACCGGCATCAACACCGCCGAGGGCAAGAACCTGGTGGGCGCCTTCCATCCGCCGGCCGGGGTGCTGGTGGACCTCGACGCCCTGGGCACCCTGCCGCGCAACGAGCTGATCAGCGGCATGGCCGAAGTGGTCAAGTGCGGCTTCATCGCCGACCCGGCCATCCTGGACCTGATCGAAGCGAACCCGGAGGCCGTGGCCGACGGCGGCTCCGACGTCGTGCGTGAACTGGTGGAGCGGGCCATCCGGGTGAAGGCCGAGATCGTCTCCGGCGACCTGCGCGAAGCGGGCAGGCGGGAGTTCCTCAACTACGGACACACCCTGGGTCACGCCATCGAGCTGGCAGAGCGTTACCAGTGGCGGCACGGCGCCGCGGTTTCGGTGGGCCTGGTCTTCGCTGCCGAACTCGGCCGCATGGTCGGCCGCCTGGACGACGCGACCGCGGACCGGCACAAGCGGATCCTGGAAATGCTGGGGCTGCCCGTGACCTACCGCCACGACCGCTGGTCCGCGCTGCTGGACGGCATGCGCCGGGACAAGAAGTCCCGCGGCGACCTGCTGCGCTTCGTGGTCCTGGAGGGCCCCGGCCGGCCCACCATGCTGGAGGTCCCGGACACCTCGCTGCTCTTCGCCACCTATCAGGAAATCGCCTCGGAACCGCAGGGCGGGATGAAGCTCAGCCTCTAGGCGAAGCCGTGCCGCCGGCGGCGGGGTAGAATAATCGACGGATTTGACGACGAACGACGCTAACCGACGAAAGAAGAACTGTGGCGACGACCAACGACATCAAGAACGGCACTGTGCTGAAGCTTGAAGGCAACCTCTGGAGCATCATCGAGTTCCAGCACGTGAAGCCGGGCAAGGGTGGCGCGTTTGTCCGCACGAAGATGCGCAACGTGACCTCCGGCAAGGTCGTGGACAAGACCTTCAACGCCGGCCTCAAGATCGAGACCGCCACGGTGGACCGCCGCGACTACCAGTACCTGTACCAGGACGGCGACGACTACGTCTTCATGGACACCTCCGACTACGACCAGCTGACCGTATCGGCCGCCGTCGTCGGCAACGCCGCGAACTTCATGCTCGAGGGCCAGATGGTCACCATCGCCATGCACGAGGGCTCCCCGCTGTACATGGAAATGCCGGCATCCGTGGTCCTGGAGATCACCTACACCGAGCCCGGCCTGCAGGGCGACCGCTCCACCGGCGGCACCAAGCCGGCCACCGTGGAGACCGGCTACGAAATCCAGGTTCCGCTGTTCCTGGAAGCCGGCACCAAGGTCAAGGTCGACACCCGCAACGGCGACTACCTGGGACGCGTCAACGAGTGAGTGCCCGCACCAAGGCCCGCACCCGGGCGATGGAAGTGCTCTTCGAGGCCGAGCAGCGCTCGGTCCCGGCGCACGACGTCATCCGCGCCCGACGCGAGCAGACGGACCAGACCATCAATCCCTACACGCTCGACCTGGTGGAGGGGGTCCTGGCCAAGCAGGATCAGATCGACGAATTCCTCAGCACCTATTCGCAGGGCTGGCCGCTGGAGCGCATGCCCTCCGTGGACCGCATGATCCTGCGCCTGGGCACCTGGGAGCTGCTGTACAACGATGAGATTCCCGACCGCGTTGCGGTCAGCGAGGCCATCGAACTGGCGCGCACGCACTCCACCGACGAGTCCCCGGGCTTCGTCGGCGGCCTGCTCAACCGCCTCCAGGAGCTGAAGCCCACGCTCCTGGCCTAGCGCCCTCCGCAGGCCAAAGGGGCCCGGTGCGCCGTCCACGGACGGCGCGCCGGGCCCCTCTGCCGTGCGGGCGTAGGTCAGCGCGGCGCTGCCGCCGACAGCATGTAGCCGCGGGTCCGGACCAGGTCGGCCAGCAGTGCCTGCTCGGTCTGTGCGCTGCGCTGCAGGTCCTGCCCGGCACAGATCCGCTGGCGCACCATCGCCAGCCGGGTGGAATCGCGGATGAAGCGCTTCATCGGGGCGCGGGCGCCCACACGGGAGGCCCAGGCCAGGGCGCGCCGCCGCCCCGGATGGGTGCTGAGCATGTACACCTCCTCGCCGGTGAACCAGCCGGCCCGGGCATATTCGCCCAGGCGCAGGGCGATCTGCCGGCCCTCCGCACGGCGCAGCAGCCACACGGTGACGACGACGGCGGCGAACAGCGGCACCTGCAGCAGGAAGTAGAACGTGAAGAAGTCGTTGTAGACCAGCGCCATGCCGCCGTTCCAGAACATGTGCCCCGCGATGGCCGGAACCAGCCCGGCGGCGAAGCCGAGCAGGATCCGGCCCGCCCCGCCGGCGCGGGCACCCAGCCCCACCCCGACGCCGATGCAGATGGTGAACATGACATGCGCGAACGGGGAGAACAGTCCGCGCAGCACAAAGACCATGCCCAGCTGCAGCCCGACGCCGCCGGCCTCGATGAACGCGGACCCGAAATAGAGGATGTTCTCGGTGAACGCGAAGCCGGCCGCCACCGTTCCGGCGTACACGATGCCGTCCACCGGGCCGTCATAGTGGCTGCGCCCGGTGAACACCAGGATCAGCACGCCCAGGCCCTTGGCGAACTCCTCTACCAGCGGCGCCTGGACCACCGTGCCCAGCACATCCGCGGAGGCCATCGGCAGGGCGGCGGCCAGCATGTCGGAGACCGCGGTGCCGAGCAGCAGGGTGATCGCCACGGACGCGCCGGCTCCCCAGAGGAAGGCAAAGAGCAGCGCACCCCTCGGCTCCGGCTCCCACCGGTCCACCCAGTGCAGGCCCAGCAGGCAGATGCCCAACGGCACCAGCGCCAGCACGCCGCACACGATAAACGCGGAGGCGCCCAGCGAGACGAGGAGGAACAGGCCCACCAGGACCAGCGCGAGGGCGGCGGCGACGATGAGCACGATGTTGCCCGCCGTCGTCCACCCGCGCCGGACCGGCCGCGGCGGAAAGGGGTGGTGCCACATCGGCTGCGCCGGGTGCGGCGCGGTTCCGGGCGGGGCTTGGCCGGCGTAACGGCCGGGCGCTGGTCCAGTCATAGCCCCAACAATAGGAGACAGCCGCGCTGTGATAGTTTTGACACTGCATTCAACCTTTAAGTCCGTCCTGTGAGGCGGGGAAGGAGGAAGGCAGACACATGGTCTCTCCAGGCCCGCACGGCACCGCCGTGCCCGCCCGCACCGTTCTGGCTTCAGCTGACATTGACCGCGCCCTGACGCGCATTGCCCACGAGATCCTCGAGGCGAACAAGGGAGCGCAGGACCTCGTCCTGCTCGGCATCCCCCGCCGCGGATATCCCCTCGCGCGACGGCTCGGCGACCGGATCGCCGCCGCGGACCCGTCCTTTGACACCGCCAACGTCGGCCAGCTCGACGTCACCATGTTCCGTGACGACCTCGCGCACCAGCCCACCCGGCCGCCGCACGCCACCGAACTGCCGGCCGCCGGCATCGACGGCAAGGTGGTGGTCCTGGTGGACGACGTCCTCTACTCCGGGCGCACCATCCGCTCCGCGCTCGACGCGCTGGTCGACCTCGGCCGGCCCCGGGTTGTCCGCCTCGCCGTCCTGGTCGACCGCGGGCACCGGGAACTGCCGATCCGCGCGGACCACGTGGGCAAGAACCTGCCCACCGCCGCCGCGGAAAAGGTCCGGGTCCAGGTCATGGAAGTCGACGGCGCCGACGGCGTGGTCATCGAGGCCGCCTAAGTGAAGCACCTGCTCTCGACCCTGGACCTGTCCCGATCCGACGCACTGGCCATCCTCGACACCGCCGAGCAGATGGCCGCCGTCGGGCAGCGCGAAGTCAAGAAGCTGCCCGCCCTGCGCGGACGCACCGTGGTGAACCTCTTCTTCGAGGATTCCACCCGCACCCGCACCTCCTTCGAGGCCGCCGCGAAGCGGCTCTCCGCTGACGTCATCAACTTCTCGGCCAAGGGCTCCTCAGTGTCCAAGGGCGAATCCCTCAAGGACACGGCGCAGACCCTGGCCGCCATGGGAGCCGACGCCGTGGTCATCCGGCACGGCGCCTCCGGTGCGCCCGCGCGGCTCGCCGGCTCCGGCTGGATCGACGCCGCGGTGGTCAACGCCGGCGACGGCACGCACGAACATCCCACCCAGGCCCTGCTGGACGCGTTCACGATGCGCCGGCACCGGGCCGCCCTGGCCGGCGTGCCCTCCACCGGCACCGACCTGGCCGGACTCAAGGTCGCGATCGTGGGGGACATCCTGCACTCCCGCGTGGCCCGCTCGAACCTGTGGCTGCTGAAGACCCTCGGCGCCGAGGTGACGCTGGTCGCCCCGCCCACGCTGCTGCCGTTCGGCGCCGACGCCTGGCCGTGCACCATCAGCTACGACCTGGACGAGGCGCTGGCCGCCGGCCCCGACGTCGTGATGATGCTGCGCATCCAGGCCGAACGCATGCACTCGGCGTTCTTCCCCTCCGTGCAGGAGTACTCCCGCCGCTGGGGCTTCGGCGACGAACGGCTGGCCAGGCTGGACGCCCTCGGCCTGCCGCACACCATCCTGATGCACCCGGGCCCGATGAACCGCGGCCTGGAGATCAGTTCGGCCGCCGCGGACTCGCCGCGCTCCACCGTCCTCGAGCAGGTCAGCAACGGCGTCGCCGTCCGCATGGCCAGCCTCTACCTGCTGCTCTCCGGCGAGAGCACCGCCCGCACCGCCCAGGAGACCGCCTCATGACCGCCTACCTCATCCGCTCCGCCAGCCTGCTCGGCGACGAACGCGCGGACCTGCTGATCCGCAACGGCCGCATCGACGCCGTCGGCGCGCGCCTCGACGTCCCGGCAGGCACCGAAGTGATCGACGCCGACGGCCTGGTCGCGCTGCCCGGGCTCGTGGACCTGCACACCCACCTGCGCGAACCCGGCCGCGAAGACGCCGAAACCGTCGAAACCGGCACCCGGGCGGCAGCCCTCGGCGGTTTCACCGCCGTGCACGCCATGGCCAACTCCAACCCGGTGGCGGACTCCGCCGGCGTCGTCGAACAGGTCTGGAGCCTGGGCCGCCGCGCCGGCTGGGTGGACGTCCGCCCGGTGGGGGCGGTTACCGTCGGCCTGGCGGGGGAGCGGCTGGCCGAACTCGGTGCGATGGCCGATTCCCGGGCGCAGGTCCGCGTGTTCTCCGACGACGGCATGTGCGTCCACGATCCGGTGCTGATGCGCCGCGCCTTGGAATACGTGAAGGCGTTCGACGGCGTCGTCGCCCAGCACGCGCAGGAGCCGCGCCTGACCGCCGGAGCCCAGATGAACGAGGGCGAGGTCTCCGCGGTGCTCGGGCTGCCCGGCTGGCCTGCCGTCGCCGAAGAGGCGATCATCGCCCGCGACGTGCTGCTTGCCCGGCACACCGGATCGCGGCTGCACGTCTGCCACGTCTCCACCGCCGGCAGCGTCGAAATCATCCGCTGGGCCAAGGCGGCCGGCATCCGCGTCACCGCCGAGGTGACCCCGCACCACCTGCTGCTGACCGAGGACAAGGTCACCACCTGGAACCCGGTCTACAAGGTCAACCCGCCGCTGCGCACCGCCGACGACGTGCACGCCCTGCGCGCGGCGCTGGCGGACGGCACCATCGACATCGTCGGCACCGACCACGCCCCGCACCCCAGCCAGGACAAGGAATGTGAATGGGCGCAGGCGGCCATGGGCATGACCGGCCTGGAAACCGCCCTTCCGGTGATCCAGCACACCATGGTGGAGACCGGACTGATGGACTGGACGCAGGTTGCCCGGGTGATGTCGGCCACGCCCGCCGCCATCGGCCGCACGCCGGATCAGGGCCGTCCCCTGATGGCAGGCGAGCCCGCGCATGTCACATTGATCGACCCGTCTGCGCGGCGCATCGTGGACCCCCATAAGATGGCTACGAAGGGACGCAACAGCCCCTACGCCGGGCTCGAGCTGCCCGGTGCGGTCGAGGCAGTGTTTTACGCCGGGCACCCCACGGTCCTGGGCGGCGCCCTGAACTCACCCCATCCGAGTGCAGCAGAGGAGCCCCGGTCCGCATGGACGTCGTGATCTTTGTCCTGGCCTTCATCGCGGCCGCCGCCGTCTTCCTGGCGGTGTTCGCGATCGGATGGCGGGGACGACGACGACGACAGCAGGAGATACCCGCGCCCCCCGAGCTGCCCGGGGAGCTGGCGGAACCGCTGTTCGAGTCCACCGGACAGTACGTGGTCACCACCGTTGCCGGGGACTGGCTGGACCGGATCGCCCGCCACGGACTCGGGTTCAAGTCCGAGGCGACGGCCGCGGTGTTCGACGAAGGCCTGCTCTTCGCCCGGCGGGGCGCCCCCGACCTGTGGATTCCCCGGTCCCGGCTGCGGGCGGTCCGGCTTGAACGCGGCATGGCCGGCAAGTTCGTCGAGAAGGACGGGCTGGTCACGGTGACATGGCGGCTCGGAGCCGCCGACGTCGACACCGGATTCCGCAACCGCGCAGCCAACGAAAAGACCATGCTGGTCGACGCCATTACCCAACTGCTGCCTGCTGACCAGGCAGCGCCAAGCGAGGAACAACAGTGACAGTGCACGAGAAGACCACCCCCGCCGTCCTGGTGCTGGAGGACGGTCGAACTTTCCGCGGCCGCAGCTACGGCGCCCAGGGCACGGCACTGGGCGAGGCCGTGTTCACCACCGGAATGACCGGTTACCAGGAGACGATCACCGATCCCTCCTACGCCCGCCAGCTCGTCGTCCAGACCGCGCCGCACATCGGCAATACGGGCGTCAACGACGAGGATCCCGAGTCGCGCCGCATCTGGGTTGCCGGGTACATCGTCCGCGACCCGGCCCGACGCGCCTCCAACTGGCGCTCCGAGCGCAGCCTCGACGATGAACTGACCGCGCAGGGCGTGGTCGGCATCAGCGGCGTCGACACCCGCGCCGTCACCCGCCACCTGCGCGAACGCGGCGCCATGAAGGCCGGCATCTTCTCCGGCGACGCCGCGCAGCGTCCCGAGGCGGAGCTGCTCGCCGAGGTTCAGGCCCAGGAGTCCATGGCCGGCGCCCGGCTGGCCGAAGAGGTCAGCATCGCGGAGCGCTACGTCATCGAGCCGGCCGACCACGGCTGGACCGGCGAGCCGGTCGCCACGGTCGCCGCGCTGGACCTGGGCATCAAGTCGATGACCCCGGTCCGGTTTGCGGAGCGCGGGGTGCGCACCTTCGTGCTGCCGGCGTCGGCGACCCTCGGGGACGTCCTCGCCGTGAACCCCGACGGCGTGTTCATGTCCAACGGCCCCGGCGACCCCGCCACCGCCGACGCGCAGGTCGAACTGCTGCGCGGGGTCCTGGACGCCGGCATCCCGTTCTTCGGCATCTGCTTCGGCAACCAGATCCTGGGCCGCGCCCTGGGCTTCGGCACCTACAAGCTGGGCTACGGCCACCGCGGAATCAACGTGCCGGTCCTGGACCGGCGCACCGGCAAGGTGGAGATCACCAGCCAGAACCACGGGTTCGCCGTCGACGCCCCGCTCGAAGGCCCCACCACCGCGCCGGTGGAACGCTACGGGCGGGTCGAGGTCAGCCACGTGTGCCTCAACGACGACGTCGTGGAGGGCCTCGCCTGCCTCGACATCCCCGCCTTCTCGGTCCAGTACCACCCCGAAGCGGCCGCGGGTCCGCACGACTCCGCGTACCTCTTTGACCGCTTCGTCGGCCTCATGGAAGACGCCAGGGCCGGCCGCCCGGTCGACGCCGCCGACGTCTCCAAGGCTCCCGCATCCGCTCCCGCAGTCCAGGAAGAAATCTAATGCCCCGCAGAACCGACCTTAACTCCGTCCTGGTGATCGGCTCCGGGCCGATCGTCATCGGCCAGGCCGCAGAGTTCGACTACTCCGGCACGCAGGCGCTGCGGGTGCTGAAGGAGGAGGGCCTGCGGGTCATCCTCGTGAACTCCAACCCGGCCACCATCATGACCGACCCCGAGTTCGCCGACGCCACCTACGTCGAGCCCATCACCCCCGAGGTGGTGGAGAAGATCATCGCCAAGGAGCGTCCCGACGCGATCCTGCCGACCCTGGGCGGGCAGACGGCGCTGAACACCGCGATCGCCCTGGACAAGAACGGCGTCCTGGAGAAGTACAACGTCGAACTGATCGGCGCGAACATCGCCGCCATCGAGCTCGGCGAGGACCGCGAGAAGTTCAAGGGCGTCGTCGAGCGCTGCGGTGCCGAGTCCGCGAAGTCGATCATCGTGCACAGCATGGACGAGGCCTTCGCCGCCGCCGAGGAGCTCGGCTACCCGATGGTCGTCCGGCCGTCCTTCACCATGGGTGGACTCGGCTCCGGCCTGGCCTACAACGCCGAGGACCTGCGGCGCATCGCCGGCGCCGGCATCCAGTACAGCCCCACCAGCGAGGTCCTGCTCGAGGAGTCCATCCTCGGGTGGAAGGAATACGAGCTGGAGATGATGCGGGACCGCAACGACAACGTCGTGGTGGTCTGCTCCATCGAGAACTTCGACCCGGTGGGCGTGCACACCGGCGACTCGATCACCGTCGCTCCGGCCATGACGCTGACCGACCGCGAGTACCAGAAGCTGCGCAACATCGCGATCGCGGTCATCCGCGAGGTCGGCGTCGACACCGGCGGCTGCAACATCCAGTTCGCCATCGAGCCGGACACCGGCCGCGTCGTCGTCATCGAAATGAACCCGCGCGTCTCCCGCTCCTCGGCGCTGGCCTCCAAGGCGACCGGCTTCGCGATCGCCAAGATCGCCACCAAGCTGTCACTGGGCTACACGCTGGACGAGATTCCCAACGACATCACGCAGAAGACCCCGGCCTCCTTCGAGCCGACCCTGGACTACGTGGTCGTCAAGGTGCCCCGGTTCGCGTTCGAGAAGTTCCCGGCCGCCGACCCGACCCTGACGACCACCATGAAGTCGGTGGGCGAGGCGATGGCGATCGGCCGTTCCTTCACCGAGGCGCTGCAGAAGGCCCTGCGCTCCCTGGAACAGAAGGACGCCTGGTTCTCCTTCGACCCGGTGGATCCGGCCGACGTGCCGGCCCTCGTGGAGGCGGCGAAGCGGCCCACCACCGCCCGGCTGAAGCAGGTCCAGCAGGCCCTGCTCGGCGGCGCCTCCATCGAGGAGCTGTACGAGGCCACCGGCATCGACCCCTGGTACCTGGACCAGCTGGTGCTGATCAACGAGACCGCGGAGCAGCTGCGCGGCGCCCAGCCCACCCCGGAGCTGCTGCGCCTGGCCAAGCGGCACGGCTTCTCCGACGAGCAGATCGGCCGGCTCACCAACACCCCCGAGGCGGTGGTGCGCGGCATCCGCCACGCCCTGGGCATCCGCCCGGTCTACAAGACGGTGGACACCTGCGCCGCGGAGTTCGCCGCGTACACCCCGTACCACTACTCGTCCTACGACGAGGAGGACGAGGTCGGGCAGCACGCCAAGCCCTCGGTGATCATCCTCGGCTCCGGCCCGAACCGCATCGGCCAGGGCATCGAGTTCGACTACTCCTGCGTCCACGCCACCATGGCGCTGCGCGAGGCCGGACACGAGACCGTGATGATCAACTGCAACCCGGAGACGGTCTCCACCGACTACGACATCTCCGACCGCCTGTACTTCGAGCCGCTGACCCTCGAGGATGTGCTGGAGGTCATCCACGCCGAGCAGCGCACCGGCGGCGTCCTGGGCGTCTTCGTCCAGCTCGGCGGGCAGACCCCGCTGAAGCTGGCGCAGGCGCTGGCCGACGCCGGGGTGCCCATCCTGGGCACCTCCCCGGAGGCCATCGACCTCGCCGAGCACCGCGGCGCCTTCCAGCGGGTGCTCGACGGCGCCGGGCTGGTGGCCCCGAAGAACGGCACCGCCGTGTCCTTCGAGGACGCCAAGCGGGTCGCCGACGAAATCGGCTACCCGGTCCTGGTGCGCCCGTCCTACGTGCTCGGCGGCCGCGGCATGGAGATCGTCTACGACGAGGCGAACCTCTCCCGCTACATCGCCAACGCCACCGAGATCACCCCGGACCACCCGGTCCTGGTCGACCGGTTCCTCGAGGACGCGATCGAGATCGACGTCGACGCCCTGTTCGACGGCACCGACCTCTACGTGGGCGGCATCATGGAGCACATCGAGGAGGCCGGCATCCACTCCGGCGACTCGGCCTGCGTGCTTCCGCCGATCACCCTCGGCGCCGACGTCATCGAGCGGGTCCGCGAGGCCACCCGCGCGATCGCCGCCGGCGTGGGCGTGCGCGGCCTGATCAACATCCAGTTCGCGCTGGCCAGCGACATCCTCTACGTGATCGAAGCCAACCCGCGCGCCTCGCGCACCGTGCCGTTCGTCTCCAAGGCCACCGGCGTGCAGCTGGCCAAGGCCGCGGCGCTGATCGGCACCGGCGTCACCATCGCCGAACTGCGCGCCGCCGGAAAGCTCGCGGCCGACGGCGACGGTTCGGCGCTGCCGCTGGACGCCCCGGTCGCGGTGAAGGAGGCCGTGCTGCCCTTCAGCCGGTTCCGCACCCCCGAAGGCACCGTCGTCGACTCCCTGCTCGGCCCGGAGATGCGCTCCACCGGCGAGGTCATGGGCATCGACAAGTACTTCGACACCGCGTTCGCCAAGTCGCAGGCCGCCGCGAACAGCGCCCTGCCCACCTCGGGCAAGGTCTTCGTCTCGGTCGCCAACCGGGACAAGCGCGCGATCATCATGCCCGTGAAGCTGATGAGCGACCTCGGCTTCGAGATCCTCTCCACCGGCGGCACCGCCGAGGTGCTGCGCCGCAACGGCATCGCCGCCACCGTCGTCCGCAAGGTCGCCGAGGGCGCTGGCCCCGACGGCGAGGGCACCATCGTGGACCTGGTCACCGACGGCACCGTGGACCTGATCATCAACACGCCCTCCGGCGGACAGGCCCGCGGCGACGGCTACGAGATCCGCGCCGCGGCCACCTCGGTCGGCTGCCCGATCGTCACCACCGTGTCCGAGTTCACCGCCGCCGTCCAGGCCATCGAGGCGATGCGCTCCTACCAGTGGGACGTCAACTCGCTGCAGGAGCACGCCGCCCGGCTCAAGGCCGCCGGTGCCTGAGCAGGTTTCCGCTTCCGGCGCGCACCGGGCTCCGTTCGGAGCCCGGCTGCGCGCCGCCATGGACGCCCGGGGCCCGCTCTGCGTGGGCATCGATCCGCATCCCGGGCTGCTGGCGGACTGGGGACTGGACGACGACGCCGCCGGGCTGGAGCGGTTCAGCCGCACGGCGCTCGAAGCGGTCGCCGGCACGGCCGCCGCGGTCAAACCGCAGGTGGCCCTGTTCGAACGCCACGGCTCCGCCGGCATGGCGGTGCTGGAGCGGCTGCTCGCCGACTGCCGCGACGCCGGCGTGCTGAGCATCGCCGACGCCAAGCGCGGGGACATCGGCTCCACCATGGCCGCCTACGCCGACGCCTGGCTGCGGGACGGCTCGCCGCTGGCCGCCGACGCGGTCACGCTGAGCCCCTACCTGGGCTTCGAATCGCTGCGGCCGGCACTGGACCTGGCGGCGGCCACGGGGCGCGGCACCTTCGTGCTGGCCCTGACGTCGAACCCCGAGGGGGCAGCCGTGCAGCACGTCGGCGCCGGATCCCGGGGCTCCGGCGGCTCGGTGGCGCAGCGGATCGCAGCCGCCGCAGCCGTCGAGAACGCCCGCGAACGCGGCAGGCATCCGGGGGAGGCCGCCGGGGCGTTCCTGGGCTCCACCGGGCTGGTCGTCGGCGCGACGGTGGGCACCGCCATCGAGGACCTCGGCCTGGAGCTGGCCGGGGCGGCCGCTCCGCTGCTGGCTCCGGGGCTCGGCGCCCAGGGCGCCACCGCGGCGGACCTGCGGGTCACCTTCGGCCCGGCAGCAGCCAACGTGCTGGCCACCTCCAGCCGTGACATCCTGCGGGCCGGCCCGTCGCCGTCGGCGCTGCGGGACGCGGCGGAGCGCACCGGAGCCGAACTTGCTGCGGAGCTGACGGCCTGACCGGCGGCAACCGGGCCGGGGTGCCCGGTCGGGTAACGGCGTGCATTGCATTGCGCAGCAGGTGCGGTTAGGTTCAAGACCTAAGCCAAGCAGCCGCATACGGGGGCGCCTTTCACGGCGGCCCGATGCTCGTCGTCGATGCCGGGAGTGTTGCCTTGAAACTGAAGCCGCTGACCGAAGAGGAACGCAGCCGGGCGCGGGAGAAGGCCACCGCGGCCCGGAGCGCCCGGGCCGACATCAAGGCCAGGATCAAATCCGGCGAGCTGACCGTCGAGGAAGTGATCGTCACCCACGCCTCCGACGAGGCGATCGGGCGGCTCAAGGTCGTCGACCTGCTCCGGGCGCTGCCCGGAGTGGGGGAGCGGCGGGCAGCTGGAATAATGGCTACGGTAGGTATCGCCCCCACCCGCCGCGTGCGGGGGCTGGGCGTGCACCAGCGCAAGGCGCTGATAGAACTTTTGGAATCGAGCTAGCGCTCCCGCCGGGACCGCCGCAGCCGGTTCCGCAACGAGAGCAAGCGAGGTCCACGTGTCGCAACCGCGGCTGACAGTACTGGCAGGTCCGACAGCCGTCGGCAAGGGCACTGTTTCCACCTTTATCCGTGACAACTACCCCGATGTGTGGCTGTCCGTCTCCGCCACCACCCGCGCGCCGAGGCCGGGGGAGGAGGACGGCGTCCACTATTTCTTCGTCAGCCCCGAGGAGTTCGACGAGCTGGTGGCCGGCGGACAGATGCTGGAGTGGGCCGTGGTCCACGGGCATAACCGCTACGGCACCCTGCGCCGCACCGTGGAGCAGGCCATGGCCGAAGGCCGCTCGGTGCTGCTGGAAATCGACCTGCAGGGTGCACGGCAGGTGAAGAAGTCCATGCCGGAGGCGAATTTCGTGTTCCTGGCCCCGCCCAGCTGGGACGAAATGGTCCGCCGCTTGGTCGGCCGCGGCACGGAAACACCCGAAGAGCAGCAGCGGAGGCTGGAAACCGCTAAACTGGAGCTTGCCGCCGAGCCCGAGTTCGATCACACCGTCATTAACGACGACGTGCAGCGGGCTGCGGCTGAGCTTGTTTCACTCATGGGGATCCGTCCTCGCCAGCACTGAGCCCCGGCATCCCGTACCAAGAGCTTTGGAGAATTCCTTGACGACTTCCAACGAAGGCATCATCAACCCGCCCATCGACGACCTGCTGCAGGCCGCCGATTCCAAGTACGCGCTGGTCATCTACGGTGCCAAGCGTGCCCGCCAGATCAACGCCTACTACTCGCAGCTGCACGAGGGCCTGTTCGAGTACGTCGGCCCGCTGGTGGAGACCAAGCTGAACGAAAAGCCGCTGTCGATCGCGCTGCGCGAGATCAACGAGGGCCAGCTGGTCGTCCGCGCCAACGAGTCCGCCGAGTAGCAGCCGGTTTCGGCGGGCGCGGAAGGGGCAGGTCCGGTGCGGATCGTTCTGGGGGTGGGCGGCGGCATCGCCGCGTATAAGGCCGCGCTTCTGCTGCGCCTGTTCACTGAGGCCGGCCACGACGTGACCGTCGTGCCGACCGAAGCCTCGCTGCGGTTCGTGGGGGTGGCGACCTGGGAGGCCCTGTCCGGCCACCCGGTGACCACCACCGTCTTCGACGCCGTCGAGACGGTCAACCACGTCCGGCTCGGCCACGAGGCCGACCTGGTGGTGGTGGCCCCGGCCACCGCCGACCTGCTCGCCAAAGCCGCCACGGGCCAGGCCCCGGACCTGCTGACCAACACCCTGCTGATGGCCCGCGGGCCGGTGGTCTTCGCTCCGGCCATGCATACCGAAATGTGGGCCCACCCCGCCACCCGGGCCAACGTGGAGCTGCTGCGTTCCCGCGGGGCAGTGGTGATGGAGCCCGGCGTCGGGCGCCTTACCGGCTCTGACTCCGGTCCGGGCCGGCTGCGCGAACCCGAAGAGATCTTCGCCGCCGCCCTGGACGCGGCCCGGCAGCAGTCCTCCGGGTCCTCCCAGGCCGACGCGGCGGGGCCGCTGGCCGGCCGCACGGTCGTGATCAGTGCCGGCGGCACCCGCGAACCGCTGGATCCCGTCCGGTTCCTGGGCAACCGTTCCTCCGGCAAGCAGGGCGCAGCCCTGGCCGAGGCGGCCCTCGCCGCAGGCGCACAGGTGCGGTTCGTCGCCGCCCACATGGATGTACCTCCTCCGACGGGCGCCGAGACCACCCGGGTGGAGACCGCCCTGGAACTGCGCGACGCGATGCTGAAGGCCGCCGACGGCGCCGACGTGGTGATCATGTCCGCCGCCGTCGCCGACTTCCGTCCCGCCGCGGCCTCGGACACCAAGATCAAGAAGCGCGACGACGGGCAGGACCCGGTCATCGAACTCGTCCGCAACCCCGACATCCTCCGCGAGCTGGTGATCCGGCGCGACGAACAGCGCCCCGAAGGCGGCACAGGACCGGGCTCCGGCCCGCTGATCGTCGGCTTTGCCGCGGAAACCGGCGACGACGGCTCCGATGTGCTGGCCTACGGGCGGCACAAACTCGCCCGGAAGGGCTGCGACCTGCTGGTGCTGAACCGTGTGGGCCGGAACCTGGTCTTCGGACAGGACAGCACCGAGGTCATGTTCCTCACGCCCGGAATGGACCCCGAGGCCCCGGTCCCCTCGCTGGCCGGAACCAAGGCTGACATCGCCGCAGGCATTGTCGGCCGGGTGGCTGCCGCCCTGCGCTGATCCACGCGCCCGCGCGGCCGTTCGGCCGGGTCCGGAAGGTCAGGGCCAACCGGTAGAGTTGGATCCGTGAGTCTTACTTCCCCCGTTTCCACGCCCGGGTCCGGGCTGCGCCTGTTCACGTCCGAATCGGTCACCGAAGGCCACCCGGACAAAATCTGTGACCAGATCAGCGATGCCATCCTCGACGGCATGCTCAAGGCCGACCCAGAGTCCCGCGTCGCCGTCGAGACCCTGGTGACCACCGGACTGGTCCACGTCGCCGGCGAGGTGACCACCGAAGCGTACGTGGAGATTCCCCAGCTGGTCCGCGACACGATCCTGGGCATCGGCTACGACTCCTCCGCAAACGGGTTCGACGGCGCCCGCTGCGGGGTATCCGTGTCCATCGGCCAGCAGTCCCCGGAAATCGCCTCGGGCGTGTTCAACTCCGTGGAGAACCGCTCCGGCTCCCCGGCGGACCCCAACGACGTGCAGGGCGCCGGCGACCAGGGCATCATGTTCGGCTTCGCCAGCGATGAAACGGGCGTGTACATGCCCACCCCCATCTGGCTGGCGCACCGGCTTTCCGAGCAGCTGTCCACCGTGCGCAAGAACGGTACCCTGCCCTACCTGCGCCCCGACGGCAAGACCCAGGTCACCATCGGCTACGACGGCGACCGCCCGGTATCCGTCGACTCCGTGGTGATCTCCTCCCAGCACGCGGCCAACGTCGACCTGGGGCAGCTGCGCGCCGACCTTGCCGAGCACGTCATCGCCCCGGTGCTGGCGGACACCGAACTGGACACCTCCGACGTCCGGCACATCCTGAACCCCGGCGGGCCGTTCGTCATCGGCGGTCCGGTCGGTGACGCGGGCCTGACCGGCCGCAAGATCATCGTCGACACCTACGGCGGCTTCGCCCGCCACGGCGGCGGCGCCTTCAGCGGCAAGGACCCGTCCAAGGTGGACCGGTCCGCCGCCTACGCCATGCGCTGGGTGGCCAAGAACGTCGTCGCCGCGGGTTTGGCACGCCGGGCCGAGATCCAGATCGCCTACGCGATCGGCATGGCCCACCCGGTCGGCATCTATGTGGAGACCTTCGGCACCGAGACCGTCGACCCGGCAAAGATCGCCCTCGCCATCGAGGACGTCTTTGACCTGCGGCCGCTGGGCATCATCAACGCCCTCGACCTCAAGCGCCCGATCTACCAGAAGACCGCCGCCCACGGCCACTTCGGCCGGGAGGATCCGGACTTCACCTGGGAGCGCACCGACAAGGCAGCGGACCTGCGCAGCTGGTTCAACGCCTAGGCCCGGCAATGGGAGCGCAGCCCGGACCGGATGCCGCAGGCACCCGCAACGGTGCCGCCGCCCCCGATGAGCAGCCCCGCCAGCTGAGCCTGCTGCACGGGTTCGCCGCCCCGGCCGCCCCGCCGGGCAAGGCGCGGCCCGCCGCACGGCTGCCGATTGCCCGCGTCCTGCTGGACTCGCCGCTGCCGCACCTGGACCGCCCGTTCGACTACCAGGTGCCCGCTGAGCTCGATGCCGACGCAGCGGCCGGTGCCCGGGTCAAGGTGCGGTTCGGCGGCCAGGAGCTGCCCGGCTTCATCACCGAACGCCGGGCCGAGCCCGAGCCCGGCGTCCGGCTGATCAACCTCGGCAAGGTGGTCTCCCCGCAGCCGGTGCTCAGCCCGGAGATCCTGGCCCTGGCCCAGGCCGTGGCCAGGCGCTATGCCGGAACGGTGCACGACGTCCTCCGCGTTGCCATCCCGCCCCGGGTGGCGAAGGTCGACAAGGAATACGCAGCGGCTTCCGCGGCCCCAGCGGAGCCGGACGCGGGGATCCCTGCCGCCGATGAACCTGCCGCCGCTGAACGTGCTGCAGATGAGCCTGCCGCCGGCGCCGGCCCTGACCCGGACAACCCCCAGCCGGTCCCGGCGCCTCCGGGCGGCCTGGACCGCTATCCCAGCGGTCCGGCCTTCCTGGCCCACCTGGCCGCGGGGGACAGCCCCCGCGCGGTGCTGTCCTCCCTCGGCGGCTTCGGACCGGCCGACTGGCCCCGTGAGATTGCCGCAGCCGTGCACGCCACCGTACGCTCGGGCCGCGGCGCCCTGGTCGTGGTGCCCGACCGCAAGGACCTCGACCGGGTGGTGGAGGCCCTCGACGAGGTCCTGGAGCCCGGCCAGGCCGTCCGGCTCAGCGCCGACGACGGACCGACGCCGCGCTACCGGAACTTCCTCCGGTTGCTCCACGGCGAGGCCCGGGTCGCCGTCGGCACCCGGTCCGCCGCCTACGCTCCGGTGGCGGACCTGGGCCTGGTGTGCATCTGGGACGACGGTGACGAACTGCACGCGGAGCTCCGCGCGCCGTATCAGCACGCCCGCGAGGTGCTGCTGCTGCGGGCGGGGGCGGAAGGGGCCGGACTGCTGATCGCCGGCATTACCCGCACTCCCGAGGCCCAGCGGCTGGTGGAGACCGGATGGGCCGCGTCCATCAGTGCGGACCGCACGGCGGTCCGCCGGCTGGCCCCCCGGGTGACCGCGACGGCGGACTCCTTCAACCTGGAGCGGGATCCCCTGGCCGCCCGTGCCCGGATTCCGCATGCGGCATGGAAAGCGGCCCAGGACGGGCTCTCCCGCGGCCCGGTGCTGGTGCAGGTGGCGCGGACCGGATTCTCGCCGGCCCTGTCCTGCCAGGACTGCAGGGAGCCGGCGCGCTGCCCGGACTGCGGGGGGCCGCTGGCCGCCGCCGGGCGCAACGCGGTACCCGCCTGCCGCTGGTGCGGCCATCCCCAGCCCCGCTGGCAGTGCCCCAACTGCGGCAGCGGGCGGCTGCGCGCCGCGGCCGTCGGCGCCGGACGGACCGCCGAAGAACTGGGACGGGCCTTTCCCTCCGTGCCCGTGATCTCCTCCGCCGGCGACCACATCCGCACCCACGTCTCCGCCGACCCGGCACTGGTGGTGGCCACACCGGGCGCGGAACCCGTCGCGGCGGACGGTTACGCCTCGGCCCTGCTGCTTGACGGCACGGCCATGCTGTCCCGGGAATCACTGCGGGCGGCCGAAGACACCCTCCGCCGCTGGTTCAACGCCGCGGCGCTGGTCCGCCCGGCCACCGAAGGCGGTCAGGTGGTGGTCACCGCCGAAGATACGGCCACGGTGGGACACCTGCTGCGCTGGGACCCCGTGGGTGCAGCGGAGCGGGAACTGCAGCAGCGCCGCGAGCTCGGCCTGCCGCCGGCGTTCCGCTTCGCCTCGCTGACCGGCTCCCGGGACGCCGTCGCCGCCTTCCTGGCCCACGCCGAACTGCCGGACACCGTGCGCGTCGTGGGGCCCGCCCCGGTGGCGGAGGAGCAGGACGGCGAAGGCGGAGCGCCTGAGGGCCTGAGCTGGCGCACGCTGGTCTTCTTTCCGTATTCCGTCGCGGCGGCCGTCACCGCGTCCCTGCGGGCAACCCGTGCGGCGTTCTCCGCCAGGCGGACGGGACAGCCGGTGTATGTGCGGGTCGACGGCCTGGACGTTCTCTAGGCGGACGGCGGGCAGCCCGGCACAACCCGTCCGCCGGAGCGCACCCGGACCGGCCCGCCCACCGGCCCGCCGGGGCCTGCCGGCGCGGACGTGCACGGGGGCGGCAGGTAATGGTAGACAGGCTGCTGACGACAACCATCTGCAGGAAGGCCTCCCATGACCCGTCCGGACACCGCCCGCGAGATCCACCTTGCCTCCCGCCCGGACGGCTGGCCGGGGCAGGAGAACTTCCGCTTCACCGAGGTTCCGCTGCCCGAGCTCGAGGACGGACAGGTGCTGGTGCGCAACCACTTCATGTCCGTGGACCCCTATATGCGCGGCCGGATGAACGACGTGAAGTCCTACGTGCCGCCCTTCCGGCTGGACGAGCCGCTCGAGGGCGGCGCCGTGGGCGAAGTGGTCGAGTCCCGGTCCGAGCGGCACAGGGCCGGCGACATGGTGCTGCACAACGCCGGCTGGCGGGACTGGACCGTGCTGCCCGGCAAGGCGGCCCGGGGCGTCGACACCGCAGCGGCGCCCGCATCGGCCTACCTCGGCGCCCTTGGCCTGACCGGGCTCACCGCCTACGCAGGGCTGACGAAGGTGGCTGAGTTCCGGGAGGGCGACGTCGTTTTCGTCTCCGGGGCGGCGGGGGCCGTCGGCTCCCTGGTGGGCCAGATCGCCAAGGCGCTCGGGGCCTCCCGGGTGATCGGCAGTGCCGGCAGCGCCGAGAAGGTCGCCAAGCTGCTCGACTACGGCTTCGACGCGGCGTTCAACTACCACGACGGCCCGGTGCACCGGCAGCTGCGCGACGCCGCGCCGGACGGCATCGACGTCTACTTCGACAACGTGGGCGGCGACCACCTGGAAGCGGCGATCGGCGCCATGAACCGGGGCGGCCGGATCGCGCTCTGCGGCGCCATCTCGCAGTACAACGAGACCGAGCCCTCGCCGGCCCCGCGCAACCTGGCGCTGGCCATCGGCAAGGAACTCACCCTGCGCGGCTTTATCGTGCGCAGCTACAACCAGTACGCGGCCGAATTCGCCGAGCTGATGGGCCGGTGGCTGCAGGACGGCACCGTCCGGTTCGACGAAACCGTGGTGACCGGGCTCGACAACGCGCCGCAGGCATTCATTGACCTCATGCGCGGGACCAACACCGGAAAAATGCTGGTCGATCTGCGCTGACCGGCGGCGGGCCGCCGGCTTCAGCGGTTCCGGTGCGCCTGGACGGCTTCGGCGGCGGCGGCGAGCAGCTGCTGCGCCGAGTCCTCCCAGGAGTATTCGGCCGCGCGCCGTCGGCCCGCTTCGGAGGCCTTCCTCCATTGCTCCGGGGCGGCGAGCTCCTGCACCGCGGCTGCGAACTCCGCCGGGCTGTCAGGGTCGACGAGTGCCGCCGCCCCTGCCGTGACCTCTCGGAAGATGGGTACGTCGCTGGCGATCACCGGGGTCCCCGCGGCCATGGCCTCGATCAGCGGCAGCCCGTAGCCTTCGGCCCGGGAAAGGCTCACCAGCGCCGTGGCCCGCGACAGCAGATCGGCATACTCCTCGTCGGTGACACCGTTGTGGAAGACGACGCGGCCGCCGTCGGGCACCAGCGCCTCGAGTTCGGCCCTGCGGGCATCGGTGATCCGGCTCAGCAGGTGCAGGGTCCAGCCCGGCAGCTCCCGCATGCCGCGCACCGCGGTCTCCACGTTCTTGTACGGCATGAACGAGCCCATGTAGAGCAGGCTCCGCTCCGGTTCGGCGTCGCCGCGCGGCTGCGCCCCCGGCTGCGGTGCGTTGCCGACGATCCGCACGGGCCGCCGGGTCAGCCGGTGCGTCCGGATCAGGCCGCGCGTGGTTTCGCTGATGGTGGCCACGACGTCGGCCCGGTTCAGCAGCACCCGCTGCGGCCAGTACGCCAGGTGGTACAGCCGCCAGAGCAGGCGCACCGGCGCCGGCAGGAAGCCCGGCGGTTCCGGGTTCTGGTAGTAGATCAGGTCGTGCAGGGTGAGGATCAGCGGGTACTTCCGGCCCCAGCTGCCCATGGTCTGCATCGGGCAGACGACGACGTCGCCGCGCAGCCGGTTGACCCGGGCCGCCACGAACAGCTCGGCGGGGGAGAGGGGCGAGTTGATCCGCACATGCGGCAGAGCCGGCAGCAGCTCCAGCTGCCGCTCGTCGCTGATGAGCATCAGCACCTCGGCGTGCCGGGAGACCGCCTCCATGAGGCTCGCGCCGTACCGGCTGATGCCGTCGTGCTGGCCGATCCGGGTGAACCGGGCGTCGAAAACGATCCTCATGCCGCAGCTCCCGGGCCGCGCCGCGCCAGGAACGCCTCGATCAGCGCGGCGGCCTCGGCGGGCCGCTCGTAGTGCACCAGGTGCCCGACGCCGGGCAGCACGTGCAGCTCGGCGTCCGGCATGGCCGCGGCGAGCTTCCGCTGGCCGGGAACCGAGCCGAGGTCGTCCCGTTCCGCCGCAATCAGCAGCACCGGCAGCTCCAGCTGCGGGGCGACGTCGCGCACGGTCGCCGAGATGGAGGCCTGGAACGCTTCCAGCACCACCCGCCGGCTGGTGAAGGCGCTGAAGTACGCGTCGTGCTGGCCGTGGATCCAGCGGCGCAGCCCGCGGTCCCGGGTCTTGGCCATCATGATGCTGCTGCCGCGGACCACCGCCCGGTTCCGCAGCAGCGCCAGGCCGGCGGGTTCGGGCAAAGCGGCACCGGCCCGGTAGTACAGCTCGGCCGCCTTGCTGGCCAGGCCGCGCGGCCCCTCCAGCGCCGGCTCGCAGATCGGGTTGATCAGGATCAGGGCACCGACCCGCCAGGGATCCCGCGCGGTCAGGGCGGAGGCGATGATGGAGCCGAAGGAATGCCCGAGCAGCACCGTCTCCGGCCCCAGGCCCAGGCTGTCCAGGGCGGCGGCAACGAAGTCGGCGTAGGCCGCCACGTCGTGCCGGCCGGGCAGTGCCTCCGAGCTGCCGAAGCCCGGCAGGTCGGGGATCAGCACGCGCCGGTGCGGCAGGGCCTGGGCAATGCGCAGCAGGCCGTGGTGGTCCCCGCGGAAGCCGTGGACCATGAAGACGGGAGCGGAAGCCGCCCCGGGGCCGGCCGGCGCGGCGTCGGGAGCGGCGGCCAGGGGCGCGAAGTCCCAGCAGCGCTGCAGCGTTCCCTGCACCTCGAAGGTGCGGACGGAGACCTCGCGGCCGTCAGCCGCGGGGAGCAGGGGAGCGGGCATCAGTTCACCGCATCCGGATGCGAACCGGTACGGCGGCCCGAGTCGAGGGCCGCCAGGGCCTCCCGGTGTCCCTCGGCCAGCTCAAACGAGTACACGTCGAGGTTTCCGCGGATCCGTTCCTCCGTACTGGCCTTGGGCAGGACCACGACGTCGTTCTCCACGTGCCAGCGCAGCACCACCTGCGCGGCCGTGCGGCCCAGTTCGGCTGCGATCTCCTGCACCACCGGATCCTCCAGCAGGGCGCCGCGGCCCAGCGGGCTCCATGCGGCGGTACGGATCCCGGCGTCGGCGTGGAACCGGCGCAGCTCATGCTGCTGCAGCCAGGGGTGCAGCTCCACCTGGTTGACGGCGGGGACGACGTCGACGGCGTCGAGCAGCTGCTCCAGATGTGCGGGCTGGAAGTTGGAGACGCCGATGGCGCGGATGCGGCCTTCGCGGTAAAGCTCCTCCAGCACCCGGTACGTTTCAATGAACAGGCCCCGCTCCGGGCAGGGCCAGTGGATCAGGTACAGGTCCACCTGCTCCAGGCCCAGGCGGGAAAGCGAGGCTTCGAAGGCCGGCCGGACGGCGTCGCGCCCCTGGTCCGTGTTCCACAGCTTGGTGGTGATGAAGACGTCGTCGCGGACCACGTGCCCGGCGTCGGTGAATGCCCGCAGCGCGGCCCCGACGCCCGCCTCGTTGCCGTACAGGGATGCGGTGTCGAGGTGCCGGTAACCCGCTTCGAGGGCCAGGGTGCACAGCGCCTCGGTGTCCTCGGGCGGGATCTTGTACGTGCCGAAGCCGACCTGGTCGATCTGCACGCCGTTGTTGAGCAGGAGTCTGGGCGCCGGTTGCATGCCTACGACTCTACCGAACCGGTGCCCTGCGCCGACCGCCGGCAGCCGGCCCGGGGGCGCTCCCGGGGGCTCCCGGGCAGCGCCCGGGTGGGCAGGTTCGTGCCCGGAGGGGCCAAAACC
The DNA here is from genome assembly GCF_059090665.1 of Arthrobacter saudimassiliensis. NCBI lineage: Bacteria > Bacillati > Actinomycetota > Actinomycetes > Micrococcales > Micrococcaceae > Arthrobacter > Arthrobacter saudimassiliensis. The sequence goes on along the minus strand of NZ_JBNHFX010000002.1, from coordinate 544,811 downwards.
CCTAGCACAGCCGATTGCTGATGGCGAAACTGTTAATTTGCTGGTTGCATGGTTTCTGCGCAGGCCCCCGGGTTGCGCAGGACACGTCAGAGCCGGCTCGGGAAGCCTCCCGCGGCCGGCTGGGATTCCACGGATCGGAGAAGTCGATGGAGACGGTGCCTTTAGGAGAGGTTTTCGTCAGTGAGCTGGCGGGAACCGCCATCCTGCTCATTCTTGGCTGCGGCGTCGTCGCAAACGTCGCCCTGGCACGCACCAAGGGCAACGGCGGCGGTTTCCTGATGGTCAACTGGGGCTGGGGAATCGGCGTGTTCGCAGGCGTCTACGCCTCGGCCATGTCCGGCGCCCACATCAACCCGGCGGTGACCATCGGGTTCGTCGCGTCCGGCGCCGAGGAACTCGCACCCGGGGTGCCGATGGGCTTCGGAGCCGTCATGACGTACTTCGCCGCCCAGCTGGCCGGTGCGATCATCGGCGCGTTCATCGTCTGGCTTGCGTATAAGAAGCAGTTCGACGACGAGGCCGATCCGGCGAACATCCTGGGCGTGTTCTCCACCGGACCGGCCATCCGCTCCTACGGCTGGAACCTGGTCACCGAGATCGTCGGCACCTTCGTGCTGGTCTTCATCATCTTCGCCTTCGCCGGAACGGTCACCGGCCTGGGGCCGCTGGCCGTGGCCCTGCTGGTCGTCGGCATCGGCGCCTCCCTCGGCGGGCCGACCGGCTACGCCATCAACCCGGCCCGTGACCTCGGCCCGCGCATCGTGCACGCCCTGCTGCCGATCAAGAACAAGGGCGCCTCCGACTGGTCCTACGCGTGGGTCCCGGTCGTCGGCCCGCTCATCGGCGGTGCGCTGGGCGCCATCGTGGCCGGCTGGATTCCGCTGCCCGAGGTCTAGCCGTCCCCTTCACCGTCCGCCGTCCGCCGCATTTCGAGGAGCAGAACCGTGTCAGAGAACACACCCCAGTACGTCATCGCCATCGACCAGGGCACTACCAGCAGCCGGGCAATCGTCTTCGACCACGACGGCAACATCGTCTCCGTGGGCCAGCTCGAGCACGAGCAGATCTTCCCGCGCCCCGGCTGGGTCGAACACGACCCTGAGGAGATCTGGACCAACGTCCGCGAGGTCGTCGGCACCGCCCTGTCCAAGGCGAACCTCACCCGCCACGACATTGCCGCCGTCGGCATCACCAACCAGCGCGAAACCGCGGTGGTCTGGGACCGGACCACCGGCAAGCCGGTGTACAACGCCATCGTCTGGCAGGACACCCGCACCCAGCCGATGGTCAACGAGCTGGCGGCCGAGGGCGGCCTGGACCGGTTCAAGGACAAGACCGGGCTGCCGCTGGCGACCTACTTCTCCGGTACCAAGATCAAGTGGATCCTCGACAACGTCGAGGGCGCCCGTGAGAAGGCCGAGCGGGGAGACCTGCTGTTCGGCAACACCGATTCCTGGGTGATCTGGAACCTGACCGGCGGCACCAACGGGGGAGTGCACGTCACCGACGTCACCAACGCCTCCCGAACCCTGTTCATGGACCTCGAGACGCTGCAGTGGGACGACGAGATCCTCGGGATCTTCGGCGTGCCGCGGTCGATGATGCCCGAGATCAAGTCCTCCTCCGAGGTCTACGGCACCGTCGCCGGTTCGCAGCTGCTGCGCGAGACGCCGGTCGCCGGCATCCTGGGCGACCAGCAGGCCGCCACCTTCGGCCAGGCGGCGTTCGGCAAGGGCGCAGCCAAGAACACCTACGGCACCGGCTGCTTCCTGATCTTCAACACCGGCGAAGAGATCGTGAAGTCCGAGAACGGACTGATCACCACCGTCGCGTACAAGCTGGGCGACGCCGCCCCGGTCTACGCGCTGGAGGGATCCATCGCCGTGACCGGCTCGCTGGTGCAGTGGCTGCGCGACAACCTCGGCATGATCAACAGCGCACCGGAAATCGAGGACCTGGCGAGCAAGGTCGAGGACAACGGCGGCGTGTACATCGTCCCCGCGTTCTCCGGCCTCTTCGCACCCTACTGGCGCTCCGACGCCCGCGGCGCGATCGTCGGCCTCACCCGGTTCGTCAACAGAAACCACATCGCCCGGGCCGCCCTGGAGGCCACCGCCTTCCAGACCCGCGAGGTGCTCGACGCCGTGAACGCAGACTCCGGCGTTCCGCTGACCGAGCTGCGGGTCGACGGCGGCATGGTCGCCAACGACGCGCTCATGCAGTTCCAGGCCGACATCCTCGGCGTGGACGTCGTGCGCCCGGAGGTCATTGAAACCACGTCCCTCGGCGCGGCGTACGCCGCAGGGCTTGCCGTCGGCTACTGGAACGACACCGAAGAGCTCGGCCGCAACTGGAACGAAGACAAGCGGTGGACGCCGCAGATGGACCAGGCCGAGCAGGACCGGCAGATGCGGCAGTGGAAGAAGGCCGTCACCAAGACCTTCGACTGGGTCGACGACGACGTGAAGTAGGGCCGCGGAGCAGGCGGCACCTGCAGACGGCGGGCCCCGGCGCATCAGCGCCGGGGCCCGCCGTGTTTCATTCCGGCCGCCCGCGTCATGTTCGTGCCGGTGCGGCGCGTTCCTTGACCCGGTTCGCGGACTGCCGGTAGCGTCTGCGCAGCGTCAACGGTGACGCGCATCACAGAAGTGGAACCACGTGCACCTCCCAACTGCATCCCTGCCGGTGGCCGTCATCGGCGCCGGTCCCTCCGGCCTGGCCGCCATGCGCAGCCTCGACCGGCGCGGCCTGGCCTTCACGGGCTTCGAAAAGCACACCGACGTCGGCGGCCTGTGGAACATCGGGAACCCGGCCAGCACGGTCTACGAATCCGCGCATCTGATCTCCTCGCGCACCACCACGGAGTTCACGGAATTCCCGATGCCCGACGGCACACCCGACTATCCCGGACACCGCCACCTGCACCGCTACTTCCACAGCTACGCCGAGACGTTCCGGCTCCGGGAGCGGATCCGTTTCTCGGCCGAGGTGCTCTCCGCCCTCCCCGACGCCGACGGCGGCTGGCAGCTGACCTGGCGTGACCACGGCGGTGAGCACACCGAACGGTTCCGCGCCGTCGTCGCCGCCTCCGGAACCCTGCACGAACCGGCGCTGCCCGCCTTCGCCGGCAGCTTCGACGGCGACATCCGGCACGCCGCGGGGTACCGGTCCGGCACCGAACTGGCCGGCAAGCGCGTCCTGATCGTCGGGGCCGGCAACAGCGGCTGCGACATCGCCGTCGACGCAGTGCACCACGCCGCGGCCGTGGACATCAGTGTCCGGCGCGGCTACTACTTCGTGCCCAAGTACGTCTTCGGCCGGCCCACCGACACCCTGAACCAGGGGCGGCCGCTGCCCCGCCCGCTCAAGCAGTTCCTGGACAAGCGGCTGCTGCGCCTGTTCACGGGCGACCCCGCACGCTTCGGCTTCCCCAAGCCGGACTACCGCATCTACGAATCCCACCCGGTGGTCAATTCATTGATCCTCCAGCACCTGGGCCAGGGGGACCTGCGGGTGCGCGCCGACGTCGCACGCCTCGACGGATCCACCGTGCACTTCACCGACGGCGGCAGCGGCGACTACGACCTGATCCTCTGCGCCACCGGCTACCGGCTGCACTATCCGTACCTGGACTCCAAGCTGCTGGACTGGCGGGGCGCTTCGCCGCAGCTGTACCTGAACATCTTCAGCCGCTCCGCGCCCGGCCTGTTCGTGGTCGGCATGGTCGAGGCCTCCGGGCTGGGCTGGCAGGGCCGGGCCGCCCAGGCGGACCTGGTGGCCGCCTACCTCGCCGCGCAGGACGCCGAGCCGGCGGCCGCCGCCGACTTCAGCCGGCGGCTCGCCGGACCCGGCCCCGACGTCACCGGCGGCTACCGCTACCTCGGCCTCGACCGCATGAGCTACTACGTGAACAAGGACGCCTACCGCGCCGAGCTGGCCCGGCACCAGGACCTCCTGGACGAGTCCCGGGAGCACGCCGATGCCCATTGATTCCGTGGTCCTGAGCTTCAGCCCGCTGTCGCTGGTGGTGCTGAACGTCGTCCTGGGCATCATCATCCTGGGCATCGCGCTTGAGGTGAGGGCGGAGGACTTCCGCCAGGTGATCCGCCAGCCGCGCGCCATGGTGCTGGGCGTCTGCGCCCAGTACCTGCTGCTTCCCGCCGTGACCGTCGGCCTGGCCCTGGCCGTACGCCCGCCGGACTCCGTGGCGCTGGGCATGATCCTGGTGGCCTGCTGCCCGCCCGGCGGGATCTCCAACGTGCTCACCTACCGGGCCCGGGGCAACGTGGCGCTGTCGGCCTCCATGACCGCCGTATCCAACCTGGTGGCCATCGCCGTGATGCCGCTGAACGTGGCCTTCTGGGCCTCGCTGCTGCCGGGCACCGCGGCCCTGCTGCGCGACTTCGAACTCGACCGGTGGGAGCTGCTGGTCCAGGTGCTGCTGATCATCGGGCTGCCGTTCGCCCTCGGCATGCCGCTGGCCCGCCGCTTTCCGGACCTCGTGGTCCGCCTGCGCCCGTGGGTCCAGCGCATCGGGATGGTCGCCCTGCTCGCCTTCATCATCGCCGGCACCGCCTCCAACCTCCCGGCCCTCGGCGAACACTTCGGCATCATCTTCCTGGTGGTGCTGCTGCACGACGCCGTGGCCCTGGCCGTCGGCTACTTCGCCGCGGCCCTGGTCCGGCTGCCCGAGGACAGCCGCCGCGCCGTGACGTTCGAGGTGGGGGCCCGCAACACCGGACTCGGCCTGGGCATCACGCTCACGTTCTTCGCCGGGCTGGGCGGGATGGCGATGGTCACCGCCTGGTGGGGCATCTGGGACATCATCGCCGGGCTCGTGCTCGCCTCGCTCTGGCGGCGGCGCCGGCCCGCCGGCACCGAAGCGGCGGAGCCCGCCGCAGCGGAGCCGGGAAGCGCGAATCCCGGCACATCGGGAAGCACAGGGGAGAGGGCATGATGAGCAACGGACGCCGGATCTGCGTCACCGGAGGCAACGGGTTCCTCGGCAGCGCGGTGATCGCCCGGCTGGCGGCTTCCGCCGGCGTCGACCACATCCTCAGCCTGGACCTGCGCCCGCCGGCCGATGAACGGCGCCTGGCCGGCGTCGCCTACGCGGCCGCCGACGTCTGCGACCCGCAGGTCGGCGCCATCCTCGCCGAGCACCGGATCGACACGGTCGTCCACCTGGCGGCCATCGTCAACCCCGGCAAAAACACCAGCCGTGAACAGGAGTACCGGGTCGACGTCGGCGGAACCGCCAACGTCCTGGCCGGGTGTGTCGCAGCCGGCGTCGGGCGCATCATCGTCTCCTCGTCCGGCGCGGCCTACGGCTACCATCCGGACAACCCGGTGCCGCTGCGCGAGACGGACCCGCTGCGCGGCAACGACGAATTCGCCTACAGCCGGCACAAGCGCCTGGTCGAGGAGGAGCTTGCCCGGTACCGCGCTGCACACCCGGAGCTGGAGCAGACGGTCTTCCGGATCGGCACCATCCTGGGCACCGGCGTGCGGAACCAGATCACCGCCCTGTTCGACGCACCCCGGCTGCTGAAGGTCGCCGGCAGCGACTCGCCCTTCGTCTTCATCTGGGACGAAGACGTCGCCGCGTGCATGGTGCGCGCCGCGGTCGAAGGCATCAGCGGCACCTACAACGTCGCCGGCGACGGGTGGCTCGGCGTCGACGAACTGGCCAGGCTGCTGGGCAAACGCACCGTCACCGTTCCGCCGCGCCTGCTCGGCACGGCCCTGCGGATCGGCCGGCGGCTCGGCCTGACCGTCCACGGGCCCGAGCAGGTGCGGTTCCTGCGCTGGCGGCCGGTTCTGGACAACACCGCGCTCAAGGAACAGTTTGGCTACATACCCCGCTACACGTCCCGCGAGGCCTTCCTGGCCTTCCGCGACGCCCGCCGGTCATCCCCGCCCGCCACCGGCCAGGCTGCGGTACAGTGGAAAGATGACCGCACTGCTTCTCCTTAGCTAGCCGCGCACGTTCCGTGCGCGGCCGCCCCTTGCTCAGTCGAGGGGCTTTTGTGTGTCTGGGGAGGCCCGGCAACGCCCCGAGAGGGCGGCGCCGGTGCGCCAGGAGCGGTACCTGAGGATTTTCATAGAGGACAAGGGCGAAGCAACAGTGAGCACGCAGTCACGAACTGAGCAGTCGGAAGAAGCCGCATACAGCTTTGCGGCCATGGAGCGGAAGTGGCCGGCCGTCTGGGACGAGCTTGAGGTCTTCAAGCCCGCCGACGACGGTTCGCGCGAGCGCCGCTACGTCCTGGACATGTTCCCCTACCCGTCCGGGGACCTGCACATGGGCCACGCGGAGGCCTTCGCCATGGGCGACGTCGTTGCCCGCTACTGGCGTCAGCGCGGCTTCGACGTGCTGCACCCGATCGGCTGGGACTCCTTCGGCCTGCCCGCCGAGAACGCGGCCATCAAGCGCAACGCCCACCCCAGCGAGTGGACCTACCGCAATATTGACACCCAGGCGGCCTCGTTCAAGCGGTACGCGATCTCAGCCGACTGGTCCCGCCGGCTGCACACCTCCGACCCGGAGTACTACCGCTGGACCCAGTGGCTGTTCAAGCGCTTCTACGAGCGGGGCCTGGCCTACCGCAAGGACTCGCCGGTCAACTGGTGCCCGAAGGACCAGACCGTGCTGGCCAATGAGCAGGTGGTCAACGGGGCCTGCGAACGCTGCGGCACCCAGGTCACCAAGAAGTCCCTGAACCAGTGGTACTTCAAGATCACCGACTACGCGGACCGTCTGCTGGACGACATGGCCGCGCTGGAGGGCCGCTGGCCCGAGCGCGTGCTGGCCATGCAGCGCAACTGGATCGGCCGCTCCGAGGGCGCCCACGTCCGCTTCGTCATCGGCGCCGCGGGCGGCCGGGAGGAGCAGCAGGTCACCGTCTTCACAACCCGCCCGGACACCCTGGCCGGCGCCACCTTCTTCGTGGTGGCCGCCGACGCGCAGCTGGCCCTGGACCTGGTCACCGACGAACGCCGCGAGGAGCTGCTGGCCTACCGCGAGCAGGTCAAGACCCTCTCCGAGATCGAACGCCAGTCCACCGAACGCCCGAAGACCGGCGTCTTTACGGGCCGGTACGCGATCAACCCGCTCAACGGGGAGAAGCTGCCGGTCTGGGCCGCCGACTACGTGCTGGCCGACTACGGCACCGGTGCCATCATGGCCGTGCCCGCCCATGACCAGCGCGACCTGGACTTCGCCAAGGCCTTCGACCTGCCCGTCCGGGCCGTGCTCGACACCGGCGAGGAAGACCCCGCCGTCAGCGGCACCGCCACCGCCGGTGAAGGCACCCTGATCAACTCGGGCGAGCTGGACGGCCTCACCAAGGCCGAAGCCATTCCCGCGGCGATCGCCATGCTGGAACGCCAGGGCACCGGCGAGAAGTTCGTCAACTTCCGCCTGCGTGACTGGCTGGTCTCCCGCCAGCGGTTCTGGGGCGCCCCGATCCCGATCATCCACTGCCCCGACTGCGGCGAGGTCCCGGTGCCGGACGACCAGCTGCCCGTGCGGCTGCCGGACAACCTGCGCGGCGAGGCGCTGGCTCCGAAGGGCACCAGCCCGTTGGCCTCCGCCGAGGACTGGGTCAACGTCTCCTGCCCGTCCTGCTCCGGCCCGGCCCGGCGCGACACCGACACCATGGACACCTTCGTGGACTCGTCCTGGTACTTCATGCGCTTCGTCTCCCCGCACTACACCGAGGGGCCCTTCGACATCGAAGAAGCCCGCAAGTGGATGCCGGTGGACCAGTACGTGGGCGGCGTGGAGCACGCCATCCTGCACCTGCTCTACTCGCGGTTCTTCACCAAGGTGCTGCACGACATGGGCCTGCTGGAGGCCACCGAACCCTTCAGCCGGCTGCTGAACCAGGGCCAGGTGCTCAACGGCGGCAAGGCCATGTCCAAGTCCCTGGGCAACGGCGTGGACCTGGGCGAACAGCTGGACAAGTACGGCGTCGACGCCGTGCGGCTGACCATGATCTTTGCCTCCCCGCCGGAGGACGACGTCGACTGGGCCGACGTCTCGCCGTCGGGCTCGGCGAAGTTCCTCGCCCGCGCCTGGCGCCTGGGCCAGGACGTGACCAGCGAACCCGGCGTCGACTACGCGGCCGGTGACCGCAAGCTGCGCTCCGTGGTCCACCGCACCGTGGCAGACGCCGCCGAACTGCTGGACGGCGGCAAGTTCAACGTCGTCATCGCCCGCCTGATGGAGCTGGTCAACGCCACCCGCAAGGCCATCGACGGCGGCGTCGGCGGTGCGGATCCCGCCGTCCGCGAGGCGGCGGAAGCCGTGGCGATCATCCTCAGCCTGTTCGCCCCGTACACCGCCGAGGACCTGTGGAACGCGCTGGGCCGTCCGGCATCCGTCGCCAACGCCGGCTGGCCCGAGGTGGATCCTGCGCTGCTGGTGCAGGACACCGTCACCGCCGTCGTCCAGGTCAAGGGCAAGGTCCGGGACCGGCTGGAGGTCCCCGCCGGCATCAGCGAAGACGAACTGCGCGAGCTGGCCCTGGCCTCCGAGCAGGTGCAGCGCACCCTCGACGGCGCGGAGATCCGCACCGTCATCGTGAAGGCACCCAAGCTCGTCAACATCGTGCCGGCCTGATTCACCGACAATGGACTGGCGCGAACGGCTGACCTTCCCGCGAAGGTCCCGTGCGCGGGGCGCCGGAGCAGTTCCGGCGCCCCGCGTCGCCGTCGTGACCGATTCCTCCTGCGCGCTGCCGGACGGGTGGGCGCCGACCCCGGCCCTTGCCCGGCTGGTGCGGATCGTCCCGATGCCGGTGACCATCGGCGAGCAGGTGCTTTCCGAGGGCAGCGACGACGCGACGCCGGCCCTCGCGCTGGCCCTCGCGCAGGGCTCGCCCGTGCAGACCTCCCGGCCTGCGCCGGGACGGTTCGAAGCCGCCTATCGGCAGCTGGCCGATGAAGGCTTCGACGCGGTGGTCTCACTGCACCTCTCGGCGCGCCTGTCCGGGACCGCCGACGCCGCGCGCCTGGCGGCGCGGCTGGTGGACATCCCCGTCACGGTGGTCGATACCGCCAGCGTGGCCATGGGCCTCGGCTTCGCGGTCCGCGAAGCGGCTCTGGCGGCGGCGGCGGGCGGCACCGCCGTGGACATCGCGGAAGCTGCCGGGCTGACCGCCGGCAGCTGCCGCATCCTGTTCTACGTTCCCAGCCTTGAACAGCTGCGCCGCGGCGGGCGGATCGGAGCGGCCGCCGGCTGGCTCGGCACGCTCCTTGCGGTCAAGCCGATCCTGACCATCCGGGACGGCGCCGTGGTCCCGCTGGAACGGATCCGCACCGCGCCCCGGGCCCTGGCCCGGCTGCAGGAACTCGTCGTGGCCGACATCCGCGGACGGTCCGGAGGGGTCCAGGCAGCCGTGCACCACTTCGGCAACGAGCCGGAGGCGGACCGGCTGGCGGCAGCCCTGCGCGCCGCCGCGCCGGGAACCGAGGTGCTCTCGTCCCGGCTGCCGGCCGTGCTTGCCGCACACGCGGGACTCGGCGTGCTGGCCGTCGTCGTGGCCGATGGAGCCAAGGGCGGGGCAGGCCGGACCGGGCGGAGCGGGGCCGACACCCCCGCCGGCGGCGGCGCCTCCTAGCGAGGCTGCTCCTCCACAGCAGGCACGCGGGCCCGGGCAACGCGTCCGGACACCCACATCCCGAACAGCCCGCCGGGGACAAGACGGCTCTCCGGCCTACCGTCGCCTCCATGCACGAACTGCCCCGAACGCAGCCGGATCCACCCCCGCCGACGCCGTCTCCACAGTCCTCGGCCGGAACGCCAGGCCGGGCAGCGCACCGCTGGCCGACGGAGACGGAGGCTCCCCGGCGCCGCTGGGGCATCCCGCTGCGTGCCGCCGTCCTGGCCCTGATCCTGGTCGCCGGCTTCGTGCTCGGCCGGAGCCTGCTGGCCGAACCGGCAGCACGGGAGGTTGCCTCGGTGGAGCTGTCGGCCGACGCCGCGCCCGGGCCGGCAGCGGGCACAGCCTCGGCCGGCTCTGCATCGGACGCACCGGACGCAACGGCCGCTCCGCACGACGGAGGGCGCGGCGGGACCGGGCGGGACCAGGCAGCCGCCGTCGAGGACTACGTCGTGCACGTCGCCGGTGCGGTGGCCAGCCCCGGCGTGGTGCGGGTTCCCGCCGGTGCCCGGGCTGCCGAGGCCGTGGCTGCAGCCGGCGGACTGACCGGTGACGCTCATCCCCAGGGCGTGAACCTGGCGGCCCCGCTGCAGGACGGCATGATGCTCCTCGTGCCGACCAGGGACCAGCCGCCCGGACCCCAGGTCCATCCGGCGCCGGATACCGGGAGTCCACCGTCCGGCGGGAGCGGCCCGGATACCGCAGCCGGTGATACGTCCGGCGGGCCGATCAACCTGAATACAGCGGACGCGGCGCGCCTGCAGGATCTTCCCCGGGTGGGGCCGGTGCTCGCCGAACGGATTATCCAGTGGCGCGCCGAGCACGGAGGGTTCGCCTCGGTGGAGGATCTGGACGCCGTACCCGGAATCGGGGAAGCGATGATGGCGGCCCTGCGGCCGCTGGTGACGGTGTAGGCCGTGCCGCGCCGGCCGGCCTGGAGCACCTACGCGGAGGCCGCCCGGCGGAATCCCTTCCTCCGCCCCGGAGGGGAGGACGCGCCTACGCAGCCGATGCCGCTGGGAGGACACTCCCACCGGACCGGAGGCCGGCGGGCGGTTGAACGGCTGCAGCCGGCGCTTCGACGCCTGCTGGGCGCGGATGCGGTGCCCGGGATTCCCCAGGCCGTTGTCGAACTGCGCCTGGTGCCGGTGGCAGCCGCCGCCTGGGCCGCGTCGTGGGTTGCGGTCCGGGCCGCACCGGATGCAGGTGCGGCCGCTGCCTGGACGCTGCTCGGGCTGGCGGCCGGCTGCCTTGCCGCGGGGCTGGTCCCTGCGCGCAGGAGCAGGGCCGGTCCGGCCGGCCGCGGGGCCGTTGCGGCGCGGCTGCTGCTTTCGCTGGCTGTTCCGCTGGGGCTGGCCGCCGCCGTCTTCGCCGCAGCGTCGGTGCAGGCCGCGGCCCGGGCACCGGAACGCCTGCGTTCGGCGGACGGTCCGGTGAGCGCCGTGGCGGAGCTGAGCATCGGCTCAGCACCCAGGCCCGCCGGAAGGGACCGGTTTTCGGACGAGCCGCGCTGGCTGCTCGAGGCGCGGGCCGAGCGGATCATCGTTGCCGGCGAGGTCTTCGAGGAGCAGGTGCCGCTGCTGGTAGGCGGCGGAGAGGAGCTGGCAGGCCTGCGCGAGGGCCAGCAGATCCGGGCGGTCGGGCAGCTGCGGCCCGGTGCCGCCGGTGCGCGTGAGGCCTTCATCCTGGAACTGGATGCTCCGCCCGGCGCGATCGGTGGCGCGGGGGAGAACCCGGTACCACGCGCCGGGGGAGGACCGGACGAGAACGCGATCCGGCCGGCCAGCGACAGCTCCGGCAGCGGCATCACACAGTGGGCGGAGGACGTGCGCTCCCGTTTCCACACCCGTGCCACCGGTCACGCGCCGTTCGGGGAGCGGGCAGCCGGGCTGCTGCCCGGGATGGTGCTGGGGGACCGCAGCAGCCTCGACCCGGTACTGGAACAACAGATGAAGGACACAGGGCTGACCCACCTCACTGCGGTGTCCGGCAGCAACTGCGGCTATGTCCTCGCCGCAGGCTACCTGCTGGCCCGGCTGATACGCCTGCCCCGGGCGTTGGCGACCCTGGCCGCCCTGACGCTGCTGGCCGCCTTTACCCTTGTCGTGGGGCCCGACCCGAGCGTGCTGCGCGCCGCCGTCATGGGATCCCTCGGCGCCGTGGCCCTGCTGGCCGGCCGGGGCAGGGCGGTGCTGTCCCTGCTCTGCCTCGCAGTCGCCGTCCTGCTCGTCGCTGACCCGTGGCTGGGGGAGGACTACGGCTTCATTCTGTCCGTCACGGCCACGGCATCATTGATCCTGCTGGGCCCGCGGATGGCCCGGTCGCTGTCGGCCCACATGCCCTATCCGGCGGCCGTGGTCCTTTCAGTGCCGCTGGCCGCGCAGCTCGGCTGCGCTCCCGTCCTGGTCCTGCTGCAGCCCGAGGTGCCGGTCTACTCGGTTGCGGCCAACCTGCTGGCCGGGCCGGCGGTACCGGTGGTCACTCTGGCGGGCATGGCCGGCCTCGTCCTGGCGCCCCTGCCGCTGCTGCCCGACCTGCTGCTCGGCGTCGCCTCGGCCGCGGCGGCCTGGGTGGCGGCGGTGGCCGGGGTCCTGGCCGCCGCACCCGGGGCCCTGCTGCCCTGGCCGGGCGGCGCCCCGGGCGCGCTGCTGATGGCAGCGGCAAGCGCGGGTGCAACAGCCCTCCTGATGATGGTGGGCCGACGCCCGGCGCCGGCGGCGGGGGCAGGGGCCGGACCCCGCCTGACCGCGCCCGGCCGTCCGTCTGCCCGGTCCGCTGCACGCACCCGTTTTGGGAGCCTCGTGCAGTCAGGCGCCGTGCTGCTGGCGGGAATTCTCGCCGCGGCCATGCCCACGCCGTGGCCCGGGGACCCAGCAGGGGCCGTACCCGGGGACTGGGTGGCCGCGGCCTGCGACGTCGGCCAGGGAGACGCCGTCGTCCTGCGCAGCGGACCCGATGCCGCTGTCCTGGTCGATGCCGGCCCTGAACCGGAACCCGTGAACCGGTGCCTGGACCGCCTCGGCATCCGCCGGCTCGACCTGCTGGTGCTGACACACGGGCACGCAGACCATTACGGCGGCCTTGACGGCGCCCTTGACGGGCGGCCGGTGCAGCGCGTCCTCTGGTCCTCCGCCGACGGGACTCCGCCGGGAACCGTCAGCGGCCGGCCGGCTCCGCCAGAACTGGCGGTGCCGCCTGCCGCAGCGGGCGAGCAGGGCACGGCAGGGAGCGTGCGCTGGCAGGTTCTGTGGCCGCCGGCCGGGCAGGGCGGACCGGAGGAGAACGACGCCAGCCTGGTCCTGCTGGCGGAGCTGGACGCCGGCTCCGGCCCGGGCATCTCGATCCTGCTGACCGGAGACCTTGAAGAGGAGGCCGCCCGCCGGATGCTGGCCCGGCACCACGGCCTTTCCGACGGCGTCGACATCCTTAAAGTCGCGCACCACGGCGCGCGCAACGGGGGCACGGCGACCATCGACGCCGTGGACCCCGTCCTGGCACTGGTGTCGGTCGGAGCTGACAACACCTACGGGCATCCCGCCCCCGAAATCCTCGCCGGGCTGGCACGCGCCGGATCCCGGGTGGCGCGCACCGATGAGCTCGGCACGGTGGTCCTCGTGCCCGGCAGCGGAGAGGAACCGGGCTCCGCGCTTCGGGTGCTGGCGCTGGACTCCGGTTAAGCTTGGAGGGACCGGCACCCCGCCCGGCCAGGCGTCCGCCTTCGAAGCAAGTTCCAGGAGCGATGTACCCCGTGAGTCCGGCAGCCCCCTCCAAACGACGCCCCGCCGCGAAGACCGCCGGCCTTTCCTGGCGTGAGGTCGAGCCGGCCCCGGTCGTGCTGCTCACCGGGCCCGAGGACTATCTGGCGGGCCGGGCCATGGAACGCATCCGGCTCGCGCTGCGGCAGGAACGCCCGGAAACCGAGACCGTCCGGGTGGACGCTGCCGCCTACGCCGCCGGAGAGCTGACCCTCATGGCCAGTCCCTCCCTGTTCGGTGAAGCCAAGCTCATCGAGGTGCAGAACCTGGCCCAGATGAACGAGGACTTCCTGAAGGACATGCTGGCGTACCTGGGCGACACCGCCGAGGACACCACCGTGGTCCTGCACCACAGCGGAGGTAACCGCGGCAGGAAGCTGCTGGATCCCGTCAAGGCCTCGGGCGCCCCCGTGGTCGACTGCCAGCCCTTCAAGAAGGACAGCGACAAACTGGACTTCGTGCGGGGCGAGTTCAAGGCCGCCCGCCGGCGGATCGAACCGGCCGCCGCCACCGCGCTGGTAAACGCCGTCGGCTCCAAGCTGGCCGACCTGGCCGCGGCCTGCAGCCAGCTCATCAGCGACTCCAGCGGCGAAGTCACCGAGGAACTGGTCGAGCGGTACTACGGGGGCAGGGTGGAGGCCACGGCGTTCAAGGTGGCCGACGCCGCGCTGGCCGGACGCGGAGCCCAGGCCCTGACCATGCTCCGGCACGCCCTCGACACCGGTGTCGACCCGGTTCCCCTCGTGGCCGCCCTGGCCATGAAGCTCCGGTCCGTGGCACGCGTAGCAGGCCGGCAGGGATCCGCCGCCGCGCTGGCGAAGGAGTTCGGCATGGCGCCCTGGCAGGTGGACCAGGCGCGCCGCGAGGCCCAGCGCTGGGACGCCGAAGGCCTGATCCGCGCGGTGAAGGTACTCGCCGAAGCCGATGCCCAGGTCAAGGGCGCCGGCCGGGACCCCGTCTACGCCGTGGAACGCGCCGTCACCGTCATTGCCCTCGGCGGGCGCGGCTGAGCCAACGCCTGCACCCGCCGACGCCTGCACCCGGGGCAGGTCCGGACAGACGACAGGAGCCGGCCCCCAAGGGGACCGGCTCCTGTCGGTAAAGCTTTGTTTCGCTGCTGCTTAGAGCGCGTTGACCTTCTTGGAGATGGCCGACTTGCGGTTGGCAGCGTTGTTCTTGTGGATAACGCCCTTGCTGACGGCCTTGTCCAGCTTGCGGCTGGCGGTCCGCAGCGCTTCGGTGGCGGCATCCTTGTCGTTCGCCTTGAGAGCGCCCTCGACGGAGCGGATCGCAGTCTTCAGCTCGGACTTAACCGAGTTGTTGCGCTGGCGAGCCTTCTCGTTGGTGAGAATGCGCTTCTTCTGGGACTTGATATTTGCCACTTAGAGTCTTTCTTTGTAATGCGGACATGGTCGGTGAGGGAAGTTCAGGCCGGGCATTGACTGAGCGGCGTGGGGATACCGAATGGCGCCCGTCCTGAAGTGCCCGTCGACCTGCGCGGACACACAGCAGTAAATATTAGCAGAGTCCGCACCGTGGTGCGCCATTGGCGGCTGACCTTCCGCCGGCAGGGGGGGGGAGCGGCTGTGTCTTTCCGCCGGCAGGGGGGAGCGGCTGTGTCTTTCCGCCGGCGGGCAGCGGCCGGGCCGTCCCGGCTAGCCGCGCCTGCGGGCCAGGGTATCGGCGACCCGGGCAAACATGGCTTCGTCCAGGACGGCGCCGTCGCGGCGGATGTCTTCGGGGCGTATCCGCAGCACCCGATCCACCCTGACCTCGCTGGGCCTGCCCTGGCGGTCCCAGGCACCCGAGCCGACGTCGACATAATCGGGGTCGGTGCGTCGGGCGTTGCTGCGGTCCCGGGTGGTCATCATCAACGCCAGCAGGTGCTCCCCGCTGCGCCCGATCAGCAGGACCGGCCGGTCCTTGCCCTGCGTGGGGTCCTCCTCATAGGGCACCCAGGTCCAGACCACCTCGCCGGGATCGGGGAGCCCGTCCGGGTGCGGGCTGTAGACCGGGCGGACCGTGCCCCGGTAATCCCCGGGGTAGCCGGCGGTGTCTCCGTGCCCGACCCCGGCGCCGGCCGTGCCCGACCCGGGCGCGCGGGAGCCCGCACGCGGGGGAGCGGGCCGCAGGCCGGCTGGATGCCGGGGACCGGGCGCAGCTGCGCCGCGGCGGGACCCCGACCGCGGAGGCGCCTCCTGCGGCGCGGAACCGAGCAGGCGGACAGCGGACCGGGCGAGGGAAAGGAGCGAGCGGGCGTTAAAGCGCATGGCTCCACGCTAGCGGGTCGACGCCGGGCGCCGCCGGGTGATGCCGGGCGGGCGGCAGGCCGGCAGCGGGACGACGCCGGCCGGAGCCGCGGGCGGCCCTGCGGGTTCCTGTCCGGGGCCGCAAACGTGGGACACTGTTAATTCAGTATGCCCACCATCGGGTCGACCCCTGCCGGGTGGATCCGGACACCAAGCCCGTTGCGCCCGTCGCCGGTCCTCCGGCCGCCGGCGTCAACACAGTAAAGGAACCGCCCAGTGTCACCTCTGGCCCGCTTCTCACCGGTGCCTGCCGCGACGGATCCGGCGATCATTCGCAACTTCTGCATCATCGCCCACATCGACCACGGCAAGTCCACCCTGGCCGACCGCATGCTCCAGCTGACCGGCGTCGTCCAGCCCCGGGACATGAAGGCCCAGTACCTGGACCGCATGGACATCGAGCGTGAGCGCGGCATCACGATCAAGTCCCAGGCCGTGCGCATGCCGTGGGAACTCGACGGCGAGTCCTACGCGCTGAACATGATCGACACCCCGGGGCACGTTGACTTCACCTACGAGGTGTCCCGGTCCCTGGCCGCCTGCGAGGGTGCGATCCTGCTGGTCGACGCCGCCCAGGGCATCGAGGCGCAGACGCTGGCCAACCTGTACCTGGCCATGGAGAACGACCTGACCATCATCCCGGTGCTGAACAAGATCGACCTGCCGGCCGCCCAGCCGGAGAAGTACGCCGAGGAGCTGGCGAACCTCATCGGCGGCGACCCGGCGGACGTGCTGAAGGTCTCGGGCAAGACCGGCATGGGCGTCGAGGCCCTGCTGGACAAGATCGTCGCCGAAATCCCCGCTCCCGTCGGTGATGCCAACGCACCGGCCCGGGCCATGATCTTCGACTCCGTCTATGACACCTACCGCGGCGTGGTCACCTACGTCCGCGTGGTGGACGGCAAGCTCTCGCCGCGCGAACGCGTGCAGATGATGTCCACCCGCGCCAGCCACGAACTCCTGGAGATCGGCGTCAGCTCGCCCGAACCCACCCCGTCCAAGGGCCTGGGCGTCGGCGAGGTCGGCTACCTCATCACCGGCGTGAAGGACGTCCGGCTCTCCAAGGTCGGCGACACCGTCACCAACCTGGCCAAGCCGGCCGCCGAGTCCCTGCCCGGCTACGCGGATCCCAAGCCCATGGTCTTCTCCGGCCTGTACCCCATCGACGGCGCCGACTATCCGGTGCTGCGCGATGCGCTGGAAAAGCTGATGCTCAACGACGCCGCGCTGGTGTACGAGCCGGAAACGTCGGCGGCGCTGGGCTTCGGCTTCCGCGTGGGCTTCCTGGGCCTGCTGCACCTGGAAATCACCCGTGAACGCCTCGAACGCGAATACAACCTGGACCTGATCTCCACCGCACCCAACGTCGAGTACGAGGTCACGCTGGAGGACAACAAGGTGGTCACGGTGACCAACCCCAGCGAGTACCCCTCAGGCAAGATCAAAGAGGTCCGCGAACCGATGGTCTCGGCCACGATCCTGGCGCCGAGCGAGTTCGTCGGCGCCATCATGGAGCTGTGCCAGTCCCGCCGCGGCGTCCTGGGCGGCATGGACTACCTCTCCGAGGACCGGGTGGAAATCCGGTACCGCCTGCCGCTGGCCGAGATCGTGTTCGACTTCTTCGATGTGCTCAAGTCCAAGACCCGCGGCTACGCCTCGCTGGACTGGAAGGCCGACGGCGAGCAGGTGGCCGACCTGGTCAAGGTCGACATCCTGCTCCAGGGCGAGCAGGTGGACGCCTTCAGCTCCATCACGCACAAGGACAAGGCCTACAGCTACGGCGTGATGATGACCGGCAAGCTGCGCGAGCTGATCCCGCGGCAGCAGTTCGAGGTCCCCATCCAGGCCGCCATCGGCTCGCGCATCATTGCCCGCGAATCCATCCGCGCCATCCGCAAGGACGTGCTGGCCAAGTGCTACGGCGGCGACATCTCCCGTAAGCGCAAGCTGCTGGAGAAGCAGAAGGAGGGCAAGAAGCGCATGAAGATGGTCGGCCGCGTGGAGGTGCCCCAGGAGGCCTTCGTGGCCGCCCTGTCCTCCGACGAATCCGCCGCGAAGGACAAAGCCAAGAAGTGACACCCAGCGCTCTTCCCCTGGGTGATCCGGCACCGTCGGACGGCCTGCTTCCGGCTCAGGCCGCCGACGGCGCCGCGGAGCGCGGGTTCGGCCTCTACGTCCACATCCCGTTCTGCGCGGTGCGCTGCGGCTACTGCGACTTCAACACCTACACCGCCCGCGAGCTCGGCGGCGGGGCGTCGCAGGATGAATACGGCGGCACCGCGCAGCAGGAGGTCGCCTTCGCGGCCCGTGCGCTGCGCGGCTCCGGCGTGCCGGACCGGCAGCTCGGAACGGTGTTCTTCGGCGGCGGCACGCCCACCCTGCTGCCGGCCCGGGACCTCGCGGACATTCTCGGGGCTGCCGTCGCCGAGTGGGGCCTGGCCCCCGGCGCGGAGGTCACCACCGAGGCCAACCCCGACTCGGTGACCCCGGAATCGCTGCGCCTGCTGGCCGACGCCGGTTTCACCCGGGTCTCCTTCGGCATGCAGTCCGCCGTGCCGCACGTGCTGAAGGTGCTGGACCGCACGCATAATCCGGCACGGGTGCCCGATGCGGTGCGCTGGGCCCGTGACGCGGGCCTGCACGTCAGCGTCGACCTGATCTACGGCACGCCGGGGGAGTCGATGGCGGACTGGCGGCGCTCCGTGGAGGAGGCGCTCAGCTACGAGCCGGACCACATCTCCGCCTACGCCCTGATCGTGGAGGACGGCACGCGCCTGGCCCGGCAGATCCGCCGCGGCGAGGTCCCGCCGGTGGATGACGACGACCACGCGGACAAGTACCAGCTGGCGGATGAACTGATGTCCGCCGCCGGGCTGCAGTGGTACGAGGTGAGCAACTGGGCGCGCACTCCGGCCGATGAGTGCCGGCACAACCTGGCGTACTGGCGCAGCGACGACTGGTGGGGCATCGGTCCCGGGGCCCACTCGCACATGGGCGGGGTGCGCTGGTGGAACGTGAAGCACCCGGCCGCCTATGCGGCGCGGCTGCAGTCCGGGCAGTCCCCTGCGGCGGGGCGGGAAACCCTGGACGAGGACACGCGGTACCTGGAGGACGTCATGCTCCGCGCCCGGCTGGCCGAAGGCCTTCCGGTGGCGTCCCTGCGCGGCTCGGGACGGCAGGCGGTGGCCGGGCTGATCGCCGACGGACTCGTGGAGCCCGCGGCGGCTTTTGCGGGAATCCTGCGGCTGACCCTGCGCGGGCGGCTGCTGGCCGACGCCGTGGTCCGCAGGCTGCTGCCGGACTAGGCCCGCACGGCGGGCCGGCGACGGGCTGGCCCTGGCCGGGGAAGCCGGCTGGGCCGGCGTCGGGCCGTCAGCGGATCCGGCGCAGGTTCCAGCGGTAACGGTGGGGCCGGCCGCGGTTGACTTCAATGCCGGCGCGGACCGAGGCGACGGCCACGAAGATCCAGATGGCCGCGTTCAGCACGGCGAACAGGCCGCCCACGCCGGGCAGGAACGCCAGCAGCCAGGCCACCAGCGCCAGGATGGTCGGCGGGAGGGTGAAGTTCAGCGCTTCCTTGGATTCCTGGGCCGTGAACGGGCCCCGGTCACGGAAGACCAGATAGATGACCAGGGAAGGGACAAAGCCCAGGATGCCGCCGAAATGGGCCAGGGTTGCCCACTGGCGGTCCTCCGAGGCAGTGAGCGGCAGAGCGTTCGCGGGCGCGCCCTGGTACTCCGGCCGTGTTCCCGCGCCGCGCTCGTCGGGCTGCCGGGGCGGGTGGTTGGGGCGTGTGTTGGACACGGTCTGCATTCCTCCGAGCTCGTGACGCCTTGGTTCAGTGCACGATGGTTCTGATCTTACAAGGGTACTGGCTGCCGGCCGGCCGGCTCACGCTCCCGGGGCGGTCAGGAAGTCGATGACCTCCTCGACCCGGCCCAGCAGCGACGGCTCCAGGTCGGCATAGGAGCGCACGCCGGCCAGGATCCGCTTCCAGCCCGCCGCGACGTCGGCGTGGTCGGCGTGCGGCCAGCCGAGGCCGCGGAGGATGCCGGTCTTCCAGTCCTGCCCGCGGGGAACCTCCGGCCAGGCGGCCAGGCCGAGCGCGGCGGGCTTGACCGCCTGCCACACGTCCACGTAGGGATGCCCGACGATCAGCACGTTGCCCGCCGCACCCTTGGACGCCATGACCCCGGCGGCGATCCGGGACTCCTTGGAGCCGGGCACCAGATGGTCCACCAGCACCCCCAGGCGGCGCTGCGGGCCGGGCTGGAAGTCGCGGACCGCGCCGGCCAGGTCGTCGATGCCGTGCAGGGGCTCGACGACGATGCCTTCGACCCGCAGATCATCGCCCCACACCTTCTCCACCAGCTCGGCGTCGTGCTTGCCTTCGACCCAGATGCGGCTGGCACGGGCCGTGCGGGCGCGCATCCCTTCGACCTTCACGGAGCCGGAGGCGGTCCGGGCGGGCCTGGCGGGGGCCTGCGCCTGCGTCGGCGGCACCACCTCCACCGGCTGCCCGTCCACCAGGAAGCCGAATCCGAGCTCGAACGAGCGGCGCTTGCCGTGCCGGTCCTCCAGCACCACCAGGTGCATGCCGCCGGATTTCTCCACCCGCACGACGGCGCCCACCCACCCGGTCTGCACGTCTTCGAGGACCAGGCCGGGGACGGCCTGTTCCTGCGGCAGCTTCCGGCGGGCCGGGGCGGCGAGGTCCTGTGGTCCCCATTGGGAATAGTCGGGCACGGGCGTCCTTCTGTCGCAGCGGTTCACGGAGCCTGCCGGCGCAGTCGCTTCCGGGCCCTTCCGGGCGGGGCGATTCAATGCTAGCAACGGGGCCGATTCATATTAGACTTAGCACTTGAAGACTGCGAGTGCTAAAGCAGCCGGCGGCCGGCCCACGGCCCCGCCGGCCCGAGCGGACGAAGGAGGTAACGCATGAGCGAGCCGCGCCGGCTCGAGGTGCTCCGGGCCATCGTCGAGGACTACGTCCATTCCCGGGAGCCCGTCGGTTCCAAGGCCCTCGTCGAGCGCCACCACCTCGGCGTTTCGTCCGCCACCATCCGCAACGACATGGCCGCCCTCGAGGAGGACGGGCTGATCGTCGCCCCGCACACCTCCGCCGGACGGATCCCCACCGACAAGGGCTACCGGCTCTTCGTCGACCGGATCTCCGACGTCAAGCCCCTCTCGGGAGCCGAGCGCAGGGCCATCCAGACACTGCTGGAAGGCGCCACCGACCTCGACGACGTCATGGACCGCACGGTGCGGCTGCTCGCCCAGCTCACCAGCCAGGTCGCCGTCGTGCAGTATCCGCACCTGGGCGACGCCAAGGTGCGGCACATCGAATTCGTGCTGCTGGCCCCCGCCCAGGTGCTCGTGGTGCTCATCTCCACGACCGGCCGGGTGGAGCAGCGGGTGCTTGCCGTGCCGGAGACCGCCGAACCCGACCTGCTGGACCTGCGGCGGCACTTCCTCACCGCCCTCGCCGGGGCGCCGCTGAACAGCCTCGCGGCCCCGCTCAACGAATGCCTGCACACCGTTCCCGAGCGGCTGCGCCGGACCGCCGCCGCCCTGGCCCGGTGCCTGGAGCAGCTGGCGGGCAACAACCGCGAGGACCGGATCGTCATGGCCGGCACCGCCAACCTGGCCCGCTCCACCGTGGACTTCCCGCTCAGCATCGGCCCGATCCTCGAAGCGCTCGAGGAACAGGTGGTCATGCTGCGGCTGCTCTCGGAAATGCAGCAGGACGCCCGCGGCGTGTCGGTCCGCATCGGCAGCGAGAATGAGCACGGGAGCCTGGCGGAGGCCTCCGTGGTGGCAACCGGCTACACACCGGACGCCTCGGCCAAGGTGGGCGTGCTCGGCCCCACCCGGATGGACTATCCCAACACCATGGCGGCGGTGCGCGCCGTCGCCCGCTATCTGTCCAGGATCCTGAACAACTAGGTTTTGAACAATCACAGCGTCCGTGCACACCATGGAGACCGGTCAGCACCACCCAGCCGACGTGCGGGTGCCGGCAGCCGCGCCGCATGGACGCGGGCTATACAGGAAGCGATGTAACGAGTGAGCGACCACTACCAGGTCCTCGGGGTGTCCCGGGACGCCACCGGAGAAGAAATCAAGAAGGCCTACCGGAAACTGGCCCGCAAGCTGCACCCGGACGTGAACACCGCGCCCGGCGCCGCGGACGAGTTCAAGGCCGTCACCCACGCCTATGAGGTCCTCTCCGACCCCGAGAAGCGTCGGATCTACGACACCACCGGCAACGAAAACGGCACCGACAACGGGTTCGGCGGAGGCTTCGGCGGCCAGGGCTTCGGGTTCCAGGACATCTTCGACACCTTCTTCGGCGGCGCCGGCGGCGGCGGGCGCGGCCCGGCGTCGCGCACCCGCCGCGGACAGGACGCGCTGATCAACGTCCGCATCGACCTGCGTGACGCCGTGTTCGGCACCGACAAGAAGATCGACGTCGAAACGGCCGTCGTCTGCCCCACCTGTGACGGCAGCTGCTGCCAGCCCGGAACCTCCCCGCGCACCTGCGACATCTGCCACGGCACCGGCCAGGTCCAGCGCTCCGTGCGCTCCATCCTGGGCCAGGTCATGACCACCGCTCCCTGCGGCACCTGCCAGGGCTACGGCACCGTCATTCCCGATCCCTGCCACGAATGCGCGGGGGAGGGACGGGTGCGCAGCCGCCGCACGCTGACCATCCGGGTGCCCGCAGGCGTTGCCACCGGCACCCGCATCCAGCTTTCCGGCCAGGGCGAGGCCGGCACCGCCGGCGGCCCGCAGGGCGACCTGTACGTGGAGATCCGGGTCAGCCCCGACCCCACCTTCACCCGCGACGGCGACGACCTGCACGCGACCCTGACCGTGCCGATGACCGCCGCCGCGCTGGGCACCACCGTCACGCTGGCCACCTTCGACGGCGACCGGGAGGTCACCGTCAAGCCCGGCACCCAGTCCGGCGAGGTCACCGTGCTGCGCGGCCTGGGCGTGACCCACCTGCGCGGAGCCGGCCGGGGAGACCTGCACGTGCATCTGCAGGTGGAGACCCCCACCAAGGTCGACGCCGAGCAGGAGGAGCTGCTGCGCCGGCTGGCCGAGCTGCGCGGCGAGCAGTACGCCGAAGGCCGGCTCTCGACGTCCGGCTCCGGTGTCTTCGCCAAGCTGCGCGACCGCCTCGGCAACCACTGATTCATGACCAGCCCGATCTTCTACGGCGACCCCGACGCCGTCGCCGCCGCAGCGCCGGGGACGACGTTCGTCCTTGACGGACCCGAGGCCCGGCACGCGGTCTCGGTGAAGCGGCTGGCTGCCGGCGAGGACGTGGACATCGCGGACGGCCGGGGCCTGCGCCTGGCCGGACGGGTGCTTGCCGCCGCGCCGGCGCGCCTGGAGGTGGAGGTCCTCGCCCGGGTCCAGGAACCGGAACCGGAGGGCCGGTTCATCCTCGTGCAGGCCCTGGCCAAGGGGGACCGGGACCTGCAGGCGGTGGAATCCGCCGTCGAGCTGGGCGTGGACGAGGTGGTTCCGTGGCAGGCGGACCGCAGCATCGTCCGCTGGAACGCCGACAAGGCGGCGAAGGCCCGGGCCAAGTGGCAGGCCCTTGCCGCGGCCGCGGCCAAGCAGTCGCGGCGGGCACGGATCCCCGAGGTCGCGGAGGTCGCCTCCTCCCGGGCGCTGCCCGGGCGCCTGGCCGACGTCGGCCAGGTCCTGGTCCTGCACGAAGAGGCGGACGCGCCGCTGGCCACCGTGCTGGCGGCCGCCGCCGAGCGCTACAGCCGCGGGATCGCCGTCGTGGTGGGCCCGGAGGGCGGTATCTCGCCCGCGGAGCTCCAGGCGCTGCGGGAGGCGGGCGGCGTCGTCGTGCGCCTCGGCCCGCACGTGCTGCGCTCCTCCACCGCAGGCCCTGCGGCGCTGGCAGTCCTGGCCTACGAGCTGGGGCGCTGGGAAACGGCCTGAGCGCGCCATGGTGCCCTGCCCGGCGGCAGCCCGTGTGCCGGCACCCTAGCCGCCGGCTACCCGGATCAGCTTGGAATCCTCATTGGTGCCGTCCTCGCCGTGGTGGACCCGCAGCTGGTAATCGCCGGGGGGCAGCTCCACCTCGAAGCTGAAGCTGCCGGTGTCGCCGGTTTCGGCGTCCAGGTCCGCAAAGCCCTCGGCCGCCGGCTCCGGGGCGGGCCTGCCGTCCGCCGCCAGCCGGTCCACCCGCCAGGCCAGCGGCGCGCCCTGGGACACGGCGGTGCCGCTGACCTGGACGGTCCCGGCGGATCGGTCCCCGTGCTGGGGTTCGATGATCCAGATGGGTGCCGTCAGGCTGGGGTCGCGGGTCAGGGCGCCGTCCAGCGGCTCGTGCCCGAAGGCCACGTAGTCGGCCTTGCCGTCCACGAGGACCACCACGCTGGACTCCTGCCCGTAGGTGGTCAGGCCCGCATTGTGCGCCGCCGCCGTGGCGGTGTACACGAGCTGCTGCACCGCACGGTGGGCGACGCCGGCGTCCAGCGGGGCCTTGAAGGCATCCGAGGAGATGTCCACGGTGATCACGTTGCGGCCCGAGATGGAGGCGCTGACCTTCTCGGCCGGCTGCCAGGGCGTGAAGTAGTCGCTGTCCAGCGGAACCTGGCGCGTCATGGCCGCCACGGCCTCGCCGATCGGGTCCGCGGAATGCTCCGACGGGAGGAACTCCCGGTACAGCTGGATGTCGGAGCCGTTGCGGCCCAGCCAGTACACGGGGTTCAGATGCCGGGTCCGGCTGTCGTCGGCAGGGGCAGTGACGGCCATGGTCGAATCCTGGACCGCCGCGGTGCTGAAGGAGGTGGGCATGGAGGTGGTGGCGTTCTCGGCCACGACTCCGCAGGCACACAGGCCGGACAGGGCTGCTGCGGCGACGGCTGCGCGCAGCCGCCGGGCGGCGGTTCTTCCGCGGTGGGCGCCCATCGTCCTCCTCACGGATCCAGCGTTCCCTCATACGTTGTGCTGCGCCCGGCACCGGGCACGCCTTACAGCTTCGCACGGCCCGGGACGCCGGATGCCGGGATTTATCCCCCTGCGTCCGGACTGCAACACGATTGAGACAGAGCCGATGCCGGGGTGAGACCTGCCGCCGCAGGGGGAGGGGCGGTCCGTTGGCATATCCAGTAACATTAACCACGAGGCTTCGCCGCCGGACCGGCGCCGGACGCCGACCCCGCCGGCAGCCACCGGCATCCATACTTCCTAAGGGGCGATGAAAGGCCTTCCCGGGCCGCATTTATGACCGAATCTTCAGCTGGAACGCGAATTCCTGGTACGGAAACCCGCACCATTGTCTTTGACTCCACCGAACAGATGGTCCAGTCTCTGGGCGCCAACGACGAGGCGCTGAAAACGATCGAGGCCGCCTTCCCGCAGATGAGCCTGCATGTGCGCGGCAACGAGCTTTCCCTCACCGGCCCCGCCGCCGACGTCGGGCAGGCCGACCGCCTGGTCAACGAAATCCGCGTGCTCGCGCGCAGCGGAACCCGCGTCAGCCCCCAGGTGCTCGAGCAGCTGGTCATCATGCTGCGGGAACAGAGCGCCGAGCGGCCCGCCGAGGTGCTGACCCAGAACATCCTCTCCACACGCGGCAAGACGATCCGGCCCAAGACGCTCAACCAGAAAAACTACGTTGACGCGATCGACCGCAACACGGTCGTCTTCGGCATCGGACCGGCCGGCACGGGCAAGACCTACCTGGCCATGGCCAAGGCGGTCCAGGCGCTGCAGCAGAAGGAAGTGAACCGGATCATCCTCACCCGCCCCGCGGTGGAGGCCGGAGAACGGCTCGGCTTCCTGCCGGGCACGCTGAGCGACAAGATCGATCCGTACCTGCGCCCGCTCTACGACGCGCTGCACGACATGATGGACCCGGAGTCCATTCCGCGCCTGATGGCGGCCGGGACCATCGAGGTCGCCCCGCTGGCGTACATGCGCGGCCGCACCCTCAACGACGCGTTCATCATCCTCGACGAGGCGCAGAACACCACGCCCGAACAGATGAAGATGTTCCTGACCCGCCTGGGCTTCGGCTCGAAGATGGTGGTCACCGGAGACGTGACGCAGGTGGACCTGCCCGGGAACACGGTCTCCGGCCTGCGCGTGGTGCAGCAGATCCTGGAGGGCGTCGACGACGTCGCGTTCCCCCAGCTGAGCGCCGCCGACGTCGTCCGCCACCGGCTGGTCAGCGACATCGTCACCGCCTACGGAACCTGGGACGAGGAAAACCGGAAGGCACGGCAGGAAGCCGCCGCGCCGCGCAGCGGACGTGACCGCAGGCCGGCGCCCCGCGACGGCAGGGAGCTGCGATGAGCATCGAGGTCAACAACGAGTCCGCCGTTCCCGCCGACGAGGAGGAGCTCGCCCGGCTGGGCCGCTACCTGCTCGAGGCGCTGTACGTGCATCCGGAAGCCGACCTGTCCATCATCCTGGTGGACGAACCGGCCATGGAACGGCTGCACATTGAATGGATGGACCTGCCCGGGCCCACCGACGTGATGTCCTTCCCCATGGACGAGCTGCGCCCCGGCACCCCGGGACGGCCCGCCGCCGCCGGGATGCTCGGCGACATCGTCCTCTGCCCGCAGGTTGCCGCCGAACAGGCGAAGGCCGCAGGTCACGGCCTGCGGGAGGAACTGCTGCTGCTGACCACCCACGGACTGCTGCACCTGCTCGGCTACGACCACGCGGAGCCGGAGGAGGAACGGGAAATGTTCGCGCTGCAGCGGCGGCTGCTCGGGGACTACCTGGGCACCGAGGCACCCCGGGAGACCCGAAGTTGAGTATCGGCGTTCTGATCGCCATGGCGGTGGTGTTCGTGGTCCTTGCGGGCCTGCTCACCGCCGCCGAATCCGCCTACAGCTACCTGCCCCGGCATGACGCCGAAGCCCTGCTCGAGGGCCGCTCCGGCGGGTCCCTGCGACGCATCCTCGACGCGCCGGTGGCGCATATGCAGGCGCTGCGGTTCTGGCGGGTCTGGTTCGAGATGGCCACCGCCGTCTCCGTGGCCACCGTCTTCCAGCTGCTGCTCGACAACATCTGGCTGGCCGGACTGCTGGCGACGGTCACCATGGCCGCCGTCGGGTTCGTCCTGGTCGGGGTATCGCCCCGCCAGATCGGCCGCCGGCACGTGTCCGGCGTCGTAGTCCTCACCGCGGGCCTGGTGCGCGTGCTGCGCAGTGTGCTGGGCCCCGTGCCGGGCTGGCTGGTCCGGGTGGGCACCGCCGTCGCACCGGGCGCGCAGGGCCAGGACGCGGCCTTCCTCACCGAGGACGAGTTCCGTGAACTGGTCGACCGCGCCTCCGAGGCCGACATGATCGAAGACGCCGAAGCCGAGTTCATCCACTCCGTCTTTGAACTGGGCGACACCAAGGTGCGTTCGGTCATGGTCCCGCGCACCGACATGGTCTGCATCCAGTCCGGCAGCACGCTGCGCAAGGCGATGTCGCTCTTCCTGCGTTCGGGCTACTCCCGGGTCCCCGTGATCCAGGACAGCGCCGACAAGATCCTGGGCATCCTCTACCTCAAGGACGTTGCCGCCCAGCTGCACGGACACCCGCCCGAAGCGCTCGACCGCAAGGTCGACGAGGTCCTGCGCGAGGTGCGCTACGTGCCCGAATCCAAGGCGGTCAGCGAACTGCTGCAGGAGCTGCAGCGCGAATCGACCCACGTGGCGATCGTGATCGACGAGTACGGCGGAACCGCCGGCCTCGTCACGCTCGAGGACCTGATCGAAGAGATCGTCGGCGAAATCGTCGATGAATACGACTCCGAACGCCCGGAGATCGAAGACCTCGGCGACGGCCGGTTCCGGCTCTCCTCGAGGACCGGCATCGATGACCTGGGTGAGATCTTCGGGGTGGAGCTGGAAGACGACGAAGTGGACACGGTGGGCGGGCTGCTCGCCAAGTCCCTGGGCCGGGTGCCCATCGTCGGCAGCGAAACCGATATCCACGGCATCCGGCTTCATGCCGAACGGCTGGAAGGGCGCCGCAACCGGGTGTCCCACGTCCTGGCCTGGCGCGCGCCGCAGGCAGCCGACGACAACCGCGGAACCGACGCCGAGGCCGGCGCCGGTGACCGCTCCCACACGACAGAACTGGTACCACGCAATGACTGAGCAGAAGCACCGAGCCGGATTCGTCTCCCTGGTGGGCAGGCCCAACGCGGGCAAATCGACCCTGACCAACGCCCTGGTGGGGCAGAAGGTCGCCATCACCTCCGCCAAGCCGCAGACCACGCGGCACACCATCCGCGGCATCGTCCACCGTCCCGACGCCCAGCTGATCCTGGTCGACACGCCGGGACTGCACCGTCCGCGTACGCTGCTCGGCCAGCGGCTGAACGACCTCGTCGCCGACACGCTGTCCGAGGTGGACGCGATCGGATTCTGCCTGCCGGCGAACGAGCCGGTCGGACCCGGTGACCGGTTCATCGCGAACCAGCTGGCCGCCCTGCGGGGCAGGCCGGTCATCGCATTGGTGACCAAGACGGACCTGGTTGACCGTGCGGCCCTGGCGAAGCAGCTGATGGCCGTCACCGCCCTCGGCACCGAGGTGCTGGGGGAGGGCGGCTGGGCGGACGTCGTGCCGGTGTCGGCCGCCGACGGCTTCCAGGTCGACACGGTCTCGGACGTCCTGGTCTCGCACATGCCCGAGTCCCCGCCCCTGTACCCCGACGGGGAACTCACCGACGAGCCCGAAGCCGTCATGGTGGCCGAACTGGTGCGCGAGGCGGCCCTCGAAGGCGTCCGCGACGAGCTGCCGCACTCGCTCGCCGTCGTGGTCGAGGAGATCGTTCCGCGCGAAGGCCGTTCCGAGGACAACCCGCTCCTCGACGTCCGGGTGAACCTGTACGTGGAGCGGCCCTCGCAGAAGGCCATCATCATCGGCCGCGGCGGCTCCCGCCTGCGCGAAGTGGGCAGCAACGCCCGGCGCAGCATCGAGGCCCTGCTCGGCACCCGCATCTACCTGGATCTGCACGTCAAGGTGGCCAAGGACTGGCAGCGGGACCCCAAGCAGCTCGTCAAACTGGGGTTCTGACCTCCCGCGCGCTGAGATCTGCGACACAAACGTCCGCCGCCGGTGTCCCCGGCGGCGGACTTCTGCGGGCGTGGTTCCGTACGTTCTCCCAGATTCGCGCCGTACACTGTCCTCCGTTCAGCATTAGTTTCTCCGAGTGAAGGGATCGGCCATGTCCTCGCGCCGTGCCTCATCGGCAGCCGGTTCCTCCACACGGTCCGCGCAGCCTTCAGTCCGCCGGGCCCGCGTGTCCGGCGGCCGCCACCTGGGCCGGGGCGGCGGTTCCGGCCACCCTGCGCTGAAGGCCGTCGCCGCCGCCCTGTCCCTGGTGCTCGTTGCCGGCCTGGCATTCGTGGGCATCCAGCTGATCCGGCTGCAGAACAACTTCGACACCCGGCCCCTGGACCTCAGCGGCAATGACAACGCAGCCCCTGCCGCCGCAGCCAGCGACCCGCTGCAGATCCTGGTCCTGGGCACGGACAACCGTGAAGGCCAGGAGTCCAACAACTCCGACGTCATGATGCTTGTGCACCTGGGGGCCAACCGGGAGCACGTCACCGTTGTCAGCTTCCCCCGCGACCTGCTCGTACCGCTGCCGGCCTGCACCGATCCCGAAACCCAGACCGTCTATCCCGCCATGGAGCTGGGCCAGCTGAACGGCGCTTTGGGCAACGGCGGGCCGGGCTGCACCGTTGCGGCGATCAACGAGCTCACCGGACTGAGCATCGATCACTTCATGATGGCCGACTTCAATGCGGTCGAGGAGCTTTCGAACACCCTGGGCGGAGTGGAGGTCTGCGTGAACCAGGCCGTGGACGATCCGCTGTCCGGACTGAACATTCCCGCCGGCGTCAGCACCGTCCAGGGCCAGCAGGCCCTTGCCTTCCTCCGTACCCGCCACGGCTTCGGCAACGGCGGCGATGAAGGGCGCATCCGTGCCCAGCAGAGCTTCCTCTCCTCGATGGCCCGCAAGATCCAGTCTGAGGACACGCTGAACAACCTCCCGAAGCTGTACTCGATCGCCGAGACGATCACCCGGAACCTCACCGTCGACGAACAGCTCACCGACATTCCCACCCTCGTCGGCCTGGCCGGGCGGCTCAAGGACGTCGACCTGGGCCGGGTGGCCTTCGTGACGGCCCCGGTGGTGCCCTACGATCTCGATCCCAACCGCCTGGTGCTCAACGAACCTGCGTCGCAGGAACTCTTCGACGCCCTGGTCAACGATGAGGACATCACCGCCGGCGCCGAACCGGAGCCTGCGGAGACCGCCACCGCCGCGCCCACCGAGGAGGCGCCCGCCGTCGACCGCGCCGCCGTGCCCGTCTCGCTGCTGGACGCCTCCGCCGTCGGGAACCGCGACGCCGAGCTGGCCGGGTTCCTCCTCGGTGAAGGGTTCACCCAGGCCGTGGCCGGCGGCAGCACCGCCCTGGCCAACCCGGCGACGCAGGTCTTCTTCAGCCCCGGCTATGAGGAGGCAGCGGCCGAGGTCGCGGCCGCCCTGAACCTCCCGGCAGTGCAGGTTGCGGCCGGGACCGGATTCACCGGCGTGCTGGTCCAGGTGGGCCAGGACTTCGCCGAAGGCGACCGGCTTGCCGACGGCGGTACCGGCGGGCTGGGGGACCTCAGCGGCCAGACCGCCGATCAGGTTACGTGCCAGACTGCGTTTGGTTACTAGCGGTTCTGCACCCCGCGCGGACTGCGTGTTAGTCTGACGACGTGCGCGCAGAGCTCCTTCTTCTTAGCTGCCGCGGCGAGGCCTGAAGCGAACCACGCAGAGGCCGAACCCTCGTCGCGGAGTTTGTGTTGCCCGGCCGCAGTACCCCAGCTCCAAGAGAAAAGGCCGGCAGATCCATGCGCAACGCACAGCAGCCCTCCCAGATGCCCTTCCACCGGTACGTGCCCTTCCAGGACCAGATCACCGTCGAGCTGCCGGACCGCACCTGGCCCGACAAGGTCATCACCCAGGCGCCGCGCTGGTGCGCGGTGGACCTGCGCGACGGCAACCAGGCCCTGATCGACCCGATGAGCCCGGAGCGCAAGCACCGCATGTTCGACCTGCTGGTCGGCATGGGCTTCAAGGAGATCGAGGTGGGCTTTCCCTCCGCCTCGCAGACGGACTTCGACTTCGTCCGCCAGCTGATCGAGGGGGACCGGATCCCCGATGACGTCACCATCCAGGTGCTCACCCAGTCCCGCGAGCACCTGATCGAACGCACCTATGACGCCCTTGAGGGCGCTGACCGGGCCATTGTCCATCTCTACAACTCCACCTCGGTGCTCCAGCGCAAGGTCGTGTTCAACACCGACCAGGACGGCATCGTCGACATTGCCCTCACCGGTGCACGGCTGTGCCGAAAGTACGAGGAGCAGCTGCGCGGAACCGAGATCACCTACGAATACTCCCCGGAGTCCTACACCGGCACCGAGCTGGATTTTGCCCTGCGCATCTCCAACGCCGTCGCCGATGTCCTCGAGGCCTCCCCGGACCGGCAGATGATCCTGAACCTGCCGGCCACCGTAGAAATGGCGACCCCCAACGTCTACGCGGACTCGATCGAGTGGATGCACCGCAACCTCGCCAACCGGGACTCGATCATCCTGTCCCTGCACCCGCACAACGACCGCGGCACCGGCGTGGCCGCCGCCGAGCTGGGCTACCTCGCCGGCGCCGACCGGATCGAAGGCTGCCTGTTCGGCAACGGTGAGCGCACCGGCAACGTGGACCTGGTCACGCTGGGCATGAACCTGTTCAGCCAGGGCATCGACCCGCAGATCGACTTCTCCAACATGGACGAAATCCGCCGCACGGTCGAATACTGCAACCAGCTGCCCGTCCCCGAACGCTCGCCCTACGGCGGCGACCTGGTCTTCACCGCCTTCTCCGGCTCCCACCAGGACGCCATCAAGAAGGGCTTCGAATCGATGGAACGCGACGCCGCGGCGCAGGGCACCCCGGTGGAGGAAATGCAGTGGGGCGTGCCCTACCTGCCCATCGACCCGAAGGACATCGGCCGCAGCTACGAGGCCGTCATCCGGGTCAACTCGCAGTCCGGCAAGGGCGGTGTCGCCTACCTGCTCAAGAGCGAGCACAACCTGGACCTGCCCCG
This sequence comes from Arthrobacter saudimassiliensis, assembly GCF_059090665.1. Lineage (NCBI taxonomy): Bacteria > Bacillati > Actinomycetota > Actinomycetes > Micrococcales > Micrococcaceae > Arthrobacter > Arthrobacter saudimassiliensis. The sequence goes on along the minus strand of NZ_JBNHFX010000002.1, from coordinate 512,926 downwards.
CCGGGCCCAGATCGAATTCTCCGGCGTCATCCAGCGGCGCACCGACACCGCCGGCGGCGAAATCACCGGAGCGGAGCTGTGGAAGGTGTTCCAGGACGAGTACCTGCCGGTCACCGAGGACTCCGACGGCGAGCCGTGGGGCCACTACCGGCTGGCCGCCGCCAATGCTGACACCGCCGAGGATGGCAGCTTCCGGCTGAACGCGACCCTCGTGGCGGACGGCGCCGCCCACCGCCGCACCGCCTTCGGCACCGGCCCGATCGACGCGCTGCTGCAGATGCTCGCCGAGGACGGCGTCGACGTGCGCCTGCTCGACTACACCGAGCATGCCCTGTCCGCAGCCGGCAACGCGCAGGCTGCCGCCTACGTGGAACTGGCGGTGGGGGAGCGCGTCCTGTGGGGCGTCGGCCTGGACGCCAACACCACCATGGCGGCGCTGAAGGCCGTCATCTCCTCGGTCAACCGGGCCATCCGCGACCGGGCCTAGAATAGCGAGAGTGGCCCCCAAATCCTTTGCCTCCCGGACCTACCGGGATGAAGCAGTGGTCCTGCGCACCCACAAGCTGGGTGAGGCGGACCGCATCGTCATCCTGCTCACCCGAGCCCACGGGCAGGTCCGGGCGGTGGCCAAGGGGGTCCGCCGGACCTCGAGCAAGTTCGGCGCCCGCCTGGAACCGTTCATGGCCGTGGACCTGCAGCTCACGCACGGCCGGACCCTGGACATCGTGACGCAGGTCCAGACCCGCGGGGCCTACGCCGGGCCGATCGCCGCCGACTACGCCCGCTACACCGCGGCCGCGGCCATCGCCGAGACCGCCGAGCGGCTCACCGACGTCGACGGCGAGTCAGCCACCGCGCACTATCACCTGGTCCTGGGCGCCATGGCCGCCCTCAGCCGCGGGGCCCACGCCCCGGAGCTGATCCTGGATTCCTACCTCCTGCGCGCCCTGGCCACCGCCGGCTGGGCTCCCAGCTTCACCGACTGCGCCCGCTGCTCAGCGCCCGGCCCGCACAGCGCGTTCGCGCCCGCACTGGGCGGCGCGGTCTGCGCTGCGTGCCGGCCCCCGGGAGCGGCGTCGCCGTCGGGTGAGACCATGGCGCTGCTGGCGGCCCTGCTCACGGGCGACTGGGCGGCCGCCGACGCCGCGGACGCCCAGCCGCGGCGCGAATCCGCCGGCCTGGTCGCCGCGTACCTGCAGTGGCACCTTGAGCGGGTCATCAAGTCCCTACAACATGTGGAGCGTGTCTAGCGTGCACCCGAAGAAGTCCGCCCCGGTCCGGCCCTGGCCCCATCCCTCCGGCGCCGTCCCTCCGTCGGTGCCCCCTGCCCTGGTGCCGAACCACGTGGCGATCGTCATGGACGGCAACGGCCGCTGGGCCAACCAGCGCGGCCTGCCCCGCACCGAAGGCCACAGGGCCGGCGAAGCCGCCCTGCTGGACGTGATGGCCGGCGCCGTGGAGATCGGCATCCGGCACGTGTCCGTGTACGCCTTCTCCACCGAGAACTGGAAGCGCTCCCCGGAGGAGGTGCGCTTCCTGATGGGCTTCAGCCGCGATGTGCTGCGCCGCCAGCGTGACCAGCTGGACGCCTGGGGGGTGCGGATCCGCTGGTCCGGCCGCCGTCCCCGGCTCTGGCAGTCGGTGGTGAAGGAACTGGAGGTCGCCGAGGAGCAGACCAGGGGGAACACCACCTGCACCCTGAACATGTGCGTGAACTACGGGGGCCGGGCGGAGATCGCCGACGCCGCCGCGGCCATCGCCGCCGACGTCCAGCGCGGCAAGCTGCGCGCCGGCTCGATCAGCGAAAAGACCATCCAGCGCTACCTCGACGAACCGGACCTGCCCGACGTCGACCTCTTCCTGCGCACCTCCGGCGAGCAGCGCTTCTCCAACTTCATGCTCTGGCAGTCGGCCTACGCGGAGATGGTGTTCATGGACACCCTCTGGCCCGACGTCGACCGGCGCACCCTCTGGGAAGCGGTGGAGATCTACGCCCGCCGGGACCGGCGGTACGGGGGCGCGGTGGACAAGGCCGCCACCGCCTGACCTCGGTGCGCGCCGGGGGAGGGGCGGCCCGGTCCGCGGTTTCTCAGGGCCGCGGAATGAAGCCGTCCAGCCACCGGCCCATCCGGGTGTAGACGAGACCGCGGACCGGCCGGGCGGAGAGGAGCACATCGTGCAGCGCCCCGTCGAAGCGGAACACCGTGACCTCGGGGCCCAGCAGCAGGCCGCGCTGGACCATCGCCGACACGTCGAGGACGGAATCCGTCTCGGTCATGTCCGGGGTCCACTTCGCGGCGATGGTGGAGCGGGCGGAGGCCAGCAGCAGGATCGGCACCCGGATGTCCAGGCCCTTGGCCACCTGCGCATGCCCGGCCAGGACGGCGGAGATCCAGCCCGCCCGCACCGGGAAGCTCATCCGCGGTTTCCACACCGGATGCGGATCCCACTCGCCGTCGGCCTCGCGGCTGATGCTGCGCCAGTAGAAGTCCAGCTCCGGCAGCACCAGGCGCGCCTTGGGCCGCATCCGCGCCAGCGGCTCCAGCAGCCCGGCGGCGGCACCGCGGACCATCGAGCTGCCCCGCAGTTCCAGCCACGGGCTGTTGAGGATCAGAGCCTCGATCCGGCCGGGATTGCGGTGTGCCCACAGGCTCGCCACCAGGCCCCCCGTGGAGTGGGCCATCAGGCTGATCCGCACCGGCACCTGCGGGCCCAGCCGGTCATGCAGGTCCAGGCGGACGGCGGCCATCGCAGCCTCGAGGTCGGCGTCATACTCGGCCAGGTCGTTCACGAAGCCCTCGGTCTGCCCCTCACGCAGCGAACGGCCGTACTTGCGCAGGTCCAGGGCGTAAAAGGACATCCCGTGTCCGGCAAAGAACTCGGCAAGCTCCGTGTGGAAAAAGTAGTCCGCCCAGCCGTGCACATAGATGACGGCATGGACCGGCTCGGGATCCCGGCGCGTGCCGGGCAGGAGGGAGCGCAGCGTCCGGCGCAGCCGTTCACCCGGGCGCTCCGCCACGGGTTCCGGCGTGAAGCTGACGAGCGTGGCCGCCAGCGGCCCCTCGTCGTCTTCGCCGAGGTCCAGCGTCAGGCACCGGTAGCCCTCGCCAAGAATGTCGGGCTCCCAGTTCAGACCCATGTCACCGAGCATATCCGACCAAAATCCGACCTCGGTGACGCGCCGGATTTGGCCCCGGACCGGGGGCGTGGAATCGTTTTAACCATGCGCGTTTATCCCGCTTTCTTCCGCCTTGTCTTCTCCGGGATGGACCCCGAGCTGGCCCATCGGATCGGTTTCACCGCCATCCGGGCCGCGGCGCTGACACCGGCCGGCCCCGCGCTGCGGCGGCTGACACGCCCGTCGCGTTCCCTGAAGACCGAGGCCCTGGGGCTCGAGTTCCCCTCACCTTTCGGACTGGCCGCCGGATTCGACAAGGAAGGCTCCGGCGTCGCCGCCCTGGCCAATCTTGGGTTCGGCCACGTCGAGGTCGGCACCGTGACCGGCCGCGCGCAGCCCGGCAACCCCAAGCCGCGGCTCTTCCGCCTCGTGGAGGACCGGGCCGTGATCAACCGGATGGGCTTCAACAACGACGGCGCCGCCGCCGTGGCGCCCCGCCTGGCCAAGGCACGGGACGTGCTGGCCCGCCGGGCCGGCCGGCCGCGGCCCGTGGTGGGCGCCAACATCGGCAAGACCAAGGCGGTGGACCTGGCCGACGCCGTGGCGGACTACGAGACCAGCGCCCGGCTGCTCGCGCCCCAGGCGGATTACCTGGTGGTCAACGTCAGCTCGCCGAACACTCCCGGCCTGCGGTTGCTGCAGGACGTGGAGGCCCTCCGCCCGCTGCTGACGGCCGTACGCGCCGCCGCGGACGAGGCTGCGGGGCGGCGGGTGCCGCTCTGCGTGAAGATCGCCCCCGACCTGGCCGACGAAGATATTGACGCGGTGGCGCGGCTGGCCCTGGACCTGGGCCTGGACGGCGTCATCGCCACCAACACGACGATCACCCGTCAGGGCCTTGCCTCGGACCCGGAGCAGGTCATGGCCTGCGGGGTGGGCGGGCTGAGCGGGGCTCCGCTGAAGCAGCGGTCCCTGGAGGTGCTGCGCAGGCTCCGCGCGGCGCTGGGGGAGGGCGGTCCCGACATCATTTCCGTCGGCGGCGTGGAGTCCGCCGACGACGTGCGCGAACGGCTGGCAGCCGGCGCCAAGCTGGTGCAGGGCTACACGGCCTTCCTCTACGAGGGGCCCTTCTGGGCGGCGCGGATCAACCGGGGCCTGGCCCGGGGCCGCTGACCCGGAGGGAATCCGATGCATGGAGAAGGGGACGCCGTACGGCGTCCCCTTCTCCATGCATCGGGCCTGAGGTGTCCGCGCCTCAGCTCGGGTACTGGCCCCGGCGGACCTGGGGCTTGGGCAGGCGGAGCCGGCGCATCTGCAGGGCCCGCGAGATGCCGTACCAGACATCGCCCCGGTCCGGGCCGCCGAACTTGTCGGTGAGCCGGCGGCGCAGGCTCCGGCGCAGCAGCAGGCTATCGGCGATGACCACCAGCAGCAGCAGCCAGAAGACCATCATGACCAGGCTCTGCAGCGTGAGGTTCGGAATGAAGGTGAGCACCACGAAGAGCAGGGCCGCGATCATGAGGAACTCGCCCACGTTCCACCGGGCATCCACCACGTCACGCACGAAGCGCCGCTTGGGTCCCTTGTCACGCAGGGGAAGGTAGCGCTCGTCGCCCGTCTCCAGGGCCTGGCGGGTCTTCAGCCGCTCCTGGCGCATGGCTTCCCGGGAGGCGTCCTTGGCCGCCTTGCGGTCGTTGGGAACCAGCGGGCGCTTCCGGGCGGCAACCTGGTCCTTGCGGCGCGGCGTGGGGGCTCCCTTGCCCGCGGCCTTGCCTGCCGCCGGCTCCGCCTCGGCAGCTCGCTGGTCTACGGTTTCCTGCGCGGTGGGCGCTTCCTTGTTTCGTCCGAACACCCATCAAGAATACCCGAGTAGGGTGCTGCTATGACTTCACACGCCGAAGAACACCCCGTGCGTCGTGACGCGGACACCCTCCGCGCCCGGATCGACGCTGATTTTGCCCGCACGGTGGAGGAGCTCAAGGCCCTGGTGGCCATCCCCGGGATCGCCTGGGACTCCTTCGACCCCGCCCGGCTGGACGACAGTGCCGCCGCCGTCGCCGACCTGGTCCGGGGCCTTGGCCTGGACGACGTCCGCGTCCTGCGCGTGGACAACGACGGCCGGCCCGGCGGCCCCGCCGTCGTGGCGCGCCGCCCCGCGGCACCCGGCAGGCCCACCGTGCTGCTCTACGCCCACCACGACGTCCAGCCGCCCGGCGATCCCGACCTGTGGGAGACCGAACCGTTCAAGGCCGTCGAGCGGGACGGCCGGCTGTACGGCCGTGGCGCCGCCGACGACAAGGCCGGGATCATGGTCCACGTCGCTGCGCTGCGTGCCCTGGCGGACGCCGGGACCGACGTCGGCGTGACCCTGTTCATCGAAGGCGAGGAGGAGGCCGGGTCCCCGACCTTCCGCACCTTCCTGGAAACGCACCGCGACCTGCTCGCTGCGGACGTCATCGTGGTCGCCGACTCCTCGAACTGGAAGGTCGGGGTGCCGGCCTTGACCACCAGCCTGCGCGGGTTGGTGGACGGCACGATCGAGCTGCGGGTGCTGGACCACGCAGTGCACTCCGGGATGTTCGGCGGACCGGTGCTGGACGCGCCCACGCTGCTCGCACGGCTGATCGCCACGCTGCATGACGATCAGGGCAATGTCGCCATCGACGGGCTGGTGGCCTACGACGACGCCGAGGTGGATTACCCCGAGGCGGACTTCCGGGCCGATGCGTCCGTGCTCGACGGCGTGCAGCTGGCCGGGTCCGGTTCCCTGGCCTCACGGCTGTGGACCAAGCCGGCGCTGTCCATCATCGGGATCGACGTACCGTCGGTGGCGATGTCCTCCAACACCATCCAGCCGTCGGCCCGGGCCAAGTTCAGCCTGCGCCTGGCGCCCGGGCAGGACCCCGCCGAAGCGATGGCCGCCGTCGAACGCCACCTCGCCGCCCACGCCCCGTTCGGCGCCCGGGTCCGGCTCCTGCCGGGGGAGCAGGGCAACGCCTTCGCCGCAGACACCACGGCGCCCGCCGCGCAGGCCGCGCTGGAGGCTTTCCGGACCGCGTGGGGCACGGAGCCGGTGGAAGCCGGCATGGGCGGTTCCATCCCGTTCATCGCCGACCTGACCGAGGTGTTCCCGCAGGCGCAGATCCTCATCACCGGCGTGGAGGACCCGGATTCGCGGGCCCACAGCGCCAACGAGTCGCTGCATCTGGGTGATTTCCGCAACGCCATCCTCGCCGAGGCGCTGCTGCTGGCCTCCCTCTAGGAGGGGCCGGCGGGACTGCCGGGGGGAAATGAAAGGACGCGCCGAACGGTTATACCGGCGGGTACCCCCCGGCGTACCATGGAGGGGACTTAGCCCCGGCGGCTTGTGCGCCGGGGCGAAGCACACCAGGAAAGAGAGAAGCCAATGAGCATTTCCAGCGAAGCGTCCGTCACCGAAACCGAGAACGAGCTGCCCACCCACGAGGTCCTGCTCAGCGACGTCGCCGCCGACAAGGTGCGGAGCCTGCTGGAGCAGGAAGGCCGCACCGATCTGCGCCTGCGCGTGGCCGTGCAGCCCGGCGGCTGCTCGGGCCTGATCTACCAGCTCTACTTCGACGAGCGGGTGCTGGACGGCGACGCCGTCCGCGACTTCGACGGCGTCGAGGTCATCGTGGACAAGATGAGCGTCCCGTACCTGAGCGGCGCGTCCATCGACTTCGAGGACACCATCTCGAAGCAGGGTTTCACCATCGACAACCCGAACGCCGGCGGTTCCTGCGCCTGCGGCGACTCGTTCCACTGACGGGCGCCGCGGCTCGGCCCGGCACGTAACATCAAAGCTGAATAACGCCCGACGCGGTGCGGTCTGTCACTGGACCGCTCCGCGTACGGGTAAGCTCTACAGGTAGTAGTAAAACTATTAGGTGCGCAGCGGGGGATGCTTTTCTGCTGCGCAGCACTTGCACGTAACAAGAGGAAGGGCCGTCTGTGAGTTCGCAGGAACGAACCAGCAGCCGACGCGCCAGGATCGTCAAGATCTCAGCCGTTTCGTCGGCCGGCGCGCTGTTTTTATCGGGTTGTTCAGAAGAGGTCCAGAAGGGCTGGCTGCCCACTGAACGGGACATGACCAACCACACCGGCCGCATCATGGACCTGTGGGTCAACTCATGGATCGCCGCGCTGGCCGTGGGCATCCTGACCTGGGGCCTGGTCATCTGGTGCATCGTTGCCTACCGGCGCCGGAAGAACGAGACCGGCTACCCGCGGCAGCTGAGCTACAACCTTCCCCTGGAAATCTTCTACACCGTGATCCCGCTGTTCATGGTGCTGGTGCTGTTCTTCTTCACCGAGCAGGACATCCGGGCCATCGAGGAACGCGATGAGAATCCCGACGTCATCGTCGACGTCCGCGGCAAGCAGTGGTCCTGGGACTTCAACTACGTGAACGAGGACAAGTACTTCTCGGGAACCCAGGTCAACCTGGACGGAACAGAGAAGAGCGAGGACGAGTTCCCCACGCTGTACCTGCCGGTCGACCAGACCGTGGAGCTGCAGCTGAACACCCGCGACGTGCAGCACTCCTTCTGGGTGCCCGCCTTCCTGCAGAAGATGGACCTTTACCCGGGACGCACGAACTACATCACCCTGACCCCGCAGGTCGAGGGCACCTATGACGGCAAGTGCGCCGAGCTCTGCGGCGAATACCACTCCGAAATGCTGTTCAACGTCAAGGTTGTCTCCGAGCGGGAGTACAACGACTACATCGCGACCCTGCCTGACGGCCAGCTCGGTGATGAGTACGACCGCAGCTACAGCTACAACGAAGCCCGACCCGAATCGATCGACGAGTAAGTAAGGAGGCAGGAAGAGCACCGTGACTACTCTCGAATACACTTCGGACGATCTCGAAACCCGGGTCGCGCCTCGAGTAACACCGGTATCCAAGGGACGCATCGTCGTCGACTGGATCACTTCCACCGACCACAAGAAGATCGGGTACATGTACCTGATCTCCAGCTTCATCTTCTTCTGCCTCGGCGGCGTGATGGCCCTGGTCATCCGGGCCGAGCTGTTTGAGCCCGGTATGCAGATCCTGCAGACCAAGGAGCAGTACAACCAGCTGTTCACCATGCACGGCACGGTGATGCTGCTGATGTTCGCCACCCCGCTGTTCGCCGGCTTCGCCAACGTCATGATGCCGCTGCAGATCGGCGCTCCCGACGTGGCGTTCCCGCGCCTGAACGCCCTCGCGTTCTGGTTCTTCCTGCTGGGCTCCACCATCGCGGTGGCCGGCTTCATCACCCCGCAGGGTGCGGCCTCCTTCGGCTGGTTCGCGTACGCGCCGCTGTCGAACACGACGTTCTCGCCCGGTGTGGGCGGTGACCTCTGGGTCTTCGGCCTGGCACTGTCCGGCTTTGGCACCATCCTGGGTGCGGTCAACTTCATCACCACCATCGTCTGCATGCGTGCCCCGGGCATGACCATGTGGCGCATGCCGATCTTCACCTGGAATACCCTCGTCACCGGCATCCTGGTCCTGATGGCGTTCCCGCCCCTGGCGGCCGCACTGTTCGCCCTCGGCGCCGACCGGCGCTTCGGAGCGCACATCTTCAACCCGGACAACGGCGGTGCCATCCTGTGGCAGCACCTGTTCTGGTTCTTCGGCCACCCCGAGGTGTACATCATCGCGCTGCCGTTCTTCGGCATCGTTTCCGAGATCATCCCGGTCTTCAGCCGCAAGCCGATCTTCGGCTACAAGGGCCTGGTCTACGCGACCATCGCCATTGCCGCCCTCTCCGTGACCGTGTGGGCACACCACATGTACGTCACCGGCGCGGTCATGCTCCCGTTCTTCGCGTTCATGACCATGCTGATCGCGGTGCCCACCGGCGTGAAGTTCTTCAACTGGATCGGCACCATGTGGCGCGGCTCGATCACCTTCGAGACGCCCATGCTCTGGAGCATCGGCTTCCTGATCACCTTCCTGTTCGGCGGCCTGACCGGCATCATCCTGTCCGCACCGCCGCTCGACTTCCACGTCTCCGACACCTACTTCGTGGTGGCGCACTTCCACTACGTCGTGTTCGGCACCGTGGTGTTCGCGATGTTCGCCGGCTTCTACTTCTGGTGGCCGAAGTGGACGGGCAAGATGCTCAACGAGCGCCTCGGCAAGATCCACTTCTGGCTCCTGTTCGTCGGCTTCCACGGCACCTTCATGGTCCAGCACTGGCTGGGCGTCATGGGCATGCCCCGCCGTTACGCGGACTACCTGGTGGAGGACAACTTCACCGCCATGAACCAGTTCTCCACCATCGCCTCCTTCGTCCTCGGCGCCTCCCTGATTCCGTTCTTCTGGAACGTGTACATCACCTGGCGCCGCGGCAAGAAGGTTGAGGTCGACGATCCCTGGGGCTTCGGCGCCTCCCTCGAGTGGGCTACCTCCTGCCCGCCGCCGCGGCACAACTTCACCTCGCTGCCGCGGATCCGGTCCGAGCGCCCCGCGCTGGACCTGCACCACCCCGAGCTCCAGCAGACGGTCACCGATGAATCGGCCGCTGCCAAGGTCTTCGGCCCCGGCGACCGGAAGGAAAAGGTCAAGTGAAGGTAGAGACAAAGCTCTTCATGTACATGGCCCCGTTCTTCGCGGTCGTGGGCGTGGTGTACGGCTTCCTGGTCGAATGGAAGGAGCCGGTGGGCTACCTGGCGCTGTTCCTCACCGCCGGCATGTCCCTGATGGTCGGGTTCTACTTCGGCTTCACCGGACGCCGGATCGGTCCCCGCCCGGAGGACCGCCTCGACGGCGAAATCCACGAGGGCTCGGGCGAACAGGGCTTCTTCAGCCCCTGGAGCTGGTGGCCGCTGGTACTGGCCACCGCCTGCGCGGGCGCCTTCCTGGGCCTCGCAGTCGGCTGGTGGGTCCTGTTCATCTCCGCCGGACTGGCCGTCATCGCCCTGATCGGCTGGGTGTACGAGTACAGCCGCGGAGCACACGCCCACTAAGGCAACAGCCCGCTTTTCACGGCAGGGGCCCTGCAGACACTCTCGTCTGCAGGGCCCCTGCCGTCTGCGTTCCACTCCCGGCGCTAATCTGGAGGTGCAGCCGCTGGCTGCCGCTGCCGTCGCCGCCGGCGTCAGTGAATCGGGAAAGGGCAGCCTACGTGTTGGACAGCAAGGTCCTCCTGCGCGCAGCGAGCGTGCGGAAATGATCAGCAGGGCACTGCGGGCCTATCCGGAGCGGATCGAGAAGATCCCCGGGAAAGCCAAGTACGTCCAGCTGCAGGAAATCCTCCGCCGTTTCGTGGAGCAGCACGCCCCGGCCGGGGCCTGCATACCCTCCGAGCGGGAGCTGGCGGAGCACTTCGGCGTCGCCCGGATGACCGTGCGCCAGGCGATCGACGCGCTGGTCGACGACGGCACGCTGGAACGCGTGGTGGGCCTGGGCACCTTCGTGGCCCGGCAGAAAATGGACCTCCAGGTGAAGCTGACCTCCTACAGCGAGGAAATGCATCGCCGCGGCATGGTGCCGGACGCACACGTCCTGAGCTTCGAACAGATCGGCGCCTCCCAGCTGGTCGCGCGGGAGCTCCAGATCGACCCGGGCCAGCCGGTGATCCGGTTCCGGCGGCAGCTGCTGGCCGACGGCGAGCCGATGAGCGTGGACGAGAACTTCATCCCGGCCCACTACGTTCCTGGCTTCCTGGACGAGGAGCCGCCGACGTCGCTCTACCGGGTACTGAGCGAGCGGTACGGGCTGGTCATGGAGTGGGGCGAGGACACCATAGAGGCGACGGCGGCATCAGCCTCCATCGCGCGCCTGCTCAACGTCGAGCTGGGTGCCCCGCTGCTGAAGATCCAGCGGCACGCCTACGTCTCCCGGTCCATGGTGGACTATTCGGTGTCGTACTACCGGGCAGACCGCTACAAGCTCTGGGTGCCCCTCCAGCGGCCGGGCGTCCGCGGGCCCCGCTCGTATCAGCCGCGCCTGCCTCCAGGCGCTTAGGCGGCCCCTCAGAGGCCCCGTCAGGGTTTCCAAGGCCTGCGCCCGAACGGACCGGCCTCCTGGTAGGGGGTACTACGGCCTGTTCGGCGGGGGAGTGCGTCTGGCCCGGAGGGGGACACGCTCCCAGGACCGGCGGGACTCCTGCACGGGAACTCAGCCGACGCGGTGAAGAAGCAGGCTGCAGCAAAGAAAAAGGAAGGCCCCCACCGGCATGCTGCCGGTGGGGGCCTTCCTTTTCAGTCCTGCAGGATCAGCGCTCCACGATGGAGGCCTGGTCCGTGCGCTCGGCTTCAACTTCAGCCGGGGACTCGTGGTGATGTGCTTCCTCGAGCTCGGCCGGGGTGACCGGAGCCACGCGGTCTTCGAAGAAGAACCGGGACAGTGCCCCGCGGCGCTTCTCCGAGCCGGTGATCTTGCCGCGTGCATTCGGCTGGGCCGGAATGTACTCGGGGGACTCGAAGTCCACCAGGCGGTAGCGCTTGTACTCGTCGAGGGGCTGGTGCACCTCGATGTACTCGCCGTGCGGCAGGCGGACGATACGGCCGCTCTCCACGCCGTGGAGGACGATCTCCCGGTCCTTGCGCTGCAGGCCGAGGGCGATGCGGCGGGTCACCATGAAGGCGATGATCGGACCGAAGAAGAACAGGAAGCGCAGCCAGTACGTCACATCGTTCAGCGACACATCGAAGTGCGTGGCGATGAGGTCGGAGGAGGCCGCGGCCCACATGACGCAGTAGAATACGACGCCGGCGGCACCGACCGCGGTGCGGAACGGAGCGTTGCGCGGACGGTCGAGCAGGTTGTGGGACCGCTTGTCCTTGGTGATCCAGGCTTCGATCCAGGGCCACGCGAACAGCAGGGTGAACACCAGACCGGCCGGGCCCAGTGCCGGGAGCAGCACGTTCAGCGAAAGCGTGTTGTCGCCCCACGGGAACGGAATGACCCACTCGAAGGGGAAGCCGAACAGCCAGCCCGGCATCAGCCGGAGCGCGCCGTCGACCCAGCCGATGTACCAGTCAGGCTGGGTGCCTGCGGACACGGGGGAGGGGTCGTACGGGCCGTAGTTCCAGATCGGGTTGATCGTGAAGGCTGCCGCCATGAAGGCCACGATGCCGAACACGATGAAGAAGAATCCACCGGCCTTGGCCGCGTAGACCGGACCGACCGGGTAGCCGACCACGTTGTTCTCGGTACGGCCGGGGCCGCGGTACTGCGTGTGCTTGTGGATCACGACCATGAACAGGTGGAGGGCGATCATCAGCAGGATCAGGGCCGGCACGAGCAGGATGTGCAGCACGTACAGGCGGCCGATGATCACGGTGCCGGGGAACTCGCCCCCGAACAGGAAGAAGCTGATGTAGGTGCCGACGACCGGGACGGCCTTGATGACGCCGTCGATGATGCGCAGGCCGTTGCCCGAGAGCAGGTCATCCGGCAGCGAGTAGCCGGTGAAGCCGGCAGCCAGGGCCAGGATCAGCAGCACGCCGCCGACAACCCAGTTCAGCTCACGCGGCTTGCGGAACGCACCGGTGAAGAACACACGCAGCATGTGGATCGAGACCGAGGCCACGAACAGCAGTGCGGACCAGTGGTGCACCTGGCGCATGAACAGGCCGCCGCGCACGTCGAAGGAGATGTCCAGCGACGAGGCGTAGGCGACCGACATCTCCACGCCCTTGAGCGGCGCGTAGGAGCCCTCGTAGTGCGTCTCCGCCATGGACGGATCGAAGAAGAAGGTCAGGAACGTGCCCGAGAGCAGCAGGATGACGAAGGTGTACAGCGCCACCTCGCCGAACATGAAGGACCAGTGGTCGGGGAAGACCTTGCGGCCGAACTCCTTGACCGCGGCGGATCCGTTGACCCGGCTGTCGACGTAGTTGGTGATGCGTCCCAGCCGCGTCTTGGGCTGGAACTGCTCGGTAGCGGTAGACATATCAGCCACGCTCCCAGTAGCTAGGTCCGACAGGTTCGTGGAAATCGCTGGTGGCGATCAGGTAACCCTCATCGTCCACCGCAATCGGCAGCTGCGGAAGCGGGTGCACGGCCGGACCGAAAATGACCTTGCATTCCTGGGTCACATCGAACGTCGACTGGTGGCACGGGCACAGCAGGTGGTGGGTGTGCTGTTCGTACAGGGCCACCGGGCAGCCGACGTGGGTGCAGATCTTGGAGTAGGCAACGATGCCGTCCACGGACCAGTCCTCGCGGCCGGGGGAGACCTGCAGCTCTTCCGGATCCAGGCGCATCAGCAGGACGACGGCCTTGGCCTTCTCCTCCAGCTTGTGCTCAGCCTCGTTGAGGCCTTCCGGAATGACGTGGAACGCCGAGCCGAGGGTCACGTCGGACGCCTTGATCGGGGTGCCGCTGGGGTCGCGGGTGAGGCGGACGCCGGCGTCCCACATGGTGTGGCGCAGGACGTCGCCGGGCAGCGGGCCCAGGTCGCGGAAGATCGCAATTGCGGGCAGGGGAGCCAGGGCCACAGCACCCAGCAGGGTGTTGCGGATCAGGGGACGGCGCTTGATGCCCGTCTCCTCCACGATGTCGCCGACCATCTTTTCGGCGACGGCGCGGCTCTCCTCGGAGCGGATCTCATGCCGCTCCTCGACGATCTCGTGGTCGGGCATCAGGGTCTTCGCCCAGTGGACGATGCCCACGCCGATGCCGAGCATGGCGAACGCGGTACCCAGGCCGAGCAGGAGGTTCTGCAGGCGGATATCCGCAATGGTGTGTTCACCTTCGAGCTTGATCCCGAAGTAGCCGAAGAAAAACAGCAGGGTGCCGATGATGGAGATGGTGAAAAGGATCGCCACCTGCCGCTCGGAACGCTTCTCGGCCCGGGGATCCGTGTCAGCCAGGCGAGGGCGGTGCGGGGGAAGCCCCGGATCCGGGAACTTCTCCTCGCTGCCCTGGCCAGCCGTAGCTACGGTGCCCGAGGTGTTCGGACTGCCGTGACTATGGTCGCCCATGATCCCCCTCATCCTTACGTTGAAACTGCATTGAATAGACCTATGTGTAACTGTGAGTCACCCGGGTGGGTGAAGTGAGTGCGGTGATTAGGATGACCGGGAGGTCAGCCAGATGGTGAAAGCGATGATCATGCCCAGACCGGCGGTCCAGACGAACAGGCCCTCGGACACGGGACCCAGCGAGCCCAGCTGCGCTCCACCGGGGGAACCGTTGGCTTCGATGTTCTTGAGGAACGAGATGATGTTCTGCTTGTCCTCGGGGGAGATGTTCGCATCGCTGAAGACAGGCATGTTCTGCGGGCCGGTGATCATGGCCTCGTAGATGTGCTTCTCGCTCACGCCGTCCAGGCTCGGTGCGAACTTGCCGCGGGTCAGCGCACCGCCGGCGGCGGCGGCGTTGTGGCACATGGCGCAGTTCACGCGGAACAGCTCGCCGCCCTCGGCGGGGTCGCCGGCGGAGGCATCGAGGTACTCGGAATCCGGAACGGAGGGGCCGGCGCCGAGGCTGGCGACGTAGGCGGCCATCTGCGCGGTCTGCTCATCGTTGAACTGGACCGGCTTCTGCTGGGCCTGCGGACCCTGCATCTGCATCGGCATACGGCCGGTGCCGACCTGGAAGTCGACCGACGCGGCGCCGACGCCGATCAGCGAGGGGGCGTTCTCCGTGCCGGAGGCATCCATGCCGTGGCAGGAGGCGCAGTTGGAGATGAACAGCTTCTCGCCCTCGGTGACGTCCTCCGCCGTGTAGGTGGGGGTTTCAGCCTTGGCCTCGTTTGCGCCGTTTGCGACTGCGTAGAGGCCACCGGTAACGAGCAGGGCCATCAGCAGCAGCGCCAGCACTGCCATGGGATGACGTCGCTTTTGCGATAGTGCCTTCACTTGGTGGTTCCTAACTTATGGGGTCTTCAGGGGTACGCGTACCACTGGCGGTTCTGGGGGTCCTGCCTGCCGGCAGGTCTACTTCAGGAAGTAGATGACGACGAACAGGCCGATCCACACCACATCGACGAAGTGCCAGTAGTAGGACGTGACGATCGCCGAGGTCGCCTCGAAGTGGCCGAAACGCTTGGCGGCGTAGGCACGGCCGATGATGAGGAGGAAGGCGATCAGTCCGCCTGCCACGTGCAGGCCGTGGAAGCCGGTGGTGATGTAGAACGCGGAGCCGTAGGCGTTGGAGGAGAGCGAGACTCCCTCCGACACGAGCACTGCGTACTCGTAGCCCTGGACGGCAACGAAGATCGCACCCAGGAGGAACGTCAGGTAGAACCACTCCACCATTCCCCAGCGGGAGAGCTGGAAGATGCCGCCGGTGCGGCGGGGCTGGAGGCGCTCGGCGGCAAAGACGCCGAACTGGCAGGTGAAGGAACTGGAAACAAGGATCACCGTGTTGACGAACGCGAACGGGACGTTCAGCTTCTCCGTCTCCATGGCCCAGAGGTCGCCGGAAGTCGACCGGAGGGTGAAGTACATGGCGAAGAGGGCGGCGAAGAACATCAGTTCGCTGGACAGCCAGACCACGGTTCCGACGGAAACCATGTTCGGCCGGTTCAGCGCAGGGTGAGCCGGGGTACTGGGGGCATGGGTCGCTGTTGTCACAGAGTCATTATGCCGGTAAATCAGGCCGGTTCACCAACAGCTGAGCGACAACGGCGCGTCCGGATGGCCGGTCACGGGCGCGGATCCCAGTAACGGCGCGGAAGTCCGCCACCGGAAACAAATCCGCTTTTTCTACCAAACGTAGATAACCTAGGGGGCGTGACTACGATCCAGAGCCCGAAGTACACCTGGCCGCAGCTGCTTTCCGTCCTGATTGCGGGCGGTGACCTGGGGGCAGAACAGACCCGGTGGGCCATGAACACGATCATGGCCGGGGAGGCCACGGACGCCCAGATCGCCGGCTTCCTGGTGGCACTGCGGGCGAAGGGCGAGACGGTGAGCGAGCTCACCGGCCTGGTCGAGGCCATGCTGGAGAACGCGCGGCCGATCGACGTTCCCGGCGACTGCCTCGACATCGTGGGCACCGGCGGCGACCGGCACAACACCGTGAACATTTCGTCGATGGCGGCCATGGTCTGCGCGGGGGCCGGCGCCAAGGTGGTCAAGCACGGGAACCGCGCGGCGTCGTCGTCCTCCGGATCGGCGGACGTGATCGAGGCCCTGGGGGTCCGGCTGGACCTGCCGGTCGAGCGCGTGGCCCGCGCGGCCGTGGAGGCCGGCATCACCTTCTGCTTCGCCCAGGTGTTCCACCCCTCCATGCGCTACGCCGCCGTGCCCCGCCGCGAGATGGGCGTGGCGACGGCCTTCAACTTCATGGGCCCGCTGACCAATCCGGCCCGTCCCGCCGCCTCCGCCATCGGCGTCGCCGACGCCCGGCTCGCCCCGCTGATGGCCGGCGTGCTGGCCGCCCGCGGTGTCCGGGCCCTGGTCTTCCGCGGCGGTGACGGGCTGGACGAGATGACGACGACGGGCCCCTCCGACGTGTGGGAGGTCCGCGGCGGCGAGGTTCGGCGCACCACGGTGGACCCGCTGGACCTGGGCATCCCCAGGGCCGGGCTTGAGGACCTGCGCGGCGGCGACGCCGAGGCCAACGCCGCCGTCGTGCGCGACGTCCTCGCCGGACAGGCCGGGCCGGTGCGCGACGCCGTCGTCCTGAACGCGGCCGCCGGACTTGTGGCGCTGGACCCGGACGCGGAAGGGCCGCTGGAAGCCCGCCTGGCGGCCGCAATCGAGCGGGCGGCGGCGGCCATCGACGGCGGCGCCGCGGCGGCCGCCCTGGCCCGCTGGGTGGCTGTTACGCAGTAAGGCAGGACGGCGCCGCGGCGCCGCTGCCGCGGACACGGTGAAGGAGGCGGCCCGGCGGGCCGCCTCCTTCAGTGTTGGAACAGGCTACTCGTCGAAGCCGAGGGAGAACGCGGCGTCGAGGTCGTGCTTGGAATAGGCGCGGAAGGCGATCTGGGTGGTGGTGCCGATGACGCCCTCCACCTTGGAGAGCCGGTTCGCGATGGTCTCCGCCAGGTCCTCATGGCGGCGGACCCGCGCAACAGCGATGAGGTCCCACTCGCCGGTCACCGAGTACACCTCGCTGATGCCCTGCAGTTCGGAGATCTCCTCGGCGCATTCGGGGATGCGGGCGGAATCGGTCTGGATGAGTACGAACGCGGTGATCATGGCGTGCCTTTCGAAGAGCTGCGGGCCGAAGTCCTGTCTCCGAGCCTATCTGAACCGTGCCGGGCCCGCCCACGGATGACGGCGGCGGCCAGCAGCCGCCAGCCCAGCAGGAAGGCGCCCAGCACGCCCAGGGTGACCAGCTGGAAGCTCAGGGCCGTCCCGCCGCCGCCCAGCCACCGCAGGCCCATGCCGAGAAGGCTGGTGACCAGCCACAGCACCACCGCGTGCGGCCAGAGGCGCAGCGGGCCGCGCTGGAGCCGCAGTCCCGCCCAGGCCAGGGCCGCCGCGGCCAGGAACGGCCAGGCCGTGCCGAGCAGCCCGCCGACATCGAGGCCGCGGGCATGCGTGTCGCGGCCGAGGCCGGCAAAGAGGAGGATCAGGGCCGCATCGGCGGCTGCGGCGGCGGGCCAGAACCGTGCGGTACGGGAGGGGGCGGGAGAGGTCATGCGGTTGCCGTCTTTCCGTCGGTGCCGCCGCGGGCCTTGAGGTCCTCGACGAACGGGCCAAGCAGTTCGGTCAGCCGGGCGCTGACCTCGCTGCGCGGTGCCCCGCCGTCGAGCAGCCGGGTGGCGGAGTGGACGATGGTGTTGATCAGCTCAGCCGTCATCGCCGGATCCGGTACCGCCAGCTCCGCCAGCGTCTCCACCAGCGGGGTCAGCAGCTGCTGGTGCATCTTGGTGCTCTCCGCGTTCAGCTCCTCGCTGGGCGCGACGTTGACCAGGGCGGTCGCGACGGCGTGTTCGCCCTCATCGACGAGGTCCACGTTGGTGAGCACGTAGGCGAGGATCCGGTCTGCGGGATGGCTGCAGGCGTCCATGGCCGCGCGGACCCGCTGCGTCCAGCGCGGGAAGGTGTCCAGGACCAGGGCATGGAGGAGATCCTGCCGTGACTTGTAGTACTGGTAGGCGCTGGGCCGGGCCAGTCCGGCAAGCGCCGCGACGTCGGCCATGCTCGGTGCGGCGCCGGTCTGCGCGAGCAGGGTGCGCGCGGCGTCGAGGAGGGCCCGTTGCTGCGCCGCCCTGTGCTCTGCCACGGTAGGGGCGGTAATGCGGGGCACGGGCCCTCCTCTTCACTGCGGATCTAGCTCATCAGACGCCCGTCCACCATCTCCACGACCCGGTCGCAGTGGTGCAGGACGTCATGATCATGGGTCACCATTACTGTAGCAACGCCCATCTCGTGGGTCTCCCGGGCCAGCAGCTCGACGACCTCCTGGCTGCGCCGGCGGTCCAGCGCGGCGGTCGGCTCGTCGACCAGCAGCAGCCTGGGCCGGTTGACCAGTGCGCGGGCAATGCCCACCCGCTGCCGTTCGCCGCCGGAGAGCTGGTCGGGCCGGCTGCTGGCCTTGTGGTCCATGCCGACGGCGGCCAGCAGCGGCAGCGGATCGAAACCGCCCTCGCCTCCGACCATCCGGTGCATCAGCACCAGCTGTTCGGCGGCCTTCAGCGACGGGATCAGGTTCCCCGACTGGAAGACGAAGCCGATGTTCTCCAGGCGGAACCGTGCCGCGGCCGAGCGGCTCAGCGAGTTCACGTCGGTGCCGTTGACGGTGACGGTGCCGGCGTCGGGGGTGGTGAGGGCACCGGCCACGGCCAGCAGGCTCGACTTGCCCGCTCCCGAGGGGCCGACGACGGCGACCAGTTCCCCGGCGCCGACCCTGAGGCTGACGTCGTCCAGCGCCTTGACGGTGTTTTCGCCGTCGCCGAGGCTCAGGTGGGCGTGGCTGATGGCCAGCCCGGTGGTGGTGAGCGTGGATGCGGTGGTGCTCATCGCTGTCCTCCAAGGGCTGTGAGCGGGTCCACCCGGGAAATCCGGATGATGGCGAGGGCGGCGCCGATCAGGCCCAGGCCGATGGTCAGGGCGGTGGCGACGGCGATCGGCCCGGTTTCCAGGGCGAACGGCGCGGCGGCGGGCATTGCGGCACCCAGGCCAAGGCCGACGGCGACGCCGACGACTGTGGAGAGCACCAGAATAATGACGGCCTGGGCCAGGCCGTCGCGCAGCAGGTAGCCCGTGGAGGCTCCCACGGCGCGCAGCACGGCGATCTCGTGGGAGCGCTGGATCGTCCACACCGTGAAGAACGCACCCACCACGAGCGCGCAGATGGCGTAGAGGAAGACCTGGATCATCTGCAGGGTCAGGGTCTCGGCGGTGTAGCCCGGGGAGGCGTCGAAGGATTCCTGGAGGGTGGAGGTCACGGTGCCGGCGGCGGCGTCGCCGGCCGCGAAGTCGAGTTCGGCGCCGTCTTCGGCCAGGATGGCGACCGTGCTGGCCGTCTCGAAGCCGACGGCGGCGATCCGCTCCTCGGTGGGCGCGCCGGCTTCGGCGAGGCCGCTGGCGATGTACTGCCAGGTCTCCAGGGGCAGGAAGCCGATGGTCACGTGCCCGAAGGTGGCCTGCTCGGCGGTGACGCCGACAATGGTCAGTTCGGTTTCGATCCGGTCCAGGGTGACGACGTCGCCGATCTGCATTCCCTCATCGAGTCCGGTGGGGGAGATGACCACCTCATCGGGCGCCTGGGCGTCGCGGCCTTCGCCGATCTCGGGCGAGACGAATGAGTCCGTCTCGACGCCGAACAGGGACAGGTCGACCTGGGTGCCGTCGTCGACGGCTCCGTTGACGATCGTGGAGCCCATCAGGGAGACCGCGTCGACGCCGGGCTGGGCGGCCCAGGCAGCGGCCTGGTCCCGGTCGACGATGCTGCGGGAGAAGGCATTGTCGGTCTTGGTGCCTTCGTTGAAGGCGAACGCGGTGACCGGCATGTTCTTGAGGCCGGAGACGCCGTCGTTGACCAGGCCAGAGGAGAGGCCGGAGAGCAGGACCACGAGGACGCTGATGAGCGCGATGACGCCGCCCATAAGGCCGAATCGGGCCCGCGCGAATCGAAGCTCGCGCAGTGCTAGGTACATGGGAAACCTCGGAGGTTGTCGGAGCAGGCATGCCGACATGATGTCAGCAAGATACTGACATCGTGTCAGACATACTCTGCGTCCGACAAAACGCCCGTCCCGTCAGGACTCCGGGCCCCACCAGACTTCCTTGGCGGCGTCATAGGTGCCGTCGGCGTCGGCCATGACGAGCCACTGGTTCACGTACTCCTGGAAAACCGTGTCGCCGAGCGGCAGCAGGTAGGCCTTCTGGGAGAAGTTGAAGGGATTATCCGGATGGACGGCGCACAGCTCCGGATACTCGTTGGCCACCCAGCGGGTCTCCGACGCATCGGTGGTCATGACATCCGCCCGGCCGGCCACGATTTCATCGAAGATCGTGTTGTTGTCCTCGAACTTGATCAGGTCGCCGTTGGGGTAGTGCTCCTCGGCGAAGACTTCATTGGTGCCGCCGATCGGCATGATGGAGCGCACGCCGGGCTGGTTGATCTCCTCCACGGTGTCGTACAGCTCTTCGTTGCCGCAGAGCGTGATCGGGGTCTTGCCCTCGGTGAGCACGGGATCGCTGTAGAAAGCCTGCTCGGCGCGGGCCAGCGAGATCGATACTCCACCGACGCCGATGTCGCATCCGGCCAGGAAGTCGGGCATCAGGTCCTTCCAGGTGGTCTGCACGAATTCCGGCTCCACGTCCAGGCGGTCGGCCAGGTCGCGGACCATGTCGACGTCGATGCCGGTCCATTCGCCGCTCTCGGGGTCCAGATAGGTAAAGGGGCGATAGTCACCCGTGGTGCACACGCGGAGCACGCCCTCGGCCTTGATGCTCTCCAGGCGGCTGTCGGCGCCCGGCCCGGCGGCCGGGGGCGCGGACTGCCCGCTGTCGGCGCCGTCCGCCTGGGCGCTGCAGGCCGTGAGGCCCGCCAGCAGGACACCGCCGGATGCCAGGACGGCAAGCCGGCGGGCGGCGGTGCGGAGGCCGGCTTTCCCGCGAGCCGGGGTGAGGGGGGTGTGGTTCTTCATGGGTGGTTCTCCTTGCGTCGTACAGGGCCGGGGTGGCCCGGGCGCGTCGTTGCGCCCATCGAGCGACGCTAGGCGCACGAGGCCGTGGCCGTCACGCAGGTAGAACGGAAATTGGATCCACTTGGTGGAAACTGCAGCCTTAGTCGTGGCGTGCAGGGCCCAATGTGTCCTGCACTGCTAAGCTATGCGGCCCGCCGGACGCCGAAAGCTGCTGCGCCGGACCCGATAACGGATCCGGCGCAGCTCCGGCGGAAGCCAGGTCTTGGTGCGGCTCCGGCCTGGACGGTACTCAGGCCTGGATATGCCTCAGGCCTGGACAGCGCTCCAGATGTCGTCGCCGCGCAGGGTGGCGTCCGCACCGCCGTCGGCGTAGATGGTCTGGCCCGCAAGGTGCGTGTTCTCCTCGCCGGCCAGCCAGGCGAGCAGGCGGGCGATGACCACGGGTTCGGAGTGACCGTTCAGCGGCATCGGCACGGAGGCGTCGACCATGGCCACGCCCTCGGGGGTGGCCAGCAGCTCGCGGGTCATGGCAGTGAGCACGGTGCCCGGGGCAACGGCGTTCAGCGGAATGCCGTTCCCGGCGTAGAGGTCGCTGATCGAGGCGCGGCGCACCCAGCGGCTGAGGGCGCGCTTGCTGGACGGGTAGTTAAGGTATCCGACCTGCGGCCCCTGGTCCGCCAGCTCCTGGCCGATCCGCCGGGCCTCGGCCTCGTCGCCGTCCAGCATGGCCTGGACGAGTTCCGGGCTGTTGGGCTGCAGCGAAGCCATGGAGGAGACGACGACGGCGCGCGGCGCGGAGCTGCGGGCCAGCACCGGGGCCAGCCTGTCGAGGAACTCGGTGACGCCGAAGTAGTTGACGGAGACGGTCAGCGGCACCGGAGCGGAGATGCCGGCGCACGCGATGACCGCGTCCACCGTGCCGCCCGCGAGTTCGACGGCCCGGTCGGCGGCGTCGCGCCGGCCCTCCGGTGTGCTCAGGTCGGCCTCGATGTCTGCGTTCCGCAGGTCGACGCCGATCACCTTTTCGCCGCGCTCCCGCAGGAGCTCGGCGGTGGCCGCTCCAATGCCGGAAGCGGACCCTGTGACGATATATGTACGTGTCATAGTTCCAGCCTAGACCCGGCCCGGCGCGCGGCCGGATGCCGCCGCTGGAAACGGCTGAGGCGTTGCCCACTTCGCCCCGGGCGGGGCCTTGTGCGGTGAGGCGGCGTCGTGTGCCGGCGCGCCCGGCAGCCCCGTTAGTGCAGGTGCTGCTGCCAATCGGCCGGCACGCGTCCGGCGGGGCCGGGCACCGGCTGGTCGAGCGGATGGTACTCCGGCGGCGCCAGCCGCGGGCCCTCGAAGACCGAGGAGTCCGCATAGCTCCAGAACCAGTCCTCACCGGGCTCGTAGCTGCGGATGACGGGGTGGCCGGTCTGCTGCTCATGCGCGGTGGCATGCCGGTTGGGGGAGGAGTCGCAGCAGCCGATGTGTCCGCATTCGGCGCATCGGCGCAGGTGGAACCACCACCCGCCGGATTGGGTGCACTCCGCACAGCCGGGGCCGCTGGGCGGTGCGGCGGGGTTGATGCCGGGAAGGGGTTCCATAACGCTCCCATACTCACATTGATGCTCATTGCCCAGGCCACCCCGTGGGCTCCACGGTAACGGCCGGGGGCGGC
This sequence comes from Arthrobacter saudimassiliensis, assembly GCF_059090665.1. Classification (NCBI taxonomy): domain Bacteria; kingdom Bacillati; phylum Actinomycetota; class Actinomycetes; order Micrococcales; family Micrococcaceae; genus Arthrobacter; species Arthrobacter saudimassiliensis. The sequence goes on along the minus strand of NZ_JBNHFX010000002.1, from coordinate 490,128 downwards.
AGCCAACAGCCCTGCGTCGCTGCCGCCTCCGGCGTCGGCCCTGCCCGGGTCGGGGTGGGACGAACCTGGTCCGGCCTGGCCCGGTTCCGACCCGCCCGGTTAGTTCTGGCTCCGTCCGCGGCGGGGGAGCAGCATGCCCGCCGCGGCCAGGCCGACGGCGAGCGCTCCTGCCAGCGGAAGCGCCGCATCGGCCGGGTGTCCCGTATCGGATGACGTGGTGATGCCGGCGTCGGCCGCTCCGGCGGGAAGGCCGGAAACCTGCGACGGCATCAGGGTGCCGCAGGCCGCCGGCAGGGTGGCTGCCAGCGGAAGCGACGGATCCTCGGGGCTGGGCTTGGCCTGTGCAGCGGACGAGAGGAGAGCCGGGTCCACGCCGTGGACCTCAAAGGTGGCGGTGCCGGCCTGCAGCGCCTGCAGGGTGGCGGCGTCGAGAGGGACGGTGCGCTCGTAGCTGTAGGCGGGCCCTGCGGGGAAGCGGTCGACGGCGGTGGAGGACGTCGGGCCGGTGTCTCCGGAGAGCGTGAGGGAGGTGCTGATGGAGCCCGTCAGGGGCATGCCTTCCATGGAGCTGACGGCACCGTCTCCGTCGGCGTCGGCTTCCGGGCCGGCGCAGAGGCCCGCCCCGCCGATGTGGATGTGCTGGGCATGCGGGAACGGGGCGCCCTGCCATTGGGCGGCAGCCCCGCTGACGTGGACGGTCACGGTCGCTTCGGAACCGTGCACTGCCACGGAGGCGTGGCCGCTGGTACCGCTGTTGTTGGCCGGCGCGAGGTCCGCCTGCCAGACGCCTTCGTCGGCTACGGCGGGCATGGATCCTGCGGCGAGGAAGCCAAGCGTGATGACGGGCAATGCAAGGAAACGTGATGCTCTCATGGGACAGGCCTTCCGGGTGGAAACGGTCAGTTGATGAAGCACCCCCGAGAAGTGTAGGAAGCGGCGGAGGGCCTGCGGAACAGTCCGGCCCGCAGGTGCCCGGCCCGCTCCCGCTTTCAGGCCCCGCCGGCGGCGGGCAGGGACCAGGCGCCCGCCGCTGCTGCGGCGGCGGCGAATTCCGGGAAGCTGATTCCGGGGCGCCCGGTCAGGTCCCGCAGCGTCGCGGTGGGCCTGGTTCCCGCGGACAGGGCGGAGAAGGCGGTGACCGCGGCTTCGACGGCTTCGACCGGGACACCGGCGGACAGCAGCCCGCGGCGGTACGCGTCGGCGGACCCGTCGAAGGCGACCGGGCGGTCCGACGCCGCTGCGAGGACCGCGCAGGCCTGATCGAAGGACAGGGCCTCGGGGCCGGTGATCTCCAGCGTTCCCTCCGCGCCGCCGTCGGGATCCAGTGCGGCGGCTCCGGCCTCGCCCACATCCGCCGTGTCGATGAACGCGAACGGAGCTGCGCCGACGGGCAGGCTGAGGATGCCGGCGCGGATGGAGTCGGCGAAGATCCCCTCGGAAAAGTTCTGGCTCAGCCAGTCCGGACGCAGGATGGCCCAGGAACGGGCGGCGCCTCGGACCAGCTCTTCTGCCTCCAGCAGGCGCCGGTCGCCCATTTCCTCGACGCCGCGGCTGGAAAGCAGCACCAGCCGCCTGCCGTCGGCCGCCTGCTCGACGAAGCGGGGATCAGCACCCACACCCTCGGGCAGCAGAAGGAAGACGGCATCGGCGCCGTCGAGCAGCGGATGCCAGCTGACCGGATCTGTCAGGTCCAAGGCGGGGCGGCCCTGCCGCGATCCTTCCCGGACCCGCCAGCCCCGGGCACGCGCCGCAGTCGCAACCTGCCGGCCGATCTTTCCGCTGGCGCCGGTGACCAGCACGGTGAAATCGCTCATATTTCGAGGGTAGGAGGCACAGCGGTCGGATCCGGTCCTGATCGGCGTTGGATCCGGGGGCCGGCAGGGGAGAGGCGGGTCGCCGCGCATGTCCCTTCCGGCACACCCGGCCGTGAGGTTCCGCACGGCGTTCCCCATGATTCGGCGGCGTCGGCTGGAAGTGCCAAAAAAGCCGGCCGTCCCGCCGTCCTAACCTGAAAAAATGAAGTTCCTGCCCTGGGTGGCAGCGGGTTTCATGGGTGCTGCCGCGGCAGCCGGAACCCTGGCTGCCACAGTCATCGCCAACGATCCCCGACCCTCGGCCTTCTTTATCCGCAGCGTGTTCTCCAGCGGCGGCAAGCTGCAGCTTCGCAAGCTGAGGCGGCACGTTGCCGTGGGACATTCCGTGGCGCACCGCAGCCTGCCCTACCTCGATGACTCGGCCGGACCCTCCCTGGACATCTTCCTGCCGGCGGACACCGAGCCGGGGGAGTTGCTGCCCGTGGTGGTCTGGGTGCACGGCGGAGCGTGGATCTCCGGCTGCAAGGAGAACGTCGCCCCGTATCTGGAAATTCTCGCGGCCCACGGGTACGCCGTCGTCGGTGTTGGGTACTCGATCTCCCCGGAAGCCAGCTATCCGCAGGCGCTCATCGAACTGAACAGCGCCCTGGGCTACCTGCGGGAACGTGCGGGGGAGTTCGGCTTCGATCCGGAGCGGATCGTGCTGGCCGGAGATTCGGCCGGAGCCCAGCTGGCGGCCCAGCTGGCGCTCACCATCACCGACCCGGACTACGCCGAGCTGACCGGACTCGTTCCCGCGGCGGCGCCCAGGCACCTGCGGGGGATGCTGTTGTTCTGCGGCGTGTACGACCTGCAGGCGATGGCCCTGCTGACCGGCCCGCTCGGATGGGGCTTCCGCACGGTGCTCTGGGCCTACACGGGCGCGAAGGACTGGACCGCAACGGCGGCTGCCGATCACATGTCGATCCTGGACCACGTGGGCCCAAACTTCCCGCCGACCTATATATCCGGAGGTAACGGAGACTACCTGACCGAGCATCAGTCGATTCCGCTGGCGGACCGGCTGCGGGAGCTGGGTGTTCCGGTCATCGGCCGGTTCTGGCCCAAGGACCACCGGCCGTCCCTCGAACATGAGTACCAGTTCAAGCTGCAGCTGCCTGATGCCCGGTCCGTCCTGGCGGAGACGGTGGACTTCGTGGACGCCGTGACCGGCCGTCCTATGCAGTCGGACCGGACGGATCCGCAGCGGATGCAGCCGGAGCTGCCGGAGCCGCACCAGCGAGCATGGATCCGTCCGGAGCAGGTGCAGCTGGAAGGGACGCAGGCGGAGCGGACGCACCCGGAGCTGCAGGAAGCCGCCTGACCCCAGGGGGAAGGATGAGGGGGAGCCCCTTCCAGCCTTTAGTTGACATAATGTGGATTATCGGCACATAAGGCAGGGGCCAGTAGGGGTATCTGTGTGCACCCACGCGTGTCCCCCTGCGCGTGTGTGTTTTCCTGCCGTTCCGTGGCTTGCTTGGCCGCCGTCGCTCTCTTTCTTCCTTCCTCCGCCGGCGCCGCTCGTTCCGCTGCGCGCTGGACCTGATGGGTCTGCCCGGTCGACGATGCGCCGGGGCTCCGGTTCCTCGTCCAGGCCCGCCGGGTAATTGACATAATCCCCTGATCCGTAGGCCGGTGCCCGACGTCGGTCACCTTGCAGTTGACATAATCCCCCGGCGGCGGCAGCCCCAGGCTCCGGACTGCTCCGGCAGATTGACATAATCATCACGTGAAGATCAGCGCGTGAAGATCAGCACGTGCTGGCTGCCGCGGGGCCGGCACGCCGGGCTGGTTGACATAACCACGGCGGGTTCGGCGACCGGGCGTTACGTCCCGGCTTTCTTCAGGCTTTCTTCAGGCTTTCCTCCGGCCCGGAGAACCCCTGCCGTCCTCCTCCCGGCCAGGCGCAGGTGACCTCCCCCGGCCGCTCGATCCGACCGCTCGGCGACGAACCTCACAGTACTCTTGCCAAAAACCCGCGTGGCGGTTCACAATTCGCGTCCGTTTGGTGTCCCGGTGTTCCTGACGTATATGATCTACGCTCAAAACCCCCCACACATTCAGGAGACCAGTAGTTCATGGCTACCGATTACGATGCCCCGCGCGTCAAAGAAGAAGACCAGCCGACAGACTCCCTCGAGGGCCTGAAGGCGCAGCAGCGCGGCGGTGCGATGACGGCTGTCATCGACGTCGAGGAGTCCGATGCCATTGACGGCTTCGACCTCCCGGGCGCGGACCTCTCCGGCGAGGAGCTGCTGATCAAGGTCGTCCCGCCGCAGGCGGACGAGTTCACCTGCATGTCCTGCTTCCTCGTGCGTCACCGTTCGCAGATTGCGCGGGAAAAGAACGGCCAGAAGTACTGCCTGGACTGCGAAGGCTGATCTTTCCGGCAGAGCACAGGGTTCGGTGCCCAGGAACATCCTGCGGCACCGGGCCCTTTTTGCTGTCCGGAGTCCGCCGCTGTCCGGGGTCCACAGCGCTTCCCAGGCCGGCCGTCAGCGTCCCGCCGGCGCGATGTCCACGACCACTTCCGCGCGTCGTCGGCCTCTCCTGAACCGCGCTTCGGGCCGCGGCTCGAACCGGGCGAACCGCGGTGCGCCTGCGGGGCGCAGGCCCTCTCCGGCCACTTCCACCGCGAGCCGGCGGCCTGCGGCCCGGAACCCCTCATCGGTCCACTTGCCGCCCAGCCTGGCGGCGGCGCCGAGTCTGTCCGGCACCCCCCTCAGGACGACAGCGGGGTCCCTGGGAAGCGGTGCCGTGTCGAGGTCGTAGTCGGCCGGAAGTGCGAAGCCGACCAGATGGACGCCGGGCAGGCCGCCGCCACGCAGCATCAGCGGCGAGGTCATCTCCACGGCCACCGGAAGGTTCGCCACCAGGCAGTCGCGCCTGCCCGCCCGGCTGCGGTTGCCCCCGTGCAGATATCCGTGCAGGAAGCCGTAGGCGACCGTGGCGGCATCGGTGAAGGACGCGTGCACTGCCACTTCAGCCATGACATGGGCGGGATAGTGGCGAAGTTCGAATCTGCTGAACTCTTCAAGCACCGTGTAAAGCTGCTCCTTGCCCATTCTTCGAAGCGTACGGTCAGCTGCCGTCGCTGCCCAGAGTGATGCGGCACTCCGGGGCTAGGATGATCCGGTGACTCCGGAAACCGCCGCCCTGCGCCTGCTGGTGCTCTCCCTCCTGGAAAGCGCCGATGACGGCGCCCTCCCGCCGATCGTGCAGCTGGGCCATCCTGCGCTGCGGCGGCCTGCCGTGGACTTCGAGGGACAGCTCGACGACGCCGAGCTCGCAGCGTTCCTCACGCTCATGCGCAGGGTGATGCACGAGGCTCCGGGGGTTGGCCTGGCAGCGCCGCAGCTGGGGGTGCCGCTGCGCCTGGCTGTGCTGGAGGACACCTTCCCGGTCGATGAGGCGGTGGCGGAGGTGCGGGAAAGGGCACCGCTCCCCTATTTTGCGGTGATCAATCCGCGGTGGCGGGCGCTGGGGGAACAGACCGCGTCCTTCTACGAGGGGTGTCTTTCCTTTGACGGGTACCAGGGCGTGGTGGAGCGGTACCGGCGGGTCGCCCTGGACTGGACCGGCGACGACGGCGCCGCCCGCTCCGCCGAATTCGCCGGCTGGCAGGCGCGGATCGTCCAGCATGAGTGCGACCATCTGGACGGCACCGTCTACGTGGACCGCGTCGTGACCCGTTCGCTGGCCGGCACCGCGGAGTACCAGAGCCGCTGGGCCCGCCCGGATATCACCGAAGCCCGGGCCGGGCTGGGATTCTAGCCCGGCGCACGGCCGGGCCGCCGGCAGGCCCGATCCGTCAGTCCACCGGCGTCGTGCCGCCCGGCCGCTGACGCGCCCGGCCGGTCCGCCGCCGTCGAGCGTCCCGGGCGGCTCAGCCGGCCGCCGCACCCAGCGGCGCGTCCAGCTGATCGGCGCCGGTCACCGGCAGATGGGTCCGCCACCAGCGCAGGATGTGCTCGAACCGCTGCCGTCGGTGCCAGGGCGTCCCGGAACGGGAGAGCTCGTGGTTCTCGCCCGGAAAGAGCAGCAGCTCGGCAGGAACCCCGTTCCTTCGCAGCGCGGCAAAATACCGCTGCGCCTGCTCGACGGGGCATCGCAGGTCCTCCTCGGAGTGCAGCACCAGCGTGGGCGTGCGAACCTGGCCGACCTTCGCCATCGGGCTCTGACCGGCCACGCGTTCGGGGTCGGTGCCGGTGTACTGGCCGCCGAAGAACCAGCCGATGTCCGCCGAGCCGGTGAAGCTGACCGGGTCGAGGAAACCGCGCTCGACGACGGCGGCCGCGAAGCGGTGCTCGTGCGCCGTGATCCACGCGGTCAGGTAGCCGCCGTAGGAGCCGCCCATGATGCCGACCCGTCCGCGGTCCAGGACCTCCGGGTACAGCCCGAGGCCGCCGTCGAGGAAGGCCAGGACATCGGTCATGTCCACGGTGCCCATGGCCTCCTTGATGATCCGGCCATGCTGCTGTCCGTACCCGGCGGAGCCGCGGGGGTTGCACATCAGCACTGCGTAGCCTGCTGCGGCGTAAATCTGGGCCTCGTCAAAGAGGGCACCGGTGTACTGGGCGAAAGGCCCGCCGTGGATGTTCAGCAGCACCGGATGCGGGCCCTCCCCGGCGGGGCGGACCAGCCAGCCATGCACGGGGTATCCGTCCGGTCCCTCTATCACCAGCTCCTCCGGGGAAAGCACGGTGGTCCGTTCATGGAGGGCGTTGGAGAAGTCCGCCAGCACCCGCTCGGCGCTGGGTAGGTCGCTGGCCGCGCCGTCGTCGGCCGCACCGTGTCGGTTCGCTGCGCCGTCGTTATCCGCCGCAGGGAGGGGCGCGCCGACAGCGGCAACTGCTCCGGCGGTCCCGGCGTCCGTGTAGGCCAGGGCAACCATGTCTCCGATCGCCGCCGCCCCGGTAATGACGCGGTCGCCTCCGGCCAGGCACCGGACGGCGCCGTCGGCAGTGACGTGGAGCAGTTCGACCCGGCCCCGGGTGCGGTTGAACACGAGTGCGCCGTCATCCACCGGGACGACCGGCCCTTCGGCGAGGTCGATGGTCTCCACATCCGTGAGCCGCCGCAGCAGCTCGGGCTGGGCGGCAGGGGCCGTGTAAAGGGCGGTGTTCCGGGCGACGAAGTCCACGCCGCTCTCCCCCAGCTCGCCCGCCAGGCAGTAGAGCTGCGACCCGTCCGGGCTCTCCACGGGATGGGAGACGCTCAGCCGGGGGCTGCCGTCCGCGCTGGTGAGGCGCTGCAGTCCCCCGTCGGCTGGGTTCAGCGACCAGGCGTCGGTGACCAGGTCGCCGTCGTGCCCGGCCGGAAGGGACGCGGCGAACAGGATCCGGGACCCGTCCGCTGAGAACACCGGTGTGGAATGGTCGGTGGGCTCGTGGGTGAGCTGACGGACGGCGGGCAGGCCGTTGCCGGCGCCCGGGATGTGCTCGGCGGTATCTGCAGCCGGGGTGCGTCCGGCGACGTCGGCCGCCGAGATCAGCTCTGCGGCACGCCCGACGGCGGGGACCCACGGTTCGTCCTGCAGGCCCGGAAGGTCCAGCAGGAAGATCTGCAGCGGTTTGTCGGCGAGGTACCCGACGCCGTTCATGCGGTAGTTCAGGCGGGTGATCAGCCGGGGATCTTCGGCCGGGGCGGGGACACCGTCCATCGTGCCGTATCTGCCGGATTCCGGCACCCGGGCTGCGAAAACCACCTGGCGCGAGTCGGGCGAGAACCGGAACCAGGACACGCCCAGCGGCTGATCTGTCAGCTGGACCGGTTCGCCGCCGGAGGCGTCGACGACGTACAGCTGAGCGCGGCCGCCCGGCGCGGCCCGAAGAAAGCCGAGCAGCGCCCCGTCCGGGGAGAACAGGGGCTCGGTATCCCGGAAACCGCGCGTGATCCTGCGCGGCCCGCCGCTCTCCAGCGGCAGGCTCCACAGCTGTCCCACATATGCGTCCGCGCGGAAGTCGGGGCGCGTCACGGAGACAACGCACCGGTCACCGGCAGGGTGCAGGGTGGGTGTGGAAACGGAGTTGAGGAGATCCAGGTCACGTGGCTGCATGCACCCGAGCCTAGCGGCTGGCGGGAGGCGTCCGGTCGGATCCTGCAGGCGTATGGAAAGCCAGTTGCCTGCTGGTGCCATACCTAAAGGGTGCGCTCGAGTACTTGCTGTGGCTCTTTCCGCCGCCCTTGCAGGTGCCTGCTCGGGGGCATAGATTCGAACACATGTTCGAGGATAATGGCCCGCGGGTGGCCCCCTTAGCCAGCACCGGCACCGGCGGCTTCGTCCGAGCTGGCTCTGCCGCAGGCAACGGGGTCGGAGCCGCGTCTGGTGGCCGTGGCGGTCGGGCCCCGTCGGAGGTTGGGGTGTTGGTGGGGGCGGCCGGAGCCGCGGTGGCGGAGCTGATCGAGGTGCTGGGCCGGGCCTCGGTTCCTGACGTGGTGCTGGTGGATGTGCTGCGCGGGCTGGAGGACTTGAAGGCTTCCGCCGCCGCCGGGCAGGCGCTGGCAGCGGTCCGGCTGGACATCTCGCAGCGGCGGGCGCAGGAAGCAGCCGGGGTGCCGCGCGGTCAGCTGGGCCGGGGCGTGGGAGCGCAGGTCGCCTTGGCGCGCCGCGACTCCCCCGCCCGCGGCGGACGGCACCTCGGATTGGCCAAAGCCCTGGTCACGGAGCTGCCCTGCACCCTTGCCGGGCTCGCCGCGGGGCGGATCAGTGAGTGGCGGGCCACGCTGATCGCCCGCGAGACCGCCTGCCTTGACCCCGCTGACCGGGCGGAGGTGGACCGGCTGGTCGCCGGGAACCTGGACGAGGTCGAACGCCTCGGAGACCGGCAGCTCATCGGGCAGCTGCGCCGCCACACCTACCGGCTGGACCCGCGCTCGGTGGTGAACCGGTCACGCAAAGCCGAGGCCGAACGCTACGTTTCCCTCCGCCCGGCTCCGGACACCATGTGCTGGCTCACCGCCCTGCTGCCCGTCGCCCAAGGCGTCGCCGTCTACGCCGCGCTCTCCCGGGCCGCTGACACCGCCCGCACAACAGGTGCCGCCGGTACCGGTGCGGGCGGCTCGGCCGGCGCCCCTAGGGGTGGCTCGGCGGGTGCCGGCGGACAACCCCGCAGCCGAGGCCAGGTCATGGCGGACACGCTCATCGAACGCATCACCGGCCGCGACCCGTCCCAACCGCCCCGGCTGGAAGTGCAGCTGGTCATCACCGACCGCGCCCTGCTCCACGGAGACAACGAACCGGCCCTGCTGCACGGCTACGACACCGTACCCGCCCCCTGGGCCAAAGACCTCATCAACCGCGCCCTCACCGGCACGGGGACGGATACCGGTGCCTGCACCGGAACAGGCGCCGGGACAGTCATGGGAACAGGCCTCGGTGCAGGCGCAGGGGCGGGGCAGGCGGCGCCCGGGCAGCGGCGACCCTCGGACCTGACCCTGCGTCGGCTCTACACCGCGCCCGGGACCGGGGAACTGATCGCCATGGACTCCCGTGCCCGCGCCTTTCCACCCGGTCTGGCCCGCTTCATCACCACCCGCGACCAGCACTGCCGCACCCCCTGGTGCGGGGCACCCATCCGCCACATCGACCACGCGACACCCCACGCACGGGGCGGCAGCACTGCAGCGTTCAACGGCCAGGGCCTGTGCGAAAACTGCAACTACGCCAAACAGGCACCCGGCTGGACCACCACCACCCCGACCACAACCCCCACCACAACCCCCACCCACCGAACCCCGCCCGGCACCGAACCACCCGATCAGGCGGCACCCATCGGACAGCCGACACCCGAACCCACCGCCCCACCCGACCCTTCGATGCCCAGCGCCCACGGAACGATCATCACGACCCCGACCGGACACACCTACACCTCGACACCACCCGCGCTACCCGGCTCGGGCACCGCAGAAGGCCCTGTTGCGACGGCCACGACTGAGTCCGGCAGCGCCACCGCTTCGGTGACCGCGGCGTGAAGGGGGTATCTCGCCCCTTGAGGCTGCCTGCGTTCGGGGCCCTGAAGGGTCCGCGAAGGGGCAGCGAAGGGCGAGGCGGAAAGCGCGGGGTGTCCGAGGAGCTTCTGAAGTGGTCGGCAGCCTGGTCCGACTGCGTGGGCGAATGTGCCCACGCCTAGGATGGATGTATGCCTTCCTCCCGCCCTCTTCTGCTCTGCCCGGTCTGCGGAGAGGCAATCCCGGACACCCGCCGCGCGCGTGAGCTGGTCTGCCCGGCCGGCCACCGCTTCGACGCCGCCAAACAGGGGTACTTCAACCTCCTGACCGGGCAGGGCACCCGCTTCCAGGCGGACACCGCCGAAATGGTGCAGGCCCGGGTGGATTTCCTCGCGGCCGGACACTACGCCCCGCTGGCGGCAGCCCTCGCCGCCGCAGCCGGGAGAGCCGTTCCCGGCGCGGAAAGGGTGCTCGACGCCGGGGCCGGCACGGGCTACTACCTCGCGGAGGTTGCCTCCGGCCTGCAGGCGGACGGCATCGGCCTCGACATCTCGAAGTATGCCCTCCGACGCGCCGCGCGCGCACTGCCGGACGGCATCCACCTGGTCTGGGATGTGTGGCGCACCCTGCCGCTGGCCGACGGATCAGTTGACGTGGTGCTGAACGTCTTCGCTCCGCGCAACCCCGCCGAGTTCCACCGCGTGCTCTCCCCCGGCGGAGTTCTCCTCGTGGTCACCCCGCGCGCCGAGCACCTCGAGGAACTGCGCACCCTGGCCGGAATGCTCGACGTGGCAGGCGGCAAAGACGAGCAGGTCGCCGAAGCCCTGGCAGACCGTTTCCGCCTCGAGTCCAGCGAGGAGATCATCGGGCAGCCCGAACTCTCCGCTGCGGACCTGCGCAACGCGGCTCTCATGGGCCCCTCGGCGCATCACCTCAACGCGTCCCGGCTCGACGAGGCGCTGGCAGCCGCGAAGCCGCCTGTACGGGTCACCACGGCCTTCACCCTGCAGGTCTTCCGGGCCCTCTAGGCGCCGGCGCGGAAAAACGTTACCAACCCGGTTCCTCCCGCCCTGTGCCGGGCGCCGCAGGTACGGCAGAATGGTCGGACAGCAGCCTCCCGCAGCATCACCCCCTCGCATCCGCGAGGCAGCAGCAACAAAAGGAGTACGCCGAAGATGGAAGAGCTTTACCAGTGGTTGGGAACCTACGGCTGGGCAGTGTGGCTCGTGCTGTTCCTTGGACTCGCCGCGGTTGAAACGCTCACGCTGGACCTGATCTTCGCGATGCTCTCCGTGGGAGCCCTGGCCGCGATGCTCGGGGCCCTGTTCGGCGCCCCGCTCTTCCTCCAGGTCGTGATTTTCTGCCTGGTGGCGCTGCTGATGATCCTGCTGGTTCGGCCCGTGGCCCTTCGCCACCTCAAAGGCAACAGCGCGGAAACCCGCAGCAACGTGGACCGGCTCATCGGCGAGTCCGCCGTCGCGCTGGATACGGTCGGCGGCTCCGCGGGAACCGTCCGGCTGGCCGGCGAGGTATGGACTGCGCGCACCGCTGACGGTTCGACCGTGGCCGCCGGAACCCTGATGAATGTCGCCCGCATCGAGGGCGCGACCGCCGTCGTCCAGCCCGCCCACGGCGGCCACGCGGCCGACGACGGCGGTGCCGCCGCCGCCGGCGGCGAAGCCTGAACCAGGCCTGATTCAGGCCTGACCGACGGAGCGCACGCTCCAGCCACGCCGGAGGACGGCGTGCAACCACAACCCGAGGGGGGAAATGGAAACCGCAACAACCGTCACGCTCGTGATCCTGGCGATCCTGGTGATCTTCGTGCTGGTGGTGATCTCCAAAGCCATCAGGATCATCCCGCAGGCGCGGGCCGGCGTGGTGGAACGCCTGGGCAAGTACCAGCGCACGCTGACCCCGGGCCTGACCATCCTTATTCCGTTCGTCGACCGGCTGCTGCCGCTGCTGGACCTCCGCGAACAGGTCGTGTCCTTCCCGCCCCAGCAGGTCATCACCGAGGACAGCCTGGTCGTCTCGATCGACACCGTGGTCTATTTCCAGGTCACCGACGCGCGGGCCGCCACCTACGAAATCGCCGACTACATCCAGGCGGTGGAGCAGCTGACGACCACCACTCTGCGCAACGTGGTCGGCGGCCTGAACCTCGAAGAGGCCCTGACCTCCCGCGACCGGATCAACGGGCAGCTGCGCGGTGTGCTGGACGAAGCGACCGGGCGCTGGGGCATCCGGGTATCCCGGGTCGAGCTGAAGGCCATCGAGCCGCCCGCAAGCATTCAGGATTCGATGGAAAAGCAGATGCGGGCCGAGCGCGAACGCCGCGCCACCATCCTCACCGCGGAAGGCACCAAGCAGGCACAGATCCTCACCGCGGAGGGACGCCGCCAGGCGGAGATCCTCAGCGCCGAGGGCGACGCCAAGGCCGCCATCCTGCGGGCCGACGGTGAAGCGCAGGCCATCCAGAAGGTGTTCGACGCGGTCCACCGCGGCGATCCGGATCCGAAGCTGCTGGCCTACCAGTACCTGCAGACCCTGCCCAAGCTGGCCGAGGGAAGCTCGAACAAGGTCTGGATCATCCCCAGCGAGCTCGGCGATGCCCTGCGCACCATGAAGGGCGGGTTCACCGACCTGCTGCCCGACGGCATGCGCAGCGCAGCGGGCAACGGGAACGGCAGTGCCGCCGGCGCCGAAGCGGGCACCGCCGCGGCCTCCGACGCCGGTGCTTCCGCAGCCGCAGGCACCCTGCCGGCAGCAGCCGCCACCGACGGAACGGTCCGGCCCTCCTAGGCTCCGGACGCACCGGGCTTTGCCCCTGCACCGCCGGAAAGCGGGCAGGGGCGCAGCCCGTCCCGGGTATAATGGGTTGTTTGCCGGGTACTGCGCCCAGGCGGCCCGCTGCGGGAACACCTGACGGACCGCCCGCGTTATACAAACGCCGCGTCCGGGCCGGCACCACAAGCACTACACCGGAGTCCGGGCGGGACTTCGAAGCGAAGAGGGAGAAAAGATGAGCGATCGTAGCCTGCGGGGCATGCGCCTTGGCGCGCAGAGCATGGAGACCGAATCCGGCGTCGAGCCGGCTCCTCGCCAGCGTGTCGAGTACCGCTGCGAGGACGGCGAGCGAGTCTTCGTGACCTTCGCCGCCGAGGCTGAGGTGCCCCCGGTATGGGTCTCCAAGTCGGGCAAGGAAGCGGTCCTCGTGGACGGCGAACGCCCCGAGAACGCCAACGAGAAGCCGGTCCGCACGCACTGGGACATGCTCCTGGAGCGCCGCAGCATCGAGGAGCTGGAGCAGATCCTTCAGGACCGCCTGAAGCTCCTGCGCGAACGGCGCGGAGAGCGCGCCAGCGCCTGACGACGGCGCGAACAACGAGGGGCGGATCCGAACGTATTCGGATCCGCCCCTCGTTTTTGCCGTTAACGGCGGCCGGTCAGCTTCTTCCAGCGGGCGGACAGGCCCCACTTGGTGACGTTGACGATGGCTTCGACGACGATGTTGCCGCTCATCTTGGAAGCGCCGAGCTCCCGCTCCACGAAGGTGATGGGGACTTCGACGATCTTCAGGCCCATGCGTGCGACGCGGAAGGTCATGTCGACCTGGAAGCCGTAGCCCACCGACTCGACGGCGTCCAGATCCAGCTTCTCCAGGGTCGTGCGGCGGAAGGCGCGGTATCCCGCGGTGATGTCACGGGTGGAGATGCCGAGCATGAAACGCGAGTAGGTGCTGCCGGCGCGGGAGAGCAGCTTGCGGTGCAGCGGCCAGTTCACCACCGAGCCGCCCTGCACCCAGCGGGATCCGATGACCAGGTCGGCGCCGGCTTCGGCGGCCTCCAGCAGCAGGGGCAGCTGTTCGGGCTTGTGCGAGCCGTCGGCGTCCATCTCGACCAGGACGTCGTATCCGCGTTCCAGCCCCCAGCGGAAGCCTGCGATGTAGGCGGCGCCGAGGCCCTCCTTGCCCTTGCGGTGCAGGACGTGAACGGCCGGGTCCTTGGCGGCGATCTCGTCCGCGTAGGCACCGGTCCCGTCCGGGCTGTTGTCATCCGCGACCAGCACATCGGAATCGGGAACCGCCGCCCGCAGCCGCTGGAGCGTACCGGGCAGGGATTCGATCTCGTTGTAGGTGGGAATGATGGTCAGGACGCGCACGCAGGATGCCTTTCATCGGACTGAGACCCGTGGGTCCGAGGACCCGTGGGCACGCGAAGAACCGTCTTCGCGTCGGCCTTCCAGTATATGGGACCTGTTCGTGCGCCCCCGGACCGGGCGGCGGCCGAAACCGGAGCGCCGCCTTCGTGCCAGCCCTGAGGCTGTTTTCTAGTGACGGTGCCCGGCTCCGGCCTCCCGGCCCTCCTCCGGACCATGCCGGTGACGGCAGGCTCCGGAGGCGGGTCCATGTCCCCCTGAACGGTCAGGTGACGGCGGGCACTCCCCTGGGGGGCGTCCGCGCTGGCTACAGCCTAGGGCGCACCCGTGAAGCCTCCAAGCATCACCCCGAGTGTGACGCACATCTCTTCGGGCTCAGGCGCCGAAGTCCCCGGCCCGGTACAGCTCGGTGCCGTGGTGAACCGTCTGCAGGCAGCGCGGCGCGTGGTCGGTGTCCAGGGCCGGAAGCAGGGGGGTCCGGGCCCGGGGGTCGGTGCTCCAGGCCTGGACCGTCGGATCGGCGGCCTGGACCATCAGCTCCTCAACCTCCCACACAGCGAACGACGCCGGGGTTCCCGGACCGAGCTGGCCCAGCATCGGGTTGGACGAGCCGGCGGCACGCCACCCGGCGCGGGTGGACGCGATGAACGCGGCACGCGCGGAGACGCGCTCGGACCGGTTGTGGTGCATTACCGCGGCCCGCACCGCCGACCAGGGGTCCAGGGGCGTGACGGGGCTGTCCGAACCGAAGGCCACCGGAACGCCGGCGGAGAGCAGCGACGCCGTGCGGTTCATGCCGGCGGCCCGATCAGCTCCCAGCCGCTGGCCGTAGAGGCCGTCCGGTGCGCCCCACAGGGCATCAAAGACCGGCTGCAGGCCTGCCGTAACGCCGAACCTGACCAGCTCGGCGATCGCGGCGTCGTCGGCCATCTCCACGTGCTCAAACCGGTGGTGCCGGGCCCGGACCGCCTCCTCCCCCTGCAGCTTCGCAGCGATCCGGAGCGCCTCGAGGGCGACGTCGAGGCCGCCGTCACCGATGACGTGGAAGCCGCCCTGCAGGCCTGCAGCGGTGGCCGCGGCCAGATGCGCGCCGGCCTCATCGGCGCTCAGGAAGAGGGTCCCGAGCTCGTTCGGGGCGTCGGCGTAGGGTGCTCGGAGGCGGGCGGTGCGCGCGCCGATGGAGCCGTCAATGTTCAGGTCCCCGGCGAGCCCGCGCAGCCTGCCCTCGAAGAGGGCGGCGACGTCGCGTGCCTCCTGCTCGGTGGCCACGGCCTGCCCCCAGTAGCCCAGGACCTGCGGAAGCGGAGCCTCACCAAGGCTGCCCTCCAGGCCAAGCAGCTGACGCAGGTCCTCGACCGTGCCGATATGCGGTGCGGCCATTTCCGCCACGGCGACGATACCCGCAGCGGCGGCGGCCCGCAGGGCCGCCTGCTGGTATGCGGCGCGCTCGGGAAGGCTGAACTCGCGGGCGGCCCGCCGGGCAGCGGTATGCGCGTCGCGGACGACGAAACCGTCCTCCCACCCGTCATGGCCGGCCAGGCCAAGGTCCGCCGCCAGGGCGCCGGAAACGACGGCGCAGTGCACGTCGGTCCGGGCCAGGTACACCCGGCGCCCGCCGGAGGCGGCATCCAGTTCCGCAGCGGAAGGCACGCGGCGCTCGGGCCACTCGGATTCGTCCCAGCCGTGGCCGAGGATGATCCCCGCCGGCTCCGCCGCCGCCGCGGCCGCCACGGCGTCGAGCAGTTCAGTCAGGCTGCGGACCGCGGAGAGGTCCAGGGAGGACAGGCCGATCCCGGTCTCGGTCAGGTGGACGTGGGAATCCACGAACCCCGGAGCGACAAGGGCGCCCTGCAGGTCCACCACCTGCATCTTGGAGTCGAGGATGGAAGTGGCCGCGTGTTCCGAACCCACCCAGGCGACGGTGTCGCCGTCGACCAGCATGGCCGTCGCGAGGGGGTCCGCGGTGCTGTAGACCGACCCGTTGCGGTACATGGTCAGGGCGCGGTCGGAGGAAGTACTGCCGTTCAAGGAGTCACCGTGGTCTTTCTGTGCAGGAAGGGCTGGGCTATTCGCCCACGTTGGAGTAAGCGACGACGCCGCGGCGCACCAGGGCGATGGCGTCCAGGCAGCGGCGGCGGAGGCCGGCGGGGAGGTCGGGAACCTTGGCGAGCTGGTCGAGGAGGTCGATGAGCTGCTTGGCCCAGCGGACGAAGTCGCCGGCGGCCAGCTCCGTGCCGTGCAGTGCCGCCTGCAGGTGCCGCCCGGAGGCCCACTTGTACATCGGCCAGACGAGTCCAAGCTCGGGTTCGGCGGTGACGCCGATCTTCTCGGATTCCTCGACGTCCGTCAGGTTCGACCACTGGCGGACGATGATGTCCATCGACTCCTCCAGGGCGGCGGTGGGCAGCCGCGGCCGCAGGCCGCGCTCGTCGCGCTTGGCCTGGTACACCAGCACGGTCGCCAGGGACGCCAGCTCCACGGCGCTGAGATCCTCGAATGCCCCGTCCTGCAGGGAGAGGGCGACCAGGAGGTCCTTCTCGCCGTAGATCCGCCGCAGCTTCTGGCCGTCGTCGGTGACCACGAGGCGGCCTTCGGCGTCCTCCGCGACGTAGCCGTAACGTTCGAGGACGCCGCTGACCCGGTCGAAGGTCCGGGCGATGGTGTTGGTCCTGCCCCGGATCTGGGCCACGAGGGCGTCGGTTTCGCGGCGCAGCTTCCACCACCGCTCCGCCCAGCGGGCATGGTTTTCGCGGTCGCTGCAGCCGTGGCACGGGTGCGCCCGCAGCTGGCGCCGCAGGTCGGCGATGGCCTGCTCCTGCCGCTCGGTGCCTTCGGCGTGCATCGCGTCGGTTCGCCGGCCTCCCGAACGGGGCGGCCGGTGGTCGTGGATCGCGTTGCGCATCGACGAGGCGAGGTCGCGGCGGTCCTTCGGCGTGCGGGCGTTGAACTGCTTCGGAATCCGGATATGCGAGACCACCTCCACCGGTCCGGCAAGGTCCTGCACGCTGAGCCGGCGGATCTGCTTCTCATCGGTGAGGATCGTGGGCCGCGGCTCGCGCGCACCCTGGTCCGGGCTGAGCACCACTGCGTGGCCGGCGAGCCGGCCGCCGGGAAGCTGGACCACGTCGCCCGGGCGCAGCGATTCCAGTGAGGCGGACATGGCGGACCGCTGGTTCCTGGCCCGGGTTTTGGACGCCTGGGACTCCAGGTCCGACAGGCGGCGGCGCAGCGCGGCGTACTCGGTGAAGTCGCCCAGATGGCAGGTCATCGACTTCTCGTATCCGGCCAGGGACTCCTCGCGTGAACGGACCTGGCGGGCCAGGCCCACCACGGACCGGTCGGCCTGGAACTGGGCGAAGGAGGACTCCAGGATCTCCCGTGCCCGCTCCTGCCCGAACTGGGCGATGAGGTTGATGCTCATGTTGTACGTCGGGCTGAAGCTGGAGTTCAGCGGATAGGTGCGGCGCGAGGCCAGCCCGGCCACCGCCGCCGGATCGGTGCCCGGCTGCCAGAGCACGACGGCATGGCCCTCGACGTCGATTCCGCGGCGTCCTGCCCGCCCGGTCAGCTGGGTGTACTCCCCCGCCGTGATGTCGACGTGCGCCTCGCCGTTGAACTTGTCCAGCTTCTCCAGCACGACGGTGCGGGCCGGCATGTTCACGCCCAGAGCAAGGGTTTCCGTGGCGAAGACGGCGCGGACCAGCCCGGCGGCGAACAGCTTCTCCACGACCTCCTTGAACGTCGGCAGCAGGCCGGCGTGATGGGCGGCGAATCCGCGGACCAGGCCTTCCCGCCAGGTCCAGAAGTCCAGCACCTCCAGGTCATCCTGCGGAATGTCGGCGGTCGCTGCGTCGACCACCGCGGCGATGGCGCTGCGTTCGGCTTCGGTGGTGAGCCAGAACCCGGAATCGATGCACTGCCGCACCGCGGCGTCGCAGCCGTTGCGGGAGAAGATGAAGGTGATGGCCGGCAGCAGGCCGTTACGGTCCAGCTGGGCGATCACCTGGGGGCGCGAGGCCCGCTGGGTGCGGGCGAGCGGGTTGCCGTGCCGGGGCGGTCCGGCCGGCTGGCGGCCGCCGCGTCCCCGGCCCCGCGGGCCGCTGCGGGGCCCGCCCCAGTGTCCGCGCTGGCTGGTGCGGGTCTCCGCCCGGGCCAGTTCAAGCAGCTCAGGATTCACGGAGTAGCGTTCCTGCACCCCGCCGGTGGTGTCGACGGCTTCGTCGAACGCGACATCGGAGGCGAACAGGTCGAAGATCTCCCGGCCCACCATCACGTGCTGCCACAGCGGCACGGGGCGGTGTTCGGAGACCACGACGTCGGTGTCGCCGCGGACTGTGTCCAGCCAGGCCCCGAACTCCTCGGCGTTGGAGACGGTGGCGCTGAGCGAAATGACCTGCACATCCTGGTGCAGGTGGATGATGACCTCTTCCCACACCGCGCCGCGGAACCGGTCGGCGAGGTAGTGGACCTCGTCCATGACGACGTAGCCCAGGGCGTCCAAGGTGGAGGAATTTGCGTACAGCATGTTGCGCAGCACTTCGGTGGTCATGACCACTACGTCGGCTTCGGGGTTGATGCTGGTGTCACCGGTGAGCAGGCCCACCCGGTCGGCGCCGTAGGAGGCGGCGAGCTCCGTGTACTTCTGGTTGCTCAGGGCCTTGATGGGGGTGGTGTAGAAGGCCTTGAGTCCCCGCTGCAGCGCCATGTAGACGGCGAACTCGCCCACCACGGTCTTGCCGGCGCCGGTGGGAGCCGCCACCAGGACGCCGCGGCCGGCCTCCACCGCGCGGCAGGCCTCGATCTGGAACGGGTCGAGGTCGAAACCCAGGGACTGCTCGAAGACCCCCAGCGGGCTCTTGGCGTGCTCGGCCCGTTGCTTGGCGGCCAGATACCGTTCCGAGGGAGAACTCATAGCTCCCAGCCTAGTCGGTGGCTCCGGGCGGGAAGACGCGTTCACTCAGGGCCGAGCGGTCAGAGCCCGTCGATGCTGCTGGCGGTGTCCGCCGAAGCGCCCACCTCCGCCTCCCGTGCGGCTTCCCGGCGCGCCCGACGGCGGTCGTTGAGCAGGCACAGGCCCAGCGCTATGCCGAACAGCGCCAACAGCGGGATGGCGAGGTAGAACATGCTCAGCGCGTCGGCGCCCGGGGCGGCCATTGCGGCGAAGAGGCAGATCACGAAGACGGTGATCCGCCAGCCTTTGAGGATGGTCCGCCCGGGCAGGATGCCGAGGAGGTTCAAGCCCACCATGATGACCGGCAGCAGGAAGGCGATGCCGAAGGCCAGCAGCAGCCGCAGCACGAACGCCAGGTAGACCGAGGCCGTGATGACGTTGGAGCCGCCTTCGGGGGTGAAGTCGGTCAGGACGCGGACGGCGTTCGGCAGCACCAGCCATGCCAGGGCCACTCCGCCGATGAACATCGGCACGGAGATGGCCATGAACACGAGCGCCACCCGGCGTTCCCTGCGCTTGAGTCCGGGCGTGATGAACGCCCACAGCTGATACAGCCAAACGGGGCTGGAGACGATCAGGCCGATGAAGACGGAGACCTGGACCATCAGGTCGAACGAGGTGGCGACGCCGTCGAAGTTGATGGTGGCAAGCCGGCCGTCCGAGTTCCCCACCTCCAGGACGGGGTCCGTCAGCGCTTCGAATACCGGAGTGTAGAGGAAGAACCCGCCGACGGTGCCGGCAATGACGGCCAGGGCCGCCTTGAAGAGCCGGTTGCGCAGTTCCTTCAGGTGCTCCTTGAGCGCCATCCGCCCTTCGGGGTTGGCCCTGCGCTTTTTGCTCAGCGCCACTTACTCAGGCGCCGGAGGAGGGACTGTTCGTACCGCCGGTGCTGCCGGGAGTGCCCGGGGCGCCCGGGCGGGGCGGCTGGCCTGCGGTTCCGGGGGCGCCGGCGTCGTTCGGAACGATGCGGCCCTCGACCGGCTCCTCGGCGGACGCCTTGGGCTTGTCATCATCCTTCATCTGCTTCACTTCGGACTTGAAGATGCGCAGGGACTGGCCGAGGCTGCGGGCCAGGCCCGGAAGCTTGGGTGCTCCGAAAAGCAGGATTGCGATCACGATGATGATGACGATGTGCCATCCTTCTAGCCTCATGCCGGGGTCCTTTCGTTTGGTGCAATTCTACGTCAGAGGTCCGGCAGGTCGCGCAGTGCGCGCGGCTGTCCGTTGGCCCGCCGCCGTTCGACGCGCCGGGCCCGGCGCGCCTCGCGCCGGGCTGCCTTGCCCGCCTCCCAGTGGGCGCGGGCTGCGGTCGGGTCCTGGAAAACGCCCGGCAGGGGCTGCGGATGCAGCGGCAGCTCGGCTGAGCCGAAGCCGCCTTCGGGCACGAGCTGGTCCGCGGACTGCCGGGCCTGGCGCATCAGTGCCATGAAGGACTTCACAAGCCGCCACCCCACGAAGACGTAGAAAAGCAGCGCCGTCGCCGCGAGGGCAACCCACAGCAGGATCCAGAACCACCAAGGCATGCCTCCAGCATAGAGGAGCGGACGGCGAAGGCGCCTACCCGGCGTCGGCGGCGGCGCGGAGCCAGGCCAGCGTCGCCTCCCGCACCTCCGCCGGCCCGGCGACGGTGACCTCCCCGGCGAAGCGCGCGGCGAAGCCCGGCACCCAGGCCGTGTCACCGGTCGCGATCCGGGCGGCAGTGCGCCCGTCCGGCAGTTCCAGGGTCTCCTGGGCGCCGTAGGCGACCGCTATCCACGCCGCCGAGGGAGACAGGATGAGATCAACCACGACGTCGGCACCCGCCTCACCGGCTTCCGGAACGGCTGCGCCCGGCCCGGCGGTGTCGGTTCCGGTGATGCCGGACGCCGGGCCCTCGGTGCCTTCCCCTCCGGCGGGCTCGGCGTCGGACACGGAGGTAATGCGGTCCAGCCGGAAGCTGCGGCGGTCCTGGGCGCGGTGGCACCAGGCCTCCAGGTACCAGAGGTCGCCGAGGCTGTGCACGCGCAGCGGATCCACCACCCGCTCCGTGGCGCCCTCCCGGCCGGGGGTCCGGTAGCCCAGCAGCACGCTGCGGCCGGTCTCGGCGGCGGTACGCAGGCGCTCGAGCAGCTCCGGTGCGGACGGCGGTTCGGCAAGCCGGACCGACACCGAGGAGGCCGCTGCGACGGCCTCGCCGGCGGCGTCCTCGAGCTTGCGCAGCGCCGAGGCAACCGCGTCGGCGTCGGCCGCGCCGGGCAGCTCCCGGAGCGCGTGCAGCCCGACGGTCAAGGCGGCCGCCTCGTCGGCGGAAAGCCGCATCGGCTGCGAGAGGCTGTCGGCGTTGCCGATGTAGATCTGCCCGCTTTCGAAGTCCACGTCCATGAGCGCGGTCGGATAGAAGCGCGGTCCGCTGACGAAGAGCATCGACAGGTCCTTGGCCAGCTGCTCCTCCGAGACGCCGAAGCGGGCGGCCGTCTCGGCTACGGCGGCGCCCTGGTTGCGCAGCACATACGGCACCAGGTCCAGCAGCCGGGCCAGATGCGCCTGCGCCGTGTCCTGCGGAACGCGCCGGGAGGCTCCGAAGCGCAGCGCCGGCGGTTCGGCGGCATGGGCCTGCAGCGTGCGGGTCAGCGCCCGGCGCACCAGCGCGGCGAGCTCCGGAGGGCTGACCACCCTCGCGTCGGTGCCCAGGGCGGCCACTTCAGCCGCCAGGGCCTCGATGTCGCCGGTGCGGACGGTGAGCCGCTCCCATCCGCCGCTGCCCTCGACGGCGGCCGCCGCCGCAGGCAGCCGGAGCGCGGCTCCGCGCCCCGGCCGGGCCTCGAGCACCGCGGTGACCGGTTCCACGGCGTCATCCAGCCCGGCCAGCGACGCGTCGATGCTGAAGCCGGCCGGAACCTCGTACGGGGCACCCGGCAGCAGGCGGACCGGCGTCGTCATGCGGGAGAGCCGGAAGAAGCGCTCGGCCTGCCGGTCCAGGTCGAAGCCGACGAGGTACCAGCGGCCGAAGCGGCTGCCCATTCCCCACGGCTGGACCCGGCGCTCGGTCTCTTCCGCCCAGCCGGCGGCGCGGTAGCCGAACGCTACCGCCCGCCGGGTGGTGACGGCCCGCCACAGGTCCGGGAACTGCGGCTCGTCGGTGCGCAGGGCGGGACGGAACGCGTCGGAGGAGACGGCCTCGGGCGCCGCTCCCCCGTCGTGCAGCCGGCGCAGCGCGCGGGAGGCAGGGCCGCCCAGGGCCGCCCGCTCCCACAGCCTTGCAGCAAGCGACAGGGCGGCGGACTCGGCGGCGGTGAAGCGCACCTCCGGCAGGCGGTAGGCGGAGCTGCTGATGCGGTAACGGACCGTCTCCGCCTCGGCCCCGGGCTCTTCGACTGCTTCCACCGGGATACCTTCCTCCCGGAGGAAGGCCTTGTCCCGGTCGAACAGCTTCTCGCATGCCTGGGGCGTGCTCGCGAGCCGGTACGCGTCAACCTCCTCGAAGAGTTCTTGCTTCGTGAAGCCACGCTCGGAGGACATCAGGACCAGGACCAGGGTGAGCAGGCGCTCGGTTCGTTTCGCGGACACGACGCCTAATCTACCGGGCGCACGGCTGCGGACGCGGCCTCCGCCGCGGACGCCGTCACTGCGGACAACGCAGCGGCGCCCGTCCCCGGGTGGGGACGGGCGCCGTCGGCGGGAATGCGGAGGCTGCTAGCGGACGCCGAGCAGGTCGACCACGAAGATCAGGGACTCGCCCGGAGCGACGGCCGAGCCGGCGCCGCGGTCGCCGTACGCCAGGTGCGCCGGAATTTCCAGCCGGCGGCGTCCGCCGACCTTCATGCCGAGCAGGCCCTGGTCCCAGCCCTGAATGACCTGGCCGACGCCGACCCGGAAGTCCAGCGGCGTGCCGCGGTTCCAGGAGGCGTCGAACTCCTCGCCGGTGGAGAAGGCCACGCCCACGTAGTGGGTGGAGACGGTGTCGCCGGGCTTCGCCTCACGGCCGTCGCCGACGATGATGTCCTCGATCACCAGCTCGCTGGGCGCCCCGTGCTCGGGGAAGTCGATTTCGGGCTTCTGGCGGTCGTATTCACGCTTGCCGAAGGACATGGTGCTCCTTAAGGGGATGAAATGTGTCGAAACCCAACGCTACTTGACTTCCTTCAGGTCCACGACAAAGGCCAGCGGGCCGGAGACGCCGCCCGACGCCGGATCGCCGTAGGCCAGCTCGGCGGGGATGACCAGCAGCACCTTCGCGCCGGCCTTCTGGCCGCTCAGGCCGTAGGTCCACCCGGAGATGACCTGGTTGAGGCCGAACTCGGAAGGCTCGCCGCGCTCGTAGCTGGAGTCGAAGGTTTCGCCGTCGGCCAGGCCCACGCCGAGGTAGTCGGCGCTCACGGTGCTGGAGGTGTTGACCTCGGCGCCGTCGCCCTCCTCAAGCACCTTGACGATGAGCTTCTCGGGATCGACCACGTTCTCCGGAAGTTCGACGGCGGGAACGCCGTCCTCGCCGAACGTGACGGTGGGCAGCCGGCCCTCCTCCTCGAGCTTGTTCACCTCGTCATCGGACATGCGCAGATCGCCTGCGGAGTCCCGCTCGGCGGCCTCCTCCGGGCTGAGCGGGGTCACGACGTTCTCGCTGCGCAGGACGTTGATCAGCATGATGGTGACGGGCTGCTCTTCCTGTCCCTCGGTCAGCTGCTGCTGGGCCTCCGGGTAGGCGTAGGCGATCTGGGAGCCCACCTTGGCGCCGAGCAGCACGTCGTAGAGGACCGGATCCTGTTCCTTCAGCTGGTCGTTGACCGGCAGGGCGGTCGCTTCCTGGGCATAGGTGTCACCCACGGAGGTGCCGTCCTCGGAGTTGAGGGCAACGAACTTGAAGCTGACGCTCTGGCCTTCGGCGACCTCGTCGCCGTCGCCTTCGTAGACCACCTTGGCTGCGGTCTCGGTGATGTCCAGCGGGCTGTCGAAGGTCACTTCGGGAGCTTCCTCGGCATTCTCGACGCGGACCTCCATGGAGTCAAAGACGCCTTCCTGCCCGGCGGCCTTGCCGTGGGAGCCGACGTCGGAGCCGCCGCAGGCGGTCAGCAGCAACAGGAGCGGCAGGAAGATTGCCAGTACTTTTCGCACAGTGCTTCTTTCGGGGTGGTGGATACGCGGGCGCAGTGCCGGCCGCGGCCAGGCACCAGGGACCACCCTAACGCCTCCGCCTGAACGCCGCCTCGGAAAAGCCGGCCGCCGGCGGGGACGGCTGCCGTGGCGGCTGAGCCGCTACAGGGCTGCCAGCAGAGCGTCCACCCGTTCATCGACGGAAACGAAGGGGTCCTTGCACAGGACCGTCTGCTGGGCGCGGTCGTTGAGCTTCAGGTGCACCCAGTCCACCGTGAAGTCGCGGTTGGCGGCCTTGGCCCGGCGGACGAAGTCGCCGCGCAGCCGGGCCCGGGTGGTCTGCGGAGGAGTGTCGACAGCCTCCTTGATGTCGCTGTCCTCGACCACCCGCGCGGTTTCGCCCCGGGACTGCAGGAGGAAGAACAGGCCGCGGGAGCGGGAGATGTCGTGGTAGGTCAGATCCAGCTGGGCCAGCCGTGCGCTGGTCAGGTCCAGGCCGTGCCGGTCCCGGTAACGGTCCACCAGTTTCTTCTTGATGGCCCAGTCGATCTCGGTGTCGATGGTGCTGTGGTCTCCGCTTTCCACCGCGTCGAGGGTCCGCTCCCACAGGTCGAGGATCCGCTCCACATGCCGGGTGTGCGCCCCGTTGACGGCCACGAAGTCCTTCAGCCGGGCCAGGTAGAGGCGCTGGAGGTCCAGCGCGGTCACCGTGGAGCCGTTGGCGAGCTTCAGCGGGTGCCGGCCGGTCAGGTCGTGCGAGATTTCCCGGATGCTCCGGATCGGGTTCTCCAGCCGCAGGTCCCGCATGACGACCCCGGCCTCGATCATGCGCAGCATCAGGTCCACGGAGCCGGCCTTGAGCAGGGTCGTCGTCTCGGACATGTTGGAGTCCCCGGCGATCACATGCAGGCGGCGGTAGTGCTCGGCGTCGGCGTGCGGTTCGTCGCGGGTGTTGATGATGGGCCGGGACCGCGTCGTCGCGGACGAGACGCCTTCCCAGATGTGGTCGGCCCGCTGGGAGAACGCGAACAGCGCACCGGACTGGGTCTTGAGTACCTTGCCGGCGCCCACCAGCAGCTGGCGGGTGACCAGGAAGGGAATCAGGATGTCCGCCAGCCGGGAGAATTCCAGCCGCCGCGGAATCAGGTAGTTCTCATGGCTGCCGTAGGAGTTTCCCGCGGAGTCCGTGTTGTTCTTGAAGAGGTAGACGCTGCCGTTGAAGCCTTCCGCCCGAAGGCGCTCCTCCGCCTCGAGGACCAGGTCATCGAGGATCAGCTCCCCGGCGCGGTCATGGGCCACCAGCTGCGCCATGTCGTCGCACTCCGCCGTTGCGTACTCGGGGTGGGAACCGACGTCGAGGTAGAGCCGGGAGCCGTTGGTCAGGAAGACGTTCGAGGACCTGCCCCAGCTGACGACCTTCCGGAACAGGTAGCGGGCCACTTCCTCGGGGGAAAGCGGGCGCGAATCGGGGCCGGAGTAGGCGATGCCGAATTCAGTTTCAAGGCCGAAGATCCTGCGGTCCACTATTCTCCTTCCGCGCCGGACAGCAAACGGTCCAGCTCAACCGTGGTGATTCTGCGGAACGCCCGGGCGGAGCCGCGCAGGGCGGCCGGATCCCGGTCAAGCACGGCCACTTCAAGCAGCCCGGCACCCAGCGGGTCCGGCCGGGCCGACTCCCCGCCGTTGCCCCGGCGGGTCGCGGACAGGGCCTCGACGGCGGTGCGGATGGCGGCGGGGAAGTCCGCGTCCTGGGTCCAGGTCCGGGCCAGGACTTCGTTGACGACGTCGGCCTGCCCGCCCATGACGACGTAGTTGGTTTCATCGGCGATGGAGCCGTCGAAGGTCAGCCGGTACAGATGGTCGCCGTAGGGGTCGGTGCCGACCTCCGCCACCGCGAGCTCCACCTCGAACGGCTTGCCCTCGGTGGTGAACACGGAGCCCAGGCTCTGGGCGTAGACACTGGCCAGCCCGCGGGCCGAGACATCCTCCCGGGCATACGAGTACCCGCGGACGTCCGCGAACCGGATCCCGGCCTGCCGCAGCGATTCGAACTCGTTGTACTTGCCGACCGCCGCGAAGCCGATGCGGTCATAGATCTCGCTGAGCTTGTGCAGCGACGGCGAGGGATTCTCGGCGACGAGCGCGATTCCGTCCCGGCAGGTGAGGACCACGACCGAGCGGCCGCGGGCAATTCCCTTCCGGGCGAAGTCCGCCCGGTCCTTCATCAGCTGCTCGGGCGAGACGTAGAACTGCTGCGTCATGGCTCAGGCCTCCGATCCTGCAGCGGACCGGCGGGAGAGCATCTGCTCCACCAGGGTGCGCAGCTCGTGCTCGCGGACCTGCCGGGCCCCGGCGCGCGTGACGACGTAGACCACGGGCCACAGCTGGCGGACCAGGTCCGGGCCCCCGGTGGCCGAGTCGTCGTCCGCCGCGTCATACAGCGCCTCCACCGCGATCTGCACCGCCTCGTCCTCCTCGAGGCCGGGATGCCAGAGCTTCTTGAGCGCTCCCCTGGCGAAGGCGGAGCCGGACCCCACGCTGTGGTGCTCATACTCTTCGTAGCGCCCGCCCGTAATGTCGTACGAGAAGAGCCGGCCCTTGTTCCGCAGCGTGTCGTATCCCGCCAGGAGCGGGACGACGGCCAGGCCCTGCAGGGCGAGCGGGAGGTTCTGCCGCACCATGGCCGCGAGCCGGTTGGACTTCGCGTCCAGGCTCATCGGGGTGCCTTCGATCTTGTCGTAGTGTTCCAGCTCGACCTGGAAGAGCCGGATCATGTCGAGCGCCAGCCCGGCCGTGCCGGCAATGCCGAGCACGGAGTAGCTGTCGGCGGGATAGACCTTCCGGATGTGGCGGCTGGCGATGAGGTTTCCGGAGGTGGCCCGCCGGTCGCCGGCCATCACCACTCCCCCGGTGAACGTGAGCGAAACGATGGTCGTGGCCTGCGGCGAGGCCGCACCGGCTCCGCCCGGTGCCGGGCCCAGGGACCGCGCGGAGGGCAGCAGCTCCGGATGGTGCCGCCCCAGGTGGTCGCTGAAGGATGACGTTGCGGCCGCGCTCAGTGCCGCCGCGGGGTCCCTGTCCGGCATCCGCTACTGCCCGCCCTTCTGGATGAATCCCCGGACGAACTCCTCGGCGTTGCTTTCCAGCACACCGTCGATTTCGTCCAGCAGATCGTCGATGCCTTCGGTCTGTGCGCTTCCGGCGTCCTGCTCGGACGCCGCCGGCGGTGTCTGGTCCTCAAGCTCCTCGTCCTGCGGACGCGAGCCGGTGTTCCTGCGGTCCTGGGTTGCCATGATGCCTTCCCTTTCCCCGACCCGTCCCGGGCCGTGCTCCTATGGTGCCACCGTGGGTCCGCCCCCGTTGAGGAGGCGGGCGACAAAATCTTCGGCGTCGGCTGCAATATCGAACAGCTCCTGCGTCAGGGCCCTGGTTCCGCGCAGCGGTTCCCGGGTGGGAATGCGCTGCAGGCGCCGGCGCGAAGGCAGCTCGAAGATGATCGAGTCCCAGCTGGCGCCCACCACCTCCCCCGGGAACCGGGTGACGCAGCGTCCGCGGAAGTACGCCCGGGTGTCCTCCGGAGGGCTGGTCATCGCCGCGCGGATCTGCGCGTCCGTGACCACCCGTTCCATCTGGCCGTGCTGGGCGAGCCGATAGTACAGTCCCTTCTCCGGCCGCATATCCGAGTACTGCAGGTCGACCAGGTGCAGCCGGGCATCGGACCAGGCCAGCCCGTCCCGATCGCGGTAGGCCTGCAGCAGTTTGAGCTTGGCCACCCAGTCCACCTGCGCCGCCGCTTCCATCGGGTCGCGCTTGAGGGTGCCGACCAGGGCGGTCCACCGGGTGAGGATGTCCTCGGTCTCGGGATCGGCGCCGCCGGCGGACCGGCAGTGCGCGGCTGCTGCCTCAAGGTAGATCTCCTGCAGGTCCAGCCCGGTGACCCGCCGCCCGTCCTTCAGCTCCACCAGTGCCTGCAGCCCGGGATCGTGGCTGATCGCCTGCAGCGCGCCCACCGGGTCCCGCAGCTCGATCCGCGGTTCGGTGCCGGCCTCGATCATGGACAGCACCAGGGACGCGGTGCCCGTCTTGAGCAGGATGGAGACCTCGCTCAGGTTCGCGTCTCCGATGATCACGTGCAGCCGCCGGTACTTCTCGGCCACGGCGTGCGGTTCGTCGCGGGTGTTGATGATGGGGCGGCGGATGGTGGTTTCGAGTCCGATTTCGGTCTCGAAGAAGTCCGCCCGCTGGCTCAGCTGGTAGCCCGGCCGCTGGTTGCCGGGGCCCAGCCCCACCCGGCCGGAGCCGCAGACCACCTGCCGGGAGACGAAGAACGGGATGAGCCCGGTGGCCAGCCGCGCAAACGGCACCGAGCGCGGCACCAGGTAGTTCTCGTGGGATCCGTAGGAGACGCCCTTGTTGTCGGTGTTGTTCTTGTAGAGGTGCACCGGCGAGAAGCCGGGCGTGGCGGCGATGTGCCGCATGGCCGCCAGCACGACGGCGTCGCCGGCCTTGTCATACAGGACGGCCGCCTGCGGCGAGGTCACCTCCGGCGAGGAGTACTCCGGATGCGCGTGGTCCACGTACAGCCGCGCCCCGTTGCCGAGGACCAGGTTCATCAGGACCGCGGCGTCCTCTCCCGTGTCGCTGTAGAGCGCGGCCGGACCTCCGCCCTCCATCGCCACGGATTCCGTGTCCAGGCCGGGCTGGACGTCGGTCAGCTGGGAGGGTTCGGCGGCGGCGCGGGGAACCGTGAAGCCCCGGGCATCGTTCAGCGGAGCCTCGTCGGTGTAGTCCCAGCGGGTGCCGGAGAGGTTGCCCATGCCCGAGCGCACCGTCGCGGCGTAGGCGTTGACGATCTGGCTGGACAGCACGGTGGCGTTGGCGTTCGGCAGCGCCGGTGCCAGGACTCCGTATTCGGTTTCGGTGCCCATCACCCGCCTGACCGTCACAGATACTGTCCCGGGTTGGCCGTGGTTTCAATGGTCCGGCCCGGCTCCTGCCCGGCCTTGCCCTGCACGATGGTGCGGATGTAGGTGATGCGTTCGCCCTTCTTTCCGGAGATGCGGGCCCAGTCGTCGGGGTTCGTGGTGTTGGGCATATCCTCGTGTTCCCGGAACTCGTCGACGACGGCGCGCATCAGGTGATCGATCCGCAGGCCGCGCTGCCGGTTGGTCAGCAGGTCCTTGATGGCGTATTTCTTGGCCCGGTCCACGACGTTCTGGATGACGGCGCCGGAGTTGAAGTCCTTGAAGTAGAGCATTTCGGTGTCGCCGTTGGCATAGGTGACTTCCAGGTACTCGTTGGACTTGTCCTCGGCGTACATCTTCTCCACCGTCCGGCGGATCATCTCCCGGACCGTCATGCCCGGGTCGTAGCCGTGCTCGGCCAGGTCGTCTCGGTGCAGCGGCAGGTCCGCGGTGAGGTACTTCGCGAAGATCTCCCCCGCGCCCTCGGCGTCGGGCCGCTGGATCTTGATCTTCACGTCGAGCCGGCCCGGGCGCAGGATGGCCGGGTCGATCATGTCCTCGCGGTTCGAGGCACCGATGACGATGACGTTTTCCAGCTTCTCGACGCCGTCGATCTCGCTGAGCAGCTGCGGCACGATGGTGGTCTCGACGTCGGAGGAGACGCCGCTGCCACGGGTGCGGAAGAGCGAGTCCATCTCGTCGAAGAACACCACCACCGGGCTGCCGTCGGAGGCCTTCTCCCGGGCGCGGGCGAAGATCAGCCGGATGTGCCTCTCGGTCTCGCCCACGTACTTGTCCAGCAGCTCCGGACCCTTGATGTTCAGGAAGTAGCTCTTGGTGCCCAGCGAGCCGGTCTGCTCCATCACGCGGGCGGCCAGGGAGTGCGCCACCGCCTTGGCGATCAGCGTCTTGCCGCAGCCCGGAGGCCCGTACAGCAGGATGCCCTTGGGCGGCTTCAGCCCGTGTTCGCGGTACAGGTCCGGGTGCAGGAACGGCAGTTCCACGGCGTCGCGGATCTGCTCGATCTGCGGGCCGAGCCCGCCGATGTCGGAGTAGGAGATGTCCGGAACCTCCTCCAGGACCAGGTTCTCCACCTCGGAGCGCGGCACCTTTTCCAGCGCGAAGCCGATCCGCGTGTCAACCGTCAGCGCATCGCCGACGCGCACCCGTTCGGCGGCGAGGGGGCCGGTGAGGCGGATGACCCGCTCGTCGTCGGCGCGGCCCACCACCAGCGCCCGGTCCGGGCCCAGCAGCTCCTTGACCGTGAACAGTTCGCCGGAGCGTTCGAAGCCGAGGCCGGCGATCACGGTCAGGGACTCGTTGAGCAGCACCTCCTGGCCGGGCACGATGCGCTCCATGTCCAGCAGGGGGCTGACGGCCACGCGCAGCTTGCGCCCGGACTGCATGATGTCGAGGCTTTCCTGCACCGCGGCCGCGGTGGTGACGCCGGGCGCCGGCGAGGTGCGCTGGTTGACCCCGATCACCGTCCCGAAGCTGAACGGCGTGGCGCCTTCCTTCTCCAGGGCCTCCTTGAGCCGGACAATCTCCGCCCGGGCCGTTTCCAGCATCGCCACCAGGCGTGCGTTGTTATGCGTCAGCGCCGCCAGCTGCCGGTCCAGGTTGCGCAGCTTCTCCCGAAGCACGTGCAGCTGGCGGGCCTGGGCGGCGGGAACGGAAGCCATGGCCTCCGCGCCCTCGCCGGTCCCGCTGGTGTTTTCCGATCCCGCCATGCTGACCCACCGTCCTTCGCCGGTTCACGATCCAGCTCTGACGATAACCCAGCACGCTGTCCAATACATCGGCTCGGACGTCTTGTGTTTTGCGCCGCGGTGACTATGGGTGCGGGTGCTCCTGCGCGAGCCGTTCGGCACTTTCCAGGGCGCCCCGCTGGACGGTGGAGCTGGCGTCGCGCGCGGCCCGGCGGAGCTTCTTTTCGGAGACCTCGCGTTCCCCCACGGCGGCGGGCGTCCAGGCGTTGAGGTCCTCCTCGGAGAAACCGGTCTTGGAGGCCCGGCGCTTGGGCACCAGGCCGGTGGCGCCTTCGGCCAGCCGCCGCGCGGAGAGCAGGAAGCCGGTGTGCGCGACCATGCGGTGGTCCGGGCGCACGGCCAGGCCCTCCAGGTGCCAGCCGCGGACCATCGATTCCCAGCCCTCGGGCTCGGTGAACCGGCCGTCGGCACGGATCGCCTCGGCCGTGCGGGAGAGCTGGGTGACGGTGGCGACGTAGGAGATCCAGACGCCGCCGGGGGCCAGGACCGTGGCCACCGCGTCGGTGCACTCCCAGGGCGCCAGCATGTCCAGAACCACCCGGTCCACGCTGCCGGGCTCCTCGGTGCGGACCACTTCGTCCTGGAAGTCGCCCAGGCTGATCCGCCACGCCGGATGCGGGCCGCCGAAGAAGGTCTCGACGTTGCCGCGGGCGATGTCGGCGAACTCCTCGCGGCGTTCGAAGGAATGCAGGCTGCCGGAGTCCCCCACGGCGCGCAGCAGCGAGATGCTCAGCGCGCCGGAGCCGACGCCGGCCTCCACCACGCGGGCGCCGGGATAGATGTCGGCCATGGTGACGATCTGGGCGGCGTCCTTGGGGTAGACGACCGCCGCGCCCCGGGGCATGGACAGCACGAAGTCGGAGAGCAGCGGGCGCAGCACCTGGTAGGGATGGCCGGTGGTGTTCGCCACGACGCTGCCCTCGGGCAGGCCGATCACTTCGTCGTGGGGCAGGTAGCCGCGGTGGGTGTGGAAGGCCCCGCCTTCGGTGAGGGTGATCGTGTTGCGGCGGCCCTTCTCATCGGTCAGCTGCACCCGCTCGCCGGGGCGCAGCGGTCCACGGCGCCGTTCGGCTCCGTGCGGGCTGGTGGACTCGGCAGCGGCCGGGGTCTGGGGGTCCATGGTGTTCCTTCTTGTTCCGGTGCGGACTGCGGGGGCAGTCGTCGTGCAGGTAGGGGGTGGATCGTGAAAAGCGGGGGCCGGCCGGCGTATAGCCGGCCGGGGTCAGCGCGGCGCCCGTCCGGTTACAGCGCGGACGACGTCGGCCTCATGCAGCAGGCCCACGACGGCGCCGTCGCGGTTGATGACGGCATATTCGCCTCCCGCGAGGCGGGAGAGGTACTGGACGAGTTCTTCACCGCAGGCGACGTCGGGAACGTAGGCGCCCGGGGCCAGCGCGCGGGCGGCGGCGTTCACGGGCGTGCCGGCGGCCAGGTGGTCGGGAACCTGGGCCAGGGCTCCGGGATCCACCACGGCCTCGGGCTGGCCGGTGGGGGCGGTGACCACCAGTGCGGTGCCGGGCCGGGCCCGCAGCGTTTCCTGTGCCTGCCGGACGGGCGCGCCGCTGGGGATGCCAAGCGCCGGGCGCATGAGGGCCGCCGCGGTGACCGAAGGCAGCCGCCGGCGCAGCCGGGCGTTCTGGATGGCGGCGCCGGCCCCCATCCACAGGAAGCCGGAGACCAGCGCCGCCACGAGCACCAGCTGCAGGCTGGGTGACTCGCCGCGGCGCAGCGACGGCGCGAAGACCGCCGCCAGCAGGACGACGACGACGACGCGGCCGGCCCAGCCCGCCGCGATGGTGCCCTTCTCCTGGGAGCCGGTGGCCTTCCACACGATGGTCTCCACGATCCGGCCGCCGTCAAGGGGCATTCCGGGCAGGATGTTGAAGATGCCGACCAAAAGGTTCGCCCAGATGAAGATGGCGGACAGCAGGCCGGCCACGGTGCCCGGTGCGAACGCCTCCGGCGCCGCGAACACCAGGGCCCAGGCCAGTCCGGCCAGCAGGAAGTTCGCCGCGGGGCCCGCCAGGGCCACCGCGAGCGAACGCCAGGGCGTGGTGTTCACGGCTCCGAACTGGGTGTGCCCGCCCCAGAGGGTCAGGACGATGCCGGTGGTGGGCCAGCCGTAGGCGCGCGCGGACAGTGCGTGGGCCAGCTCGTGGACCAGCACGGAGAGCAGCAGCAGGACGGCGTAGCCCAGGGCGACCGCATACGCGCCGCCGCCGATGCCGGGCAGGATGGCCGCCACCTGCGGGCCGAACAGCAGCACGATGGCTGCCGCGATGATGAACCAGGACCAGGCCAGGGTGATGGGCACGCCGGCGATCCTGCCCAGCGGAATGCCGGGGCGGGTGGGCCGGTCGGGTCCGCCTGCGGTCATCGGATGGCATCCGTTTCCGCCGCCGCGAGGCCGGCCAGGTCCTCGGCGCTGCGTCCGGCGAGGGTGTCCCAGGTGTGGTGGGCGAGCTCGGGGGGCAGCGGCACGAAATGGGGCACGGCCAGGGTCAGCAGCCCCGCGGCGCGCGCCGAGCGCACCCCGGGAAGCGAGTCCTCGATGCCGATGCAGCGCTGCGGATCGAGCCCCGGCACGAGCTCCGCCATCCGGTCCATGGCCGCCAGGTAGGGTTCGGGGTCCGGCTTGCCGGCCCGGACCTGGTCGCCGGTGACGGTGAACTCAAAGGTGCCGGCCGGCAGCGCCGCGGCGACGACGTCGGCGAGGCCGGGTTCGGACATGGTCACCATGGCACAGGGAATGCCGCGGGCGCGCAGGTCCGCGAGCAGTTCCCGGGCGCCCGGCCGCCAGGGCACCGCGCGGCGCACCTTTTCGGCCACCTGCGCGGTCATGCGGTCGATGATGGCCCGGACGGGCAGGTCGACGCCGGCCTGCTGCAGGAGGCCGGCTCCCACGGGCAGTGCCTGTCCCACCATGGCCCTGGCGTCCTCATCGGTCCAGGTGCCGCCGAACTCCGCGACCAGTTCCTTCTCCGAGGCGATCCAATAGGGTTCGGTGTCGACGATGGTGCCGTCCATGTCCCAGAACACGGCCTGGAGACCGGTGGTGCTCTTCAACGGGACAGCGGCAGGGGTGACGGACATGCCTTCCAGTCTAAGGGCCGCCGGCCCGGCTGCGGCGCTGGGCCGTCTGCACCCGGGTCCGCTCTTGGCGAAGGCCCGCGGTGCGGTCCTGACACCCGGCAGCGGTCGGCATAGGGTAGGCCTGTGAGTGAGAGCGAAAAGACACCCGGGCTGCAGGATGTCCTCGGCGGCCAGGCCGGCGGCAGAGTCACCGTCATGGTGGCTGCCTTCGAGGGGTGGAACGACGCCGGCGAGGCGGCCAGCGACGCCGTGAAGCACCTGGTGCGGCTCTGGGACGCGGAGAAGGCGGCAGCCCTCGACGCCGACGAATACTACGACTTCCAGTTCACCCGCCCCGTGGTGGAACGCACATCCCGCGGCGACCGGCGCATTAAGTGGCCGGCCACCCGGATCTTCCGCGCCGGGATTCCCGGCGCCGAGCTTGATGTGGTTCTGGTCACCGGCGTGGAGCCGAGCTACAAATGGCGGGCCTACACCGCCGAGCTGCTGGCGCTGGCGCGCGAGCTCGACGTGGACTGCCTGCTGCTGGTGGGAGCCCTGCTGGCGGATGTTCCGCACACCCGGCCCATTCCGGTCACCGCCACCACGGAGGATCCGGAGCTGCGGGCCTGCCTGGGACTGGAAGCCTCGCAGTATGAGGGTCCCGTGGGCATCGTCGGGGTGCTGGCCGAAATGGCGGCGCTGGCCGACATTCCGGCGCTCTCGCTCTGGGCGGCCGTCCCCCATTACGTCGGCCAGGCGCCCTCGCCCAAGGCCGAGCTTGCCCTGCTCTACCGCATCGAGGACCTGCTGCAGGTTCCGGTCGACGTCGAGCTGCTCACCGAGGAGGCCGAGGCGTGGGAGCGCGGCGTCGACGAGCTCTCCACGGAGGACCCCGAGGTGGCCGCCTACGTGCGCCAGCTCGAGGAGGCCAAGGATACCGCCGAGCTTCCCGAGGCCAGCGGCGAGTCCATCGCCCGCGAGTTCGAGCGCTACCTCAAGCGGCGCCGACGGGACTGATTTCCCGTGGGGCCCTGCCGCCCCGCTGTGCGCCGTTGCCGAAGGGCCCCGGCGCGCGCCTGACGAGCCGGAGCCGGACGGTCTAGAGCCGGACGCCGAGCAGTGCGTCGAGTGCCGCGTGCGCCAGGTCGGTTCCGGTTCCGTTGTCGGGTGCCTGCCGGGCGTCCTCGGCCCACGCATCGGCCGCCGCCAGGGCCGCGGGCGCGTCAAGGTCGTTGGCCAGCGCCGAGCGCAGCTCGTCGAGCAGGCGCTGTGACCGGGCCTCGCCGGCCAGGGGCAGGGCGCTGCGCCAGCGCGAGAGCCGGGTCTGGGCCTGCTGCAGCACGGAGTCCGTCCAGAACCAGTCGCTGCGGTAGTGGTGCGCCAGGATGGCCAGGCGGATCGCGGCGGGCTCGACGCCCTGGCCGCGCAGCCGGGAGACCAGGACCAGGTTGCCGAGCGACTTGCTCATCTTTTCGCCGTCCAGGCCGACCATGCCGGCGTGGGCGTAGTGGCGGGCCAGCGGGTGTCCGGTGCAGGCCCAGGCGTGGGCGGCGCTCATCTCGTGGTGCGGGTAGATCAGGTCCGAGCCGCCGCCCTGTACGGTGAACGGCTGCGGAAGGAAACGCTGGGCGATGACCGAACACTCGATGTGCCAGCCGGGACGGCCGCGCCCCAGCGTGCCGCCGTCCCAGTCCGGCTCGCCCTCGCGGGCCATGCGCCACAGGAGCGCGTCCAGGGGATTGCGCTTGCCCGGCCGTTCGGGATCACCGCCGCGCTCGGCAAACAGCGGGAGCATGCCGGCGGGATCCAGGTGGCTGATCTGGCCGGGGTGCCAGGCGCCCGGATCCTGCGGGTCCAGGTCCGCTGCGGCGTCGACGGAGAAATAGACGTCGCCGTCGGGCTCGCCGCCGGTGCCCGGCACCCGGTAGGCGATGCCGCGGGCGAGCAGGTCCTCGACCGCCGGCACGATCCATTCGACGGATTCGACGGCGCCCACGTAGTGGTCCGGGGCCAGCACGCCCAGTGCCTCCATGTCCTCACGGAACAGCTGGGTCTGCGCGGCGGCCAGCTCCCGCCAGTCCACTCCGGTCTCGTTGGCCCGGACCAGCAGGGGGTCGTCCACGTCGGTGACGTTCTGCACGTACCGGACCGTGTTGCCGGCGTCGCGCCACTGCCGGTTGAGCAGGTCGAAGGCGACGTAGGTCGCGGCGTGCCCCATGTGGGTGGCGTCGTAGGGGGTGATGCCGCAGACGTAGAGTCCGGCCTCTCCCGTGGTGCGCACCGGAACGGGCGCCCCGGCGGCGGTGTCGTGCAGGACCAGTTCCGGAGAGTGTCCGGGCAGGGCGGGAACCGAGGGGGATTTCCAGGCAATCACCGTTCCACTCTACCGGGCGGGCGAAGTGGATTCCGCGCCGGGGCCTCCGGCGGGACAGGTCAGGGGGTCAGTACGCCCAGGCCCAGCATCAGGTAGATCGCCAGGCCCAGCCCGATCCGGTACCACACGAAGAGGCGGTAGCTGCGGGTGGAGACGTAGCGCAGGAACCAGCCGATGATGATGAAGCCCACGACGAAGGCGACCAGGGTGGCAAGGGCGGTCTCCGCCGGGCCGAACGGACCGGGCTCGCCGATCGACTTGAACAGCTGGAAGAAGCCGGAGCCGAAGACGGCGGGAATCGCCAGCAGGAAGGCGTAGCGTGCCGCCGCTTCACGGTTGTAGCCCATCAGCAGGCCCGCGGTGATCGTGCCGCCGGAGCGCGACACGCCCGGAATGAGGGCCAGTGCCTGCGCGAAGCCGTACAGGATGCCGTGCTTGTAGGTGAGCCTGCTCAGGTCACGGTCCTGGCGGCCGACCGCGTCGGCGACGGCCAGGATGATGCCGAAGACGATGAGCATGGTCGCCACGATCCACAGGCTGCGGAAGGTGGTTTCGATCTGGTCTTCGAAGAGCAGCCCCAGGATGACGATCGGCAGGGTGCCGACGATGATCAGCCAGCCCATCCTGGCGTCCGGATCGCTGCGGGGAACCCGCCCCGCGAGGGAGCCGAACCAGGCCTTGACGATCCGGACGATGTCCTTCCAGAAGTACACCGCGACGGCGGTCTCGGTGCCGAGCTGGGTGATGGCGGTAAACGCGGCCCCCGGATCCTGGGCGCCGGGGAGCAGCTCGCCGACGATGCGCAGGTGGGCGCTGGAGGAAATGGGGAGGAATTCGGTCAGGCCCTGCACCAGGCCCAGGAGGACAGCTTCAAACCAGTTCACGCTAACGACTCTAGGGCACGCCGAAGGGTGTGCCGGTCAGGGCCCCGGCCCGTCAGCCCCGGGCGCGGTCCTCAGCCGCGGCCGCGCAGCGACGCTCCCCCGTCGTCCTCGAGCGGCTCCTCGACGATGTCCTCGGTGCCGTAGCCCAGGGGATCAGCCGCGTCGTCGTCAATGTCCTCGTCTTCGTCGTCATAGATCTCCAGCGGGGTCACCTCGCCGTAGGCGTCGTAGAGGACTTCCTCGTAGACTTCGAAGGCATCGGCGATGGCCAGATAGGCGTTCTCCACCACAGGGTCCTTCTCGCCCCGGCGGGCCGCCGCCGCGGCCAGATGCTCCTCGAGGGCGGTCACCAGTGACTGGAGCGCGATACGCGGATCTATGCTCATGACCTAGACGTTATCGGGAAAGCGGGCAAAATTGGAGACAAATGCGTGAACAACTTCTGCAGCCGGAAGTCCGGCCACATGGTGGAGCCGTCCGTACGTATGAATACCTTGTGATCTCCGTGAGTCCTGACGAATCGCTGCCGGAGGCACGTGCCCGGGTGGCCGAACACGCCGAATACGGCAAGTGGGAGCTGCACCGCAGCTGCATCTACCAGGGCGGCGGACGCCGGTTCTGGCTCCGCCGCCGGGTGATGCGCGTGGTGCGCACCGCCTGAGGTCCCGGAAGCGGGGTCTTCCGCGCAGCCGGGTGCTACCGCCCCGCTTCCTCCACCGGCCCGAGCAGGGCCGTGGCCATCGAGGCGTGCGCCGCGTCCTCGTTGGTGGGATGGAAGATGCCCGCGAGCACGTCGCGGTAGAGGCGCTCCAGCTCGTGCCCGCGCGAGTAGGCCTGCCCGCCGGCCACCTTCACCGCCTGCTCGACGACGCCGCGCGCGGCCTCCACGGTCCGCAGCTTCAGGGCGGACAGCCGGGGAAACCAGAGTGCGCCGTGGTCGGCCCCCTCCTCCAGGTCCCGCGCAACGGCGTCGACCTGGGGCCGGACGCCGTCCATGACGATCGCCGCATCGGCCACCCGCCAGCGGATGTAGGGGTCGGCTGCGGCGGACGCGCCGCCCCTGCGCCGGGTCAGCGCGGCGTCGGCCGCCAGCTCCGCCGCACGGTCTCCGACGCCGTTGTAGACGGCGGAGAGCAGGGTCGAGAAGAGCGCGAAGATCCCGAACACAAACTGGTCCCCGTGCGGGCCGACCGGGGTCTTCCGCACGATCCGTTCCGCGGGAACGGCCGCCGAGTCCAGGATCGTGCTGCGCGACTGGCTGGCCCGCATGCCCATGGTGTTCCAGTCCTGCGGTGACTGGATGCCTGCGGTGCCGCGGTCGGCGAACCCGAAGACCAGCCGGGGCTCCTCGGGCACGGAATCGTCACGGCCGAAGATGCCCAGCCTGGTCCACGCCGGTGCCAGGCTGGTGAAGATCTTCCGTCCCGTGAAGGCATAGCCCCCATCCTCCTGTGGCACGGCGGCGGTGGCGGAGTCGAAGAGGACCGCGCTGTTGCCCGGTTCGGAGATGCCGAAGGCGAACAGCTCGCCCGCAGCTGCCTCACGCAGGATGAAGGACAGCGAGTCGTCGCCGCGCAGCGAGAGCAGATGGGCGACGCCGCACCACACCAGGTGCATGTTGACCGCCAGGGCGGTGGCCGGCGCCGCCGAGGCCAGGAGCCGCTGGCAGGCCACCACCTCAGGGATGCCGAGGCCGTGCCCGCCCCCGCTCCGCGGGGTGAACAGGGCCAGGTAGCCGGCCTCGCGCAGGTCCTGCAGGTCCTCGTCGAAGAAGGCGTTGGCGTCGTCGTAGCCGGCGGCACGGGAACGGATGCGTTCCAGCAGCGCCGGCGT
Organism: Arthrobacter saudimassiliensis; assembly: GCF_059090665.1. Taxonomy (NCBI): domain Bacteria; kingdom Bacillati; phylum Actinomycetota; class Actinomycetes; order Micrococcales; family Micrococcaceae; genus Arthrobacter; species Arthrobacter saudimassiliensis. The sequence goes on along the minus strand of NZ_JBNHFX010000002.1, from coordinate 451,247 downwards.
CAGGATGTCAGCGGCGGGCATGGGTCCTCCTGCTTGGAGTCGATGGCGGTCAGGTGGCGGTCAGATGGCGGTCCGACGGCGGTCAGTAGGTCCTCAGCAGGCGGGAGAGGACCCGGGTGCCGAACTGCAGGGCCTCCACGGGGACCCGCTCGTCCACCCCGTGGAACATGCCGGTGAAGTCCAGGTCCGCCGGCAGCCGCAGGGGTGCGAACCCGTAGCCGGTGATGCCCAGCCGGCTCAGCGATTTGTTGTCGGTGCCGCCGGAAAGCGTGTAGGGCAGGACCGGAGCGCCGGGGTCTTCGGCCTGGAGGGCACCCACCATGGCGTCCACCAGCGACCCGCTGAAGGGAACTTCGAGGGCGATGTCCGCGTGGTCGACGCTGACCTCCACGCGGGAACCGGCGAGGGATCGGATGGTTTCCAGCACGGCCTCCTCCTGCCCGGGCAGGGTCCTGGCGTCGATCAGCGCCTCGGCGGAGCCGGGGATGACGTTGTGCTTGTAGCCGGCGGACAGGACTGTGGGGTTCGCCGTATTCTGCAGCGTCGCGCCCACGAAGCGGGCAACGGTGCCCAGTTCGGCCAGCAGGCGCTCGGGATTGTCGGGATCGAACTCGACGCCGGTCAGGTCGGTGACGCCGTCCAGGAAAGCGCGGGTGGTGTCGGTGAGTTCAATGGGCCAGGGGTGGGTGCCGATCCGGGCCACGGCCTCCGCCAGGGCGGTGACGGCGTTGTCCGTGTTGATCTGCGACCCGTGGCCGGCCCGTCCGGCCGCCCTGAGGCGGAGCCACGCGATGCCCTTTTCCGCCGTCTGCAGCAGATAGGTCCGCCGGCCGCCGATCGTGGCGGAGAAGCCGCCCACCTCGGAGATGGCCTCGCCTGCCCCTTCGAACAGCTCGGGCCGGTGCTCGACCGCCCAGCCGGCACCCTGCCGGCCGCCCGCCTCCTCGTCGGCGAACATGGCCACGATCAGGTCGCGCCGGGGTCGGACACCGGAGGAGGCCATCTCACGGACCACGGAGAGGATCATGGCGTCCATGTCCTTCATGTCCACCGCGCCGCGGCCCCAGATCAGCCCGTCCTGCAGTTCTCCGGAGAAGGGGTCGAGCGTCCAGTCCTGCTTTAGTGCGGGCACGACGTCGAGGTGCCCGTGGACCACCAGCGCAGGCAGGGACGGGTCGGAGCCCGCGAGGCGGGTCACCAGGGAGGTCCGCCGCGGGGCTGCTTCGAAGAGCGTGACGTCCAGCCCGACGTCGGCCAGCAGCGCCGCGGTGTACTCGGCCGCTTCGCGCTCCCCCGGGCCGCTGCCGTCCCCGTAGTTGGACGTGTCGATGCGGATCAGGTCGCGGCAGATGCGCGCCACCTCGTCTTCGGCCCGGTACGGCTCCACGCTGCTCCTCCTTGGTCGGTCTGCTGCCAGCCTAGCGGCCCGCCGTCGTCGACGGTCCGGACGGCGCGTCACGGTGGCTCCCGGTGACGCGCCGTCCGGCGCCTCCGGAGGCCGATTTCCACTTGGCGGATAAACCGTGTTAGAGTTTTACCCGTTGCTTTCGAGGCGCCGGGAACACCGGAGGCCGAGAAATCCACCCTGCGCGGGTGGCGGAATGGCAGACGCGCTAGCTTGAGGTGCTAGTCCTCTTATTGAGGGTGGGGGTTCAAGTCCCCCTCCGCGCACGGCGAAGGCCCTGGAACCGGTTCGGTTCCGGGGCCTTGTTCGTTGTGCCGTCCCTTTGGCTGCCGCACCCGGCCTAGGTACCCTCAGGCTATGGCCACCAACCTGCTGCTGGTGTTGTTCTTCCTCCTGCTCGGCGGGGTGTTCGCCGCCGCGGAAATGGCCCTGGTGTCCCTCTCCGAGGGACAGATCAGCGCCATCGAGCGCAGCGGGGGCCGCAGCGGAGCCAAAATCGCCGCACTGGCCCGGAACCCCAACCGGTTCCTCTCCGCCATCCAGATCGGCGTCACGCTCTCCGGCTTCTTCTCCGCCGCCTACGGCGCCTCCGCGCTGGCGCCCTCCGTCTCCCCCGTTCTGGCCGGGTGGGGCGTACCCGCGGCCACGGCGGAGGTGATCGCCCTTGTCTTCATGACGCTGCTGATCGCCTACCTCTCCCTGGTCTTCAGCGAGCTGGTACCGAAGCGGCTGGCGATGCAGAACGCTGCCTCCTTCACCCGGATCCTTGCCCCCGCGCTGAACGCCTTCGCCGTCGTCATGCGGCCGGTCATCGCCCTGCTCTCGGCTTCGACCAACGCCGTGGTCCGCCTGCTGGGAGGCAACCCGTCCCTGCGCAGCCAGCCGATGACCAGCGAAGAGCTCTATGACATCGTCAGCGCCAGCCCGGTGCTCGCGGAGGAGAGCAGGCGCATCCTCTCCGACGTGTTCGGGGCCGGAAGCCGGCTGCTCCAGGAGGTCATGCGCCCGCGCCCCCAGGTGCTGTTCCTGCGTGCGGACCTGTCGATGGAGGAGGCCCGGCGCCGGGTGCTCGAGCTGCCCTACTCGCGCTATCCGGTGATCGGGACCTCGACGGACGACGTCCTCGGCTTCATCCACGTCCGGGACCTCATGCCGGTGCGCGACGCCGGGACGCCCGCGGCCCGCGAGGGCACCCTGCGCTCGATCACCCGCCCCATCCTCTTCCTGCCGGGAACCGCCGAGGTGCTGCCGTCCCTGTCCCGGATGCGGCGGGAACAGAGCCACATCGCGGTGGTCGCGGACGAATACGGAGGCACGGACGGGATCGTCACGCTGGAGGACCTGGTCGAGGAGCTGGTCGGGGAAATCTATGACGAATTCGACGCCGGACGGGACCCGGAGGACCGCTCCCGGCGGGAGGCGGGCACCCTGGTCGTCGACGGAGCGCTGATCCTGCAGGAGTTCGGCCGGCTGTCCGGCATTGAACTGCCCGAGGGCCAGTACGAAACGGTCGCCGGCTACATCCTGGAGCGGCTGGGCAGGATGGCCCGCCCCGGCGACGAGGTCGAGGCGCCCGGCTGCGTGCTCAAGGTCGTCTCGGTGCAGGGCCACCGCATCGGCAGCGTCCGGGTCCTCCCGGTGCAGTGATCCGCGGCCCCCATTGCACCCCGCACCGGGCGGCGAGCAGAATACCCGCAGGACGGGGCACACCGATCAGCGGGAGGCCAGGACATGAGCGAGACCGCACCCACCCCCGCACCCGAGCTGAAACGGGTCATCGGCACCCGGCTGCTGCTGCTGTTCATCATCGGCGACATCCTGGGCACCGGCGTGTACGCCCTGACCGGGCAGATCGCCGGCGAAGTCGGCGGCGCGGCCTGGGCGCCGGTGCTGCTGGCCTTCGGAGTGGCCGCGGTGACGGCGCTGTCCTACCTGGAACTGGTCACCAAGTATCCGCAGGCCGCCGGGGCCGCGCTGTACACCCACAAGGCGTTCGGGCTGCACTTCCTGACCTTCCTGGTCACCTTCGCCGTGCTGTGCTCAGGCATCACCTCCGCGACCACGGCCTCCAAATTCCTCGCGGAGAACTTCATCGTCGGATTCAACCTGGACTGGGACCAGACGGGGGTGACACTGGTCGCCGTGGCCTTCCTCCTGCTGCTGGCGCTGATCAACCTGCGCGGCGTGGGCGAGAGCATCAAGCTCAACGTCGTGCTGACGCTGATCGAGCTGACCGGCCTGCTGATCGTGATCGGCATCGGCTTCTGGGCGATGGGCCAGGGCAACGTGGACTTCTCACGGGTCACCGTCTTCGAAACGGCGGAGGGCAAGGGGGTCTTCCTGTCCCTGACCGCGGCCACCTCGCTGGCCTTCTTCTCCATGGTCGGGTTCGAGGACTCGGTCAACATGGCGGAGGAGACGAGGGAGCCGGCGCGGATCTTCCCCAAGGTCATGCTGACCGGGCTGGGGATCACCGCGTTCATCTACGTGCTGGTCTCCATTGCCGCCGTCGCGGTGGTTCCGGTCGGGCAGCTCGCGGACAGCGCCACTCCCCTGCTCGAGGTGGTCCAGGCCGGCGCGCCGAACTTCCCGATCGACGTGATCTATCCGTTCCTGTCGATCTTCGCCGTCGCCAACACCGCCCTGATCAACATGCTGATGGCCTCCCGCCTGCTCTACGGCATGGCCCGGCAGGAGGTCCTGCCGCCGTTCCTCTCGAAGGTGCTGCGCGGGCGCCGCACCCCCTGGGCCGCCATCGTCTTCACGACGATCATCGCCCTCGGGCTGATCGTCTTCGTGACCAACTTCGTGGGACGCGAAACGGTCAGCGCGCTGGGCGGCACCACGGCGCTGCTGCTGCTGGCCGTGTTCACGGTGGTCAACATCGCCGCCCTGGTGCTGCGCCGCGACCCCCGGCCGGAGGGCTCCTTCCGCTCCCCCGGGATCACCCCCTACGTGGGGGTGGCCACCTGCGCGTTCCTCCTCGGCCCGTGGGCGCAGGACGCGATCGAATACCGGATAGCCGGCCTGCTGCTCGCGCTGGGGGTTTTCCTGTGGGCGCTCACCTGGCTGTGGAACCGGGGAGCACGGGCGCGCCGGACCCGGTTCAGCGATCCCGAGGAGCTGCACGGATGAGGGCGCCGGTACTGCAGGAACAGAAGGAAAGGGGAAGGCCGTGAGCGTCGTCGTCGGCTACATCGATACCCCGGAGGGACAGGCGGCGCTCCAGGCCGGCCGGGCCGCCGCGGTGCTGCTGCGGGAGCAGCTGGTCATCATCAACGTCAGCGGCCCGCACCACGGGCTGCGGCACCTGCCGACGCCGGAAGATGAGGAGCAGGCGCTGGCCGCCGTTGACCGCGCCCTGGCCGCGGAAGGGCTGGCCCACGCCATCGTCCATCCCGTCGGGGACTATGACCCGGCCGAGGAGATCCTCCGCGCCGCCGCCGACCATGCGGCGTCGCTCCTGGTGCTGGGCATCCGCCGGCGCACCCCGGTGGGCAAGCTCATCATGGGCAGCACCGCGCAGCGGGTGCTGCTGGAGGCGGACTGCCCCGTCCTCACCGTCAAGCCCGGAGACTGAGCGGGCGGCGGGCCGGAAGCCCGCCGCCCTGACTCAGTCCGCTTCAGCGGGTCCGGTGCAGTCCGTCCGGCTCAGGCCGTGCCGCCGGCGCCGAGCTGCTCCGCCCGGATTTCCGCCGGGCCGAGCGGGGCGACCGAGCCCGAGAAATGCCGACGCTGGGACCGCGGGTTCCAGCCGGTGAAGGACGATCCGGCCCAGCCGGCGTCCGTCTCCTCGTCCTGGATGGCGAGGGCGACGGTCGCGGGCAGGAACACGGGAGCTTCGAACCGGATGTCCCAGGCGAACGCGTCGGTGTGCGGGGGCACGGCCTCCTCCACCACACGCGAGGCCAGGTACATGCCGTGGGCGAGTGAGCGCTTCATGCCGAGCGCCTTGGCCGAGAGCCGGCTCAGGTGGATCGGGTTGAAGTCACCCGAGACCTTCGCATAGCTGCGGCCGGCGTCCAGGCCCAGCCGCCACTGCGCCGTCGGCGTGGGCGGCAGGAAGTCCCGGCGTTCCTGCGCCCCGGGACGGTCCAGCTCGGGCAGGAACACCCCCTTGGCCAGGTAGGTGGACCGTCCCTGCCAGACGAGCCCGCCGTCTGCGCTGACCTCGGAGACCAGCTCCACCTGGGTGCCGGCCCGGTGGCCGGCGAGGTTCTCCGCCCAGGCGGCGACGCTCAGCGGCTCGGACCAATGGACCGGACGCAGGTGGCGCACCTCGTTGCGCAGGTGCACCATGCCCAGCAGCGGCAGCGGGAAGTCCTCGCGGGCCATCACGCTCATGGCCACCGGAAAGGCGAAGGTGTGCACGTAACCCGAGGGCAGCACGTCCTGGGCGCTGTGCGCCACCAGGCGCTGGAACTCGGTCAGTTTGTCAAGGTCGACGGCCGCGTCGGCCACCTCGTGGCGCACCGCCGGAAGCGAGGTTCCGCCGTCGCCCCTGGTCAGCCGGCTGCGCGCCGCGCTGCCCAGCGCGGACAGGTAGAGCTTGCCGAGGGCGGGTATTTCGGGAAGCTGCTGCTGCCTCATGCCCCCACCATATTCTGGCCGCAGACGCGCAGCACCTGGCCGTTGACCCCGGCTGCGGCGTCGGAGGCCAGGAAGGCGATGGTCTCGGCGACGTCGAGCGGCAGCCCGCCCTGCTGCAGGCTGGACAGCCGGCGCGCCACCTGGCGGGTCAGCGGCGGAATCGCGGCGGTCATGTCGGTCTCGATGAACCCTGGCGCGACCGCGTTGATGGATCCGCCGCGCGGGCCGATCAGCGGCGCGGTGGCCCGCACCATGCCGATGACACCGCCCTTGGAGGCGGCGTAGTTGGTCTGCCCGCGGTTGCCCGCGATGCCGCTGGTGGAGGCCAGGGACACGATCCGGCCGTCGGGGCTGAACCCCTCGGAGGCCAGGAAGGCCTCGTTCATGCGCAGCTGGGAGGCGATGTTGACCGCGATGACCGAACCCCAGCGGGCCTCGTCCATGTTGGCCAGCAGCTTGTCACGGGTGATGCCGGCATTGTGGATGACGATGTCCAGCCGGCCGTAGCGCTCGACCGCGTGCGCCAGGATCCGCTCGGCGGCGTCGTCGCGGGTGATGTCCACCTGCAGCGCCGTGCCGCCGATGGAGTTCGCCACCTTCGCCAGCTGCTCGCCCGCGGCCGGGACGTCGACCACGATGACGCGGGCGCCGTCGCGGTGCAGCACCCGGGCGATGGCGGCGCCGATGCCCCGGGCGGCGCCGGTCACGACGGCGACCTTGCCGGCCAGCGGGGCGTTCCAGTCCGCCGGCAGGGTGCCGGCATCGGAGCCGACGGTGATGAACTGGCCGCTGACATATGCGCTCCTGCCCGAAAGCAGGAACCGCAGGGCGGCGGCGACCGACGGCGCTGTGGGCCGGACCCCGTTGGCCAGCACGATGCCGTTGGCGGTGGCACCGCCGCGCAGTTCATGGGCAATGGAGCGCAGCGCCCCGTCCACGCCCTGGCGCGCGGCGGCGGCCGCGGGGTCCTGGGCCTCGGCCGCCGGACGGGAGACCGTGACGACGCGCCCGCCCGCAGCCAGGTCGCGCAGCGACGCGCCGGCCGCCAGCGTCGGCTCACCGAGGTCGGCGGGCGAGGCGGCGTCGTCGAGCACAATCAGGATCGCGCCGAGCTTCTCCTTCGGGGTGGCGTGGCGCCGCACGTCCTGGTCCCAGGAGAGCAGCAGCTGCGCGAGGTCATCTGCGCTCTCGCCCTTGCCGAGCACCAGCACCGGCCCGGGGACCAGCGGCTTGGCCGGATCGAAGCGGCGCAGGATGGCCGGACGGGGCAGGCCCAGCCGCTTGGCGAGTTCCTTGGTGATGCCGGTGTTGACCAGCTTCAGATATGCATCCGCCATCTCAGCGTCCTTCCAGGATGGCGACGAGGCCCTGTCCGCCGGCGGCGCAGATCGAGATGAGGCCGCGGCTGCCCGGTCCCTTTTCGTGCAGCATCTTGGCCAGGCTGGCCACGATGCGGCCGCCGGTGGCGGCAAACGGGTGGCCGGCGGCCAGCGAGGAGCCGTTGACGTTGAGCCTGCTGCGGTCGATGCTGCCCAGCGGCCCGTCCAGGCCCAGCCGGGTGCGGCAGAACTCGTCGTCCTCCCAGGCGGCCAGGGTGGAGAGCACGGTGCCGGCGAAGGCCTCATGGATCTCGAAGTAGTCGAAGTCGTCGAAGCCCAGGCCGTTGCGCTCCAGCAGGCGCGGCACGGCGAAGGCCGGGGCCATCAGCAGCCCGTCCTTGCCGTGCACGAAGTCCACTGCGCCGGCTTCGGCGTCGATGACGTTCGCGAGCATCGGCAGGTCGTGCTCCCGGGCCCACTCCTCGGAGCCGAGCAGCACCACGGAGGCGCCGTCGGTCAGCGGGGTGGAGTTGCCGGCGGTCATGGTGGCCTCGTCGCCCAGGCTGCGGCCGAACACGGGCTTCAGCTTCCCGAGCTTCTCCATCGTGGTGTCCGGGCGCAGATTGGCGTCCCTGGACAGGCCGCGGTACGGGGTCAGCAGGTCGTCGAAGAAGCCCCGCTCATAGGCGGCGGCCAGGTTGCGGTGGCTGTTGTAGGCCAGTTCGTCCTGCGCCTCGCGGGTGATCTTCCACTGCGCCGTCGTCAGCGCCTGGTGTTCGCCCATGGACAGGCCCGTACGCGGCTCGCCCGTGGTGGGCGCGTTGGGTGAGAGGTCCTTGGGACGCAGCTTGGCCACGGCCGCCAGCTTCTGCTTGGCGGTCCGGGCGCGGGACAGGTCCAGCAGCACCCGGCGCAGCCCCTCGCTGACGGCGATGGGGGCGTCGGAGGCGGAGTCGACGCCGCCGGCGATGGCGGACTCCAGCTGGCCCAGCTTGATCTTGTTGGCCAGGGAAATGACGGTTTCGAGGCCGGTCGCGCAGGCCTGCTGCACGTCGTAGGCCGGAGTTTCCGGCGCCAGCGCCGACCCGAGGACGGCTTCCCGGGTGAGGTTGAAGTCGCGGGAGTGCTTAAGGACCGCGCCGCCGGCGACTTCGCCGACGCGCTCGCCCTGCAGGCCGAAGCGGGCCACCAGTCCATCCAGGGCAGCGGTCAGCATGTCCTGGTTGGAGCTGTAGGCATACTTGCCGCCGCTGCGGGCAAACGGAATCCGGTTGCCGCCGATGACGACTGCCTGGCGGGCCACGGTGCCCGGCCGCCCGCCCGCGGCGGTGTCGGCTTGCTGCTTCTCAGCCATGGGGTTCTTCTCCTTGGATCTGCGTCTGGGGGGATCCGCCGCAAATGTGACGGTAGTTACCGATACCCAGCGTACCTGATACGCTGGGTATCGTGAACATCGCAGTCAGGGAAACAACGGGGCCCTCCCCCGACGGCCGGTCCGCCCGCTGGGAGGCGCACCGCGCCGAGCGGCGGACCGCGCTGATCAGCATGGCGCGCCGGGCCGTGCACACGCTCGGCTACGCGGCCTCCATGGAGGAGATCGCAGCCGCCTCCGGAACCTCGAAGTCAGTCTTCTACCGCTACTTCGGCGACAAGTCCGGCCTGCAGCAGGCGATGGGCGAGGTGGTCATCAGCCAGATGCAGGAGAAGATCCTCGCCGCCGGGCGCACCGCGGCCTCTCCGCGCGCCGGGCTGCGGGCCATGGTCTCGGCCTATCTGCAGATGGCCCAGACCTCGCCGAATGTCTATGCGTTCGTCACCGGACGGGTGATCAGCGACTCCCCGGGCGCGCCGTCGGGGGCCCTCGAGAACACCCTGTCCAACTTCTTCGAATCCATCACCGCCATGATGGACCGCGCCATGCGCAGTTTCCTCGCCGGACGCACCGTCTCCCAGCAGCAGGACCTCGCAGCCGCGTTCTGGCCCACGGCGGCCCTCGGCATGGTCCGCGCCGCCGGTGAACGCTGGCTGGCCGCCGGTGACGCCCGGCCCACCGAGGAGGAAATGACGGACCAGATCACCGCCTGGCTGTTCGACGGCATCGAGCACAATCTCGTCCCCGACGCCGGCCTCTCCCCCGATTCCCGTTCCACCGCAAACCGTAAGGAACCGAAATGACGCAAACCGCCTCCCCCTCCGCGCGCCAGCTTCCCGCCAGCGCCGCCGTGGCCGACAACGACAGCGCCGTCGTCGACGTCACCGCCCTCGGCGAGGTCCTGCTCGGCCGCTGGGCCGACATCCGCCGCACCGCACGCGACCTGGCCGGCCACGACGAGCTGCACACCCCCGCCGGACTGACCCACCACGAGCACCGCGAACGGGTGCTCAAGCAGCTGCACTACCTGGTCGACGCCGGTGCGGTGCACCGTGCCTTCCCCGAATACCTGGGCGGGCAGGACAACCACGGCGGCAACGTCGCCGGCTTCGAGGAGTTGGTCATGGCCGACCCCTCGCTGCAGATCAAGGCCGGCGTGCAGTGGGGCCTGTTCGGCTCCGCCGTCATGCATCTGGGCAACCGGGAGCACCACGAAAAGTGGCTGCCGGGCATCATGAGCCTGGAGATCCCCGGCTGCTTCGCCATGACCGAGACCGGCCACGGTTCCGACGTCGCCTCCATCGCCACGACGGCCACGTATGAGCCGGAGACCGAGGAGTTCATCCTCCACACCCCCTTCCGCGCGGCCTGGAAGGACTACATCGGCAACGCCGCCCTGCACGGCAAGGCGGCCGTCGTCTTCGCCCACCTGATCACCCAGGGCGTGGACCACGGCGTGCACGCCTTCTATGTGCCGCTGCGCGGTGAGGACGGGAACTTCCTGCCCGGCATCGGCGGCGAGGACGACGGCGTCAAGGGCGGCCTCAACGGGATCGACAACGGCCGGCTGCACTTCACGCATGTGCGGATTCCGCGGACCAACCTGCTCAACCGCTACGGCGACGTGGCGGCCGACGGCACCTACACCTCCTCTATCGACAGCCCCGGGCGCCGCTTCTTCACCATGATCGGAACCCTGGTGCAGGGCCGGGTCTCCCTCGACGGCGCCGCCGTCGCGGCCAGCAAGATGGCCCTCAAGACCGCCATCCAGTACGGCGTCGAACGGCGCCAGTTCAACGCCTCCTCGGACATCCGCGAAGAGGTGCTGCTGGACTACCAGCAGCACCAGCGCCGCCTGCTGCCGCGCCTGGCCACCACCTACGCCGCTGCCTTCGCCCACGAGGAGCTGCTGCAGAAGTTCGACGACGTCTTCTCGGGCGCGCACGACACCGACGAGGACCGGCAGGACCTGGAGACCCTGGCCGCCGGCTTCAAGGCCCTGTCGACCTGGCACGCGCTGGACACCCTCCAGGAGGCCCGCGAGGCCTGCGGCGGAGCCGGCTTCCTTGCCGAGAACCGGCTGCCGCTGCTGCGGGCGGACCTGGACATCTACGCCACATTCGAGGGTGACAACACCGTGCTGCTCCAGCTGGTCGCCAAGCGCCTGCTGGCCGACTACGCGAACGAATTCGCCGGGGCCGACTTCGGCGTGCTGGCCCGGTACGTCGTCGGGCAGGCCACGGAACGCACGCTGGTGCGGTCCGGCCTGCGGCAGATGGTCCAGACGGTGGCCGACACCGGCTCCGAGAAGAAGTCCGCCGTCGCGCTGCGGGACCCGAAGACCCAGCATGACCTGCTGGCCGACCGGGTCGGCACCATGGTCGCCGAGGTCGGCGGGGCGCTGCGGGAAGCCCGCAGGCTGCCCAAGGAGAAGGCCGCGGCAGTGTTCAACGAGAACCAGCATGCGCTGATCGAAGCGGCGCGGGCGCACACCGAGCTGCTGCAGTGGGAGGCCTTCACCCGGGGCCTGGACCGGATCACCGACGAAGGCACCCGCCAGGTCATGACCCGCCTGCGGGATCTGTTCGGCCTCTGCCTGATCGAGAAGAACCTGGCCTGGTACCTGATGAACGGCCGGCTGTCGGCCCAGCGTGCCCGGACCCTGGGCGACTACATCAACCGCCTGCTGGCCAAACTGCGCCCCCACGCCGTGGACCTGGTGGACGCGTTCGGCTACGGGCCCGCGCAGCTGCGCACCAGCCTCGCCGCTGGCGAGGAGAAGGCCCGGCAGGACGAGGCGATGGAATACGCCCGGCTGATGCGCGCCAGCGGCGCCGCTCCCCTGGATGAGAAGATCCTGATTCAGCGCCGCCGCCAGCAGGAACGCGCGGCGGCGAAGGCCAAGGGCCGCAGCTGACGCACTGCCGCCTGCCTGGGCGGGGGTGGCAAGCTTTCTCTCACCCCCGCTCTGCTCAGCGCCAGGGCCCCAGGACTGGTCTCCTCAGCCCTGGGGCCCTGCCCTTTCCCACACGATGACGACTGCGCCGGCGTCTGCGTTTCCGTCCGGTCGTCGGCCTTATGAAGCCACAGGCCCGTCGCTATGCCGACCCGTCCTCGGCGCCACGACGGAAGCGCTCCCACGCGGACTGACGCGTCATGCCCAGGGCCGCCCCGATGCTCGCCCAGCTGACGTTTCGGGCGCGGGCGGCTGCGACCCACTGCCGCAAGCTCGCTTCCACCTGGTCGCGGGCCCGTGCGACCTGTGGAAGCCTGAGCAGCAACTGGGCATCGCTCAGGCGGTCCCACGGATTCCTCGCAGCAGGCACGAACGATGCTTCGGGGTGCTGATCGAACAGAGTCAGGGCGCCTGTTGCGCACTTGCGGCAGATCGAGGCGGTCGGTGCGCCTACCAGAAGCCCCGTCTCCTCCTTGGGGCGCATGCAGAAGGAGCACATGAACACCGGCTCGCCGCCGTCGTCACCGGGCTTCGCTTCGGGGGCAGCAGTCATGGCGCCAGTCTAGGTCCCCCTTGTCCTGTCAGGCATATCCTGACAGACTCGGGGTCGTTCAACTGCGGCTCAAGGGGGGAAGTCAGCATGACTGCGGACAAGGCAACCGAGGGACCGACTGCTCCGATCGACCTCCGAAACGGGAACCGGCTAAGGGCCCTGCTGGCGACAAGCGCGGCCGAAGGGTTCGGTGACGCACTGACGCGCACGGTCCTGCCCATTCTTGCCGTGTCGGCCCTGGGTCTGGGGACGGGCTACGTCGGATTGCTCAATGCGACAAGCCTGATTGCCTTTCTGCTCCTTGGCGTCCCCATCGGCCTCGCAGTGGACCGGCTCAGAAGCCGGAAGCAGGCGATGGGTGCAGCGTCCATCCTGCGCGTCCTCGTTCTCACTGCTCTGGTGGGAGCCTTCGCCTTCGAATGGCTTTCCGCCCCGGCCCTGATGACTGCAGCCGTGCTGATAGGAGTGGCGGACGTGGTGTTCACGACCGCCCAAGGGGCGATTATCCCCGCGCTTGTGGGACCGGAGCGCCTCAAAGCCGCTTTCTCGCGTCTTGCCGTTGTCAACCAGTCGACATCCACGGCGGCGGCGGCCGCGGCCAGCGCGCTGATCGGACTGATCGGTCTGCCCGGACTGCTCCTGGCTGCCGCTGCCGCCTATCTTGCCTCCTGCTGGAGTCAGATCCTGATCCGGGTCGCACCCATGGCGCCTTCGCCGGTTCAGCGGACGGCCAGGAATGGACAGCTCACCAATGGGTTCCGGACCCTGCGGTCGGTTCCCGCACTTTGGGCGCTGACAATGTCCGCTTGTCTCACCAACGCCGGGGCCATGCTCGGAAATACCCTGCTGCCGGTGTACGTCTTGCGGGACTTGTCGATTGACCCTGCCGTCTTTGCCGCCCTGGGTGTCCTCGCGGCGGCGGGAGCAATCGCCGGTTCAGCTGTTTCGCCGCGGCTGAGCGGCCTGCTGGGGTTGCGAAAACTCAGGATCCTGACGGCGCTGCTGTCGGTACCGGCCGTTTTCCTGGTTGCGGCGTGTACCTGGCTTCCGGGGGCGGAGGTCATCTGGCTGAGCCTGGAAGCCTTTGCCTGGAGTTTCCTCGTATCGGTGGCGGCTGTTGCCGGAGCGGAAGTCCTGCCGACAACTGTTGCCCGGCACGAACTGGCATCCGTCGGCTCTGCGCAACGCATGATCACTCTTGGCGTGATGCCCGTGGCGGCACTTGCCGGGGGCCTGGTTGGCGCGGTGGTTGGAACAATCCCGCTTGTGTTCGCCTGGATGATGCTGGCGGGCCTGGCGTCTGTTCCGATCCTTAGGAACAAGACCCTGTCCCGGTTCCGCTGAGCTTTGTGCCTGGCGGACCGGTAGCGGGCCACGTATCAAAGCGTTGCGGCCGACGGCGGCCGTCAGGAAAGGACCGAGCGGTAGACCTCGAGGGTCGCCTGGCCGATGGAGTCCCAGGAGAAATGGTCTCGGGCCCGCTCACGGCCGGCCCGGCCCATGCGCTCCGCCAGGGACGGGTCGGTGACCACCTCGGTAAGCGCCGCGGCGAAGTCCGCCACGAACACGTCGGGCTCCAGCGGTGTGCCGGTGCCGTCGTCGATCTGCTCCAGGGGGACCAGGAGTCCGGTGACCCCGGGATCCACGACCTCCGGTATGCCTCCGGTGGCGCTCGCGACGACGGCGGTGCCGCAGGCCATCGCCTCCAGGTTCACGATCCCGAGGGGCTCGTAGACGGACGGGCAGGCGAAGACCGTGGCGCAGCTGAGGATGCTGATCACCTCGGCCCGGGGCAGCATGCGCTCAATGACGATGACGCCGCGGCGCGTGCGCTGCAGGTCCTCGATCAGCGCCGCCGTCTCCGCTGCCAGCTCGGGCGTATCCGCCGCGCCCAGGCAGAGCACCAGCTGCACGTCCGGCGGCAGCATGGCCGCGGCACGGAGCAGGTAGGGCACACCCTTCTGCCGGGTGTTGCGGCCTAGGAACACCACCGACGGCGCCTCCGGGTCGATTCCGAAGGCGCGCACGGCCGCGGCGTCGGGGTCCGGGCGCCAGAGCTCGACGTCGATGCCGTTGTGCACCACGCGCACCTTGGCGGGATCGACTTCCGGGTAGCTGCGCAGGATATCCCGCCGCATGCCTTCGGACACCGCGATGATGGCTGCGGCGGCGTCATACGCCGTCTTCTCCACCCACGAGGACACCGCGTATCCGCCGCCCAGCTGCTCGGCCTTCCAGGGCCGCAGCGGTTCCAGGCTGTGCGCGCTGAGCACGTGGGGAATCCCGTGCAGCAGGGAGCCAAGGTGGCCGGCCATGTTCGCGTACCAGGTGTGCGAATGCACGAGGTCCGCGCCGGCCAGGTCGCCGAGCATCTGCAGGTCGGTGCCCAGGGTCTGCACCGCAGGGTTGGCCCCGGCCAGGCCGGCAGGCGTCTGGTAGGTGCTCACCTTCGCGCCGTGGAAGTCCTCCTCCCGGGGCGCCCCGAAACAGTGCACCCGCAGGTCCACCTGCCGGGCCAGGACGCGGCTGAGCTCGGCCACATGCACACCTGCGCCGCCGTAAATCTCGGGCGGGAATTCCTTGGAGACCATATCTACTCGCACTTCTCCAACGTAGTGCACGGGGTGCATGTGATCTAGTGTGATTATCAGCAGACTGACGGCGTGCGGCCCCCAACGACGCCCGAGGCCCTGCCCCGGGGCGGGGGAACCGCCCCGGACGGACGGAAGAGGACGGGATCAATGGCGTTGAAGAAGGTTCTGGCGGTCGTGCTGGCCGGCGGAGAAGGCAAGCGGCTGATGCCGCTGACCGCGGACCGGGCCAAGCCCGCGGTTCCGTTCGCCGGCCGCTACCGGCTCATCGATTTCGCACTCTCCAACCTGGTGAACTCGGGCTACCTGCAGGTCGTGGTGCTGACCCAGTACAAGTCCCACAGCCTGGACCGGCACATCTCCGAAACCTGGCGGCTGTCCACCCAGCTGCAGAACTACGTCGCTTCGGTGCCCGCGCAGCAGCGGGTGGGCAAGAGCTGGTTCCTGGGCAGCGCCAACGCCATTTACCAGTCCATGAACCTGATCGACGACGCCCGGCCCGACATCGTCGTCGTCATCGGCGCCGACCACGTCTACCGGATGGACTTCTCGCAGATGGTGGAGGCGCACATCGCCTCCGGCGCCCCGGCAACCGTCGCCGCCGTCCGGCAGCCGCTCTCGCTTGCTGATCAGTTCGGCGTGATCGAAACCGACCCCGAGGATCCGGCCCGCATTGCGGCGTTCGTGGAGAAACCGGACTCGACGCCGGGGCTGCCGGACGATCCGGGCTCGTTCCTGGCCTCCATGGGCAACTATGTGTTCACCACTGAAGCCCTCCTGGAGGCGCTGCGGGTGGACGCCGAGCGTCTGGTCAGCAAGCACGACATGGGCGGGGACATCATTCCCTGGTTCGTGGAGCGCGGCGAGGCCGGTGTCTACGACTTCACCCGGAACCGGATACCGGGCGCCACCGAGCAGGACCACAAGTACTGGCGCGACGTCGGTACCCTCGACTCCTACTACGACGCGAACATGGACCTGATCTCGCCGGTGCCGGCCTTCAACCTCTACAACCGGCAGTGGCCGATCTACACCCGGCAGAGCATTTCCCCGCCCGCCAAATTCGTGCGCGGCGCCGGCAGCGAACCGGGCACCACCTTCGATTCGATCATTTCCAACGGCGTCGTGATCAGCGGCGGCACGGTCACCGGTTCGGTCCTCGCTCCCGATGTGTACGTTGACTCGGACGCAGTGGTGGAGGGCTCGGTCATCATGGACAACGTCCATGTCGGTCCCGGGGCCGTGGTGACCCGCGCGATCCTGGACAAGAACGTCCAGGTGCCGGCCGGCGCGACGATCGGCGTCGACCGTGAGCTCGACCTGGCACGCGGGTTCACGGTGACGCCGTCGGGCCTGACCGTGCTCAGCAAGGGCCAGCACGTGGCAATGCCCTGACGAGCGGCGCCATCTGCCCGGAAGGCAGGGGCGGCGGTGTGAGATTCACCGTCCCCCTGCCCCGGATACGGGCGGACAGCGGCTTCTCCGGTAGTCTCAGGGGGCGCACCAGATGCGCCGGCGCCGTGTGTCCACCGGCACCGATGAGCAGAAGGCCCCCATGAACAACGCACGCCCGGAGCTGAGCCCGGAAGACATCCAGACCACCCTGAAGGTCCTGGACTCCATCCACACCCTGGATGAGGAACACCCCGACTACGTGGCCGTCCGGCGGGCCACCGCCAAGATGTTCAAGTCCGTGAAGAAGCACCGGAAGAACGAGAAGCGGTCCGCGGTGGCCGAGGCCGACCGCGCCGTCGTCGCCTTGACCGCCACCGGTGCCGCCGACCGCATCGACGATGAGACCCGCGGCGCCCAGCTGAGGAGCGCCGCGCACGGTCCCTCCGCCGGGACGCTGATCCGCCCGCGCAACTGCTACATCTGCAAGCAGCCCTACACGGTGGTCGATGCCTTCTACCACCAGCTGTGCCCCGAATGCGCCGCGTTCAGCCATGCGAAGCGGGACGCGCGCACCGACCTGTCCGGCAGGCGCGCCCTGCTCACCGGCGGCCGGGCGAAGATCGGCATGTACATTGCCCTGCGGCTGCTGCGCGACGGCGCGCACACCACCATCACCACCCGGTTCCCCAAGGATGCCGCCCGGCGGTTCGCCGCGATGGAGGACTCGGCCGACTGGCTGCACCGGCTGCGCATCGTCGGCATCGACCTCCGGGATCCGGCCCAGGTGCTGTCCCTCGCCGAGTCGGTCGCCGACGCCGGCCCGCTGGACATCCTGATCAACAACGCCGCACAGACCGTGCGCCGGTCCGCCAATGCCTACCGTCCCCTGGCCGACGCCGAGCTGGCACCGCTGCCGGACGGGCCCCTGCCGGAGCTGGTCACCTTCGGCCACACCTACGATGCGCACCCCACTGCGCTGGCCGGATCGGTGGCGGCGCACCCGGTGCTGGCCGCCGACGCCGTCACCTCCCTGGCGCTGACCGCAGGCTCCTCCTCGCTGGCCCGCATGGAGGCGGGAACGGCGATCGACGCCGGCGGACTGGTGCCGGACACCGCCGCGATCAACAGCTGGACCCAGGTGGTGGACCAGGTGGATCCGCTGGAGATGCTCGAGGTGCAGCTGTGCAATGTCACGGCTCCCTTCCTGCTGGTCAACCGGCTCCGCCCGGCGATGGCCGCCTCCCCCGCCCGCCGGAAGTACATCGTGAACGTCTCGGCCATGGAGGGGCAGTTCGCCCGCCGCTACAAGGGCCCGGGACATCCGCACACCAACATGGCCAAGGCGTCACTGAACATGCTCACCCGGACCAGCGCCGGTGAGATGCTGGAGACCGACGGCATCCTGATGACCGCGGTGGACACCGGGTGGATCACCGACGAGCGTCCGCATCCGACCAAGGTGCGGCTGGCCGAGGAGGGCTTCCACGCTCCCCTGGACCTCGTGGACGGAGCGGCCCGCGTCTACGATCCGATCGTGATGGGCGAATCCGGCGTGGACCAGTACGGCGTCTTCCTCAAGGACTACAAGCCCTCGCCCTGGTAGGAACGGCTACCCGGGCAGGGCCGGCGTCCGAGCCGGCCGCGGGGCTTCGCGCTGCCGTCGGCTCCGCCGTGCGGCAGCGCGCTGCACGGCCTTGCCGATCTCCGAGACCACCAGCACCGTGGAGCCGACCGCCAGGCACAGGAACCACTGGGTGGAGGTCAGCGGAACCGTATCGAAGAAGTCCTCGAAGAAGCTCAGCTGCACGACCAGGATCTGCAGCACCACCACCGCGGCCAGGGACACCCAGATCGCCCGGTTGGTGAAGGTGCGCAACGAGAAGACGCTGCCGGTTTCGGACCGGACGTTGAGCAGGTTGAAGACCTGGTAGAAGACGAACGTGGTGAACGCCATGGTGGTGGCGAACTTCGGATTGTCCGCGCTCTCCGGAAACATCTGCGGTGCGTTGACCAGCACGGCGCAGGTGCCGGCGGCCATGACGATGCCCAGCATCGCCAGCACGGCGATCCTGCGGCCGGTGAGCAGCGGCTCGCCGGCCCGCCGCGGCGGCCGTTTCATCACGTCCGGATCGGTCCGGTCCACGCCGAGCGCCAGGGCGGGCGGGCCGTCCATGATGATGTTCACCCACAGGATCTGCAGTGCCGTGAAGGGCGCTCCGCCGGCGAAGCCGAAGGTTGCCGCCGCCAGGAAGATGAGCACGAAGCCCCAGGCGGTGGTCAGCTGGAACCGGACGAACTTCACGATGTTGTCGTAGATGCCGCGGCCCTCCCGGACCGCGGCCACGATCGTCGCGAAGTTGTCGTCGGTCAGGATCATCTTGGCCGCGCCCTTGGAGACGTCGGTTCCGGTGATGCCCATCGCGATGCCGATGTCGGCGCGTTTCAGTGCGGGGGCGTCGTTGACACCGTCGCCGGTCATGGCCACCACGTAGCCGTCCGCCTGCAGCGCCTTGACGATGCGGATTTTGTGCTCGGGCGAGACCCGGGCCAGCACCCCCAGGTCCGGTACCTCGCCGCGGAGCTGGTCGTCGTCCATCCGGTCCAGCGCCGCCCCGGCGGCCGCCCGGCCCGGAATGCCCAGGTCGCGGGCGATCGCGGAGGCCGTGACCAAGTGGTCCCCGGTGATCATGTGCACATCGATGCCGGCGGCCAGCGCGGTGGCGATGGCCTCCCCCGCCTCCTGCCGGGGCGGATCCATGATGCCGACCACGGCGTACAGGACCAGGTCCGCCGCCTCGGCGAAGAGCGCCTCGGGGCTGCCCGGGGGCGGGCCGTCCAGCACCCTGCCGGCCACCGCCATGGTGCGCAGGCCGGCCTCGGCCAGGGAATCGACGTCGGCCCGGATGCGCTCCCGGTCCTCCGGAGTCATGGGGACCGCTCCGTCTTCGGTGAGCAGGAACCCGGCGCGTTCGAGCACGACGCCGGGGGCCCCCTTAACGTTGCAGTGGACCCGGCCGCTGCGTTCGGAGCGGTTGAAGGTGGCCATGAACTTGTAGTCGGAGTCGAACGGCACCTCGGCAACCCGCGGATGGGAGGCGCGGGCGCCGGCCACGTCGATGCCGCCCTTTTCGGCAAGCACCGCCAGGGCTCCCTCGGTCGGATCGCCGGTCAGCCGGCCATCCTCCACCGAGGCGTCGTTGCACAGGGCCATGGTCAGGTAGGCCTCGGTGAGGCCGGGGACGGGCTGCTCGTCGGGGCTGAGGATCTTCCCGTCGGAGGAGTAGCCGGATCCGGTGACCCGGAAGCGGCGTCCCGCGGGAGTGTACAGCCGCCGGACCGTCATCTCGTTCAGGGTGAGGGTGCCGGTCTTGTCGGTGCAGATCTGCGAGGTGCTGCCCAGGGTCTCCACGGCCGCCAGCTGCTTGATGATGGCCCCACGCGCCGCCAGCCGCGAGGCGCCCATCGCCAGGGTGAAGGCGACGACGGCGGTGAGCCCCTCCGGGATGGTGGCGACGGCCAGGGAGACGGCGGTCAGGAACAACGTCTCCCAGCTGTCCCCGCGGAGCAGCCCAAGCACGAACACCAGCGTGACCACGGCCAGGGCAATCCAGGTGAGCAGCCTGGCCAGCTGGTCGATGCTGCGCTGCAGGGTGGTCTTCTCCTCGGCGGTGCTTCCGAGCAGATGCGCGATGGTGCCGATCTGGGTGTCCATGCCCGTGCCGGTGACCAGGAGCACAGCCCGGCCCCGCGTCACGTCGGTGTCCATGAACAGCAGGTTCGTCCGGTCCGCCACGGGCAGCTGCGGATCCGGCAGCGGCCCGGCCACCTTGTTGGTCGGCTTCGACTCGCCGGTCAGCGCGGCCTCGGCCACCTGCAGCCGGACGGCCTCCAGGATCCGCCCGTCCGCCGGGACGGTGTCGCCGGCCTCCAGCAGCACGACGTCGCCCGGAACCAGCCCGGTGCGTTCCACGGTGCAGGGTGCGCCTGAACGCAGCGCCCTGCAGTCGTCGACGGACGCTTTGCGCAGCGCCTCGAGGCTGGATTCCGCCCGCTGCTCCTGCACATAGTTCAGGGCCGTGTTCAGGATAATGACCAGCAGGATCACCACGGGCGTCTCCCATTCACGGGACACGACGGCGCTGACGACCGCGGCAATGATCAGGACGATGGTCAGCCGGTCCGAGAGCAGCCGCAGGATCTTCCGCCAGGCGGGCGCGGGCTTCGCCTCCGCCAGCTGGTTGGGGCCGTACCGCTGCAGCCGGGCCTGGATGTCGTCAGCCGCCAGGCCGACGGAAGGGTCGGTGCCCAGGGCGGCCGCCACCTCGGCGGCCGGGACAAGCCAGGGAGCGGCGAGGACCTGTTCCCGGGTGGACGTGCCTGCGCCTGAACCTTCGGCCTGTGAACTCATCGGCAACTTTCCCTGGTCCGCGGATCGTCCACCCATGGTAGCAACGCGCCCGGTCAACCGGCGTGGCTGCTTCGGAATAACGCCGGGCCTGGGGCAGGGTGGAACCGTGCCCGACTCCCCCGCAACGCCCGAGCCCGCCACGCCGGAGCCGGCGCCGCCCGGAGGTGCCTCCCGCGGGTCCCGGCTGCCGCGGCCGGTTGCCGGGCTGCTGGCCGCCGCCGTCGCCGTCGGGCTGTCCCACCTCCTCCACGCCCTGCTGCCGGCGGTACCCGTCCTCACGGCCGCCGTCGTGCTGGGCCTGCTCGCCGCCAACCTTCCGGGAACCGGGAGGGCCGCCGCGGGGCCCTGGAAGCCGGGACTGGCCCTCGCGGCCCGCCGCTTCCTGCGGATCGGCATCGTGCTGCTGGGGCTCAAGGTGTCCGTGGTGGACATCGCCGGGCTCGGCTGGGCCGCACTGGGGCTGATCACCGCCCTGGTGCTGCTGGCCTTCGCGGGGACCTACGCCATCTGCCGGCTCTTCCGGCTCCCGGGTGATGAACCGCTGCTGATCGCGGCCGGGTTCTCCATCTGCGGCGTCTCGGCAATCGGTGCGATGGCCGCCGTCCGCCGCACCAGGCCAGAGGACACGGTGGTGCCGATCGCCCTCGTGACCCTCTGCGGCACGCTGGCCATCGCCGCCCTCCCCCTGGCCGGGGCGCTGCTGGGCCTGGGCCCCGAAACCTTCGGCATCTGGGCCGGGGCCTCGGTGCACGACGTCGGGCAGGTCGTGGCCACCGCCCAGACCGCCGGGGCGGCCGCCCTGGCGGCGGCCGTGGTCGTCAAGCTGGCCCGCGTGGTGCTCCTGGCGCCGATGACGGCGGCCGCCGGGCTTGCCGCGCGCCGCGCCTGGGCCCGGGAGGCCGGCGGCACGGCGGACGGGGGCCGGGGCGGCGGAAGGCCTGCGCTGGTGCCGCTGTTCGTGCTGGGCTTCCTGGCGATGATCCTGGTGCGCAGCACGGGCCTGGTGCCCCCGGCGGTGCTGGAGGGCGCAGCGGTGCTCCAGGACCTCCTGTTCGCCGCCGCCCTGTTCGCCCTTGGCGCCGGCGTGCGGATCCGCGCCCTGTTCGCCTCCGGGGTGCGGGCCGTCGCCGCCGCCCTGTCCGCCTGGGCGCTGGTCGCCGGCCTTGGGCTGGCAGTGGCCCTGCTGCTGGTGCCCGGGGCGGGCTGACCGCCCGCCGCAGCCGCCCCGCCGCCCGCCCCGCTGCCCGGCGTTGCGGCCCGGCCGGGATCCGGACGGCGGAGGAGCACGGAAGTGGTTGAATGAAATGGTGTCGAACCAGAACCTGTCCCGCGCCGAGGCGGCTGAGCGCTCCCGCCTGATCACCGTCCGCTCCTACGACGTCGAGCTGGACCTGTCCACCGCCCCGGACCTGTCGGAGCCGGCCTTCCGCTCCCGCACCACCATCCGGTTTGAGTGCGCCGAACCCGGCGCCGCAACCTTCCTCGACTTCATCCACGGCGGCGTCCATGCGGTCGAGCTCAACGGTGCGCCGCTTCCCGTAAACCAGGTGGTGGACGGCTCCAGGATCCACCTTCCGGGACTGGCGGCCGCCAACACCGTGACGGTGGACGGCGCAGCCCTCTACAGCCGCAGCGGCGAGGGCATGCACCGCTTCCAGGATCCGGCCGACGGGCAGGTGTACTTGTACACCCAGTACGAGCCGGCGGACGCACGGCGCGTGTTCGCCGACTTCGAGCAGCCGGACCTGAAGGCCTCCTTCACTTTCCACGTCACGGCGCCCGACGACTGGCAGATCCGGTCCAATGCCCCGGAGACCGCACGGACCCCCGCGCCCGGCGGGATGGTGCACGTCGACTTCGCGCCCACCGAACGGATCTCCACCTACATCACCTCGGTACTCGCCGGCCCCTATCACCGGGAGGATTCCATCTGGCGGCGGGACCGGGCCGACGGCGGCGTCCAGGAGGTTCCGCTGGCCGTCTTCTGCCGGGCCTCCCTGGCCGGGCATCTGGACGCGGACGCCGTCTTCGACGTCACCCGGCGCGGCCTGGATTTCTTCGACGACCTCTTCGACTATCCGTACCCCTTTGGCAAGTACGATCAGGCGTTCGTGCCCGAGTACAACCTCGGTGCCATGGAGAACCCGGGACTGGTCACCTTCACCGAGGCGTACGTCTTCCGCTCGCAGGCGACCGAGGCGCAGTATGAACGCCGCGCCAACACCATCCTGCATGAGATGGCGCATATGTGGTTCGGCGACCTGGTGACCATGCGCTGGTGGGACGACCTCTGGCTGAAGGAATCGTTCGCGGACTTCATGGGCGCCCTGGCCGTGGACGAGGCCACGGATTTCACCGCCTCCTGGGTGAGCTTCGCGAACCGCCGGAAGGCCTGGGCGTACGTCCAGGACCAGCTGCCGACCACCCACCCCATCACGGCGGACATCCCGGACCTGGAGGCCGCCAAGCAGAACTTTGACGGCATCACCTACGCCAAGGGCGCCTCGGTGCTCAAGCAGCTGGTCGCCTATGTGGGCTTCGAGGCCTTCCGCGACGCGGCCCGCGCCTACTTCCGCCGGCATGCCTTCGGGAACACGACCCTCGCGGACCTGCTGCAGGCGCTGGAGGAGTCCTCGGGCCGGAACATGGGCGCGTGGGCCCGGCTGTGGCTGCAGACCGCCGGCGTGCCGGTCCTGGCCATGGAACTCGACACTGACGAGAACGGCGTTCTCACCCGGGCCGCGATCCGCCAGGAGGCCGTCGATCCGGTGACCGGGCAGCAGGTGCACCGCCCGCATCGCATGCGGATCGGCCTCTACGACGCCGGAGCGGACGGCACGCTGCAGCGGACCGAGCTCATCGAACTCGACGTCGACGGCCCGCGCACCGACGTGCCGGAGCTGGTCGGCCGCCGGCGCCCGGAGTTCGTCCTGCCCAATGACGGCGACCTGACGTATGCCTCGGTCCGCTTCGACCCGGAATCGCAGCAGGCCTTCCTCGCCGCGCCGCAGCGCCTGGCCGACCCGCTGGCCCGCGCGGTGACCCTGTCCGCGCTCTGGAACGCGGTCCGGGACGGGCTGCTGCCGGCGGCCGATTATGTGCGGATGGCCCTGGCGGCCGCAGCCGCCGAATCCGGCTCCGGCGTGCTGCAGGTGCTGCTCGACAACGCCCGGCACGCCGTCGCCCGGTTCGTTCCGGCCGAGGATCGCGGGACACTGCGCGGTGAACTGTATGACGGCGTCGTGCGGCTGCTGACAGAGGCGGCCCCGGGAAGTGACCGGCAGCTGATCCTGGCCCGCGCCGCCGCCGCGCTCGGCCGCTCCTCCCGGGCCCACGACGATCTGTTGACGGCCCTGCTGCAGGATGCGCAGGAAGCGGTGCCCGGGCTGCCCGTGGCCGCGGAGCTGCGCTGGCTGCTGCTGCAGGCCCTGGCCGCCGGCGGCGTCGTCGACCGCCCCGAACTGGACGCCGAGCTGGAACGGGACCGCACCGCCGCCGGCAGGGTGGGATGGACCACGGCGATGGCCGCGCGGCCGACGCAGGAGGCGAAGGCGGAGGCATGGCAGCAGGCGGTCGCCGCCGGCGGGCTGTCGAATGAACTGCTCAGAGCCGTGCTCGAGGGCTTCTCCATCGGCGACCGCTCCCTGCGGCAGGCCTGGACGGAACCCTACTTCACGGCCCTGGACGCCTTCTGGACAGAGCACAGCATCGAGCTGGCCTCACGCCTGGTGCACGGGCTCTTCCCGGGCGACCAGGATGCGGCGGCAGGGGAAGAACCCGAGGAGAATCCGGTCGCCGTGCGGACCGCAGCCTGGCTCGCGGGGAACACGGACGCCCCGCGGGCGCTGCGCAGGATCATCATCGAGGAGCAGGACCAGCTGCTGCGCGCCCTGCGGGTCCAGCAGGCGGCCCGCAGGCGGTAAGGCCCGCAGCGGGCCGTTCCGTCGCCCTGCTCAGCGGGGCAGGGCGACGGTCAGCAGGAAGGCCGCGTCCTCCAGCGCCTCCACCGCGTGCCGTCGGTCCGGAATGACCAGGAGGTCACCGGCCATGGCATCCCAGCCGTCGCCCTCGCTGAGCAGGCGCACCCGACCGTGCAGCACGTGCAGCGTCGCCTCGCCCTGCCGGTCGTGCTCGTCCAGGGCGTAGCCCTCCTTGAGCGCAATCAGGGTCTGCCGGAGCATGTGCCCGTGGCCGCCGTGGATGGTCTGCGCGCTGCGGCCGCTGGTCGCGTGCCGTGCGCTTTCGAGCTGACGCCGCATGAGCGCGGTCAGGGATGTCTTTTCCATGGGCGCAGTCTAGGACAGGCCCGGGGCCCGGCCCGGCACACCGGCCTGCCGGTGCGCCGGGCCGGGCGCGGAGGTCAGCTGTCCCGGCCAGGTCCCTGGTAGACGTCGGGAATGCCGTCGCCGTCATCATCCACGCGCTCGGCTGCGGCAACCGCACGGTAGTGCCGGTTCCGGGCCGTGAGGACGACGGACGCCAGCAGGGCGGCCCCCACGGATGCGGCGAGGATGCCGACCTTCGCGTGGTCGTTGTGCAGGCTTTCCATCCCGAAGCTCAGCTCGGCGACCAGCAGGGAGACCGTGAAGCCGATGCCGGCCAGGAGGGCGACGCCGAAGATGTCGATCCACTTGAAGGAACTGTCCAGGCGGGCGCGGGTCACCTTGGTGACCAGCCAGGTCGTGCCGAGGATGCCGATCGGCTTGCCCAGGATCAGCCCGGCGATGATGCCCAGGGTCACCGGATCCGTAAACGCGGATCCCAGCCCGGACCAGCCGCCCACATCGACGCCCGCGGAGAAGAACGCGAAGAGCGGCACGGCGATGCCGGTGGACAGCGGGCGGAAGCGGTGCTCGAAGACCTCGGACAGGCCGGGGCCTGCTGCGGGCCCGCCCGAGGCGGCGCTGCGGGCCACGGGAATCATGAAGCCGAGCAGCACGCCGGCCACGGTGGCGTGGATGCCGGAGGCGTGCACCAGCGCCCAGGTCAGGATGCCCAGCGGCAGCAGGATCAGCCACGCGGCCGGGGCCTTCATGCCGAAGAAGCGGCGGTGGCGGTGGGCGAGGACGGCGTAGAGCAGCAGCGGAACCAGGGCCAGCAGCAGCGGAGCGGCCGCAAGGTCGCTGGTGTAGAAGATGGCGATGATCGCGATGGCGATCAGGTCGTCCACCACGGCCAGCGTGAGCAGGAAGATGCGCAGCGCCGAGGGCAGGTGCGAGCCGATGATGGCCAGGACGGCCACGGCGAACGCGATGTCGGTGGCGGTCGGTATCGCCCAGCCGCCCAGTGCCTCCGGTGAGCCGCGGTTGATGAGCACATAGATCAGCGCCGGGACCGCGACGCCGCCCACGGCCGCGGCCACGGGTACGACGGCACGAGCCGGGTTGCGCAGGTCGCCGGCGACGAATTCACGCTTGAGCTCCAGGCCGACCAGGAAGAAGAAGACGGCCAGCAGCCCGTCGGCGGCCCAGGCGCCGAGGCTGAGCTTCAGGTGCCAGGGCTCGTAGCCGATTTCGAAGTCCCGCAGGGAAAAATAGGAGGCCGAGGCCGGAGAGTTGGCCCAGATCAGCGCGACCAGCGCGGCGACGACGAGCACTGCTCCGCCGACGGTCTCGCGGCGCAGGATATCTCCGATGCGCAGCGCCTCGCGGTAGCTGCCGCGGCCCAGCACGGTGGGAGCGGAGTCCTTCTCCTGATGCCCCGAACCGGGCACGGGGGCGTTGTGGGGGTCGTGGTTCATGGTGCCTTTCAGAGGTCGACGAACGTACGTTTCGCCGACCAGACTTCCCGGCACACCATCCCCAACAGTACCTGCTGCCGGACCCGGGCGGGGAATCTGCCCGGGTCCGCCGGTTCCGTTACGGAACCCGGTTCAGCCACTCGGGAGTGGCGAACTTCTGCTGAACCTTTTCCTCGGCACGCCGCATTTCGTCCTCGGTGATGGTGCCGATCTTTGCGGAGTACCGGTCTGCGAAGGTCTGCTGCATGACGTCGATGATCTCCTCGCGGCTGATGCCGGTCTGGCGGCGGAGCGGATCGACCCGCTTCTTCGCGCTGGTCGTGCCCTTGTCGGAGAGCTTCTCCTTGCCGATCCGCAGCACCTCGACCATCTTGTCCGCGTCGATGTCATAGGACATGGTGACGTGGTGCAGCATGCCGCCGTTGGCCAGGCGCTTCTGCGCCGCGCCGCCGATCTTGCCCTGGTCGGTGGCGATGTCGTTCAGCGGCACGTACCAGGCCTTGATGCCCAGCTTCTCGAGGGAGGCCATCACCCAGGCATCCAGGAACGGGTAGGACTCGGCGAAGCTGAGGCCGTCGACCAGGGACTGCGGAACGTAGAGCGAGTAGGTGATGGCGTTGCCGTGTTCCATGAACATCGCGCCGCCGCCGCTGATCCTGCGGACCACGGTCACGCCGTGGCGGCGTGCGCCCTGGGGGTCAACCTCGTTCTTCAGGGACTGGAAGCTGCCGATCACCACCGACGGCGACTCCTGCCATTCCCAGAACCGCAGAGTGGGCCGCCGCCGGCCCGCGCCGACCTCTTCGGTGAGGACCTCATCCATGGCCACATGCAGGTGGGTGGGCAGCGGCGTCGGCGGGATGATCTCCCACTCGTGGTCCGCCCAGCCGGTGGCCTTGGCCAGCGCCCGGCGCACGGTCGTGGCCACGGCCTCCGGAGAGAAGCCGAACAGGACGGCGTCAGGACGCAGCCGGGCACGGATGGCCGCTGCGATATCGGCGGCGGATGAGTCCGCCGGCAGGCCCTCCAGGGCCGCGTTGATGTCGGCGAGGGCCTCGTCGGGCTCCAGGAAGAAGTCTCCGCCGAGGGAGACGTCGGCGAGCCGCCCGTTGACGACGTCGAGGTCGACGACGACCAGTTTGCCCCCGGAGACCTTGTATTCGCCGTGCCGGCGCGTGCTCTCTTCAGCTGTGCTGCTCAATGTCGCTGTTCCTTCTCTCTGGGAGGGAAAGGCCCCGGGTGCTGAAAGGGTCCGTCCGGCAAACCGGACGGACCCTTCCTTCATGCCATGGGCGGCGGAGCCTACTTCTTGCCGCCGAAGCCCTTGAACCGGGCGTTGAAGCGCTCGACGCGGCCGGCGGAGTCCATGATGCGCTGCTTGCCCGTGTAGAACGGGTGCGATGCGGAGGAAATTTCCACCTCGATGAGCGGGTAGGTGTTGCCGTCTTCCCACTCGATGGTCTTGGACGAGGTCGCGGTGGACTTCGTCAGGAAGGAGGTGTTGGACGCCAGGTCACGGAAGACGACCGGTGCATAAGTGGGGTGGATATCAGACTTCACAGTTGTACCTTCTCTTGGTGCCTGGATTTTGCCAGCCACAGGTGGTTTGAAAGCTTCAGGGCGGCCCCGCAGGGCCAGCAATCAAGCATACCCCACCGTCCGGATTCGCTGCCACTTCGCCGCGGCGGCGTGTCAGGGCAGCCGCCAGGCGGTGTTGACGGCGGTCAACCCGAAGTCGATGCCCTGCCGCGCCCCGCTCAGCTCGATGCGGACGGGCCGGTAGAAGTCGTCGAGCCAGAGGACCGCGTTGCGGGCCGGCGCCGCCGCCCCGTCCGCAGGCAGCCGCGCGGACAGGCGCACTGCCGGCACGCCTTGGGTTTCGACGTCGTACTGGACCGCCACCTCCTCCGCGGTGCCGAGGAAGGCGGCGAGGCGGTCGGGGCTGGTGGTCGTTTCAGCGGCGGCGACGAGCACTTCGGCGTACGCCTCCTCCGGGCTCCCGCCTGAGGAGGCGGGGACCGCCTCGCCGTCGATGATGAGTTCGCGCCGCTCCTCGTCCACCCGCACTTCGAGGTTGCCGTCGTCGGCGCCGAGCCGGAGGGAAAAGCTGCCGGAGGTCGTGAAGTCGATGCTGTACACGCCGGGGGGAAGGAGGCTGGTCCTGCTGTCCAGCTGCTGGCGCGCCCCTCCCCCGGCCGTGGCGGCGGCGGCCACGCAGGCGGCCGCTTCCGTGGCGGGCATCGGGTCCGTCTCCCGGCGCAGCAGCCACTGGCAGGCGCTCTGGACCGGCTCGGCCATGCCGGTCTGGCGGCCGCTCACGCCCACCTTCAGCGGAGCGGGCGCGGCGGTGGGGGTGGGCGTGGGAGCGGCCGGAACGGTCTGGACGGCCTCGGGTGCGGGCTGCGGGGCCGGGGCGGCCGTTGCCGTCGCGCGTTCCTTCACCTGCTCAGCGGTCGGCCCGCAGGCGGTCAACGCCAGCCCGCACCCCAAGGCGCAGATCAAGGCACCGGCGAGGCGGCGGAGTCCCGGCAGGCGGGTGTGCTCGGGCAGATCGGCGGAAATGGCTCGCTCCCGGACCGAAGGGGTGGCTGACCCGCCCGATTGTGGCATTGCAGGGCCCGCCGCAACAGGGCACAGGCCAAACCGTCAGTTCCGCGGCCGGCATTCCCAGAACGCCACCGCACTCGCCGCGGCCACGTTGAGCGAATCGACGCCGCCGCTCATCGGAATCCGTACGGTCAGATCCACCTCGGCCAGGGTGGAGGGCGCGAGCCCGTCACCCTCGGTGCCCAGGACCAGCGCGAGCCGTTCGTCCCGGCGGGCGCTGAGCTCGTCCAGCGTCAGCGAATCCGGCTTCAGGGCCAGGGCGGCGGTAACGAATCCGGCCGCACGCAGCTGCCCGAGCTGGCCCGGCCAGTCGATGAGCCGGACCCAGGGCACCTGGAAAACCGTGCCCATGCTGACCCGGATGGCCCGGCGGTACAGCGGATCGGCGCAGCGGGGGCTGACCAGCACGGCATCCACCTCCAGGGCCGCGGCGGATCGGAAGATCGCCCCGACGTTGGTGTGGTCGACGATGTCCTCCAGGACGGCGACCCGCCGGGCGCCGGCCAGCAGCGGCTCCAGGGCCAGCGGGGCCGGCCGCTCCATGGCGGCCAGGGCGCCGCGGTGCAGGTGGAAGCCGGTGATCGCCTCGAGCAGGGCCGGCTCGCCGACATACGCGGGCACCTCGGGGAAGCGCTCGAGGATGTCGGCCAGTTCCGCCACCCACTTTTCGGCGAGGAAGAAGGACCGGGGCCGGTGTCCGGCGTCGACGGCGCGGCGGAGCACCTTGGAGGACTCGGCGATGTACATGCCTTCGGCAGGCTCGCGGCGCCGGCGCAGGGCCGTATCGGTGAGGTTGGTGTAGTCGAGCACGCGGGGATCGTCGGCGCTGGCCAGGTACTGCAGGTTCACTGCTCCAACATTACTCACGGCGCGAGCATGTTCCACAGCGCGATCAGGCCCAGGACGACGATGACGGCACGGAGCACCCCGGGGCGCATCCGGCGTCCGATGGCGGCCCCGGCGAAGCCGCCGATCAGGGAACCGACGGCGATCAGCGCGACGGCGGGCCAGGCGATGCGGTCGAAGGCGAAGAGCATGTAGGAGCACGCGGCGACCAGGTTCACCGCCAGCACCAGGATGTTCTTCATGGCATTGGCCGCCTGCAGGGTCCCCTGCAGGAAGACCCCGAGGATCCCGACCAGCAGGATCCCCTGCGCGGCGACGAAGTAGCCTCCGTACACGCCGGCGAAGTAGATGAGTCCGACGAGAAGCCAGGGGCGCCCGCCGGGAGCGTCGGTGCGCTCCCGCCGCGCGCGCACCCAGGACTGCAGGCGGGGCTGGAGCAGCACGAAGAGCAGGGCCACCACGATCAGGGCCGGCGCCACGGCTTCGAAGACGCTCTCGGGCAGGTGCAGCAGCAGGGCGGCTCCGGTGATCCCGCCGAGGATCGACGCCGGCAGCAGCTGCAGCAGGGTCCGGCCCAGGCCGGCCAGTTCCCGCCGGTAGCCCCAGGAGCCGGCCAGGTTGCCGGCGATCAGGCCCATGGCGTTGCTGATCGTCGCGGTGACCGGAGCGAAGCCGACGGCCACCAGGATGGGGAACGTGACCAGGGTGCCGGAGCCCACGACGGCGTTGATGGCACCGGCCCAGAGGCCGCCCAGGCCTACCAGGGCGGCTTGCAGCGCGTCCAAGTCCTAGCTGCGGGCGGCGGCGACGGCGGCGTACCGGCCGGCGTCGCGGCGCAGGGAAAGCGGCAGATCGAAGGCGGCGGAGAGGTTCTCCTCGGTGAAGACCTCGTCAATCGGTCCGGCCGCCACGACGCCGCCCTCGCGCAGGAGCAGGGCATGGGTGAAGCCCGGGGGCACCTCCTCCAGATGATGCGTGACCAGCACCATGGCGGGGGCGTCCTCGTCGCGGGCCAGCTGCCCGAGCCGGTGGAGCAGGTCCTCCCGGCCGGCGAGGTCGAGGCCGGCGGCGGGCTCGTCGAGGAGCAGCAGCTCGGGGTCGGTCATCAGGGCGCGGGCGATTTGCACGCGCTTGCGTTCGCCTTCGCTGAGCGAGGAGAAGCGGCGGTTCATCAGCGTGGAGACGCCCCAGGTGTCCAGCAGCCGGAACGCGCGCCGCTCGTCCATTTTTTCGTACTTCTCCCGCCAGCGGCCGGTCATGCCGTAGGAGGCGGTGAGGACCACGTTCAGGACGGTTTCGTCCTCCGGGATCTGGTTCGCCAGCGCCGCGGAGGCCAGGCCGATGCGCGGGCGCAGCTCAAAGACGTCGACGGCGCCGAGCACTTCGTCCAGGATTCCCGCGGTGCCGCGGGTGGGGTGCATCCTGCCGGACGCGATCTGCAGGAGCGTGGTCTTGCCTGCACCGTTGGGGCCCATGACGACCCAGCGCTGCCCTTCTCGGACCTGCCAGTCCACGCCGTCCAACAGGGCCTTGCCGCCGCGGATCACGCTGACGCCGGCAAATTCAAGAACATCGCTCATAGCCTTAGAGACTAGGCCACCGGCGCCGCAGTTGGCGAAACGGAGGCCCGGTGGGGTACGCATATAACGGCGCCCGCGCACTTCCCGCGGCCGGGACCGCACACGGTTGCCCTCGGGCCCGCGCGGCACCCTGCGCCTGCCCTGTCGCTCCAGCCCAGAACGGACCCCCATGCCTTCGACCGATTCCCGCGAATATGCGCTCGTGAGCTACGGCGTCCGCCTTCCGGACGTGTACCTGGCCACCGTGCAGCGCGCCGTCGCCGACGCCGGGGCGCAGATCGTGGAGCTGGAGAATGCCGGCGGTCCGGGCTGGGAGGCCAGCCGCCTCCTGGTCCGCTGGGAAGGTTCCCTGGACTCGCTCCGGCTGTGCGTCCGGGCTGCGGCCGCCGCGCTGTCGGACGGAACGGGTGCCCCCGCCGCACAGACCGCCGTCGTGCCGCCGGCCCTGCTCGCCCCCGGGCGGAAACTGCTGGTCATGGATGTCGATTCGACGCTGATCCGCCAGGAGGTCATTGAGCTGCTGGCCGCACACGCGGGCAGGGAAGCCGAAGTCGCCGCCGTGACGGAAGCGGCCATGCGCGGGGAACTGGACTTCGCGCAGAGCCTGCACGCCCGGGTGGCGACCCTGGCCGGGCTTCCGGAGACCGTCATCGACGAGGTCGGCGGTCGGATCGAGCTGACGGCGGGCGCCGAGGAGCTGTTGGGCGCGTTCCTTGACGCGGGCCACGCCGTCGCCGTGGTCTCGGGCGGGTTCAACCAGGTCCTGGCCCCGCTGGCGCAGCGGCTGCGGTTGACGCGTGCGCGGGCCAACCAGCTCGGCATCGAGGCCGGTGCGCTCACGGGTACCGTGGTCGGGGATGTGGTGGACCGGGCGGCGAAGGCCGCGTCGCTGCGGGCCTGGGCCGCCGAGCTGGGCATCGACGAAGCGCAGACCATCGCCGTGGGCGACGGCGCGAACGACCTGGACATGCTGGCCGCGGCGGGCCTGGGTGTGGCCTTCAACGCCAAGCCCGCGGTGGCCGCGGCCGCCGACGCCGTCCTGGACCTGCCCAGCCTCGCCGTCATCCGGCACTTCGCGAACCTCGCCTAGGCCCGGCCCGGTACGGCAAAGGGCCCGCCGCGCACGGTTCGTGTGCGGCGGGCCCTTTGCCGTATCCGGTTGCGGGCCGGTCAGGCCTGCGGTCCGGAAGCGGCCAGGTAGTCTTCGCCGCCGATGTATTCGGTGTGCCCGCCGGGCACGTCGGCGACGGCCATGCGTGCCACCTCGGCGGCGAACTCCTCCACGGACCAGAGCTTTCCGGCCTCCTCGCGGCGGGCCTCGATGGCGCCCGGGTTGGCACGGTCCAGCAGGGTGGCGGTGACGGTTCCCTCGATCATGTCTCCGGAGACCACCACCAGCGTGATGCCGCGCTCGGCGAGTTCGGGCTCCAGGGCGCGCAGGGCGTCCTCGCCGGCGCGCTTGCTGCGCGCCACCGGCTCGTATTCGGGCATCGTGGGCACCGTCTTGATGAAATGCGCCTGGTGGCTGGTCACGAAGACGATCCGCGAGCCGGCCGGCATGGCCTCGGCCGCAGCCCGGGCCATGGCCACCTGGGCGTCGCGGTTCAGGCGCAGCGCATAGTCCTCGCCGAAGCCGGTCTCCATTCCACCCGAGGCGTTCAGGACCAGCAGGTCCAGGCCGCCGAAGTTCTCCTTCGCCGCCGCCACCAACGCCTCCGGGCCCTCCGGAGTGGTCAGGTCGGCGCCGACGGCCACCGCACGGCCGCCGGCCGCCTCGATGGCAGCCACCACCTTGTTGGCCCGGGGCGCCTTCTGCCGATAGTTCACCACCACGGCCGCGCCCTGGCCGGCGAGCAGCTTCGCGGTCTCGGCGCCGATGCCGCGCGAGGATCCGGTAACGATGGCGGTCTTTCCCTCCAGCTGGGCCATGGGAACTCCTTCAGGTCGGTGAGCTTGCGAAATCTGTCCGGCGCGCTTGTGGGAACTGTCCAGGGCGCTGGAAGCACTGTTCCCATCCTGCCAGCCGGTGCCGGTCCCGGCAGTGGAGGATTCCTCCAAGGAACCTGCGCCGAAGCTGGCAGGGCCGGGGATGCCCGGCCCTGCCGGCGCCGCGGAGCGCAGGGGCGGCGTCAGTGCCCCATGCCGAGCCCGCCGTCCACCGGAATCACGGCGCCGGAAATGTAGGCGGCCTCGTCGCCGGCGATCCAGCGGACCACCTTGGCGACCTCCTCAGGCTCGGCGAACCTGCCGGCCGGAATGGAGCCGAGGTAGTCCTTCTGGGTCTGCTCCGGCAGCGCCCGGGTCATGTCGGTGTTGATGAAGCCGGGAGCGACGACGTTGGCGGTGATGCCGCGCGAGCCCAGCTCCCGGGTCAGGGAGCGGGCGATGCCGATGAGGCCGGCCTTGGACGCGGCGTAGTTGATCTGGCCCGGCGATCCGTACAGGCCGACGACGGAGCTGATCAGCACCACCCGGCCCCTGCGCAGCCGGATCATGCCCTTCGACGCCCGCTTGATCACGCGGAAGGCGCCGGTGAGGTTGGTGTCGACGACGTCGGTGAAGTCCTCTTCGCTCATCCGCAGCAGCAGGGTGTCGCGGGTGATGCCGGCGTTGGCGACGAGGACCTCCACCGGCCCGTGGGCTGCCTCGACCTCGGTGAAGGCGGCATCGATGGACGCGGCATCGGTCACATCCGCCTTCACGCCGAGCATGCCCTCGGGCACCTCTCCGGAGCGGTAGGTGACCGCCACCCGGTCTCCGGCCGCGAGGAATTCGCGGGCAATGGCGAGGCCGATTCCTCGGGTTCCTCCCGTCACCAGTACGCTGCGGCCCTGCACGGCATCGGGCTGGGTCTGCTGGGTGTTCTGCACGAAAGAATCCTCCATGGGGGTAGGGGGCCGGGTCCGGTTCGATCCTAGCCGCGCCGAAACCGGGTTCTGCAACGCACCGGGCAGTGAGAGAATGGTCGAACGTGTTTGGAGGGTGATGAACAGGCAATCCAGCGAATCCGGCGACGTCGGGGGGATCCCCCGGATCACCGGAGCCAGGGCGGCGCACTCGGACGAGATGCGCTCCCGCATGATCAAGTACACGGTGTCGATGAGCATCCGCATGGTGTGCCTCTTCCTGCTCTTTTTCGTCCATGGCTGGATGATCTGGGTAGTGGTGGTGGGCGCCGTCGTGCTCCCCTGGTTCGCCGTGGTGATCGCCAACGGGGGAAGCGACACCCGGACCATGGACACGGGCGCCATGATCGACGCCCCGCCGATGCAGGCCCTGGGTTCGCCCGCTCCCCCGCAGCCGGCGGACGAGCGGCCCGAAACCACCGTGCTGCACGGTGAGATCATTGATGACCAGCGCAACGACGACAACGACAAGGCCTGACGGACGCTCCATGAACCTCCTCGACTCGCTCTCCGGCCCTGCCGGCCCCGGCCCCGATGAGGGCGCGCCCGTGTGCTCCCGGCGCGGCTGCCGCGCCGACGCCGCGTGGCGCCTGCTGTGGAACAACCCGCGGATCCACACCCCGGAGCGCCGCAAGACCTGGCTGGCCTGCGCCGACCACCGCGGGTGGCTGGAGGAGTACCTGCGCGAGCGGAGCCTCTGGCGCGAGACCCTCCCCCTGGACGCCGGCGTGGAGCCGGCCGAGGCGGAGGGCAGCAGGTAGATGTACCGGTTCCTGTTGTCGGGCAAGTGGCTCGGCTGGTTCCTGCTGGTGTGCCTGCTCGCCGCGGTCTGCAGCGCGCTGGGAATGTGGCAGCTGGACCGCCGCGATGCGGTGCGCGCCGACATCGGCGTCGTCGAAGACAACTACGACGCCGATCCGCTGGCCTACGACCCGGCCCTGTTCACCGGTTACGACCCGGCGAACGAGTGGCTGCCGGTGACGCTGACCGGCACCTACGACGCCGCCGAACAGCGCGTGGTGCGCAACCGCCCGCTGAACGGCCGGCCCGGCTACGAAGTGCTGGTGCCCCTGCGGCTGTCCGACGGCACGGCGGTGGCCGTGAACCGGGGCTGGCTGCCGATCGGCAATGACGAGGCCGGCCATCCGGACTCCGTGCCGGCCCCGCCGGAGGGCGAGGTCGAGGTGACCGCGCGCATCCGGCCGTCGGAGCCCGCCGTCGAGCGCGGCGCCCCGGACGGGCAGCTGGCCTCCATCGACCTGGCCGCCTATGCGGCGGAACTCGACTATCCCCTCGCCACCGGCTCCTATGGGGTGATGGCTGCGGAGAGCCCCTCAGCGGCGGAGGTTCCCCAGCCGCTGGCCGTACCTGAGCGAAGCGAGGGCACCCATCTTTCGTACGCGATGCAGTGGTTCGCCTTCGGGGTGCTGCTGTTCGTGGGCCTGGGCTACGCCGCCTACCAGGAGGCGCAGAACCGCCGCTGGGCCGCGGCCGGCCTGGACCGGGACGACGACGGGGACGGGATGCACTCCGCCGTACCGCGCGCCCGTCCCAAGCCGCAGCGTGCCCGACGCCGGCCCACCCAGGAGGAGGAAGAGGACGCCATCCTCGACGCGCAGGAGGATCTTGACGCGCGGTAAGGCCGGATAGGCCGTTCCCGGCGGCCTGCCCGCCACAGCAGCTGCCGGATCAGCGGTAGCCTCGGGAGATGGCACGATACTTTGACATCCATCCGGACAACCCGCCGCGGCGCGCCGTCGACCAGGTTGCCGCCATCCTTCGCTCCGGCGGCCTGATCGCCTACCCGACGGATTCCTGCTACGCCCTGGGCGCCCAGCTCAACAACAAGGACGCCCTGGACCGGATCCGCTCCATCCGTCATTTGGATGACAAGCACCACTTCACGCTGATGTGCAGGGACTTTGCGCAGCTGGGCCGGTTCGTCACGATGGACAATGACGTTTTCCGCGCCATCAAGGCCTCCACCCCCGGCAGCTACACCTTTATCCTGCCGGCGGTGAAGGAGGTGCCGCGCTGGCTGTCGCAGCCGAAGAAGAAGACGGTGGGCGTGCGCATTCCGGACAGCAGGGTGGTGGGTGCGCTGCTGGAGGAACTGGGTGAACCGATGATCTCCAGCACCCTGCTGCTGCCCGGCGAGGAGGATCCCCTGACCGAAGGCTGGGACATCAAGGAGCGGCTGGACCACCAGCTGGACGCCGTCCTGGACGCCGGGTTCTGCCCGCCGGACCTCACGACCGTCGTCGACTTCTCCAGCGGCAGGCCGGAGATCCTCAGGCGCGGCGCAGGAGATCCGTCCCGCTTCGAGTAGCCGGGCCGGCTCCGTGCTCAGGCGAGGGTGACGAGCTCCAGGTAATCGGAATTCCACAGGTCCTCGACGCCGTCGGGCAGCAGGACCACGCGCTCGGGGTTCAGCGCTTCGACGGCGCCTTCATCGTGGCTGACCATCACCACGGCGCCCTTGTAGTTGCTCAGGGCGCCGAGGATCTCCGCGCGGCTGGCCGGGTCCAGGTTGTTGGTGGGCTCATCGAGCAGCAGGACGTTCGCGGAGGACGCCACGATGGTGGCCAGCGCCAGGCGCGTCTTCTCGCCGCCGGAGAGCACGCCTGCCGGCTTGTTCACGTCGTCGCCCGAGAACAGGAATGACCCGAGGATGCCGCGGACCTCGGCATCGGCCATGTCCGGGGCGGCGCTGCGCATGTTCTCCAGGATGGTCCGCTCGGTGTCCAGGGTCTCGTGCTCCTGGGCGTAGTAGCCGATCTTCAGGCCGTGCCCGGCCACGACCTGGCCGGTGTCGGGCCTGTCCACGCCGGCGAGCATGCGCAGCAGGGTGGTCTTGCCCGCGCCGTTCAGGCCCAGGATGACCACGCGCGAGCCGCGGTCGATGGCCAGGTCCACGTCGGTGAAGATCTCCAGCGACCCGTAACTCTTGCTTAGGCCCTCGGCGGTCAGCGGGGTGCGTCCGCACGGCGCCGGCTCCGGGAAGCGCAGCGCGGCGACCTTGTCCGAGGTGCGTTCGGCCTCAAGCCCGCCGAGCAGCCGCTCGGCCCGCTTGAGCATGTTCTGGGCGGCCACCGCCTTGGTGGCCTTGGCACGCATCTTGTTCGCCTGGTCAATGAGAACCTGGGCCTTCTTTTCGGCGTTGGCGCGTTCACGCTTCCGCGCGCGCTCATCAGTCTCCCGCTGGACCTTGTACCGCTTCCAGTCCAGGTTGTAGATGTCGATGGTGGCGCGGTTCGCGTCGAGGCTGAAGACCTTGTTGACGGTGGCCTCCAGCAGCTCGGTGTCGTGGCTGATCACGATCAGCCCGCCGGAGTGGTTCTTCAGGAACTCGCGCAGCCAGGCGATCGAGTCGGCGTCGAGGTGGTTGGTCGGCTCGTCGAGCAGCATGGTGTCGGCCCCGGAGTACAGGATGCGCGCCAGCTCGACGCGGCGCCGCTGGCCGCCGGAGAGGGTCTTCAGCGGCTGGTTCAGCAGCCGGTCCGGCAGTGCCAGGTTGGAGCAGATGGCCGCGGCCTCCGCTTCGGCGGCATAGCCTCCGCCGGCGAGGAACTCCGCCTCGAGCCGGTCGTAGCGGTTCATGGCCTTGCGGGCGACGGCGTCG
Organism: Arthrobacter saudimassiliensis; assembly: GCF_059090665.1. NCBI lineage: Bacteria > Bacillati > Actinomycetota > Actinomycetes > Micrococcales > Micrococcaceae > Arthrobacter > Arthrobacter saudimassiliensis. The sequence continues at coordinate 413,357 of NZ_JBNHFX010000002.1, read as the reverse complement.
TCGTCGCTGGCCATCTCCTCCTGGCTCTTGCGCAGGTTGCGCACCACGGTGTCCAGGCCCCGCACGGAGAGGATCCGGTCCCGCGCCAGCTGGTCCATGTCCGGGGTGCGCGGGTCCTGGGGCAGGTAGCCGATCAGTCCGCTGCGGGTGATGGTGCCGGCCGCGGGCAGCGCCTCTCCGGCCAGGACCTTCGTCAGGGTGGTCTTGCCGGCGCCGTTGCGGCCCACCAACCCGATCTTGTCTCCCTTGTCCACCCGGAACGTGACTTCGTCCATCAGCAGACGGGCGCCGGCACGCAGTTCGAGTCCGGATACGGATATCACCAGGTAAAACCTTTCGGGGGTGGGGAGGGGCAGCTATCCAGTCTAGCGCTGCGGGCCGGTTTGTAGAAAACCTCCAATGGCAGGGCCGCAACCCGCCACTAGGGTCGGAAGTGCGGCGGCTGGCGCCGCACTTCGCACCGGAGGCACCGTGACCCGTTTTTCCGATGACCCCGTCCACCCGTCGGACGCGCAGACCGCGCTCCGCGCCGCCACCGCAGGTTCAGCCGCGGGTCCGGGCGGGCGGGGCAGGCAGCTCCGTTCCCGGAACCGCGGTGCGGATCTTGCCCTGACGGCGGTCTTCGCAGCCCTGATCGCGGCGCTGTCGGTGCTGCCGGGCGTCCCCGTCGGGGCCCTGGGCGTGCCGATCTCGCTGCAGACCCTCGGCGTGCTGCTGGCCGGCCTGATCCTGGGTCCGGCCCGCGCGGCGGCGGCGGTGGGGCTGTATCTGCTCGTCGGGCTTGCCGGCCTGCCGGTGTTCAGCGGTTTCCGGGGCGGGCTCGGCGTCCTGGCGCTGCCGTCCGCCGGGTTCCTGCTCGGTTTCCTGCCGGGTGCGGCAGTGGCCGGGGCCCTCTCCCGGCTGGCCTGGCGGCAGGGTGCGGGGCGCCCGGCAGGGCGAAGGGCCGGGCTGCGGACCGTGCTCCTGGTCGCTGCGGCCGCCGTCGCCTCCTTCCTGGTCATTCATCCGCTCGGCATCGCCGGCATGATGATCAATGGCCGACTCAGCCTCGAGGCCGCCCTGCTGGCGGACCTGCTGTTCGTCCCCGGTGACGTCATCAAGTGCGTGGTCGCCGGGCTGCTCGCTGCGGCGGTCTTCCGGGCGTTCCCCCGGATGGGAACCGGCGCCGAATGAGCCTGTTCCGACGCCGTACGGCTGTCCCGGGAGACGGTGCCGCAGGCGCCGCCGCAGAACGGGCGGGCGAACCTGCTTCGGGCGACCGGCCCGTGCCGGGCCCGGTGCCCGGAACGTCGCCTGCAGACGGGAGCATTGTCTTCGACTCGGTCGGCGTCAGCGTGCCCGGGCCCGACGGCGGTCCGCGGCACCTCCTGCAGGACGTGAACCTGGTACTCACCGAGCAGCGCATCGCCGTGATCGGTGCCAACGGCTCCGGCAAGTCCACGCTGCTCAAGCTGATCAACGGGCTGGTCCGCCCGACGTCGGGCGCTGTGCGCGTGCGGGGGCTCGACGTCGCCGAGTCCACCGCCGCCGTCCGGCGTGCGGTCGGGTTCGTCTTCACCGACCCGTTGTCGCAGCTGGTGCTGTCCACCGGGCGGGACGACGTCGACCTCTCCCTGCGCCGCAGCATCCCGGACCGCCGGCAGCGGGAGGCGGCGGTGGAGGCCCGGCTGGACCGGCTGGGCCTGCTGCCGCTGGCGGACCAGAGCATCTACGACCTCTCCGGCGGTGAACGCCAGCTCGTGGCCCTGGCCGGGGTGCTCGCCGTCGACCCGGCGGTCCTCCTGGCCGACGAGCCGTCCACGCTGCTGGACCTGCGCAACACCGAGCGGCTCCGGTCGCTCTTCGCCGCACTCCCCCAGCAGGTCCTCTGGACCACCCACGACCTGGATTTCGCCGCGGACGCCGACCGGGTCCTGGTGGTGGAGGCAGGACGGATTGCGTTCGACGGCGCGCCCGGACCTGCGATTGCCGAGTACCGCGCCCGCTCCGCGCAGGCCGGGGCGGTCCGCTGATGCGCAGGTTGGCCCTGTCGGTGCCGTTGCCGGCCAAGGCACTGGCCGTCGCGGCGCTGACAGCCTGGGTGCTGGCGGTCCGCACTCCCCCGGCCGCCGCGCTGGCCCTGCTGCTGGTGTACGCCGGATTCGCGGTGTCCGGGCATCTTCGGGAGCTGGTGCGCACCACGCTGCAGACACTGCCGGTGCTGGTCCTGCTCGGCGGGTTCCAGTTCTTTTCCTCCGGCTGGGAGGCAGCGGTGGCGGTGCCGGTCGGGATCCTTGCCTGCGTGGGCGCCGCCCAGCTGCTGGTCTCCACCACGCCGGTACCGGTGCTGCTGGACGGGCTGGCCGCGCTGGTGCGTCCGCTGCGGCGGTTCGGCGCCGATCCGGAACGGTTTGCCCTCGCCGTCGGCCTGATGCTGCGCAGCCTGCCGTGGCTGTCGGCTGCCCTGCGGGATGCCCGGCAGGCGGCAGCGGCACGGGGAGTGGGCCGCAGCCCGCGGGCGCTGCTGGTGCCCGCCGTCGTCGGCACCGTTGCCTACGCCCGGCGCACCGGCGACGCCCTGGCCGCCCGGGGGCTGGGCGAACGGCAGGACTGAGCGCGCGAAGCCGGCGTGCCCGGCCGTGCCCGGACGCGCAGAAGGGCCGCTCCCCTTTACAGGGAAGCGGCCCTTCGTGCTCAGCAATGCTGCAGGCGAGGCGCCCGGATCAGATGTTGAAGCCCAGGGCCCGCATCTGGTCGCGGCCGTCGTCGGTGATCTTTTCCGGACCCCACGGCGGCATCCACACCCAGTTCAGCCGCCACTCGTCGACGACGCCGTCCAGCGCCTGGCCGGTCTGCTCCTCGATGACATCGGTGAGCGGGCACGCGGCGGTGGTGAGGGTCATGTCGATGAGCAGGGCGCCGTCGTCGGCGTACTTCAGCCCGTAGAGCAGACCGAGGTCGACGACGTTCACCCCCAGCTCGGGGTCGATGACGTCCTTGAGGGCTTCCTCGACGTCCTCCAGCGATGTGCGCGCGTCAGCGGTTTCGCTCATCATCTGCTCCTTAAGTAATCGGGACGGGACGGATCAGGCTCCGACGCCCACGAAGCGGTCGTAGCCTTCTTCTTCGAGGCGGTCGGCCAGCTCGGGGCCGCCCTGCTCGGCAATCCGGCCGTCAACGAAGACGTGCACGAAGTCCGGCTTGATGTAGCGCAGGATGCGCGTGTAGTGGGTGATGAGCAGGGTGCCCATGCCGCCCTTGGCGTGCTCGCGGTTCACACCCTCGGAGACGACCTTCAGCGCGTCGACGTCCAGGCCGGAGTCCGTCTCGTCCAGGATGGCGAACTTCGGGTGGAAGAGTTCCAGCTGCAGGATCTCCACGCGCTTCTTCTCACCGCCGGAGAAGCCCTCGTTGACGTTGCGGGCGGCGAAGTCGGCGTCGATGCGCAGGTCGCTCATGGCGGCCTTGACGTCCTTGGTCCAGGTGCGCAGCGAGGGGGCCTCGCCGTCGAGGGCGGTCTTGGCGGTGCGCAGGAAGTTGGTCATGGTCACGCCGGGGACCTCGACCGGGTACTGCATGGCCAGGAAGAGGCCAGCACGGGCACGCTCGTCGACGCTCATCTCCAGGACGTCTTCGCCGTCCAGGGTGATGGAACCGCTGTCGACGGTGTAGCGGGGGTGGCCGGCGATGGTGGCGGCCAGCGTGGACTTGCCGGAGCCGTTCGGGCCCATGATGGCGTGGGTTTCGCCGGTGTTGATCGTCAGGGTCACGCCCTTCAGGATCTGCTTCGAGCCCTGTTCGGTCTCGATGCTGACGTGGAGGTCCTTGATCTCAAGAGTAGACATGCGGTCTGCTTTCTCCTTTGCACCCTCTGGCGGATGCGTCTCTAAGCTGTGGGGTTCCGCGGACCGGGTGCGGGACCGGAGGGCCCGCACCCGGCGCGGAGGGTTCTGCGTGGCGCCGATCAGTTCTCGGAAGCGGCGAGCTCGCGCTCGACGGCCTCGGTGAGCCGCTCCTCGAGGGCGGGCACCTTGATCTGCTGGATGATCTCGTTGAGGAAGCCGCGGACCACCAGGCGGCGGGCAGCCTCCTCCGGGATGCCGCGGGCCATCAGGTAGAACAGGTGCTCGTCGTCGAAGCGGCCGGTGGCGCTGGCGTGGCCGGCACCCTCGATCAGGCCGGTCTCGATCTCCAGGTTCGGCACGGAGTCGGCGCGGCAGCCGTCGGTGAGCAGCAGGTTCCGGTTCACCTCGTAGGTGTCGGTCCCTTCGGCTTCCTTGCGGATCAGCACGTCGCCTACCCAGACGGTGTGCGCGTCCTTGCCCTGCAGGGCGCCCTTGTACAGGACGTTGGACTTGCAGTTGGGAACTGCGTGGTCCACGAACAGGCGCTGCTCCAGGTGCTGGCCGGCGTCGGCGTAGTACAGGCCGTAGAGCTCCACCTCGCCGCCGGGAGCGGTGAACCGCGCCGACGGAGTGATGCGGACCAGGTCGCCGCCCAGGCTGACGGCAACGTGCTTGAAGCGGGCGTCACGGCCCACCACGGCGTACTGCGCCGAGGCGTGCACGGCGTCGTCGGCCCAGTCCTGGACGGACACGACGGTCAGCTCGGCGTTGTCGCCGACGACGACCTCGACGTTCTGCGAGAGCACGCCGGTGCCGTTGTGGTCCAGGACCACGACGGCGCGCGAGTTGGCGCGGGCGTCGATCACCAGGTGCTGGGCGGCCGGGTCGGTGCCGGCGCCGGTCACCGTGAGGGTGACGCCGCCGTCGGCCGATACGCCTTCGGGGATGGTGATGACGGTGGCCTCGGTGAAGGCCTCCCACGCTGCGGCTGCGACCAGGTCCTCGGGGATGCCGGCGGAACCGATGCGGGCGTCGTCGCGTCCCACATGCTCCACCAGCACACCGTCGGGAGCGACGACGGCCAGCTCGGGCGCGGCGCCGTCGAGCGCCTTGGTGTGCAGGCCGCGCAGGCGCTTGAGCGGGGTGAACCGCCAGTCCTCCTCGCGGCCGGTCAGCTTGCCGAAGTCCGCCCGGTTGAAGGACGTCATCCGGCCGGCGCGGGAGCTGTCGGCCAGCCCCTCGCCGCCGCCGTGGCTGTGCGCCTTGGCGCTGTCGCCGCCCAGGACCTGGCGGGTTTCGTTCAGCGGCGAGAGGTCCTCGCCTTCCTCGGTGAATCCGTCAATGAGGACGCGGCGGTCCTGTCCGTCGGCTCCGATCCGTGCCTTGACGTCTTCCACTGCATTGGCGACCTTCTCGGTCACCGTTTCCACGACGTCGTTAAGCTTCGACATTAACCGACGGCTCCTTCCATCTGGAGTTCGATAAGGCGGTTCAGTTCAAGGGCGTATTCCATCGGCAGCTCGCGGGCGATCGGCTCGATGAAGCCGCGCACGATCATGGCCATGGCCTCGTCCTCGGGCATGCCGCGGGACATCAGGTAGAACAGCTGCTCCTCGCTGACGCGCGACACCGTGGCCTCGTGGCCCATGGTGACGTCATCCTCGCGGATGTCGACGTACGGGTACGTGTCGGAGCGGGAGATGTTGTCCACCAGCAGGGCGTCGCAGCGCACGGTGTTGGCCGAGTGCTTGGCGCCTTCGCGGACCTGGACCAGGCCGCGGTACGCGGCGCGGCCGCCGCCGCGGGCGACGGACTTGGAAATGATCGAGCTCTTGGTGTTCGGCGCGATGTGCACCATCTTCGAGCCGGTGTCCTGGTGCTGGCCCTCGCCGGCGAAGGCGATGGACAGGGTCTCGCCCCGGGCCTCCTCGCCGACCAGGTAGACGGCCGGGTACTTCATGGTGACCTTGGAGCCGATGTTGCCGTCGATCCATTCCATGGTGCCGCCGGCCTCGACCACGGCGCGCTTGGTCACCAGGTTGTAGACGTTGTTGGACCAGTTCTGGATGGTCGTGTAGCGGACGCGGGCGTTCTTCTTCACGACGATCTCGACGACGGCGGAGTGCAGCGAGTCCGAGGTGTAGATCGGCGCGGTGCAGCCTTCGATGTAGTGGACGTAGGAGTCCTCGTCGGCGATGATCAGCGTGCGCTCGAACTGGCCCATGTTTTCCGTGTTGATGCGGAAGTAGGCCTGCAGCGGGATCTCGACGTGAACGCCCTTGGGGACGTACACGAAGGAGCCGCCGGACCAAACGGCGGTGTTCAGCGAGCCGAACTTGTTGTCGCCGACCGGGATCACGGTGCCGAAGTACTCGCGGAAGATGTCCTCGTGTTCCTTCAGCGCGGTGTCGGTGTCCAGGAAGATGACACCCTGCGCCTCCAGGTCCTCGCGGATCTGGTGGTAGACGACCTCGGACTCGTACTGGGCGGCGACGCCGGCGACGAGGCGGTTCCGCTCAGCCTCCGGGATGCCCAGCTTCTCGTAGGTGTTGCGGATGTCCTCGGGCAGTTCCTCCCAGGAAGCGGCCTGCTTCTCGGTGGAGCGCACGAAGTACTTGATGTTGTCGAAGTCGATGCCGGAGAGGTCTGCACCCCAGGTCGGCATGGGCTTGCGGTCGAAGTACTTCAGGCCCTTCAGGCGCAGGTCGAGCATCCATTCCGGCTCGCTCTTCTTGGCCGAGATGTCCCGGACAACGTCCTCGCTGAGCCCGCGGCGGGCGGAGGAGCCGGCGACGTCGGAGTCGGCCCAGCCGTACTCGTAGGTGCCGATCCCCTCAAGTTCGGGGTTCCTTTCGAGGATGTCCGAAATCACTGTCTGGGGCACCGACTCCGGCACCGCTGACTTTCGGGTTACTTGATCCGTCATCACGGCCTTTCTTGCTGATGAGTGGATGAGGCTGTTATCGCTTCGGCCGGTGCCGGCGCGGGGGGCGCCGTGCGGGTGCGGCCGACGGGAATGTGGGTGGTGCAGACATGTCCGCCGCGGGAGAGCGTGGACAGGCGGCGGACGTCGACTCCCAGCAGGCGGGAGAACACCTCCGTCTCCTTGTCGCAGAACACGGGGTAGGAACTGGCCAGCGCCTGGATGGGGCAGTGCCCCTGGCACAGCTGCACGCTCAGCAGGGTGCTGGGAGTGCGGGCCGTGCCGATCATCGTGGTGGATCCCACGAAGCCGTCCTTGGTCAGTTCAGCGGCCAGCGCCTCCGCGCGGTCCTCGACTGCCGGGCCGGCGGCCTCCACCGCCGGGCGGTACTTCTCCTCCAGGGCCTCGAAGCGGTCGGCGGCGAAACGCGCCACCGCTTCCGGGCCCAGGGCATCCCCCAGCTGGCGGAGCGCTTCAACCGCGATGTCCAGGTAGTCGTTGCCCAGATACGCCTGGCCCTGGGGGCTCAGCACGTATCGGCGCGCGGGCCGGCCCGCACCGGAGGAGGTGCCGCCTACGCGCTTGACCTGGATCAGTCCCGTCCCGGACAGCGCGTCCAGGTGGCGGCGGACCGCTGCGGGCGTGAAGCCCAGCAGTTCACCGAGTTCCGCGGCGCTGACCGGGCCGTGCTCCAGTACGGCACCCAGGACACGGTCTCGGGTGCGCTGCTCTGATTCGCGGGCGGTCACGGTCTTGTTCACCGCCTTCTTCTGGCCGGTTTTGCTCACGGAATACACAACACAATCATGACCTAATCTGTTCCGGCGATCTACTAAGGTCAGGCTTCCCACCTGTTTCGGCGCGGTTTGCGGCCACCCGGAACCGGGTACTACGTAACGTAGAATATCCGGGTGTCCACTGCTGATTACTGCCTGACCATCGAGGGCCTGGTCAAAGACCTGGGCCCCGTGAACGGGCTCGACGGGAAGATGATACGTGTCATCGCCGACGTCGACTTCGCCGCCCGCCCCGGCCAGGTGACCGCCCTTCTGGGCACCAACGGAGCCGGCAAGACCACCACCCTGGCCTGCGCGCAGGGCCTCATGCCGGCCGACGGCGGCACCGTGCGCCTGCTGGGCGAGGATCCCTGGAACGCGGGCGCCGACCTGCGCGCCCGCGTGGGAGTCATGCTGCAGGACGGCGGCCTCCCGCCGTCGGCGCGCCCGGTCGCCCTGCTGAAGCACCTCTCGCGGATGTACGTCTCCCCCCGGCCCGTTGAGGAGCTGGTCGAGCGGCTGGGCATCGGCAGCTTCGCCTCCACGGGCATCCGCCGGCTCTCCGGCGGGCAGAAGCAGCGTCTGGCGCTGGCCTGCGCGCTGGTGGGCAACCCGGAGGTCCTCTTCCTGGACGAGCCGAGCGCCGGACTGGACCCGCAGTCCCGCCAGATCGTCTTCGAGCTGATCCAGGAACTGCGCGACGAGGGCCTGGGCATCATCCTCACCACCCACCTGCTTGACGACGCGCAGCGGCTGGCCGACTACGTGTACATCATCGACGACGGCCGGACCGTGGCCCGCGGAACAGTGGCCGAACTCACGGCCGCCAGCGACGAAACCGCGCGCAGCCGCGTCCTGACCTTCACCGCCGAGCCCGGACTGGACCTGGCCGACGCCGGCCTCCCGCATCTTGAGTGCGGCGAAACGGCCGCCGGCCACTACACCGTTGCCGGCGGCATCCTCCCCGCCGACCTGGCCCGGCTCACCGCCTGGTGGGAACGCCGCGGCATCATGCCCCACTCGGTGCACCTGGCGTCCCGCACCCTTGAGGACGTGTTCCTCGAACTGTCCGGAAGGGACATCCGATGAGCGCCCCCGCTCCCCTTGCCACCAGGATCCTGCAGCAGGGCCGCTACGAGGCCATCACCATGCTGCGCAACGGCGAGCAGCTGATCCTCGCCGTCGTCCTGCCCATCCTTGCGCTGATCGGGCTCACCGTCACGCCGCTGCTGGACGGCTACGGCGCGTCCCGCATCGATATGGCCGTTCCGGGCGTGCTCGCCCTGTGCGCCATGTCCACCGCGTTCACCGGCCAGGGCATCGCCACCGGGTTCGACCGCCGCTACGGCGTCCTGCGCTACCTCTCCACCACGCCGCTGGGGCGCGGCGGGCTCATCGCGGGGAAGGCCATCGCCGTCGTCGCGGTCCTGATGATCCAGGTCGCGGTGATCACCGGCCTGGCCCTGTTCCTGAGCTGGCGGCCGGAACCGGCCGGCCTGCTGCCCGGCCTTGCGCTGCTGCTGCTCGGAGCGTTCGCCTTCACCGCCCTTGGGCTGCTGGTCGCCGGTACGGCCCGGCCGGAGGCTACGCTGGCGATCACCAACCTGCTGTGGATCCTGCTCGCCGCCGTCGGCGGGATCCTGATTCCGACCACCAACATGACCTCCGCCTGGACTCCCCTGGTGGAGCTGCTGCCCTCGGCGGCGCTGGGCGATGCACTGCGCAGCGCCCTGGTCGAGGCGCAGTTCAACCTGTCCGCCACGCTGATCCTGCTGGCGTGGGCAATCCTGGGCGGCCTGGCAGCCGTCCGCTGGTTCAAATGGAGTTAGTTCCCGTGTCCCAAACCCTGACCGGCCCAGCCGCCCGCCCCTCCGTCGCCGGCCGGCTCGTCATCGCCATGGCCGTTGCGTCGCTGGTGGCCAACATCGGCATCGTCGTCACCGGCGGCGCCGTCCGCCTGACCGCCTCCGGCCTGGGCTGCCCGGAGTGGCCGCTGTGCACCGCGGACTCGCTGGTCGCCACCCCCGAGATGGGCGTCCACGGCATCATCGAGTTCGGCAACCGCCTCCTGACCTTCGTGCTGACCGCCATCGCCTTCGGCACCGTGGCCTCCGTCTGGAAGCTCCGGCACGCGCGCCGGGACCTCTGGTGGCTGTCCATCGGCCTGCTGGCCGGCATCCCGGCCCAGGCCTTCATCGGCGGCATTACGGTGTGGACCGGGCTGAACCCGTGGGTGGTGGGCCTGCACTTCATCGTGTCGATGATCCTGATCGTGTCCGCCACGGTGATGGTCAACCGTGCACGGCTCGGCGAAGCACAGCTGGCGGCACAGGACGGGCCGCTGGCGCCGTCCGCCATGCGTCCGCTGCTCTGGGCGATCGGCGTGCTGTCGGCGATCGCAGTGGTGCTCGGCGTGATCGTCACCGGCTCCGGCCCGCACGCGGGTGACCACGGCGCGGCCCGGAACGGACTGGATCCCGATCTGTGGACGCGCATCCACGTGGTTCCCGTCTACCTGCTGGTCTTCGCGATCGCCGTGGCCCTGTACCTTGCCTGGCGGCGGCCGGCGGACGCGCGCCTGCGCCGTGCGCTGGTGCTGATGACGGCCGTGACGCTGCTGCAGGCCGTCATCGGCTACGTGCAGCACTTCCTCGCGCTGCCGATCGTCCTGGTGGCCCTGCACATGCTGGGCGCGTCGCTGCTGACCGCCGCCGCCGCGCACCTGGTGTTCACCGGGGTCGCGCGCCGGATCCCGGACCGGGCCGGGGCGGAAGCCGGGAAGGCAGCCGCCCGGTAGCCGCCGGACCGCTGCTGCGGAGTTTTTTGGCAGGAGGGCCGGCCCCCGAGGGGGCGGCCCTCCTGCCGTTTAAGTTAAGGCCGGCTTCCGCATCCGCCGATGGAAAGTCCTTGCCAGTCTGGAAAGTAGTTGCTTCACCGGAACCCGGCGTCCGGGCCCCGGATCCCGCCGTTCCCACCTTCCCAGGAGCATCGATGGCATTCACCGATCCGCCCCCGACCCCGAACCAGGCGCGAAACCAGCTGGCCGCAGCCGGTTCCCGAACTCCCGCCAGACCGCAGGACCGGCGCATCTACGCTGCAGCCACCGCCGTGCTCGGCTTGGTCATGGGCGTCAACGCGGTGGCGAGGCCGACCCTGGGGGTCGGCATGTTCCTGACCTGGACGGCCTTCACCTTCCTGCTCTTCCTCGCCGGAATCTGGCTTGTGCAGCGCCGGACCCGCTCGGTGCCCCGCCATGCCTGGAGGTGGGTCGGGGCCGGATACCTCACATCGTTCCTGGTGGGCCTCTGGGTGGTGTCACCCATGCTGAACCGGGTGCTGCTGGATGCGTCGGAGATCGGACCGGCGCTGGCGACGGGGGCCTGGGCCCTGACGGCAGCCCCCTGCATCCTGGCGGCTCTGATGATCCTGCGACCCGTACGGTGAGCGAAAACCCCGGCACCGGTGCACGCATCAGCCTTGATGAAGTCATCCATGCTCCGGTCCGGCTCAGCATCGCCGCGGCGCTGGCGCAGGTGGACGAGTCGGAGTTCGGACACCTGCGCGACCTCCTCGAGGTCTCGGACTCCGTGCTGTCCAAGCAGGCGGGACAGCTGGAAGCCGCCGGGTATCTGCGCATCCGCAAGGGGTACATCGGAAAGCGGCCGCGGACCTGGCTGTCCCTCACGCCGGACGGCCGGCGTGCCCTCACCCGGCACATCGCGGCGCTGCGTGCCATCGCCGAGGGGCTTGAGAACGGGCCCTGAGAAGCTGCCGCTTACCCGGCCCGCGCCATCGGCGGGGCGGGCGGTGACCCGGAAGGCCGGAAGCGGATCAGGCCAGGACGGCCGGGCCGATGAACGGATCGACCGCAAGGGCCAGGAACAGCACCGTGAGGTAGCTGATCGAAAGGTGGAAGACCTTCATGGCGGACTTGTCCGTCACCTCTTCGCGCTGGGCGCGGGCATGCAGCTTGTGCGACTCGGCGATAAACCAGATGCCGCTGAGCAGGGCGCCGAGGGTGTAGACCCAGCCGGCTCCGCCGACGGGAACCAGCAGAAGGGAGCAGGCCACGGTCGCGTAGGCATAGAGCACGACCTGCACGGACACCGTCTTGGCGCCGGCCACGGCGCCGAGCATCGGCACGCTGGCGTTGCGGTAGTCCTCGCCGTACTTCATGGACAGCGGCCAGTAATGCGGCGGCGTCCAAAGGAAGATGATCAGGAACAGGATGACGGCGGGCCACTCGACGCTGTTGGTGACCGCGGCCCAGGCGATCAGCACCGGCATGCAGCCGGCGATGCCGCCCCAGACGATGTTCTGGGTGGTGCGCCGCTTCAGGATCAGCGTGTAGAAGACCACGTAGAGCAGGATCGCGCCCAAACCGAGGGCGGCCGTCAGGAGGTTCGCTCCGGCCCAGAGAATGGCGATGGAGACCGCGCCGAGCGCCCAGGCGAAGACCAGCGCCTCGCGGGGAGTGACCTCCCCGGTCACCAGCGGGCGGTTCTTGGTGCGCCGCATCAGCCGGTCCATGTCCCGGTCCAGGTAGCAGTTGAACGCTCCGGCGCTGCCGGCGGCCAGGGCGCCGCCGACCATCGTCGCCAGGATCAGCATCAGCGGGGGCATCCCCCGCTCGGCGAAGATCATGGTCGGAAGGGTGGTCACCAGCAGGAGCTCGATGACGCGCGGCTTGGTCAGCGCAACATAGGCCCGCAGCTTACGGCCGGCCGTCATCTTCCCGGTGTACACCGGAATTTCGGCGGGGGCGTGCTGGGTAGTCACGGAGCTATCACTTGATCCTGTCTGGGCATGGGAAAGTCCGGAGTAATCATAACCTCTATCTCCTGTAGAAATCGAAGCCGCGCACGGCCCGGGCCCGGTCCGCCTCTTCCTTTGGCTTCGCATCGGGTAACCGGGGCTCCATTAGCGGTGCGGAATTGGCCCACGGCGGTGTGCTGCGGGATAAAGTGGGTAGCGATCCGCACCCCGGCCGCCGCTGTTCCGCGGCTGCCGGAACCGGCGCTGTCGCCGGCAAGCCACTACAGAGAGGGGCCCGGTCAACGTGCCGCAGATGGATGAGCAAGAACTGAGCTGGACCGAGCTGGACCGAAAAGCCGTGGACACCGTCCGCGTTCTCGCCGCCGATGCGGTGGAAAAGGTCGGCAACGGCCACCCCGGCACCGCCATGAGCCTGGCCCCCGCGGCCTATCTGCTGTTCCAGAAGCTCATGCGCCACGACCCCTCCGACCCGCAGTGGATCGGGCGTGACCGCTTCGTCCTCTCCCCCGGACACACCTCGCTCACCCTTTACGCACAGCTGTTCCTCTCGGGTTACGGCCTGGAGCTGGAGGACCTGAAGGCCCTGCGCACCTGGGGCTCCAAGACCCCCGGGCATCCTGAGTACCGCCACACCGACGGCGTGGAGATCACCACCGGGCCGCTGGGCCAGGGCCTGGCGACCTCGGTGGGCTTCGCCTACGCCCAGCGCCGGCTGCGCGGGCTGCTGGATCCCGAGGCTCCCGCGGGAACCAGCCCCTTCGACCACACCATCTGGGTGATCGCCTCCGACGGCGACCTGCAGGAGGGCGTCACCGCCGAGGCCTCCTCGCTGGCCGGACACCAGGAGCTGGGCAACCTCGTCGTCATCTACGACGAGAACCACATCTCCATCGAAGACGACACCGACATTGCCTTCACCGAGGACGTCCTGAAGCGCTACGAGGCTTACGGCTGGCACACCCAGCGCGTGGACTGGACCCGGACCGGGAACTACGTCGAGGACGTCGAAGAGCTCCACCGCGCCCTGAAGGCCGCCCAGGCCGAGACCAGCCGGCCCTCCATCATTTCCCTGCGCACCATCATCGGCTGGCCGGCGCCGAACAAGCAGAACACCGGCAAGATCCACGGCTCCGCCCTCGGCGGCAGCGAGGTGGCCGCGCTAAAGGAGGCGCTCGGCTTCGACCCGGAGCAGACCTTCGAAGTGGACGAGGCCGTGCTCGCGCACGCCCGCCAGGTGGCCGAACGGGGCCGCAGCGCCCGCCGGGCCTGGGAGGAAAGCTTCACCCGCTGGCGCGACGCCAACCCGGAAGGCGCAGCCATCCTGGACCGGCTGCAGAACCGCACCCTGCCCGAGGGCTGGGAGCAGGCGCTGCCCGCCTTCGAGGCCGGCAAGGACATGTCCACCCGCGCGGCCTCCGGCAAGGTCCTCAACGCCATCGGCCCGGTGCTGCCGGAACTGTGGGGCGGCTCCGCCGACCTCGCCGAGTCGAACAACACCACGATCGAAGGTGCTCCCTCCTTCGTGCCCGCGGGGAAGCAGACGTCCGCCTGGTCCGGCAACCCCTACGGACGGGTCCTGCACTTCGGCATCCGCGAACACGCGGCCGCGGCCATCGTCAACGGCATCACGATGCACAGCAACACCCGCGCCTTCGCCGGCACCTTCCTCATCTTCAGCGACTACCAGCGCCCGGCCATCCGCCTCGGCGCCCTGATGGGCGTGCCCTCCATCTACGTGTGGACGCACGACTCCATCGGCCTCGGTGAAGACGGCCCGACCCACCAGCCGGTCGAGCAGCTGGCCTCCCTGCGCGCCATCCCGGGGCTCGACGTCGTCCGCCCGGCCGACGCGAACGAGGTCGCCGCCGCCTGGCAGGCCATCCTGGAGAACACCGAGCACCCGGCCGGCATCGTGCTGACCCGCCAGAACGTGCCCACCTTCGCCCGCGGCGAAGGCGGCGCCACGGCCGACGCCTTCGGCTCCGCGGCCGGCACCGCCCGAGGCGGATACGTCCTCGCGGAGGCCGTCCGCGACGGCGCCGTCGTGAGCCCGGACGTCATCCTCATCGGCACCGGCTCCGAGGTGCAGCTGGCCGTCGAGGCCCGCTCCGAGCTCATGGCCGAGGGCATCGCCGCCCGCGTCGTGTCGATGCCCAGCATCGAATGGTTCAACCGCCAGGACGACGCCTACCGCGAGTCCGTGCTGCCCGGCGGGGTGAAGGCCCGCGTTTCGGTCGAGGCCGGCATCGCGCAGAGCTGGCGCGAACTCGTCGGCGACGCCGGCCGGACGATCTCCCTCGAGCACTACGGCGCGTCCGCCGACTACCGCACCCTGTTCCGCGAGTTCGGCATCACCTCGGAGGCGGTCGCCGCGGCCGCCCGCGAATCGCTCAGCGCCGTCCGCGGCGGTGACACGGCCCCCGACGCCACCCAGGCTGCCACCGGGGCCGAATCCACCCGCACCGGCGACCAGCAGTAAAGCCCATCAGAAGGAGCTGTCCCATGACTTCCAACACCGCCCGGCTCGCCGAAGCCGGCGTGTCCATCTGGCTCGATGACCTTTCCCGGGAACGCATTGTCTCCGGGTCCCTGAAGCAGCTGATCGAAGAGCGCAACGTGGTTGGCGTGACCACCAATCCGAGCATCTTCGCCGCGGCCCTGGCCAACGGCGAGTCCTACGCGCCGCAGGTGCAGCAGCTCGCCGCCGGCGGCGCCGACGTCGACAAGGCGGTCTTCGAGATCACCACCGACGACGTCATCCAGGCCTGCGACATCTTCGCCCCCGTGTTCCAGGCAAGCGGCGGCGAAGACGGGCGCGTCTCCATCGAGGTCGACCCGCGGCTCTCCCGGGACACCCAGGGCACCGTCAATGAGGCCAAGGAGCTGGCCCAGAAGATCGGCCGCAGCAACGTGCTGATCAAGATTCCCGCGACGCAGGAAGGCCTGCCCGCCATTGCCGCGGTCCTGGCCGAAGGCATCAGCGTCAACGTGACGCTGATCTTCTCCCTGGAGCGCTACCGCGAGGTCATCAACGCGTTTATGACCGGCCTGGAGCAGGCCCGCGACAACGGGCACGACCTGCGCACCATCCACTCCGTCGCTTCGTTCTTCGTCTCCCGGGTGGACACCGAGGTGGACCGCCGGCTTGACGCCATCGGCACCGACGAGGCCAAGGCGCTCAAGGGCCAGGCCGGGCTGGCGAACGCCCGCCTGGCCTACCAGGTGTTCGAGGAGCAGTTCGACACCGAGCGCTGGCAGGTGCTGGCCGCCGCCGGCGGCAACGCACAGCGGCCGCTCTGGGCCTCCACCGGCGTCAAGGACCCGAATCTGCCGGATACCCTCTACGTCACCGGACTCGTGGCCGGCTCCGTCGTCAACACCATGCCGGAGAAGACGCTGGAGGCCGTGTTCGACCACGGCGAGGTCACCGGCGACACCATCACCGGCACCTACGAGGAATCCGCGGCCCTGCTGGACCGGCTTGAGACCGTGGGCGTGTCCTATGCGGACGTGGTTGAGCTGCTGGAAACCGAGGGCCTGGACAAGTTCGTCGTCAGCTGGGGCGAACTGCTCGAAACCGTGCAGGGCGCCCTCGACGCCGCCGCCGAACCGAAGGAGGGCTAGCACCCGATGGGCACCCTGTCGTTCGAAGCCGCCGGAGCTGCGGCCGCCGCCGTCGAGGCGCACGTACCCGCGCTGGTGCGCGACCAGGTCGCCGGGCGCCTGATGTCCGCCGATGCCACCCTCTGGGGTCCCGACGCCGAGCCGGAGGCCTCGATCCGCCTCGGCTGGACGGATCCGGGCCCTGCCTCGCGGCCGCTGCTCGCGCAGATCACCGAACTGCGCGGCGCTCTGGCCGCCGAGGGGATCACCCGCGTGGTCCTGGCCGGCATGGGCGGTTCGTCCCTGGCGCCGGAGGTCATCACCCGGGCCGCCGGGGTGCCGCTGACCGTGCTGGACTCCACTGATCCCGACGCCGTGCGTGCCGCCCTGGCCGACAACCTGGCAGGGACCGTCATCGTGGTGTCCTCCAAGTCGGGTTCCACCGTGGAGACCGACTCCCAGCGCCGGGTTTTTGAGCAGGCCTTTACGGATGCCGGCCTCGACGCTGCCTCCCGCATCGTGGTCGTGACCGACCCCGGTTCTCCGCTGGACGAGGCCGCGCGCGCCGCCGGCTACCGTGCCGTCTTTAACGCCGACCCCAACGTGGGCGGCCGCTACTCGGCCCTCACCGCCTTCGGGCTGGTCCCCGCCGGGCTCGCCGGCGCCGACATCGAGGGGCTGCTGGACGACGCCGAGGAAGCAGGAGAGGTGCTGCGCGACGACGCCGAGGACAACATCGGGCTGCAGCTCGGTGCCGCCCTGGGCGGCACCGATCCGCTGCGCAACAAGATCGTCATCGTCGATGACGGCTCCGGCCTGCCCGGGTTCGGCGACTGGGCCGAACAGCTCATCGCCGAGTCCACCGGCAAGCTGGGCCGCGGGCTGCTGCCCGTGGTGGTGGAGCCGGGGGCCCCCGAGCTGGCCGCCGACGCCGCCGATGTGCTGGCGGTGCGGCTCGCCCCCGTGGACGCCGATACCGCCCTGACGGGCAACGCCGTCCAGGTGGCCGGCAGCCTCGGCGGCCAGATGATGCTCTGGGAGTTCGCCACCGCGGTCGCAGGCCGGCTGCTGGGCATCAACCCGTTCGACCAGCCCGACGTCGAAGCGGCAAAGAAGGCTGCCCGCGGCCTGCTGGACGCGCAGCCGGCACCGGAGCTGCCCACCTTCGTGGACGGCGCCGTCGAGGTCCGGGCCGACGCCGGCCTGCTCAACGGAACCACCACGCTGCGCGGCGCCCTGCAGGCGCTGCTGGCCGCGCTGCCTGAGGACGGCTACCTCAGCGTCCAGGCCTACCTGGACCGCGCAGAGCAGGCAGGGCTGGAAGCGGTCCGTCCGCTGCTCGCCGGCCTGTGCGGCCGCCCGGTGACCTTTGGCTGGGGCCCGCGCTTCCTGCACTCCACCGGCCAGTTCCACAAGGGCGGCCCGGCGCAGGGCGTGTTCCTGCAGATCACCGGCACGCCGGCGGAGGACCAGGCCATTCCCGGCCGGCCGTTCACCTTCGGTGAGCTCATCCAGGCCCAGGCCGCCGGCGACGCCCAGGTGCTCGCCGACCACGGGCGCCCGGTGCTGCGCCTGAACCTCATCAACCGGGCCGACGGCTCCTCCGAACTGGAGAACGTCGTTCGGGCCATGGCACGGGACGGCAAGCGGTAGATGGCGGCATCGACAGGCGGCGGGTCCAACCCGCTGCGGGACCCCCGCGACCGGCGGCTGAGCCGGATCGCGGGGCCCTCGGCCCTGGTGATCTTCGGCGTGACCGGAGACCTGGCCCGCAAGAAGCTCATTCCGGCGGTCTACGACCTCGCCAACCGCGGCCTGCTGCCGCCCAGCTTCTCGCTGGTCGGTTTCGGCCGCCGCGACTGGGACGATGAACGCTTCGTGGCCGAGGTGCGCGCCGCCGTCGAGGACGGCGCCCGCACCGAGTTCAACGAGGGCGTCTGGGAGCAGCTGGCCGACGGCATCCGCTTTGTCCGCGGCGGGTTCGACGACGGCGCGGCGTTCGAACAGCTGCGGCGCACCCTCGAGGACCTGGACGAAACCCGGGGCACCTGCGGCAACTACGCGTTCTACCTTTCGGTCCCCCCGAAGAGCTTTGAGCAGGTCTGCCAGCAGCTCTCCGAGCACGGGCTGGCCCAGGCCGACGACGACGCGTGGCGGCGGGTGGTCATCGAGAAGCCCTTCGGCCACGACCTGCGCTCGGCACGGGAGCTGAACGCCGTGGTCGAGTCCGTCTTCCCCGCGGATTCGGTCTTCCGCATCGACCACTACCTGGGCAAGGAGACGGTCCAGAACATCCTGGCCCTGCGGTTCGCGAACCAGCTGTTCGAACCGATCTGGAACGCCAACTACGTGGACCACGTGCAGATCACCATGGCCGAGGACATCGGCATCGGCGGCCGCGCGGGCTACTACGACGGCGTGGGCGCGGCCCGCGACGTCATCCAGAACCATCTGCTGCAGCTGCTCGCGCTCACCGCGATGGAGGAGCCGATTTCCTTCGACGCCGAGCACCTGCGGGCGGAGAAGGAAAAGGTGCTGGCCGCCGTCCGGCTCCCCGAGGACCTGTCCACCCATTCGGCACGCGGGCAGTACGCCGGAGGCTGGCAGGGCGGCGAGAAGGTCAGCGGCTTCCTGGAGGAGGAAGGGTTCAACCCCGATTCCACCACCGAGACGTTCGCCGCGCTGCGCCTGGACATCAACACCCGCCGCTGGGCCGGGGCCCCGTTCTACCTGCGGGCCGGCAAACGGCTGGGGCGGCGCGTGACGGAGATCGCCGTGGTCTTCAAGCGCACGCCCAACCTGCTGTTCCGGGACCACAACGGAGACGACTTCGGCCAGAACGCCGTCGTCATCCGGGTCCAGCCGGATGAGGGCGCCACCATCCGGTTCGGGTCCAAGGTGCCCGGCACGCAGATGGAGGTCCGGGACGTGTCGATGGACTTCGGGTACGGACATGCGTTCACCGAATCCAGCCCGGAGGCCTACGAGCGGCTGATCCTCGACGTCCTGCTCGGCGAGCCCCCGCTGTTCCCGCGCCACCAGGAGGTGGAGCTGTCCTGGAAGATCCTGGATCCGTTCGAGGAGTACTGGGCCTCGCTCGACACCCGGCCCGAGCCCTACGCCCCGGGCAGCTGGGGCCCCAAGTCGGCGCATGATCTGCTGGCGCGTGACGGAAGGACCTGGAGAAGGCCGTGATTGTCGAACTGCCCGATACGACGACCTCGAAGGTCTCGAAGAAGATCGTCGCCATGCGCGAACAGGGCGGCGTGGTCACCCTCGGCCGCGTGCTGACCCTGGTGGTGTCCACCAAGCCGGACTTCGTGGAGGAGGCCATCGCCGCCGCCAACGAAGCCAGCCGTGAGCATCCCTGCCGGATCATTGTCCTGGCCGAGGGCTCCCCTGAGGAAGCCACCCGGCTCGACGCCGAAATCCGGGTCGGCGGCGACGCCGGCGCGTCCGAGGTGATCGTCCTCAGCGGCCAGGGGGAACTGGCCGGAGAGAGCGAATCGATGGTCTCCGCCCTGCTGCTCCCGGACGCCCCGATCGTGGCCTGGTGGCCGCACGGCATCCCGGACAACCCGTCGCTGACGCCCCTGGGCCGGATCGCCCACCGCCGCATCACCGACGCCGGCAATGAACCGGATCCCCGGCAGGCCCTGCTCTCGCTCAGCGACAGCTACACGGCCGGGGACACCGACCTCAGCTGGACCCGCCTGACCAGCTGGCGCGGCCAGCTGGCCGCGGTGCTGGACCAGGCCGGCATGCCGCCGGTGACCGGCGCCCTTGTGGAAGGTGCCCCGGATTCGGCCAGCACCTATCTGATGGCCGCCTGGCTGGAGCATGCCCTGCAGGTTCCGGTGGAGATCGTCGCCGACCCCGAGGTGACCGGCCTGCGCCGGGTGCGGCTGCTCCACGCCGACGGCAGCGTGGAGCTGCACCGCCCCGGCGACACCATGGCCTTCCTGCACCAGCCGGGCCAGCCGAGGCAGCGGATTGCGCTGCCGCGGCGCAGCCTGCGGGACTGCCTGGCGGAGGAACTGCGCCGGCTGGACCCGGACGAGGTTTTCGGAGAAGTACTCACTGAGGGGCTGGCGAAGTGCCTGTCCCGGGAAGGGGCCACGCCGTGAGGAACACCCCCAAGGGCGTCAGCATCCACCCGGACTTCGACGCGCTGGCCGCAGCCGTCGCGGCACGGCTGATCACCAAGCTCATCGACGTCCAGAGCCGGCGCGGTGAGGCCACCGTGGTCCTGACCGGCGGGTCGCTGGGCATCGCCACGCTCGCAGCCGTGGCCTCGGCCCCGGCCCGCACCGCCGTCGACTGGCAGCGCGTGAACTTCTGGTGGGGTGATGAACGCTTCGTGCCCGCCGACGATCCCCAGCGTAACGCCCGCCAGGCGCAGGAGGCCATGCTCGGCCTGCTTCCGGTGGATCCGGCCCGGGTCCACCCGGTTCCCGCCGCCGGTGAGGCCGCCGACGTCGACGCCGCGGCGCAGGACTATGCGCGGGCGCTGTCCGCCGCCGCTGCCGCGGAGGAGCTCGCGCCTGGCTTCGACGAGGTGGATCCGCGGCTGCCGCGGTTCGACGTGCTGCTGCTGGGCGTCGGTCCCGACGCCCACGTGGCCTCCCTGTTTCCCGAGACCGCCGGCGCCCGCACCGTCGGTGCCACCACCGTCGCGGTGCACAACGCCCCCAAGCCGCCGCCGGAGCGGGTCTCCCTCACCATGGAGGCGATCAACACGGCCGACGAGGTGTGGCTGGCCGTGGCGGGAGAGGACAAGGCCGGTGCCGTCGGCCTGGCGCTGGCCGGGGCCGGGCCCGTGCAGGTACCGGCGGCCGGGCCCTCCGGCCGCAGCCGGACCCGCTGGCTGATTGACCAGGCCGCAGCCTCGAAGCTGCCTGAGCGGCTGTTCGAGCAGCACCAGCTGGAAGGCTGAGCTGCCCGGTCCCCCGCGCTGCGCCGCAGGCTTAAACAGGAAATCCCGCTCCGATCCGGAGCGGGATTTCCTGTATCCGCGGGCCCTGGTGCCGCCGCGGCAGGGCGGCTAGGACTCCACGGCGAAGCGCTGGATGAGGCCGAGGGCGATGATCACCAGGCCCCAGGAGATGCCGAGGACAACGGTGATGCGGTTGAGGTTCTTCTCGGCCACGCCGGAGGAGCCCAGGCTGGTGGTCATGCCGCCGCCGAACATGTCGGACATACCGCCGCCGCGTCCCTTGTGCAGCAGGATCAGCAGCGTCAGGAGCACGCTTGTGATCGCCAGCAGCACCAGCAGGATGATCTTGAGAATTTCCACTTACGGCCTTTCAGATGGCACGGTTCTTCACGGCCGGGGCAGCGGCGCCCCGGGCCGGTCACTCGGTGACCAGGTGCTGTTCAAACCTGACAATATTAGCAAACTCGGCTACGTCCAAACTGGCGCCGCCCACCAGCACGCCGTCGACGTCGCGCTCCCGGAGGATGGCGGCGGCGTTGCCGGCCTTCACCGATCCGCCGTAGAGCAGCCGGACCTTCGCGGCGGTGGCGTCGTCGTAGAGGTCCGCCAGTTCCATCCGGATGGTGTTGCACATTTCCTGGGCATCCTGGGGTCCCGCCACCTCGCCGGTGCCGATGGCCCAGATCGGCTCATACGCGATGACCAGGCGGGAAACCTGCTCGGCGTCGAGCCCGGCCAGGTCGGCGCGGACCTGCTCAAGGGTGTGCAGGAGGTGCTCCCCCGCCTGCCGGACCTCCAGTCCCTCGCCCACGCAGAGGATGGGCGTGAGGCCGTTGCGGTAGGCGGCCTTCAGCTTGCGGTTGAGCAGCTCGTCGGTTTCGCCGTGGACGGTGCGGCGTTCGCTGTGGCCCACCAGGACGTACGCGCAGCCGAGCCGGGACAGGAACTGCCCCGAGATGTCGCCGGTGTAGGCGCCCGAATCCTCCGGCGAGAGGTCCTGCGCACCGTAGGCGATCTTCAGCTTGTCGCCCTGCACCAGGGTCTGCACGCTGCGCAGGTCGGTGAACGGCGGGAAGACGGCAACTTCGACCCGTTCGAAGTCGTGGTCGGCGTCCTTGAGGGTCCAGGCCAGTTTCTGCAGCAGGGTGATGGCCTGGACATGGTCCATGTTCATCTTCCAGTTGCCCGCAATCAGTGGCGTGCGGTCGTACTTGCCGTTGGTCGAGCTGGTCATTTCTGCTCCGGAATCTACTCGGGCGGCCGGGGCCGCGACAGGCGCTGCGGCCGCCGCCCACGATCAGGCGGCGGCCGCAGCGGTGGGGAATACTAGCGGTCCAGGACGGTGAGGCCCGGCAGGTCCTTGCCTTCCAGGTACTCCAGCGACGCACCGCCGCCGGTGGAGATGTGGCCGAAGTCGCGGTCCGCGAAGCCCAGGCGGCGCACGGCCGCGGCGGAATCCCCGCCGCCGACGACGGTGAGGCCGGCGCAGTCCTTCAGCGCCTGCGCCACGGCCCGGGTGCCTTCGGCGAAGGCGGGGAACTCGAAGACGCCCATCGGCCCGTTCCAGAAGACGGTCTCGCCGCCGCGGATGCGCTCAGCGAACGCCGCACCGGATTCGGGGCCGATGTCCAGGCCGATGGCCTTGTCGCCAAAGCGGCCCGACTCCATGGCGTCCGCCGGAACGACCTCATGTTCGGCGTCGGCCGCGAAGCGGTCCGCCACCACGATGTCGGTGGGCAGCACGAACTCGCAGCCGACCTCGGCCGCCCGGGCAAGGTAGCCCTTGACGGTCTCGATCTGGTCCTCTTCCAGCAGGCTGGCTCCGACCTTGTGGCCCTGCGCCGCCAGGAAGGTATAGACCATCCCGCCGCCGATTAGCAGGCTGTCGGCCCGGGTCATCAGGTTCTCGATCACGGCCAGCTTGTCGGACACCTTCGAGCCGCCGAGCACCACGACGTAGGGCTTCGCCGGATCCCGGGTGAGGCGGGTCAGGACCTGCACCTCCTCCTTCACCAGGTCGCCCTGGTAGGCGGGCAGGATTTCGGCGATGTCGTAGACGCTGGCGTGCCGGCGGTGCACCGCACCGAACGCATCGTCGACGTAGGCGCCGTTGCCGCCGGTCAGGGCGGCGAGTTCGCGGGCGAAGGCCTGCCGCTCGGCGTCGTCCTTGGAGGTTTCCCGCGGGTCGAACCGCACGTTCTCGAGGACCAGGACGCTGCCGGCCGCCAGGGACCCGGCGAGACGCTTCGCGTCCTCACCGACGGTGTCGGCGGCGAACTCGACGGAGAACGGTGCAAGCTCGTTGAGTTCGTCCGCCGCCGGCCGCAGGGAGTACTTTTCGTCGGGCTTGCCCTTGGGGCGGCCCAGGTGCGCCATGACCATCACCTTGGCACCGTGGCCCACCAGACGCTGGATGGTGGGGATGGAGGCGCGGATGCGGCCGTTGTCGGTCACCCGGCCCTCCTCCAGCGGAACGTTGAGGTCGGAACGCACGAGCACGTAGCGGCCGTCGACGCCCTCGTTGATCAGTTCATCCAGTGTCTTGACTGTCATAGCTACCTTTGGTCGGTCGGTGGTCTGGTAGGTTGGTTGGGTTGGATCCGGGTCAGAGCTTGGAGGCCACCAGCGAGGTCAGGTCGACCAGGCGGCAGGAGTAGCCCCACTCATTGTCGTACCAGCCCACGACCTTCACTTCGTTGCCCATGACCCGGGTCAGTCCGGAGTCGAAAATGCAGGAGGCCGGGTCGGTGACGATGTCGGAGGAGACCAGGGGCTCGTCCGTGTAGCGCAGGATGCCGGCCAGCGCGCCGTCGGCCGCGGCCTGATAGGCGTCGTTGATCTGCTCGACGGTCGCTTCGCGGCTGACCTGCACGGTGAGGTCGGTGATTGAGCCGGTGGGCACCGGCACGCGGAGCGCGAATCCGTCGAGCTTGCCGTCCAGTTCGGGCAGCACCTGGCCGATGGCCTTGGCGGCGCCGGTGGTGGTCGGCACGATGTTCAGGGCGGCCGCCCGGGCGCGGCGCAGGTCGCGGTGCGGTCCGTCCTGCAGGTTCTGATCGGCGGTGTAGGCGTGCACGGTGGTCATCAGGCCCCGCTCGATGCCGAACGCCTCGTGCAGCACCTTGGCCAGCGGGCCCAGGCAGTTGGTGGTGCAGGAGGCATTGGAGATGATGTTGTGCTCGGCGGGGTTGTAATCGCCGTCGTTCACCCCCATCACGATGGTGATGTCGGCGCCCTTGCCCGGCGCGGAGATGAGCACCTTCTTCGCGCCTGCGTCGATGTGCTTCTTCGCGTCGTCGGCCTTGGTGAAGAACCCGGTGGACTCGATGACGATGTCCACCCCGAGGTCCTTCCAGGGCAGGTTCGCGGGGTCGCGTTCGGCGAGGACCTTCAGCGTGCGCCCGCCCACCACGATGTTGCCCTCGTTGACCTCGATGTCGGCCGGAATGCGGCCGGTGACGGAGTCGTACTTCAGCAGATGGGCGAGCGTCTCGGGGCTGGTCAGGTCGTTCACGGCGACAATGTCCAGATCCGCGTTCTGCTCCAGCGCGGCCCGGAAGTAGTTGCGTCCGATGCGTCCGAAGCCGTTGATGCCAACTCGAGTAGTCACTGTCCGTCTCCTTGATAGCTGGTCAATCGAAGATCACGTGACCCCGGTTGTCTGAAGGCCACCTGGGAGCTGCTTCGCCAGGGCCCGCCCGGCCGGTGGGCCGGGCGGGCAGCTGACGGTCTCATCTTACGCGTCGGGCTCCCGCGGGGTACCGGGCAGGGGCGGTTTTTGTCCCGTTCCGGGCCCCTCCGGTGCGGTGCCTAGGCCTCGTTCGGCAGGATCAGCGCCGGGGCGCCGGAGCGGGCGGCGTCGAAGCGCTGCGCGACGTCGGCCCAGTTGATGATGTTCCAGAACGCCTTGACGTAGTCGGCCTTGACGTTGACGTAGTCCAGGTAGAAGGCGTGCTCCCACATGTCCAGCATCAGCAGCGGGATGGTGCCCACCGGGATGTTGCCCTGCTGGTCGTAGAGCTGCTCGATGACCATGTTCTTACCCAGCGGATCGTAGGCCAGGATGGCCCAGCCGGAGCCCTGCAGCGAGGTCGCCGCGGCGGTGAACTGGCCGCGGAAGCCGTCGAAGGAGCCGAAGAACTCGTCAATCGCGGCTGCGAGCTCGCCCTCGGGCTTGTCGCCGCCGTCCGGGCTCATGTTGTTCCAGAAGATGCTGTGGTTGGTGTGCCCGCCCAGGTGGAAGGCCAGGTCCTTGGACAGCTTCGGGATGGAGCCGAACTCGCCCTTATCGCGGGCCTCGGCCATCTGCTCCAGGGCGGTGTTCGCGCCGGCCACGTAGGTGGCGTGGTGCTTGTCGTGGTGCAGCTCCATGATCCGCGCGGAGATGTGCGGCTCCAGGGCGGCGTAATCGTAGGGCAGCTCAGGCAGGGTGTACTTATTGTTCACAGCTTCTCCTTCATGCTCGGCGGCAGCGCCCGACCGGGCCGCTGCGGGAGTGGCCGGTGATGCCGGTGGGAAAGCCGGCGGGCTGCCTCCATCCTATGCAAAGGACCTAGCCGTCGAGCATTTCGGCCGTCACGCTCGCCTCGGTTCCCGGGATGCCCAGCTCCGCGGCACGCTTGTCCGCCATGGCCAGCAGCCGTCGGATGCGCCCGGCCACCGCGTCCTTGGTCATCGCCGGCTCAGCAAGGCGGCCCAGTTCGTCGAGGCTGGCCTGCTTATGCGCCAGGCGCAGTTCGCCCGCGTAGCGCAGATGCGGCGGCACGTCTTCGCCGAGGATTTCGAGGGCGCGCTCGACCCTGGCGCCGGCGGCGACTGCGGCCTGGGCGGAGCGGCGCAGGTTCGCGTCGTCGAAGTTCGCCAGGCGGTTGGCCGTTGCGCGGACCTCCTTGCGCATCCGCCGTTCCTCCCAGACCATCAGCGCGTCGTGGGCGCCCATGCGGGTCAGCAGTGCGGCGATCGCGTCGCCGTCGCGGATCACCACCCGGTCCACCCCGCGCACCTCGCGGGCCTTGGCGGAGATGCCGATGCGCCGGGCAGCGCCCACCAGCGCCAGCGCGGCTTCGGGGCCCGGGCAGGTGACCTCCAGCGCGCAGGAGCGGCCCGGCTCCGTCAGGGAGCCGTGGGCGAGGAAGGCCCCGCGCCAGACCGCCTCGGC
Organism: Arthrobacter saudimassiliensis; assembly: GCF_059090665.1. Lineage (NCBI taxonomy): Bacteria > Bacillati > Actinomycetota > Actinomycetes > Micrococcales > Micrococcaceae > Arthrobacter > Arthrobacter saudimassiliensis. The sequence goes on along the minus strand of NZ_JBNHFX010000002.1, from coordinate 387,361 downwards.
GTCGGCGGCGGAACCGTTCACGACCGCGGAGGGCAGGCCGCGGACCGGCCGTCCACGGGAGTCGAGCAGGCCCGTCTGCCGGGCCAGGGACTCACCGTCCCGCACCACGCGGACGACGTACCGGTTGCCGCGGCGCAGGCCGCCGCCGGAGACGACGACGATCTCGCTGCCGTGGCCGTACACCTCGGAGATGGCCGTGCGCAGCCGGCGGGCCGTCGAGGCAAGGTCCACCTCGGCCTCAATGACGATCCGGCCGGAGATGATGTGCAGCCCCCCTGCGAAGCGCAGCAACGCCGAAACCTCGGCCTTGCGGACGGAGGACTTCAACACGTCCAGACGTGAGAGTTCCTCCTTGACGGCGGTGGTGAGGGCCACGGACACACTCCTGTTTCCTGGTGCTAGTTCTCGAAAATGTCCTGGTAGGCGGTGGCGAGCCGCAGCGGATCATGCACTGCACGGCTTCCCGCAGCCCCCACCTTACCGAAGACCGCGCGGGCACCCAGCGCGGCTGCCGCCTCCTCGAAGGCCTCGCGGTCGCCGGCCACGGCCGGGTCCGCCAGCACCGCGTCGACCTTGAAGCCGGGCGCATAGCGGCGGATCACATCCAGATGGTCCGCCGCGGTCATGCCCGCGGTCTCGGTGGTGTCCATGTTCAGGTTCATGGTCAGCAGGCGGCGGGCGTTGGTGGAGCACAGGGCGTCGCGCAGCTGCGGCAGCAGCAGGTGCGGCAGCAGCGAGGTGTACCAGGACCCGGGGCCCAGGATCACCCAGTCCGCCCGCTCGACCGCCTCCAGGGCCTGCGGGCACGCCGGAGCGTCCGCCGGTTCGAGGCGGACGTCCGTGACGTTGCTGCGGGCTCCCGCCGCGGCGAGCCGGGCCTGCCCGCGCACGGTCTCGTGCTGCAGGCCGGACACCGTTTCGCGCAGGACGTCGCCTTCAATGGTCAGCGGAACCGTCGACATCGGCAGCACCTGCCCGCGGGCGCCCAGCAGGGCGCCGGCCCACTGCAGGCCCGCCACCGGGTCCTGCAGCAGCTCCCACAAAGTGACGATGAGCAGGTTGCCCATGGCATGCCCGTCGAGGGTCCCCTCGACCCCGTCCATCGACTTGAAGCGGTGCTGCATGACATCGCGCCAGGTGCGTCCCCAGTCGGTGTCGTCGCACAGCGCGGCCAACGCCATCCGCAGGTCCCCCGGCGGGAGTACGCCCAGGTCCCGCCGGAGCCTGCCGGAGGACCCGCCGTCGTCGGCCACGGTGACCACGGCGGTGAGGTCGGTGGTCAGCAGCCGCAGGGCCGAAAGCGAAGCCGACAGCCCATGCCCGCCGCCCAGCGCGACGACCGCAGGAGCGGCCGACCGGCCGCCGGTGCCCGGACGGGCAGCCGACGTATCGGGAATCAGCGGCAGGGGGCCGGTGAGGAAGCTCACTCCCGCCCCAGGTCGCGGTGATGGGCGCTGACGGTGACGTGCGGCAGCTGGGCCAGCCGCTTCGCGAGCTCCTCGGTCACGGCGACGGACCGGTGCTTGCCGCCGGTGCAGCCGACGGCGATGGTCGCGTAGTGCTTGTTTTCCCGACGGTAGCCGTCGATCACCGGTTCCAGGGCCTCGACGTAGCGGTCCAGGAACTCCTTGGTTCCCTCGGCGTCGAGCACGAAGTCGCGGACATCGCCGTCCTGCCCGGTGTGCGGGCGCAGCTGGGGAATCCAGTGCGGATTGGGAATGAAGCGCACGTCGGCCACGAAGTTGGCGTCCACCGGCAGCCCGTACTTGAAGCCGAAGCTCATCACGTTGAGGCGGAGCACGATCGGCCCGGACTCGGTGAACAGTTCGGTGATGGTTGTCGCCAGCGCGTGGACGTTGAAGCGCGAGGTGTCGACGACGATGTCGGACGAGCGGCGCAGTTCGGCCAGCACGTCCCGTTCGGCGGCGATGCCGTCAAGGATGGAGCCGTCCTCCTGCAGCGGGTGGGGCCGGCGGCCCTGTTCGAAGCGGCGGACCAGGGTGGCGTCGTCGGCGTCGAGGAAGAGCACCCGGTAGCTGACGCCGGCGGCGCGCAGGTTCCGCAGGGCCTCCCGGATGTCCTGGAAGAGCTCCTTGCTGCGGACATCGATCACCACGGCCAGCTTCGGAATCGAATGCGGCATCCGGGACACGAGCTCGGTGAGCGTGCCGAGCATCAGCGGGGGCAGGTTCTCCACGACGTACCAGCCGTGGTCCTCCAGGGCGTTGGCGGCGGTGCTGCGCCCGGCGCCGGACATGCCGGTGACCACGAGCAGCTCGGATTCGGCCGGTTTGACGCTGGTCAGCCCGTCCACTTCAGTCATCGTCGTATTGTCCTGTCGTTGTGGCGTAGACACCGGGTTCCCAGCGTAGCTAAGATTCCACGATTTCGCCGGTGGTCATGTTTACCGCCGGGGCCGCCGCGGTGGACGCTGCGTCCAGCTGGCGGCGGATCGAGGCGGCCAGTGCGGGGCCGATGCCGGGCACCGAACGCAGCTCCTCCTCCCCTGCGCTCCGCAGCTTCTTCACTGAACCGAAGTGCTTCAGCAGGGCGGCGCGTTTGGCCGGACCCAGGCCCTGGATGTCGTCGAGCAGCGACGCGGTCATCGACTTGCCCCGCTTCTGCCGGTGGAAGGTGATGGCGAAGCGGTGGGCCTCGTCGCGGATCCGCTGCAGCAGGAACAGCGCCGGGGAGGACCTGGGCAGGATCACCGGGAATTCGCTGTCCGGCACCCAGACCTCCTCCAGCCTCTTGGCCAGGCCCACCACCTGCACGTCGGTGATGCCCAGGTCGGCCAGGGCCCGGCAGGCTGCATCCACCTGGGGCCGCCCGCCGTCGACCACCACCAGGTTCGGCGGATAGGCGAACTTCGGCCGGGCGACCGGGGTGAGGGTGTTCGCCCGGGGTGCGGCGGATCGGGCGGGCGCCTGCCGCTCCGCGCCGGCGTCGCCCGCCTGCTCCCCTGCCTCCGCCGGACCGGTTGCCTCGGCTGCCTCAACGGCTGCGGCGACTTCGTCCGGGTGGGCGTTGGGATCGAAGTTCTCCGACAGGTAGTGGCGGAAGCGGCGGCTGATCACGTCGTACATGGCCGAGGTGTCGTCGCGGGCGGCGTCGCCGGTGATGGCGAACCGGCGGTAGTCGGACTTCTTGGCCAGGCCGTCCTCGGCGACGACCATGGAGGCGACCACGTTGGTGCCCTGGACGTGGGAGATGTCGTAGCACTCGATCCGCAGCGGCGAGACCGGCAGGTCCAGGGCGTCCTGGAGCTCCTGGAGGGCAGCGGAGCGGGCGGTGAGGTCCGAGGCGCGGCGGCTCTTGTGCAGGCGCAGCGCGTCCTCGGCGTTCTGTTCCACCGTTTCCATCAGGGCGCGCTTGTCGCCGCGCCTCGGGACCCGGATCTTGACCTTGGAGCCGCGCAGTCCCGACAGCCAGGCCTCCAGGTCCTCCACGTTGGCCGGCAGCCGGGGCACCAGGACCTTGCGCGGGATGCGGTCGGTGGAGGCGGCTTCGCCGTACACCTGCTGGAGCAGGTGCTCGATGAGGTCCTCGTCTCCGGTGTCCTCGACCTTCTCGACCACCCAGCCGCGCTGGCCGCGGATCCGGCCGCCGCGGACGTGGAACACCTGGGCCGATGCCTCGAGCTCGTCCTCGCGCAGGCCGAAGATGTCTGCGTCGGTGTCCTCGCTGAGCACCACGGCGTTCCGCTCGAAGACCTTCTTCAGGGCGGAGATGTCGTCGCGGATACGGGCGGCGGACTCGTAGTCCAGCTCCGCGACGGCCTCGCGCATCCGGGCCTCGAGGTCCTGGATGAAACGCCTGCTGTCCCCTGCCATGAAGTCGCACAGGGAGGCGGCGATGTCGCGGTGCTCCTCGGCGGTCACGCGGCCCACGCACGGCGCGGCGCACTTGTCGATGTAGCCGAGCAGGCAGGGGCGGCCGGTGCGCTCGGCACGGCGGAAGACGCCGGTGCTGCAGGTCCGCACCGGAAACACGCGCAGCAGGGTGTCGAGGGTCTCGCGGATGGCCTTTGCCGGATAGAAGGGACCGAAGTACCGGGTGTCCTTCCGGCGGTCACCGCGCATCACCTGGGCACGCGGGTACTTCTCCCCCATCGTGACGGCCAGGTAGGGGTAGGACTTGTCGTCCCGGAACATGATGTTGAACCGCGGATCGTATTCCTTGATCCACGTGTACTCGAGCTGCAGAGCCTCGAGCTCGGTGCCGACGACGGTCCATTCCACCCCGGCGGCGGTATGGACCATGGTGCGGGTCTTGGGCATCAGGCCGGCCGGATTGGCGAAGTAGGAGTTCAGGCGGGAGCGTAGGTTCTTCGCCTTGCCCACGTAGATGACCCGGCCCTGGGCGTCGCGGAAACGGTAGACGCCCGGCTGGGTGGGGATTTCGCCGGTCTTGGGCCGGTAGCTTGCTGGATCTGCCACTGTTCCATCCTACGGTCGGCCCGCCGGCCGCCCGGGAGCTTTCGCGGACGGCGGAGGCGGCCCGGCCGGGCGTCAGCCTTCGGGCTTGTGCTGGTTGTAGGTGCCGGCGCGTTCCTGGCCGCTGAGTTCGGCGATGGCGTCCATCACCCGGTCGGTGGCCTGCCGCCGGGCAGGGAGGGCATGGTCCGGCCCGGTCTTTTGGAAGTACAGCGGCCGGCCTACCTTCATCGTGAAGTGCTGGGGCCGGACCATCCGGGCGCCTGCGGGCTGGAGCCGTTCCGTCCCGATCAGTCCGACCGGCACCACGGGGGCGCCGGAGGTCAGCGCCAGCCAGCCGACGCCGGTCCGCCCGCGGTAGAGCAGACCGTCGCGGGAGCGGGTTCCTTCGGGATAGATGCCGATGCCGCCGTCCTGGTCCAGGATGTCCAGGAGGGTGCGCAGCGCCGCCACGCTGGCGGCCTGTTCACCGCGCTCGACCGGAATTGAGCCGACGCCTTCGAAGAAGCTGCGCATGGCCGCGCCTTTGAGCCCGGTTCCGGTGAAGTATTCGGCCTTGGCGAAGAACGCCACCCGCCGGGGCATGAGGGCCTGGACCAGGACGCTGTCCAGGAAGGACAGGTGGTTGGCCGCCACGATGAAAGGCCCGGTGGGCGGCACGTTTTCCAGCCCGATGATGGTGGGCCGGCAGAGCCCGGCAATCAGGGCGCGGGTGCTGGTCCGGGTGAGCTTATAGACGCCCATGCGCGGCCACCTCCCGGCTGCCGTCGGCGTCCCGGAAGGGAGCGGAGGCGGAGGAAGACTCCTGCCCGGCGGAGGCAGGCTCGTGCCCCGGGAGTTCGACGGCCGGTGCGGCAGCCGTCCGGGCGATTGCTGCGGGCAGGTCCCCGGCCCGCGCGACGACCTCCGCGGCGCCGGCCTCCTTCAGCTCGCCGTCGGCGGCGAAACCCCAGGTGATGCCGATGCAGGGCAGGCCGTTGGCGGCCGCCCCGTGCACGTCATGGCTCCGGTCACCGATCATCACCGCACGGTCCCAGGCGCCGCGGTGCCGTTCGAGCGCGGCCGCGACGATGGAGGCCTTCCCGTCCGTCGCCGCCGTCCGTTCGTCGTCGGGGGAACCGTGGATGGAGGCGAAGAACCCGTCAAGGCCCTGGAGGCGCAGCAGTTCATGCGCCAGGCCTTCGGGCTTCTGCGTGGCGACGGCGAGCAGGCACCGCCCCTGCAGCTCCGCCAGGACTTCGGGAATGCCGGGGTACGGCCGGCTCGCGGCCATTCCGCTGCTGCGGTATCGGGCGCGGTAGGCTGCGATCACTTCGTCGAGGCGGTCCTCGGGAACCGCGGCGATCTCGCGCAGCGACGTCGTGAGCGCCGGGCCCACCATCGCCGAGAGCCGGTCAGGTCCGGGCACCGGCAGCCCGGCTTCCGCCAGGGCCCCGGCGATGCCGCCGGTGATACTTCCGGCGGGATCCACAAGGGTCCCGTCAAGGTCGAACAGCACCAGCAACCGCGTCTCATTCACCGGGCAAGTTTCCCACATGTGACGCCCTGCACCGAAAAACACATGCCGTCACACGCATGTATTGCCGCGGGCATATTCCTCCGCTGCCCTTCCACACCCTTCCCCGGCCGCCGCAGCGGCCGGGGAACCGGGAAGCTCAGGGCAGGATTTCAGCCAGGAAGGTGCCGGTGTGGCTGGCCTCGCTCGCTGCCACCTTTTCCGGCGTACCGGTGGCGACCACCATGCCGCCGCCGGACCCGCCGTCGGGCCCCATGTCGATCAGCCAGTCGGCGCTCTTGATCACGTCGAGGTTGTGCTCGATGGTGATGACCGTGTTGCCTTTGTCCACCAGCCCCTGCAGGACCAGCAGCAGCTTGCGCACGTCCTCGAAGTGCAGGCCGGTGGTCGGCTCGTCCAGCACGTACACGCTGCGCCCGTTCGAACGCTTCTGCAGCTCGCCCGCCAGCTTGACGCGCTGGGCCTCGCCGCCGGACAAAGTGGTGGCCGGCTGGCCGAGCCGGACGTACCCCAGCCCGACGTCGACCATGGTCTTGAGGTACCGGGCGATCGCCGTGTAGGCGGAGAAGAACTCGGCGGCCTCCTCGATCGGCATGTCCAGGACCTCGGCGATGTTCTTGCCCTTGTAGTGCACCTCGAGCGTCTCGCGGTTGTAGCGCGCTCCGTGGCACACCTCGCAGGGCACGTACACGTCCGGCAGGAAGTTCATTTCGATCTTCAGGGTGCCGTCACCGTGGCAGGCCTCGCAGCGGCCGCCCTTGACGTTGAACGAGAAGCGCCCGGCCTGGTAGCCGCGCACCTTCGCCTCGGTGGTTTCCGCGAAGAGCTTGCGGATGCGGTCGAACACGCCCGTGTAGGTCGCCGGGTTGGACCGGGGGGTGCGGCCGATCGGGCTCTGGTCGACGTGGATCACCTTGTCCAGGTGTTCCAGGCCCTCGACCCGGGTGTGCCGGCCGGGAACGTGCTTGGCGCCGTTGAGCTTGTTCGCCAGCACCTTGTAGAGGATGTCGTTGATCAGGGTGGACTTGCCGGACCCGGAGACACCCGTGACGGCGGTGAAGACGCCCAGCGGCACGGTCACGTCGATGTTGCGCAGGTTGTTTTCCTTGGCGCCGACGATCTTCAGCTGGCGCTTGCGGTCGATCTTGCGGCGCTTGGCCGGAATCTCGATTTCGCGCCGGCCGGTGAGGTAGTCCGCGGTGATCGAGCGCGGGTTCTCCAGCAGCTCCGCCAGCGGACCCGAGTGGACGACCTCGCCGCCGTGCTCGCCGGCGCCGGGGCCGACGTCGACGATCCAGTCCGCTTCCTTGATGGTGTCCTCGTCGTGCTCCACGACGATCAGGGTGTTGCCCAGGTTCCGCAGCCGGGTCAGCGTCTCAATGAGGCGCCGGTTGTCCCGCTGGTGCAGGCCGATGGAGGGCTCGTCGAGGACGTACAGCACGCCCACCAGGCCGGAGCCGATCTGGGTGGCCAGCCGGATGCGCTGCGCCTCGCCGCCGGACAGGGTGCCGGCGGCCCGGGACAGGCTGAGGTACTCCAGGCCGACGTCGAGCAGGAAGGTCAGGCGGGCCAGGATCTCCTTGAGCACCTGGTTGGCGATCTGCGCCTCCCGTCCGGTCAGCTCCAGGCCCTCCAGGAAGGACCGGACCTCGCGCAGCGGCAGGGCGGTGACCTCGGCGATGTTGCGGCCGTTGATGAGGACGGACAGGGACGTGGGGTTCAGGCGCGCGCCGCCGCACTCGGGGCATGCGATTTCCCGCATGTACTCCTCGTAGCGGTCGCGGGCGCTGTCCGACTCGGTCTCCAGGTGCTTGCGCTGGATGTACTGGACGACGCCCTCAAAGCCCGTGGTGTAGCGGCGGATCCGGCCGAACCGGTTGCGGTACTCCACCTCCACCTTGTGGTCCTTGCCGTTCAGCACCGCCTGCTGGACGTGCTTGGGCAGCGAATGCCAGGGGGTGTCCATGGAGAAGTCCATGTCCTTGGCCAGGCCCTCGAGCAGCCGGTTCCAGTACTCGGTGGTGGCGGTGCCGAGGGACCAGGGGGCGACGGCGCCGTCGCGCAGCGACTTGTCCGGATCCGGAATGACCAGCTCCTCATCGACCTCCAGCCGGGAGCCGATGCCGGTGCAGACCGGGCAGGCGCCGAACGGGTTGTTGAAGGAGAAGGAGCGGGGCTCGACTTCGTCCAGCGCCAGGGCGTGCTCGTTGGGGCAGGCCAGGTTTTCGGAGAAGGCCCGGATCCGGTCCGGTGCGTCCTCGGGCAGATCGACGAAGTCGGTGAGCACGCGGCCGTCGGCCAGGCCCAGCGCGGTCTCGATGGAATCGGTGAGCCGCTGCCGGACCCCGTCCTTGACCACCAGGCGGTCGACGACGACTTCGATGGTGTGCTTGTACTGCTTGCCCAGCTTCGGCGGATCGGAGAGCTGGACCTGCTTGCCGTCGACCCGGGCCCGGGAGTAGCCCTTGGAGGCCAGTTCCTTGAACAGGTCCACGAACTCGCCCTTGCGGCCGCGGACCACCGGGGCCAGGACCTGGAAGCGGGTGCCTTCGGGCAGCTCGAGAAGCTGGTCGACGATCTGCTGCGGGGTCTGCCGGGAAATCGGCTCGCCGCAGACCGGACAGTGCGGGCGGCCGACGCGCGCCCAGAGCAGGCGCATGTAGTCGTAGATCTCGGTGATCGTGCCGACCGTCGAGCGGGGATTGTTGCTCGTGGACTTCTGGTCGATGGAGACCGCCGGCGAGAGTCCTTCGATGAAGTCGACGTCGGGCTTGTCCACCTGCCCCAGGAACATGCGGGCGTACGCCGACAGGGATTCCACGTAGCGGCGCTGGCCTTCGGCGAAGATGGTGTCGAAGGCCAGGGAGGACTTGCCGGAGCCCGACAGGCCGGTGAAGACGATCATCGCGTCCCGGGGCAGGTCCAGGTCCACGTTGCGCAGGTTGTGCTCCCGCGCACCCTTGACGATCAGCCGGGAAAGGTCATTGCCGGTCGGTTGGCGAACCAGGCCACCGGTCTGGGAAGAAGTCGCAGTAGACACGTTTTCCACTGTAGATCAAACGCGAATCGAAGACGTATTCGAGCGGCGCCGTGTTCACCGGGAGCGTAGGGCCGCCTCCACGATGGCCAGCGCGGCGTCGGCTGCCAGGCCGTTGGCGTGCGCGGCGTCGGCGTACACCTTGGCTGCGTCGGCCACCCGGCGGCGGGCGTCTCCGGCCGGAGCGGAGACGACGGTGCCGGCGCGGGAGCGGGTCGTGACGATCTCGGCATGCTCCAGCTCGCGGTAGGCGCGGGCAACGGTGTTGACGGCCAGGCCCAGCTCAGCGGCCAGCGTGCGGACCGGCGGAAGCCTGGTTCCGACCGGCAGGCGGCCGTCGTTCGCCGCGGTGAGGATCTGCAGGCGAAGCTGCTCGTACGGCGGCACGGGGTCGGATGGATCGATCCGTACCCATGAGAGCACCTGGTCGCTCAATGATTCGTCCTCCCTGTTCCGGTCAGCGGGCCGACGGCGCCGGGGCTCACCGGCGCCCCTGCAGGCCCGCCCTCATTCTGCCACGGCGCCCCTCCGGGCAGCGGCAGTCCCGCCCGCTGCCCCGTCCGCTGCCCCGGCTCCGTCATCGTCCCCTTCCTCGTCCACGGCCGGGCCGCTGAACTGGGCGCGGTACAGATCCGCGTAGAATCCTTCGGCCTCGAGCAGCGCGTCATGCGTGCCCTGCTCCACGATCCGTCCGCCCTGGACGACCAAGATGACGTCGGCATCACGGACGGTGGAGAGCCGGTGGGCGATGACGAAGCTGGTACGGTCCTGCCGCAGGGCGTTCATGGCGAGCCGGATTGCGACCTCGGTTCGGGTGTCCACGGAGCTGGTCGCCTCGTCCAGGACCAGGATCGCGGGGTCGGCCAGCCAGGCCCGGGCGATGGTGAGCAGCTGCCGCTGGCCCTGGCTCAGCGACCCGCCGTCGTCGCCCAGCACGGTGTCGTATCCCTCGGGCAGGGAACGGACGAAGTGGTCAACATGGGTGGCGCGGGCGGCGGCAACGATCTGCTCTTCCGTGGCCCCGGGGGCGCCGTAGGCCAGGTTCTCCCGGATGGTGCCCTCGAACAGCCATGCGTCCTGCAGCACCATCCCGATCAGCCTGCGCAGGTCCCGGCGCCGCATCCGTGCCGTGTCGACGCCGTCGATGGTGATGCGGCCGGCGTCGACGTCATAGAAGCGCATCAGCAGGTTCACCAGCGTGGTCTTGCCCGCGCCGGTGGGGCCGACGATGGCCACCGTCTGTCCCGGCTCGGCCACGAAGGACAGGTCGCGGATCAGGGGCGCTTCCGGTGAGTAGCTGAAGTCGACATGCTCGAAGGCCACCCGGCCGCGCACCCGGGAGGGGGTCACCGGGTGCGCCGGATCAGGTACCTGCTCCGGTGCGTCGAGCAGTTCGAAAACCCGTTCCGCGGAGGCGACGCCGGACTGGAGCATATTGATCAGCGAGCCGATCTGGCCCAGCGGCTGGGAGAACTGCCGGCTGTACTGCACGAAGGCCTGCACTCCCCCGATGGAGAGCCTGCCGTTGGCCACCAGCAGGCCGCCGACGACGGCGACGGCCACGTAGTTGAGGTTCGAGATGAACTGCATGGTCGGCATGATGATGCCGGAGACGAACTGGGCCCGGAACGAGGAACGGTAGAGCTGCCGGTTGGCCGGCCGGAAGCCCTCCACCACCCGTTCGGACTGGCCGAAGGCCTTGACCACGTCATGGGCACTGAACATTTCCTCGATGTAGCCATTCACCTCGCCTGTGGATTTCCACTGCTGCATGAACTGCACCTGCGAGCGCCGGGCGATCAGGACGGTCACGACGGCGGACACCGGCACCGTGATCACCGCGATCAGGGCGAGCAGCGGCGAGAGCCAGAGCATCATGCCCAGCACGCCGATGATGGTCAGCGAGGCGGTCACGATCTGTGTCAGCGTCTGGGAGAGGGTCTGCGCCAGGTTGTCGATGTCGTTGGTGACCCGGCTGAGCACGTCTCCGCGCGCTTCCCGCTGGAAGTGGGACATCGGCAGCCGGAAGAGCTTGGCGTCCACGTCCCTGCGGAGCCGGTACATCGCGTTCTGCACCACCCGGGCGGTGACCCGTGCCTGCAGCCAGCCGAACAGGAAGGCTGCGAGGTAGATGCCCAGCACTCCCAGCACCAATACGGCGAGCCGTCCGAAGTCCACCCCCTGTCCGGGCACCACGTCCATGGCGGCCAGCATGTCCGCGAGCTGCTCCTGCCCCTGCCGGCGCAGCTCCTGCACCTGCTCGTCCTTGCTGACTCCCTGCTGCAGTCCGGCGCCGATCACGCCGTCAAAGATCACGTTGGTCGCCTGGCCCAGGACCGCCGGCGCGCTGACGGCGAGCGCCACGGAGACGACGGCGGCGGTCATGACCACCGCGACCCGCAGCCGGTCCGGCGCCATCAGGGCCAGGATGCGGCGCACGCCCGCACGGAAGTTCATCGGCTTGCCGCCCGGGGCGTGGCCGCCTGCGGGACGGCCGGCACCGGGCCGGCTTCCCCCATGCATTCCGCTCACGGGCCCACCTCCGTTCGGCGCGGCTGACCAGGCTCCCGGGACGTCGGGAGGGATTGCCGCAGCTGGGCATGCGTGCCCCGCCGTCCCGCCGTCACGGGACCTCCTCCGCCGTCAGCTGGGATTCGACGATCTCCCGATACGTCGGCGAAGACTCCAGCAGTTCGGCGTGCGTCCCCTGGGCAGCCACCCGGCCCTCCTCCAGCACGACGATCCGGGCGGCGTCGCTGATGGTGTTGACCCGCTGCGCCACGATCAGCACCGTGGCGTCCGCGGTGCGCTGCTTCAGGGCCGCGCGGAGCCGGGCGTCGGTGGCGAAGTCCAGGGCAGAGAAGCTGTCGTCGAACAGATAGACGGCGGGCCGGACCACCAGGGCGCGGGCTATGGCCAGGCGCTGACGCTGGCCGCCGGAGAAGTTGCCGCCGCCCTGCTCCACGCGCTGTTCGAGTCCCTCCCGGTGCGCCCGGACAAAGTCAGCCGCCTGGGCGATCTCGAGCGCCTGCCACAGTTCGGCGTCAGTGGCCTCGGGCCGGCCGAACCGGAGGTTGGAGGCAACGGTGCCGCTGAACAGATACGCCCGCTGCGGCACCAGGCCGATGCCGCTGCGCAGCGACTGCAGGGTGACGTCGCGGATGTCCTGCCCGTCCACCAGGATCCTGCCGGCAGTGGCGTCAAGGAGCCGGGGCACCAGGTTAACGAGCGTGGACTTGCCGGCTCCGGTCGAGCCGATGATGGCCGTGGTCTGCCCGGACGCCGCCGTGAAGCTGATGTCCTGCAGCACCGGCGCTTCTGCCCCCGGGTAGGTGTAGCCCACGTTGTCGAAGACCAGGGTGCCGCCGTCGTACACCAGGGGAACCGCGGTGCCGGCGTCGCGCACCGTGCTTTCGGTGTCGAGGACTTCGTAGATACGTTCGGCGCACACTGCAGCCCGCGGGAGCATCATGATCATGAACATCGACATCATGACCGCCATCAGGATCTGCATGATGTACGCGATGAAGGCGGTGAGGGCGCCGATCTGCATCTGGCCGGCATCAATCCGGTAGGCGCCGAACCAGACAACGGCCACGGACGCGAGGTTGGCGACCAGCATTGCGGCCGGGAACAGCAGCGCCATGTACTGAGCCGTGCGCAGCTGGGTCTTGGTCAGGTTCCGGTTGGCGCCGTCGAACCTCTCCTGCTCGGTGCGCTCGCGGACAAACGCGCGGATGACGGCCAGGCCCATGATCTGTTCGCGCAGCACCCCGTTCACCCGGTCGATCTGCCTTTGGACCCTGCGGAAGAGCGGGATCAGCCGGCGCAGCACCAGCCCGATGACGATGAACAGTGCCGGCAGGATCAGCAGCAGGATTCCGGAGAGGGCGACGTCCTGGTTCAGGGCCAGCAGCACCCCGCCCAGGCCCATGATCGGAGCGGAGACCATCACCGTGAAGGTCATCAGCAGCGTCATCTGAACCTGCTGGACGTCGTTGGTGGTGCGGGTGATCAGGGAAGGCGCGCCGAAAGTGCCCACTTCCCGGGAGGAGAACGACTCCACCGAGGTAAACAGCCGCTCCCGGATGTCCCGGCCGGCACTCATCGCCACCCGGGACGCGAGATAGGTGGCCGCCACGGCGCAGACCACCTGGCCGGCCGTCACGGCGAGCATCCAGCCGCCGACGTCGAGGATCACCGCGGTGTTGCCGGTGACCACTCCCCGGTCGATGATGTCGGCGTTCAGGGTCGGCAGGTACAGGGTCGCCACGGTCTGCAGCAGCTGCAGGAGAACGACGACGGCGACCGCGCCCTTATACGGCGCCAGGTTCTGCCGAACCAGCCTGAGGAGCATCCGGCCAACGTACCGCCACCGGTGGGCGCGCACAATCCCCGCGGAGCCGTCTGCCCCGTCTCACTGGCCGGGAGGGGCGGGGGGCGAAGGCGGCGAGCGCCGGGCTGTGGGACCTGTCACGTGCGGCCGCGGCACAGTGGATACACTGCCCCCATGTGGGATTTGGAGAATGTCACCATCCGTCGGGCGTCAGTCGGCGAGATGGACAACAACGTTTATGTCATTACCGCCAAGCGCTCGGGCGCCCAGGTGATCATTGATGCCGCCGACGACTTCCCGGCCATTCAGGCGCTGCTGGAGAGCGGCGCCCAGGACAGCGGCGGGCCGGCGCACGTGGAAATGATCATCACCACGCACAGCCACTGGGACCATGTGCGGGCCCTCGCTGAGGCTGCCGCCGCCACCGGCGCACGGACGGCCGCCGGCAGCGATGACATTCCGGATATCCCGTTGAGCGCGGATGTGGCCCTCAACCACGGCGACATCCTGGACTTCGACGGGTTCGACCTGGAAGTGATCCACCTGCGCGGGCACACGCCGGGTTCCGTCGCCCTGCTCTGCCGCAACGGTGCCGGCCCCGCCCACCTGTTCTCCGGGGACTCGCTGTTCCCTGGCGGGGTCGGGAACACATGGAAGGATCCTGAACGCTTCACCTCGCTCTTCAGCGATGTAGTCGAACGTGTGTTCGAATACCTTCCTGACGACACAGTGGTGCACCCCGGCCACGGAACTCACACGACGCTCGGCGCGGAGCGGCCGCACCTGCCGGAGTGGAAGGCGCGGGGCTGGTAGCCACCACGCTGGAAAGCGCGGCCGGCCGCCGGAACACCGGGGATGGTGCCTGAAAGGCGCGGGCGGAACACGCGGGCGGGAACCTGCCGAACGTGAGGCCCAGGCTGTCAGCTGCCGGACAAGAACCATGTCGAAACACGCGGGACCGCCCGGCTGCCGGGCGGCCCGGCGCTATTCCGGCTTATGCCCGACGACGAACAGTCGACGGAACGGGAACAGAGTCCCCCAGGCACGGCGGGGATAGGCTGCCCGGAGGACTGCGGAGTAGGCGGCTTCGAATTCGGCGAGGTCGGCGGCACTGAGGGCCTGCATGACCGGGCGGAAGCCGGTACCGCGGACCCACTCCAGCACGGGATCTTCTCCCTGGAGTATCTGCTGATAGGCCGTTGCCCAGGCGTCGGCTTCCCATCCTGCACTGAGCAGCAGGTCAAGGTAGTCGCTGAGGGGTGCGACGGCGTCGGCATGGCGCAGCACGCCGTCGAGCTTGTGCCGCCAGCGCTCCGAGTCGGCGAGCGCGCGCATCAGGGCGTGCGACGGGGCGTCGAAGTTGCCGGGAACCTGAAAGGCGAGCCAGGCTCCGGGCGCAAGAGCTGCGGCCCACTGCCTGAGCAGCTCGGTGTGGCCGGGCACCCACTGCAGAGCCGCGTTCGAGACGACGACGTCGGTGTCCTGGCTCGGGCTCCAGTCCTCAATGGCGGCGACGGTAAAGCTGAGATTGGGCCGGGAAGCCAGGTCCGCGCGGGCCTTTTCGATCATTTCCGGCGAGGAGTCCAGGCCGGTGACTTCGGCGTCCGGCCAGCGTTCGGCGAGCGCCGCGGTCAGGGCTCCGCTGCCGCAGCCCAGGTCCACGACGCGGCGGGGCGATTGTGCGCCGATGCGGGCGGTGAGGTCAAAGAACGGACGGTCCCGAAGGTCGGCGTACGCGAGGTACTTCGCAGGGTCCCAGTTCAGTGGTGCATCGGCCTTTCGGGGATGGTCATTTCCCGCCCCGCTGGAACCGGGCAGCCGGACTCTCCCACCCTCCTCCTGGTGCTCCGAGGGCTGGACCGTCTCCCGTGTCCCGCCCCGGAGCAGCGGCGATCCGGCGTTTCCGTTCTCTCTCTGTTCCATAGCTGCAACCCTTCGACGGACGGTTCTGCTGCCTGGCAGCCTAGTCTGTCCGATGAAAGGTGCCGAAGGGATCTACCGGCGAGCGGCCTATCTCCCGCCTCGGGGTACACCAAGGAACGAGCACCAGGGCAGGAACCAGGGGATGGACACTGGGACGGGCTAGAACGGCGGCGGAATGTCACCGGCTGGCGGGTGATCGCGCCCCGGACCGTCCGAGCCCGGGCGATTCCCTTCCGCAGGCCCTACCTTTTCGGAGGGGTTCGGTACCGGGCGAGCAAGGCTGAGCTGAGCATCGGTGCTGTACCGGCGGCCCAGGGGCGAGCGCCATTCAACCGTGCCGGCCTCCGGCTGCCGTGCCGTCCAGTATCCCTGGGTCTTGAGGCGATGGTGCTTTGGACACAGATGCTCCAGGTTCTGATGATCGGTGGGACCGTCCGCGGCGTACGGGCGCGTGTGGTCCAGCTCTGACCGGCGCGCGTTGACGCTGCACCCGGGGAACCGGCAGGTTCCGTCCCTTGCCTGCAACCATCGGGCCAGTCCTGCCGGAACACGACGGCGGCGTCCCACGGCCAGAATCTCGCCGGTCTTCGGATCCTGGATCAGTCCCGTCCAATGCCGGACCTGGCGGATGAGCCGACGGACGGCCTCGGCGCTGATGGGGCCGTAACCGTTCAGCTCGGCCGGGGCATCATCGGCCCCGAACAGAGTCTCCGCATTGATGATCACCATGACTTCCGGGCGCAGGCCGGGCAGGTCCTCGTCTGCAGCAGCTTCCATGTTCGGTGCCCCCGTTCTGCCTGGCCTGGCGCCGGACGCCGACGGATCGCGATCCGCCTCGGCCCGGCCCGCACATACCTGTCCCCGGTGGCCTCCGCTCTCCTTCCGTGCATCCGCCGGCTCTCTGCCAGGAAGCAGCCGTACGGCCTCATTCCCCGGGCCGGCCGAACCACCGCAGGAAGGAACGCTCTCTTCCTCTCCCCGGACCTGCGATCCCGCCTGCCCGCCGCCAAGCAGCGCGGAGGCCAGCAGATCGACACGCAGCTGGTCGACTGTTCGCCCGTCACCTGCCGATTTCCTTGCACGAGCCGCCCGGGACAGCGACCCGAAAACTGCCTGCCCCTTTTCGGCGGGCATCAGGGCGGTAAGGCAGGACATCCCGTCCGGCGCCGGCTCGAGCCACACCCGGCGTTTGGCCAGGGCGTCCCGGTGTCGATCGACAATGGTTTCCGGATACCTCCGCTCCCGCATCGTTCGCACCCGGCGCCCCAGCTGCGCGGCGGTCCGATTCGCCGCCGCGTCCAGTACCGCGGCTTCAAACCCGGCGGTGTCCTCCGCCGGAACGAACTCAGCCTCATCAAGCAGCACGCGGGCGTGGGAGTAGGTGATCTGCCCCTGCGACAACCCGGCCAGGGTCGCCGGAAACCGATCGACCAGCTTCCCGGACTCGGAGACCACCCGCAGCGCCGTCATGTGCGGCACCCGAAGCAGTGCCCCCACCTCCGCCGCAGTCAGAGTCAACGTCTCTCCCGGCTGCAAATGTGCGGGTGTTCCGCGGATCTCCACCTCACGGGCCAGCAGGTCCTCCAGCCGCTTCACCACCCTGGCCTGCTGCGCCTGCGCCCATCCGACAAGGGCATCCAGGCGTTCCAGCACCGCCCCTGCCTCATGCGCATCGAGCTCCTCGGCAGCGCCCAGTGACAGCTGTCCCGCCAGCCCCGCCGGCAGAGGACCAGCGGCTCCGGGGCCGGAGCCGTCGGCACCGCCCCCGCCAGAACCGCCGGCGCCAAGGCCGCTGGTGCCATGGTCACCGGTGCCAAGGCCGCCGACGTCGGCGGTCCCTGCCGCAGCCCCACCGCCCCCGGGATCACCAGGCGGCTGTGCAGAAAAGACGACGGCGAGCGCCACCGCAGCGGGCGCCCCGTCTCTGCAGCGCGCCGCGCCCACGCCGGCCTCCACGCCGGCACTCCCGTCGGCGCCGGAAGCCGGGGCCGCCCCTCCTGTGCCGCCCGTCGAAAAGGGACCCCCGAAGAGGCTGCCCTGCCCTGGGTTCTCCCGCCTGGTCATGGCCCAAGGATTTCAAGCCGGACCGACATTTTCGGCCCGGAATACCCCTTATCCACAGCCGGAGAAGCACCCGTTTTTCGCTGGCTTCGCCCCGCTATCCTCAGACCCATCTGCGGCCTGGACCCGGCACTTCACAGTCCCGCTCCGCCCGGCCCTTCCGCCCACGGCGCATCCCGCCCGCCGCCGGCCGGCCCGACGGTAGGCTGGAAGCAATGAAACTCCTTGATGCGCTTCCTTCCCCGTCCACCGGCACCCCTGCAGAGGTAGACCCGGACGAGACGTACACCTCCTTCCTCGAATGGGCCGAAGGCCGCGGCATGCCGCTGTACCCGGCACAGGACGAAGCCGTGATGGAGCTGGTGACGGGAAACAACGTCATCCTGGCCACCCCCACCGGGTCGGGAAAGTCCATGGTCGCCATCGCCGCGCACTTCCACGCCATGGCGCATGACGAGCGCAGCTACTACACCGCCCCGATCAAGGCCCTGGTCTCGGAGAAGTTCTTCGCCCTGTGCGACATTTTCGGCGCTGAGAACGTGGGCATGGTCACCGGCGACTCCGCCGTCAACAAGGACGCCCCGATCATCTGCTGCACCGCGGAGATCCTGGCCAACATCGCCCTGCGCGAGGGGCCCGATGCCGATCTCGGCACCGTGATCATGGACGAGTTCCACTTCTACTCCGATCCCCAGCGCGGCTGGGCCTGGCAGGTCCCCCTGCTGGAGCTGCCGCAGGCCCAGTTCCTGCTCATGTCCGCCACCCTGGGCGACATGACCCGCATCGCCAACGAACTGAGCGAACTGACCAACCGGGACACCGTCACCGTCTCCTCGGTCCAGCGGCCCATTCCCCTGCACTACTACTACGTGGAAACTCCGGTCCAGGAATCCCTCGAGGAACTGCTGGCCACCAAGCAGGTGCCCGTCTACGTGGTGCACTTCTCCCAGCTTGAAGCCATCGACCGCGCCCAGGCGCTGATGAGCATCAACGTCTGCACCCGCGAGGAAAAGGACCGGATCAACGAACTGATCGCCGGGTTCCGCTTCGCCCCCGGCTTCGGCAAGACCCTGAACCGGCTGGTCCGGCACGGCATCGGCGTCCACCACGCCGGCATGCTGCCCAAATACCGCCGCCTGGTCGAACAGCTCGCCCAGGCCGGGCTGCTGAAGGTCATCTGCGGCACCGACACCCTCGGCGTCGGCATCAACGTGCCCATCCGCACCGTGCTGATCACCGCCCTGAGCAAGTACGACGGCACCCGGACCCGGCTGCTGAACGTGCGTGAGTTCCACCAGATCGCCGGCCGCGCCGGACGCGCCGGCTACGACACCGCAGGGACCGTCGTCGTGCAGGCTCCCGAACACGTCGTGGAGAACAACAAGGCGATGGCCAAAGCCAAGGCCAAGTTCGGCGACGACCAGAAGAAGCTGCGCCAGGTGGTGAAGAAGAAGCCGCCCACCGGCTTCGTGTCCTGGGGCGAGGCGACCTATCAGAAGCTCGTCGACGGCACCCCCGAACCGCTGTCCTCCAGCTTCACGGTCAGCCACTCCATGCTGCTGAACCTGCTCGAACGCCCGGGAGATCCGTTCAAGGCCGCCCGCAGCCTGCTCGAACGCAACCACGAGCCCCGCGCCCGCCAGCTGAAGCTGATGCGCAGCGCCCTGGGCATCTACCGGGAGCTAAAGAAAGCCGGCATCGTCGAAAAGCTGGACACCCCGCAGGCCGACGGCCGCACCGTCCGCCTGAAGGTGCAGCTGCAGCCGAACTTCGCGCTCAACCAGCCGCTCTCCCCCTTCGCGATGGCCGCGCTGGAGCTGCTGGACCCGGAGAGCGCGTCCTACGCCCTCGACGTCGTCTCCGTCATCGAATCCACGCTGGAAAAGCCGCGCCAGATCCTCTCCGCCCAGGAGAAGAAGGCCCGCGGCGAGGCGATCGCAGCGATGAAGGCCGACGGCGTGGAGTACGAGGCGCGGATGGCCGCCCTCGAGGAGGTCACCTATCCGCAGCCGCTGGGCGAGCTGCTGTTCCAGTCCTTCGAGGTGTACCGCTCCGGCGCGCCGTGGCTGGGCGACTTCGAGCTGACCCCCAAGTCGATCGTCCGCGACATGTACGAACGTGCCATGGGCTTCGGAGAGTACGTCGCCTTCTACGGGCTGGCCCGCTCCGAGGGCATCGTGCTGCGCTACCTGGCCGACTGCTACAAGGCGCTGCTGCACACGGTTCCGCCCGAGGCGCTGCGCGAGGACCTTTCCGACATCATCGAATGGCTCGGCGAGCTGGTCCGCCAGACCGACTCCTCGCTGCTGGACGAATGGGAGGAGCTGACCTCCGGCGTGGACCCGAATGCCTCCGCCGCACCCGTGCTGCCGCCGGAACCGGCCCGCGTCACCGGCAACAAGCGGGCCTTCCGCGTGATGGTGCGCAACGAGATGTTCCAGCGCGTGAAGTATTTCGCCGACGAGGACGACGCCGCCCTCGGGGAACTCGACGGCGGCAGCGGCTGGGATGCCGACCGGTGGGCCGCCCTGATGGACGACTACTTCGCGGAGCACGAGGACATCGACGACGGCCCCGGCGGCCGCGGCCCCGACCTGCTCATCATCAAGGAGCTGCCAGGCGTCTGGGAGGTCCGGCAGGTCTTCAAGGACCCGGCCGGGCACCTGGACTGGGGCATCAGTGCCGAGGTGGACCTCACCGCCTCCGACGACGCCGGCGAGCCCGTCATCCGGATCACCGACGCCGGGCGGCTGGATTAGTCTGGAGGCATGACTTCGATCCGCCCCGCCGAACCCCGCGACGTCCCCGTCATCCTCCAGCTGATCCGCGATCTGGCGGTCTATGAGAAGGAGCCGGACGCCGTCGCCAATACGGAGGAGGCGCTGCGGGCCAACCTCTTCGGAGCGCATCCGGCGATCTTCGCGCACGTCGCGGAGGACGACGGCGGGGTCCAGGGTTTCGCGCTCTGGTTCCTGAACTACTCCACCTGGGAGGGTACGCACGGGATCTGGCTAGAGGACCTCTACGTGCGGCCCGAAGCCCGCGGCAAGGGGTACGGCAAGGCGCTGCTGCAGACCCTGGCGGGCATCGCCGTCGACCGCGGGTACCGGCGGGTGGAATGGTGCGTGCTGAACTGGAACGAACCCTCGATCCGCTTCTACGACTCCCTCGGAGCCCGCCCGCAGGACGAGTGGACCACCTACCGGCTGACCGGCGATGCGCTCGCCGCCTTCGGCAGCACGGCCGGGGCGACGGCGTGAGCACCGTTCCGCACGACGCGTCGGCGCCGTACCTGGTCCGCGGAATGCGGGTCCGGGACCACCGGTTCACCGTTCCCCTGGACCACGCGGCCCCCGACGGCGAGACCATCACCGTCTTCGCCCGCGAGTACTCCGACGCCGCGCTGACCGAGGCTGAGGCCCGGCAGCTGCCCTGGCTCCTGTACCTGCAGGGAGGCCCCGGCGGCAAGGGCAGCCGCCTGCTGCAGTTCGGCGGCTGGACCAAGGCCGCCGCCGGCAGCTTCCGCATCCTGATGCTCGACCAGCGCGGCACCGGGCTCTCGACGCCGGCCACCCGGCAGACCCTGGCCCTGCGCGGTGGCCCGGCTGC
The DNA here is from genome assembly GCF_059090665.1 of Arthrobacter saudimassiliensis. Lineage (NCBI taxonomy): Bacteria > Bacillati > Actinomycetota > Actinomycetes > Micrococcales > Micrococcaceae > Arthrobacter > Arthrobacter saudimassiliensis. The sequence goes on along the minus strand of NZ_JBNHFX010000002.1, from coordinate 366,443 downwards.
CCAGGCGGAGTATCTGGCGCACTTCCGGGCCGATGCGATCGTGGCCGACGCCGAGCTGATCCGCGCCGCCCTGGGCTCGGATCCGTGGACCATCTACGGGCAGAGCTACGGCGGGTTCTGCTCCCTGACGTACCTGTCCTTCGCGCCCGAGGGGCTGAAGGAGTCGCTGATCACCGGCGGTCTCGCCCCGTTGGAGGGGGCGGCGGACCGGGTCTATGACGCCACCTTCCGCCGGGTCGAAGCCCGCAACGCCGAGTACTTCGCCAAGTACCCTGAGGACCGGGCGCTGACCACCCGCATTGCTCGCCACCTGGAATCGGTGCCCGAGCACCTGCCGTCCGGAGAACGCCTGACCGTACGTCGGTTCCAGATGATCGGCTCCTTCCTGGGCGGCAACACCCGGATTGACGGACTGCACTACCTGCTCCAGGAGGCGTTCGTTCCCACACCCGACGGCGAGCGGCTCTCTGACACGTTCCTCACCGCCGTGCACGCCCTGGTGCAGCGGGCCGACAATCCGCTCTACGCCCTGATGCACGAGTCCATCTACGGCCAGGGACGCGCCACCGGCTGGGCCGCCTGGCGGGTGCTGGAGTCCTTTCCGCAGTTCCGGCCCGACGCCGCCGAGCCGCTGTTCACGGGCGAAATGGTGTACCCCTGGTACTTCGAGGAGGATCCCGCGCTGCGGCCCCTCGCCGAAACCGCCCGGCTGCTGGCGGACAAGGATGACTGGCCGCCGCTGTATGACCTGGCGCAATTGACGCGCAACGAGGTTCCGGTGGCGGCGGCGGTCTACACCGATGACATCTACGTGGACCGGAACCTGTCCCTGGAAACCGCGGAGACGGTGCGCGGACTGCAGGTCTGGGAATCCGCCGACTTCCACCACGACGGCATTGCCGACGACGGAGAGGCGATCTTCAACCGGCTGCTGTCGATGGTGCGCGGGGGCGCCTGAGCCGCAGTCCCTCCTCCCCGCACTCCCGCCGCAGCATCCTCATGTGTCACCGGGCGGCCGCGGGCGGCGGGCCTGGCTGACTCCGGCAGGAGGACCCTGCTTCCATGGAGCGTGGACCCGATCCGGAACCCGGAAATCACCGTCATCCTGCCCTGTCATAACGCAGCGTCCACCCTGGAACGGGCCGTCGCCAGCGTGCAGGCGCAGACGTTCCGCGACTTCGAGCTGCTCATCGTGGACGACGCGTCCACGGACGGCAGCCCCGCCTGCGCCCACCGGATGGCTGCCGCCGACCCGAGGCTGCGGATCCTGCCGCTGGCCAGGAACCTCGGGGTCGGCGCCGCCCGCAACCGCGGTATCGACGCCGCGCGGGGCAGCTACGCGGCCTTCCTGGACGCCGACGACGAGTACCTGCCCGGTTTCCTGCAGGCCCTGCACGACGCCGCGGCCGCCGCACCGGGAACGGTGGCGGTCTGCGGCCACCTGGTGGTCTCGCCAGACGGCGGGACGGCCGCCCGCACACGTCCCGCCGCTCTGCTGTCCCGGTCCGGGGCGGTGCGGCAGGCCATGCTGGGACGGCTGACCCTCTTCCCCTGGGACAAGCTGGTCCCGCTTCCGCTGCTGGAGAGCCTCCGGTTTCCCGAGGGCCTGCGGCGGTTCGAGGACCTGGCACTGCTGCTGGCCGTCTACGCCCGCGCCGCACAGGTCCGCCTGGTCCCCGAGGCGCTGGTCCGGTACCGGATCTCCCCCGGCGGCCTCACCTGGGCCGCCGAAGGATCCGAGGCGGACTTCCAGGCCGCCCGGCGGCATCTCGAAACCCACGTCGCGGAGGAGTTCCGGGCCGGGTCCTTCACCGGCCCCTACTCCGCGGTGCTGACCCTGATGCGCCTGCTCACCGCCCAGACGGCGTCGGTGGCAGCCGACCCCAACGCACGGAGCCGGGCCGCAGCTGCGGCCCGGCTCCTGCCCTGGCGGACGGTTCTCCCCGCTGTCCGCGCGGCGCCCGTCATCGGAGCGGCAGGGCTGCTCCTGAAGGCGTCGCCGCGGCTGTACGGGATGCTCTACGGCGGGTATGCGCGCAGGCGTTACGGCATCAGCGCCGCTCCCGCGCCGCCGGCCCCGGCTACTGCCGGGCTCCGCCGTCGGCGCCCTCGGCGCCGGTGGCGTCCCCGCGCGGGTCATTGGCACGCGGGTCATTGGCGCGGAACCGTGCACGGGCTTCTTCGGTGATCTCGGGCATCTCGACGTCGGCCTGCCCGTTGGTGGCGGCCTCCGCTGCCCGGTAGGTGTCCGTCACGGCGTCGTACGCCTGCACCTGCTGCTCCTTGGAGGCGTCCTCGCCCAGCGTCCGGTAGACCGCCAGGGCTTCCTCGAGGGAGGCGACGGCGTGCATGGCCTTCGCCTTGGGGCTGAGCAGGCTCGCCACGGTGGCGATCACGATGGTGCCGAGAATCACGCCGAGGGAGACGTACGTGGGGATTTCAGGAGCCCACTCGATGTGCTCGCCGCCGTTGATGAACGGCAGCTCGTTCACGTGCATGGCGTGCAGGATCAGCTTGACGCCGATGAACGCAAGGATCACGGACAGGCCGTGCTTCAGGTAGATCAGCCGGTTCATCATGCCGCCCAGCAGGAAGTACAGCTGGCGCAGGCCCATCAGGGCGAAGATGTTCGCCGTGAACACGATGAAGGCGCTCTGGGTGAGTCCGAAGATCGCAGGAATGGAGTCCACCGCAAAGAGCAGGTCGGTCATGCCGATGGTGATGAAGACGATCAGCATCGGCGTGAAGACCTTCCGGCCGTCGACCACGGTGCGGATCTTTCCCTCGTCGAACTTCTCCGTCATCGGCAGCACCCGCTGGAGCCGGCGGACCAGCTTGTTGTCGCTGCCCTCTTCCTCGTCCTCGCCTTCGTCGCGCGCCTGCTTCCACGCGGTCCAGAGCAGGAACGCGCCGAAGATGTAGAACACCCAGCTGAAGTTCTCGATCACGGCGGCACCGATCAGGATGAAGATGCCGCGCAGGATCAGCGCGATGATGATGCCGAACATCAGCACTTCCTGCTGGTACTTACGGGGTACCGAGAAGCGGGCCATGATGATGATGAACACGAACAGGTTGTCGATGCTCAGGCTGTATTCGGTGACCCAGCCGGCGATGAACTGGCTGCCGTACTCGGCGCCGGTGAAGACGAACATCAGCAGGGCGAAGACCAGGGCCAGCCCCACGTAGAACCCCACCCAGAGCCCGGCTTCCTTCATGGAGGGCTCATGTGGCCGCTTGACCACCAGCAGCAGGTCAAAAAGGAGCACGAGCCCCAGGACTATGAAGGTGCCGACCTCGAAGGCGACGGGCAGAGCGGGCATATGAGTGGGTTACCTTTCAGGCGGAAAGCCGTTTTCCGCCGCCCAGCAGCATATACCCGTCTGCCCGCGCCCCGGTGCCGGAGCCCAAAGGTCCAGGGCCGTTCAGGACCTGTCGAACTCGATGATGCCCCGGATGTTGGTTCCCGCCCGCATATCCGCGTAGGCCTCGTTGATCTCATCCAGCGTGTAGCGCTTGGTGATCAACTCGTCGAGCTTCAGCCTGCCGGCCTGGTAGAGGCGCAGCAGCATCGGCATGGCTTCGCGGGGCGAGGCCATGCCGTACAGCGCGCCCTGGATCCGCTTCTGGTACATGGCGAGGGTGAAGGCGTTCACGCCGGGTATGCCGTCGTCGGTGTCCCTGCCGATGCCGGTCACGACGACGGTGCCGCCCTTACGGATGGCGCCGTAGGCGCGGCCGATATCGTCGCCGCCGACAATGCCTATGCAGAGGATCGCCGAATCCGCGCCCTGGCCGTTGGTGATGCTCTTCACGAAGGCATCGGCCTCGTCGAAGTCCGCAAAGACCTCGGTGGCCCCGAACTGCGGGGCCAGCTCCTTCTTGGTGGGAGCGGGATCCACCACCACCACATGGGCTGCCCCGGCGCTCGCCGCGCCCTGGACGGCATTCATGCCGATCCCGCCGGCGCCGATCACCATCACGACGTCGGCCGGCCGTACCTGCGCCGCGTTGGTTGCGGAACCGAACCCGGTGGCGACGCCGCAGGCGACCAGGCAGGCGACGTCCAGCGGAATCTCCGGATCGATTTTGACCACGGAGACGTGGTCGTAGACCTGCCACTGGGAGAAAGTGCCCAGGGTGCTGGCGGTGCCCACGTCGGTGCCGTCATCGGCATGCATCCGGAAGCCGCCGGAGGGCTGCACGCCCTCCAGGATGATGGCTCCGTAGTCGCAGAGGTTCTGCATGCCCATGGCACACCAGCGGCATTTGCCGCATCCGGGGATAAAGGAAGTGACAATGTGGTCGCCTTCCTGCAGGTCGTGCACCTCCGACCCCACCCGGCGGACGATGCCCGCACCCTCGTGGCCACCGACCATCGGTGTCATGCCGATCTGGATGTCGCCGGTCACGAAGTGGTCGTCGGAGTGGCACAGGCCGGTGGCGGCCATCTCCACCAGGACCTCGGTGGGGCCCGGCTCGTCGAGCTCAAGCTCCTGCACGGTCCATTTCCCGGGAGCGTCCCACAAAACTGCTGCACGTGTCTTCATTGCTGTCCTCCACACGTCGTTGTGTGCAGCCGCAGGGTCTCCGGTTCAGGGCCGGACAGCAGCCGCAGACGGAGGCTACCCAGCCGCGCCGTGAAGCGCAGCGGGTGGTTTTGCGCGCCGGGCAGGTGGTCCCGGGACAGGAGCAGGAAGGACGCCCGTGCCGGAACCCGCTAGGCGTGCCCGGCGGACTGCATCTGCCGCAGTTCCTTCTTCAGCTCGCCCACTTCGTCACGGATCCGGGCGGCAACCTCGAACTGCAGCTCGGCCGCCGCGGCGTGCATCTGCTCCGTCATCTGGGCAATCAGCGCGGTCAGGTCCTCGGCCGGCGCCGCGGCCAGCCCGTCCTTCCGGACCCCCTTGCCCTTGCCCTTGGCGCCCTTGCCCTTCTTCGCGGCCTCCTCGAGCAGCGCCTTGGTGTCGGCGTCCTCGCGGGCCAGCTGGTCGGTGATGTCGGCGATCTTCTTTCGCAGCGGCTGCGGATCGACCCCGTGTTCCTTGTTGTAGGCCACCTGGATTTCCCGACGGCGGTTCGTCTCGTCGATGGCGTGCGCCATCGAGTCGGTGATCCGGTCGGCGTACATGTGCACCTGGCCGGAGACGTTGCGCGCCGCGCGGCCGATGGTCTGGATCAGGGAGGTCGAGGAGCGCAGGAAGCCCTCCTTGTCGGCGTCGAGGATGCTCACCAGCGACACCTCGGGCAGGTCCAGGCCCTCGCGGAGCAGGTTGATGCCCACCAGCACGTCGAAGGTGCCCATCCGCAGCTCGCGCAGCAGTTCCACGCGGCGCAGCGTGTCGACGTCGGAGTGCAGGTACTCGACCTTCACCCCGTGCTCCAGCAGGTAGCCCGTCAGGTCCTCCGCCATGCGTTTGGTCAGGGTGGTCACCAGGACCCGCTCGTCCTTCTCGACGCGGGTGCGGATCTCGCCCAGCAGGTCGTCGATCTGGCCCTTGCTGGGCTTGACGATGACCTCCGGATCCACCAGGCCGGTGGGCCGGATGATCTGCTGCACCACGCCGTCGGACTTGCTCAGCTCATACTTGCCGGGGGTGGCGGAGAGGTACACGGTCTGGCCGATGCGCTCAAGGAACTCGTCCCACTTCAGCGGCCGGTTGTCCATGGCCGAGGGCAGGCGGAAGCCGTGCTCCACCAGGGTCCGCTTGCGGGACATGTCACCCTCGTACATGGCGCCGATCTGCGGGATGGTCACGTGTGACTCGTCGACCACCAGCAGGAAGTCGTCCGGGAAGTAGTCGAGGAGGCAGTGCGGGGCGGTGCCCGGGCCGCGGCCGTCAATGAAACGCGAGTAGTTCTCGATGCCGTTGCAGAAGCCCATCTGCTGCATCATTTCGAGGTCGTAGGTGGTGCGCATGCGCAGCCGCTGCGCCTCGACCAGCTTGTTCTGCGACTCCAGCTCGGCGAGCCGCTGCTGCAGCTCGTCCTCGATGGCACGGATGGCCCGGTTCATCCGCTCCGGACCGGCGACGTAGTGCGAGGCGGGGAAGACGTACATCTCCTCTTCCTCGCGGATGATCTCGCCGGTCAGCGGATGCAGGGTGTGGATCGACTCGATCTCGTCGCCGAAGAACTCCACCCGGATGGCGAGCTCCTCGTACATCGGGATGATCTCCACGGTGTCGCCGCGGACCCGGAAGGTCCCGCGGTGGAAGTCCATGTCGTTGCGGGTGTACTGCATGGCCACGAACTGGCGCAGCAGGTCGTCGCGGTTCATCTCCTGGCCGCGGCGCAGGGTCACCATCGCCTTGATGTACTCCTCGGGGGTGCCGAGGCCGTAGATGCAGGAGACGGTGGCGACGACGAGCACGTCGCGGCGGGTGAGCAGGGCGTTGGTCGCGGAGTGGCGCAGCCGCTCCACCTCCTCGTTGATGGAGGAGTCCTTCTCGATGTAGGTGTCCGTCTGCGGGACGTACGCTTCGGGCTGGTAGTAGTCGTAGTAGGAAACGAAGTACTCGACGGCGTTGTTGGGCAGCAGTTCGCGGAACTCGTTGGCCAGCTGCGCGGCCAGGGTTTTGTTCTGCACGAGCACCAGGGTGGGCCGCTGCACCTGTTCCACCAGCCAGGCCGTCGTCGCCGACTTGCCGGTGCCGGTGGCACCCATCAGCACGACGTCCTTCTCCCCCGCCTGGATCCGCTCGGCGAGCTCCTTGATGGCCGTCGGCTGGTCGCCGGCGGGGCTGTATTCGCTGATCACCTCGAAGGGCGCCACAACACGGTTGATGTCCTGCGCAAGACTCATGGTTCAACGCTACTCCGGGATGCGGACGCCGACTGTCCGTATTGCTCACGGCGGAACTGCCCGGCCCCTATCCGCCGGAACGCATCCGTTCCTCGTTCAGCGGCACCAGGCGCGTGTGCCACAGCTCGCGGACGGCCGCCGTCAGTTCCTCCGGGGTGCCGGTGTTCTCCAGCACGACGTCGGCCACCTCCGCCCGCTGCTCCGCCGTCGCCTGGGCGGCGATCCGGGCGCGCGCGGCGTCGAAGTCCATGCCCCGGTCATGCACCATGCGCATCAGCCGGACCTCCTCGGGAGCCTCGATCACCAGCACGAAGTCGAAGCTGCCGGCCTGCCCGGTCTCCACCAGCAGCGGGATGTCCTGGACAAGGATTCCGTCCGCGGGGACTTCGGCGGCGAGCTCGGCGGCGCGGGCCCGAACCAGCGGATGGATGATGCCGTTCAGCACTCCGCGGCGCTCATCGCTGCCGAAGACGACGGCGGCCAGGGCGGGCCGGTCCAGGCTGCCGTCTTTGGCCAGCACCTCCGGGCCGAACGCGTCAACGACGGCGGCGAGGCCCTCGGTGCCGGGGGCCACCACCTCCCGGGCCAGGGCGTCGGCGTCGATCAGCACCGCCCCGCAGTCGACGAGGGTCCGGGCAACCAGGGATTTGCCGGCCGCGATGCCGCCGGTGAGGCCTACCTTCAACATGGGCACCACCTTAGCCAACTAGACTGGCAGGGTGAGTGACATCGACGCGGCGGCGGGGCGCTACACCACCCTCGCAGGCGAACACCGCAGCGAACTCGAGATCAAGCGCTCACGCTTCATCACCGTCCTGCGCCGCACCGAAACCGAAGAGGACGCTCGCGCCCTGGTGGCCGAGCTGCGCCGGGGGTTCCACGACGCCCGCCACCACTGCAGCGCGTTCGTCCTGGGACCCGACCGCGGAGTCCAGCGTTCAAACGACGACGGTGAGCCCTCCGGCACCGCGGGCCTGCCGATGCTCGAGGCGCTCACCAAACGGGAGACCTTCGACGGCGCCGCCGACCTGAGCGACATCACCGCCGTCACGGTCCGGTACTTCGGCGGGATCCTGCTCGGCGCCGGCGGGCTGGTCCGCGCCTACTCCGAATCAGTTTCCTCGGCCCTGGACAGTGCACCCCTGATCCGGCGGCAGCGCATGCGGCTGTTCGCCGTCCCGGCGGAACACGCCGCTGCCGGCCGGCTGGAGAACGACCTGCGGGCCGCCGGCTATGCCGTGCCCCGCACCGACTACGGTTCGGCCGGCGCCACCATCATCGTCGCGCTGCCGGACCTGCCGGGCGCCGCCGGTTCCTTCCGCGAACGGCTCGCCGCCATGACCGCCGGAGGAGCCGAAGCCGAGCCGCTGACCACCGAATGGATCGACCTGTGAGCTCCGCGCCTTCGTTCCCCTTCGAGTCACTCGGCCGGGCCCCGGACGTGGAGGCGGAGAACCTGCAGGCCTTCGACGCCGCCGACCGGCTCCTCCTGGACACCGCAGCCGACCGGCTGTCCCGCTGCGCGACGGCGTCGGACGCCGACGGCGGCAGCGGCGTCGTCGGCATCGGCGACGGCTACGGAGCCCTCACCCTCGGTGCCGTCGCCCACGGGCTGCGCGGAGTGCGGGTGCACCAGGATCCGCTGTCCGGCGAACTCGCCCTGGGCCGCAACGCCGCAGCCCTGCAGCTGGCCGACACCTATGCCCATTACGCGCTGGGCCCCGACCTGGTGTCGGGCGCCCGGCTGGTGCTGCTGCGGCTGCCCCGCTCGCTGGACGCGCTCGAGGAAATCGCCGAGCTGATTGCCGCCCACGCCGCCCCCGACGTCACGGTCTACGCCGGCGGCCGGCTCAAGCACATGACCACCGCCATGAACTCCGTGCTGCTGCGGCACTTCGGGACGGTCTCCGCCGGCCTGGCCCGGCAGAAATCGCGGGTCCTCACCGTCAGCGGCCCCCTGCCCGCCGACCGGCGCCCCGCCTCCCGCTTTCCCCTCGCTGAGGCGCACGACGTCGGCCTGGCGGCACCGCTGCAGCTGCGGGCCCGCGGCGCGGCGTTCGGCGGTGCGGGCCTGGACATCGGCACCCGCTTCCTGCTGCCCTTCCTGCACCAGGCACGCTCCGCGGAGCAGGCGGTCGACCTCGGCTGCGGCAACGGCGCGATCGCCGCGTACCTGGCCCTGACGCGCCCCGGGATGCAGGTCCTTGCCTCGGACCAGTCGGAGGCCGCGGTGGCCTCGACGCAGCTGACGCTGCAGGCCAACGGGGTCGCCGACCGGGCCGTGGTCCGCCGTGCCGATGCGCTGAGCTGGCTGTCCGACGCCTCGCAGGACCTGGTGGTCCTCAACCCGCCGTTCCACATCGGAGCCAGCGTCCACGCGGGCATCGCCCTGAAACTGTTCGCCGACGTCGGGCGGGTGCTGCGGCCCGGCGGCGAGCTCTGGGCGGTGTGGAACAGCCACCTGGCCTACAAGCCTGCCCTGAACCGGCTGGTCGGGCCCACCCGACAGGCGGCACGCAACCCCAAGTTCACGGTCACCGTCAGTACCCGACGGTAGGCGCCGCGGGCTCCACCCGCGACTCCCCGGCCGGGACCGGACGGCTCCCCCCCCACGACTTCCCACGGCCGGACCGGGATTCGGCACGAGACGGGGCCGCGACACACGAGAGAGCGCTCTCTTGACAGTGAGCGGTGTCACACCTAGGCTCTCTGCAAGATCAGAGAGCGCTCTCTCGCCCCTGCGGTTCCTTTGTACGGGCTGGCTCCCTGTCGACACCAACAGCTCCAGTCCCTTCCAGGACCGGCCGGCACACGCCCGGCCGGCGTCGGGAAACCCCTCGGCTAGACCCACACACAAAGGAGTGACCGTGAAGAAGTTCCGAAACCCGGCAGCGGCAGTGGCAGGCGCCGCCGCCATTGCCCTGCTCGCCGTCGGCTGCGGCGGCGGAGACAGCGAAGCCGGCACCGCCGACAACCCCATTGAACTGACCGTGACGACCTTCGGCACGTTCGGCTACGACGAGCTCTACGACGAGTACGAAGAGGCCAACCCCGGCATCAGGATCAAGGACAGCAACATCGACACCGGCGGCAACGCCCGGACCGACCTGTTCACGAAACTGGCCGCAGGCTCCGGCGTCAGCGACGTCGTCGCCATCGAAGAGGGCTGGCTCGGAGCCATCATGGAGGTCTCGGACAAGTTCGTCGACCTGAACGACTACGGCGCCGCCGACATCAAGGACAACTGGCTCGAATGGAAGTTCGACCAGGGCACCGACCCCGAGGGCCGCGTCATCGGCTACGGCACCGATATCGGCCCGCAGGGCCTGTGCTTCAACGGAAAGCTCTTCGAAGCCGCCGGACTGCCCAGCGACCGTGAAGCCGTAGCCGAGCTGTTCGGCGGCGACGAGGCGACCTGGGAGCGCTACTTCGAGGTGGGCAACCAGTACCGCGAAGCCACCGGGAAGCCGTTCTTCGACCAGGCGGGCTTCGTCTGGAACTCCATGGTGAACCAGATGGATGAGGGCTACTACACCAAGGACGGCGAGCTCAACATCGAGGGCAACGAAGACATGACCGCCCGCTTCGAGCAGCTTGCCGGCGCCATCGACGACGGCCTGTCCTCGAACCAGAAGGAATGGGACTGGGCCAACGGCCAGGCCTTCCTGGACGGCTCCTTCGCCACCATGGTCTGCCCCGGCTGGATGCTGGGCAACATTCAGGGCAAGGTGGAGTCCGCCGGCGGCGGCACCGACAGCGGCTGGGACTTCGCCGACGTCTTCCCGGGCGGTGCCTCCAACTGGGGCGGAGCCTTCCTGTCCGTCCCCGAAACCTCCGAGCACAAGGAGGAAGCCGCGAAGCTGGCAGCCTGGCTGACCGCCCCGGAGCAGCAGATCAAGCAGTCCGCCGCGGCCGGCAACTTCCCCAGCACCCTCGAGGCGCAGGAGCAGCTCGCCAGCGAAGCGACCCCCAACGAATGGTTCAACGGGGCCCCCACCGGAGCAATCCTCGCCACCCGGGCCGAGGGCGTCGAGGCCCAGTTCAAGGGCCCGGATGACTCGGTGATCCAGGAGGATGTCTTCGGTCCGGCCATTGACGACCTCGAGACCGGCTCGGCTGACGCAGACCAGGCCTGGTCCAAGGCCCTCAAGCTCCTCAACGACCTGGTGATCAACAACTAGCGGCACCGGCTGCGGGGGCCTTCGGCCGCGGCTGAAGGCCCCCGCCTGGAGCAGAAGAGTCTGCCATGACCACAACACTGAACCGAACCGTGCCACGGCCGCCGGTCAAGCAGGTGCCGACCTTCCGGCAGCGGCTGTCCCGGTGGGACATGAAAGCGTCTCCCTACCTCTACATCTCCCCCTTCTTCCTGCTGTTTGCGGTGACGGGACTGTTTCCGCTCCTCTACACCTTCTGGGTGTCGCTGCACGACTGGCACCTGCTCAAGGGGCAGGGCGAGTTCGTCGGCCTCCGGAACTTCACCGAGGTCCTGGCCGACAGCTACTTCTGGAACTCCCTGTTCAACACCTTTTCGATCTTCCTGCTCTCAGCCATCCCCCAGCTGATCGTCGCTGTTTTCCTCGCCGCGATCCTGGACCAGCACCTGCGGGCCAAGACGTTCTGGCGGATGTCGGTGCTGCTGCCCTACGTGGTGACGCCGGTGGCCGTTGCCCTGATCTTCACGAACATGTTCAACGAGCAGAACGGGCTGATCAACAATCTCCTGGACAACTTCGGCTTGGAGCCCGTCCGCTGGCTGAACGACACCTTTGCCAGCCACTTCGCCATTGCCACCATGGTCAACTGGCGCTGGACCGGCTACAACGCCCTGATCCTGCTTGCGGCGATGCAGGCCGTGCCCCGCGACCTGTACGAGTCCGCGGCCCTCGACGGGGCCGGCTCCTTCCGGCGCTTCTTCAGCATCACGCTGCCCAGCATCCGGCCCACGATGATCTTCGTGGTCATCACGTCCACCATCGGCGGGCTGCAGATCTTCGCCGAGCCGCGCCTGTTCGACCCCGCCAACGCCGGCGGCACGCAGGGCCAGTTCATGACCACCGTCCTCCTCCTCTGGGAGATGGGCTTCCAGCGGTCGAACTTCGGCAAGGCCTCCGCGGTGGCATGGCTGCTGTTCCTGATCATCATCCTGGTGGGGATCGTGAACTTCCTGATTTCCAAGAAGATCGCCACCTCCGATTCCAGGAAACCCCGTCCCGCAAGGAGCCCACGATGACTGTCCTGCAAAAGGCCCGGGCCGTCCCCGGCACCGGAGTCGGCTCGGGATCGGGCAAGCCGGCCCGCGAGCGGCGCAGGAGCCGTTCGTTCGGGTCCGCCCGCCGGCCGGGCTTCCTGACCTACGGGATCCTGATGGCCTTCCTGTTCGGTTCCGCCTATCCCCTGTGGTGGTCCACCGTCATCGCCAGCCGTTCCAACGCCGCGCTGGGCTCCGACTGGCCGCCCCTGTGGCCCGGCGGCAACTTCTGGAACAACGCCGCCGAGGTCTTCGACTCGGTGCCGTTCTGGAAGGCGCTGGCCAACAGCCTGATCATCTCCGGCACCGTCACGCTCTCCGTGGTCATCTTCTCCACGCTGGCCGGCTACGCCTTCGCGAAGCTGCGCTTCAAGGGCAACGGCGTGCTGATGGTCGCGGTGATCGCCACCATGGCCATCCCGACGCAGCTGGGCATCATCCCGCTGTTCATGGTCATGCAGAAACTCGGCTGGACCGGCGAGCTCGGCGCGGTCATCGTGCCCGGCCTTGTTACGGCCTTCGGGGTCTTCTTCATGCGGCAGTACCTGGTGGACGTCATTCCCGATGAGCTGATCGAATCCGCCCGAATGGACGGCGCCACCATGTTCGGCACCTTCCGCCACGTCGCGCTGCCCGCGGCCCGGCCGGCCATGGCCATCCTGGGCCTGTTCACGTTCATGACCGCGTGGACGGACTTCATGTGGCCGCTGCTGGTCCTGCCGAACAACCCGACCCTCCAGGTGGCGCTCAGCCAGCTGCAGTCATCGCACTATGTGGACTTCTCCATCGTGCTGGCCGGCGCGGTGCTGGCCACCATCCCCCTGCTCGTGCTCTTCGTGCTGGCAGGCAAACAACTTATATCCGGAATCATGCAGGGAGCAGTGAAGGGCTAATGACGAACAACACCCCCGAGACCAGGAACTTCCCGGCAGGCTTCATCTGGGGATCCGCCACCGCGGCCGCCCAGGTCGAAGGCGCCGCCTGGGAGGACGGCAAGGAGGACTCCGTCTGGGACGCCTTCGCCCGCACTCCCGGCAACATCATGAACGGCGATACCCTGGCGACCGCGGCGGACCACTACCACCGCATGCCCCAGGACGTGGCCCTCATGAAGGAACTGGGCCTTGACTCCTACCGCTTCTCCACCAGCTGGGCCCGCGTCCGCCCCGGCGGCGGCCCGGTCAACCGCAAGGGACTGGACTTCTACTCCCGGCTCGTCGACGAACTGCTCGACGCCGGGATCCTCCCCTGGCTGACCCTGTACCACTGGGACCTGCCCCAGGCCGTGGAGGAAGCCGGCGGCTGGGCCAGCCGCGACACCGCGTACCGGTACGTCGAATACGCCCAGGACGTCCACGCCGTGCTGGGCGACCGGGTCCGGCACTGGACCACCTTCAACGAGCCGTTCTGCTCGTCGCTGCTGGGCTACGGTTCAGGCGTCCATGCCCCGGGACGGCAGGAGCCCCGCGCAGCCATCGCCGCCGTGCACCACCAGCATCTGGCCCACGGCATGGCCGTCACCGAACTGCGCGCCCTCGGTGCCGAGCAGCTCGGCATCACCCTGAACCTGAGCAACTCCATCCCGCGCGATCCCGAGGATCCGGTGGACCTCGAGGCGGCCCGCCTCTTCGACTCGCTGCAGAACCGGATCTTCCTTGATCCGATCCTGCGCGGCGCCTACCCGGAGGACACCCTGCAGGACCTGGAGCCCTTCGGCCTGCACGAGGTCATCCAGCCCGGCGACATGCAGCTCATCGGCGCGCCCATCGACTTTCTGGGCGTCAACCACTACCACGACGACCAGATCAGCGGCCATCCGGACACCAGCGGCGCCGACGGGCACGGCGGGGGCTCCGGCCGGCCGACGGCGTCGCCCTGGATCGGCGCCGAGCACATCACCTTCCCGAGCCGCGGCCTGCCGCGGACGGCGATGGACTGGGAAGTGAACCCGGACGGCCTGCGCAGGCTCCTGGTCCGGCTCGGCGAGGAGTACCCGTCTCTGCCTCCGCTGTACGTAACGGAAAACGGAGCGGCCTATGAGGACACGGTGAGCGAAGACGGGGCGGTGCACGATCCGGAACGGACCGCCTACATCCTCGACCACATCGACGCGGTCGGACGGGCCATCGAAGCCGGGGCCGATGTCCGCGGCTACTTCGTCTGGTCGCTGCTGGACAACTTCGAATGGTCCTGGGGGTACGGCCGGCGGTTCGGCGTCGTGCACGTGGACTACGAGACGCAGGTCCGCACCGTCAAGGACAGCGGGCTGGCCTACAGCCGGCTCGCCGCCGCGGCCCGCAGCGGCGCCGCCGACGACGCCGACAGCGAGGGGCGCGAAGCCGCCCCGGCGCCGGTCGGCTGAGTGAAACTACACTGGATGCCGGGACAACCCGTGGGCCGGCACCGATACCCGACGCGACATGGAGGCCACAATGGCTGCTGACACCGGCCAGGCGCGGCCGGCCCCGACGCTGGAGATGGTGGCCGCCCTGGCCGGCGTGTCACGGGCCACCGTCTCCCGCGTGGTCAACGGCTCTCCGTCCGTGGCGCCGGAGCTTGTCCGCACCGTCCAGCAGGCGGTCAAAACGCTGAACTACGTGCCAAACCGGGCGGCGCGGACGCTCGCCAGCCGCCGGACCTACACGGTGACGCTGCTGGTGCCGGAGTCCACGTCGAAGGTCTTCGCCGACCCCTTCTTCGCCACTGTGGTGGAAGGGGTGGCGAAGTACCTCAACACCACCGACTACATGCTGAACATGGTCACCTCCTCGGAGGCGAATCCGGAAAAGACCCGGCGCTACCTGATGGGCGGCAACGTCGACGGCGTGCTGGTGGTCTCCCACCACAGCGGAGACCACTCATGGGAGCACCTGAACGATTCGCTGCCGATCGTCTTTGCCGGTCGCCCGCTGGTCAACCACCGCGACAGCTGTTACGTGGAGGTCGACAACGAGGAGGGCGCCCAGGCCGCCACCCGGCGCCTGGTTGAAACGGGGCGGCAGGCCATCGCCACGATTGCCGGCCCCCAGGACATGCCGCCCGGCGTCGACCGGCTGGCCGGGTGGCAGTCGGTCCTGCGAGGTGCGGGGCTCGACGACGCCCTGGTGGAGTACGGCGACTTCACCGTGGCCTCAGGGGCGGCTGCGATGCGCCGGCTGCTGGCCCGCGGGAAACCGCTGGACGGCCTGTTCGCCGCGAACGACCAGATGGCCGCCGGAGCGCTGGAGGTCATCCGGGAACACGGGCTGCGCGTACCCGAGGACATCGCGGTGGTCGGGTTCGACGACGACTACTTCGCCACGAGCGTGACGCCGGCCCTGACCACCGTTCACCATCCGATCTCCACCCTGGGCGAGAAAATGGCGGAGGTCCTGGTCGACCTCATCGAGGGCCGGCCGGCCCAGCGCATCACCCGGCTGCCGATCTCCCTCGTCGTGCGGGAATCCGCCTAGCCCTAGGGCCCCAAGCCGCGTGGGGCGTCCCGGAACACCGGGGCGTCCCACGGTTCACTTAACGCAACGGCGGGCAACGGCCTTCCGTGCCCGGGGCCCGCGGCTGTGACCGGTCTTCGCCCGGCCCGCTTACAACAGCATCAGCGCGCGGACGGTGACGCCCAGCCAGAGCGCCGTCCAGCCGTACACGAGTACGCACAGCGCCCAGACCGCCGGGCGGGCCCGCCGCAGAGCAAGTGCAGGCCCCGCGACCATCCAGCCCGCCGCCAGGGCCGCCAGGGGGCCCGTGAAGGAAAACCGGACGTAGTCCATGACGGCGGAGTAGTCCTCATTGGGGTTGCTCAGGGCCGCGCTGAAGCCGAGGTAGGCCGCGCAGCCCCAGTTCAGGGACAGCACAGCGAACCACACGAGGTGCGCTGCGATCAGGTTCCACAGCAGCGCTCCGCGCAGGCGGCGGGGTTCCCTGCCCGGACGCTGCTGACCGGGTGGCCGGGCGTCCCAGGTCCCGGGGCTCCCGGGCGGCACGGGGTAGGGGTGGAAAGGGGGGCCCGGGTATGCTGCGGGGCCGGCGGGCGGCGGGACAGCGTAAGGCCCGGGTGAGGGCCCCGGAGAAGCTGCGCCGCCGAACCCGGTCCGCTGCGCCGGTGCCTGCTGCCCCGGTTCCCTTGGGTACTGCGGCTCCCCCACTGTGTCCTCCTGCCCCTGGTTGTACGTTCCCCGGGAGTCTACCGGCGGCAAAGGCACCCGGGGCCCCGGTTACGCGGGACACGACAAAGGCGGGCCCCCACCGAAGTGGGGACCCGCCTTGGCTTCCGGCCGGGGCCGGAGAAGGAAACCTAGTTTCCGGTCAGCTTCTCGCGCAGAGCAGCCAGGGCCTCGTCGGAGGCCAGGGTGCCGGCGTTCGACTCGGAGACGGGCTCGGAGGAGTAGCTGGTGCCACCCTCGACAGCGTCAGCAGCGCCGCCCATGTCCTCGGACGCGTGCTGTGCGACCTGCTTCTTGTGAGCCTCCCAGCGGGCCTGGGCGTCAGCGTACTGCTGCTCCCAAGCGGCACGCTGTGCCTCGTAGCCTTCGAGCCACTCGTTGGACTCCGGATCGAAGCCCTCCGGGTACTTGTAGTTGCCGGCCTCGTCGTACTCCGCGGCCATGCCGTACAGAGCCGGATCGAACTCGGTGCCCTCGGGATCGACGCCCTCGTTCGCCTGCTTCAGCGACAGGGAGATCCGGCGACGCTCGAGGTCGATGTCGATGACCTTGACGAACAGCTCGTCGCCCACGGAGACAACCTGCTCGGCCAGCTCCACGTGGCGGACGGCCAGCTCGGAGATGTGCACCAGGCCCTCGATGCCGTCTTCGACGCGCACGAACGCACCGAACGGAACGAGCTTGGTGACCTTGCCCGGAACAACCTGGCCCAGGGCGTGGGTGCGGGCGAAGGTCTGCCAGGGATCTTCCTGGGTGGCCTTCAGGGACAGGGAGACACGCTCGCGGTCCAGATCGACTTCCAGGACCTCGACGGTGACTTCCTGGCCAACCTCGACAACCTCGGAGGGGTGGTCGATGTGCTTCCAGGACAGCTCGGAGACGTGCACGAGGCCGTCGACGCCGCCCAGGTCCACGAAGGCACCGAAGTTGACGATCGAGGAGACGACGCCCGGACGGACCTGGCCCTTCTCGAGCTTGTTGAGGAAGGTGGAGCGGACCTCGGACTGGGTCTGCTCGAGCCAGGCACGGCGGGACAGCACAACGTTGTTGCGGTTCTTGTCCAGCTCGATGATCTTGGCTTCGATCTGCTGACCGATGTACGGAGCCAGGTCACGCACACGACGCATCTCCACCAGGGATGCCGGCAGGAAGCCGCGCAGCCCGATGTCGAGGATGAGGCCACCCTTGACAACCTCGATGACGGTGCCGGTGACGACGCCGTCCTCTTCCTTGATCTTCTCGATGTCGCCCCAGGCACGCTCGTACTGCGCGCGCTTCTTGGAGAGGATCAGGCGGCCTTCCTTGTCCTCCTTGGTGAGCACCAGGGCCTCGACCTGATCGCCGACGGAAACAACCTCGCCGGGATCAACGTCGTGCTTGATGGAAAGCTCGCGGGAGGGGATGACACCTTCGGTCTTGTAACCGATGTCGAGCAGGACTTCGTCGCGGTCAACCTTGACGACAGTACCCTCGACGAGATCGCCGTCGTTGAAGTACTTGATGGTCGCGTCAATGGCGGCGAGGAAGTCTTCGGCAGATCCGATGTCGTTGATGGCGACCTGCGGGGTGCCGGACTTCTCGGTGGTGGTGATGGTCATGTAGTTGGGACTCCGATGTGGAAGTTATGAATATTTTCCGGATGAACATCCACCGCCGCCGCACGGCAGCGGACTGCCTTTGAAGCGCCAGGACGATGTGTGCGTGTCCGGAAGATGGACAGGATTGGAACTGACATGCGCCTAATAAAGCGCCCGTTCAGTCTAGCCGCAGCCTCCAACTCAGGTCAAAGGCGGCGGGCAAAGGACTACCCGGGCACCGGGACTGCGCCCCGATACACTCCCGCGCCGGCTAGAAGTGCGTGCTGCAGTACGGCGCCGGGCCGGCACTGAACAGGGCGTCCAGCATGTCCAGGGCGTCCGCCCCGGCCCGGATGCCGCCGGCGCAGGCCAGGGTGCGGGCACTGACCGCACCGAGGTACAGGGAGCCGAGCGCCGAAACGTCCAGCGCGGCCCGCGGAACGTCGGGGCGGTCCCCGTCGGCGACCGGGCTGACGGCTGCGGTGCCGCCGCGCACCTCGAGGAGCCAGCTGCCGGCGGCGTGGTCCAGGGGATCGGAGACGTCCAGGACCACCGCGCCGTCACCGAAATACCCCCGGGCCTGAAGCGCGCTCCGGGCATCCAGCACGCGCAGCCAGAGCACGTCGTCGACGCCCGTCACCCGGTAGCGGCGCCGGTTCGTGAGCATCCACGGCAGCGGGTCCTCCACCGGCGCCACGCCGAACGTCACCCGCTCGACGAGGTCCACGGCGCCCAGGTAGCGCCACAGCTCCCGGTAGGCCTCGTCACCGGCCGCCACCAGGTCGATCACCTTCAGGGTGTGCGGCTCGGTCTGCCAGCCGAGCGACTTGTAGGCGGCGTACCCATCGGGAACACCGTCACCGTTGTAGCGGATCACGCCGCGCACGCCCTTGTCCGGCTCGGTGCTTTCCTGCCCCCAGGCACCGGAGGCGCGCAGCGCATAGCTGTGCTGCCGCCCCAGGGCACCGAAGGTCCGCTCCAGGTGGGCCCGGAAGATCCCGGGGGCCAGTGCCTGCAGCTTTCCGGCGTCGGCCACCGCCACGGTGCCCGCCGCAGGGGCCCCGAAGTCCAGGCCCCCGCGGGTGTCGACCTGGATCTCCGCCGTGGAGGTCGCCGCCCCGAAGCCGAAGCGGCCGTAGATGGTGGCTTCCGACGCGGTCAGCGCGGCCAGCGGCAGGCCCGCCGCCCTGGCCGCTGCCAGGTCCGTCGTGATCATCCGGCGCAGGATGCCGCGGCGGCGATGGGTGGGCCGCACGGTCACCGCCGTCACCAGGTGCGCGGGCAGCAGCATTCCGCCGACGTTGAGGTCATTCACCATCGAGGCATAGGTGCCCACCGGAACGGACGGATCCCACGCGTGCTCGGGAGCGGCGTCGTCGTAGACCGCAGTCAGGGTCCGCCCGTCGCGCTGATAGGCCCGGATCAGCTCCGGCAGCCGTGACTCTTCGGTGCGCTCCTCATGGAAGCCGAAGTCGACGGCGTCGAACCAGTTCCGGGTACGCTCATCGGCCGCCTGCCCGGCGTCGTCCAGGCCCGGCGCGAACGAAACGAGCCGCAGCCCGCCGCTTCCGCCGCCGCCTGCCGCCTTCGTGGTGCTCTCCCCCATGTTCCGCTTCCTCTCGGTTCAGGCGCCGATCCGGTTAGTGCCCGGCCTCGTGCCAGCTGATGCCCGCGCCGACCGAGACGTCCAGCGGCACGGACAGGTCGGCCGCTCCGGCCATCTGTTCGCGCACCAGGGCTTCCACGGTCTCGCGCTCACCGGCCGCCACTTCGAGCACCAGTTCATCGTGCACCTGGAGCAGCATGCGGGACTTCAGGCCCTGCGCGCGCAGCTCGGTGTCCACGCCCAGCATGGCACGCTTGATGATGTCCGCGGCGGAACCCTGGATGGGCGCGTTCAGCGCGGCGCGTTCAGCCATCTCCCGCAGCTGCCGGTTGTCGCTGGACAGGTCCGGCAGATAGCGGCGGCGTCCCTCGATGGTGGAGGTGAAACCGTCCTTGCGGGCCTGCTCGACGACGCCGCGCAGGTAGTCCCGCACCGCGCCGAAGCGGGTGAAGTAGTCCCGCATGAGGGTCCGGGCCTCGTCCACCGGGATGCCCAGCTGCTTCGACAGGCCGAAGGAGCTCAGCCCGTAGACCAGGCCGTAGGACATCGCCTTGACCTTGGACCGCATGGCGCTGGTGACTTCCTCCGGCGCCACGTTGAAGATGTGCGAGCCCACGAAGCGGTGCAGGTCCTCGCCGTTGCGGAACGCCTCGATCAGGCCCTCGTCCCCGGAGAGGTGGGCCATGATCCGCATTTCGATCTGCGAGTAATCGGCGGTGAGCAGCTGCTCGTAGCCCTCGCCGACGACGAAGACCTCGCGGATCCGCCGGCCTTCCTCGGAGCGGATGGGAATGTTCTGCAGGTTGGGGTTCACGGAGGACAGCCGGCCGGTGGCGGCGATGGTCTGCGTGTACGTGGTGTGGATCCGCCCGTCGTCGGCGACCGACTTGTGCAGGCCCTCCACAGTGGAGCGCAGCTTCGAGGCGTCGCGGAAGGCCAGCAGCTGCTCCAGGAACGGGTGGCCCGTCTTGACGATCAGGTCCGCCAGGGCGTCGGCGTCGGTGGAGTATCCGGTCTTGATCTTCTTGGTCTTGGGCAGGCCCAGCTCGTCGAACAGGACGGCCTGCAGCTGCTTGGGCGAGCCGAGGTTGATCTCCTTGCCGATGATCCGGAACGCCTCGGAGCTGGCATTGCTGATCGTGGCGCTGAAGTCGTCGAGCAGCCGCTCCAGCTTGTCGCGGGAGACGGCGATGCCGGCCATCTCCATGTCGCCGAGCACGCGGGCCAGCGGCAGCTCGAGGCCGCCCAGCAGCTGGTTGGCGCCGCGCTGGAGCAGCTGGCCGCCGAAGTGGTCGCTGAGCTGGAGGGCGGCATAGCCGTTCAGGACGGCCGCCGAGGCAGCCGCCTCATCTTCGGCTTCATCGCCGAGGGGCAGCGCGAGCTGGTTGTCCGCCTCGGGGGCCGCCCCCAGGGCCACCTTCAGGTGGTGCTGGGCCAGGCCGGCCAGGTCGTAGCTGCGCCGGTCGGGCTGGATGAGGTAGCCGGAGATCATGGTGTCGTCGACGACGCCGGCCAGCCGCAGGCCGCGGGCCGCCAGCGCCTTGTAGGCGGCCTTGAAGTCGTGCACGACCTTCGGCGCGTCAAGGTCCTCAAGCCACGCGGCGAGGACCTTCTCGGCGTCGGCGTCGAGACGGGTCAGCGGCACGAGCGCCGACGCCTCGTCGGTCACCAGGGCCAGCGCGACGGTGTCGGCCGCGGCGCCGGTTCCCTCGACGATCAGCTGGAGGGCCGTCTTGGCCTGGTTCGTGGCGTTGATCCAGGCGGTGAGCTCGGCGGCCCCGGTGATCACCTCGTGTGCCGGCGGTTCGAAGCCGGGCTGCTGCGCCTGCTCCTCCTCGCCGTACATGTCGAAAAGGCGCTTGCGGAGCGCGTTGAACTGCAGTGCGTCAAAAAGCTCCTCGACGGCGTCGCGGTCGGGGCGGCGTGCGGTCATGGCATCGAGGTCCACCGGCAGGTCGATGTCCCGCAGCAGGTGGTTAAGCCGCCGGTTGCGCTTGACGCCCTCGATGTTGGCCCGCAGCGAATCGCCCACCTTGCCCTTGATGCTGTCGAGGTTCTCGATGATGCCCTCGAGCCCGCCGTAGAGCTTGATCCATTTCGCGGCGGTCTTGGGCCCGACGCCGGGGACGCCGGGCAGGTTGTCGGCCGTTTCGCCGACGAGCGCGGCCAGGTCGGAATACTGATGCGGCGGGACCAGGTACTTGGCCTCGACGGCGGCGGCGTCCATCCGGGGCAGGTCGGACACGCCCTTCTTCGGGTAGAAGACGGTCACCCGGTCGTTCACCAGCTGGAAGGCGTCGCGGTCTCCGGAGACCACCATGACGTCCCAGTCCTTGGCGGCGGCCTGCTCGGCGAGGGTGGCCAGGATGTCGTCGGCCTCGAAGCCGTCGACGGTGAGCGTGGGGATGTTCATGGCTTCGAGGACCTTGATGATCAGGTCCACCTGGCCGTGGAACTCTTCGGGCGTCTTGTTCCGGCCGGCCTTGTACTCGGTGTATTCCTCGGAGCGGAACGTGGGGGTGTCCAGGTCGAACGCCACGGCGAGGTGGGTGGGCTGCTCCTGCTTGACCAGGTTGATCAGCATGGAGGTGAACCCGTAGACGGCGTTGGTGTGCTGGCCGGTGTCGGTGGAGAAGTTCTCGGCGGGAAGGGCGTAGAAGGCCCGGAACGCCATGGAATGCCCGTCGATGACGAGCAGGCGGTTCCGTCCGCCGTCGGACACCGTCCCCAGGGCCTGGGCGGACTCGATGCTGCTGTCCGGAACGGTTTCTGCGGCCGGTTTGGTTGTTTCACTCACAACTGCAAGCCTAGTGGCCATGAAGGACATTTTCACGCCGGCCGATGAGGCCTCCGGCACGCCCGAGAACCCGTATGTGAGCCAGCTGACGGAGGCGGGGGTTCCCCCCGAGCTGCACGCCGGACTTGCGGCCCACGGCGTGGGCAACCTGGTCGAGCGGATGGGCATCCGTTTCCTGGAGATGACGCCCGGGCGGCTGGTCGCGACCATGCCGGTGGAGGGCAACGAGCAGGTCGCCGGCATCCTGCACGGCGGCGCGCACCTGGTGCTCGCCGAGACCCTGGGATCCTTCGGCGCCGGCCTGCATGCCGGCCCGGGCCGCCACGCCGTCGGTATCGAGATCAGCGCCACCCACCACCGCTCGGTCTCCTCCGGGCTGGTGACGGGAACGGCGACGGCGCTGCACCTGGGCCGCACGCTGACCACCCACGAGGTCGTCATGACCGATGAGCAGGGCCGGCGGCTGTCCACCGCCCGCATCACCAACATGCTGCGCGACAACCGGTAGCCGAGCGAAAAACGGCCCCGGAATAGACCGGGGCCCTCCCGTGGTTGCCGTCGAGGTACCCACGACGGCCGCGGACATCGGCGTGCCGTCCGAAAGGAAGGCCCTGCATGAACCTGTTCTCCCCGCTCACCGTCGGCTCCGTGGAGCTGTCCAACCGGCTGGTGATGGCCCCGCTGACCCGGATGCGCAGCGGCCGCGACGGCGTCCCCGGCCCCATGGTGGCCGAGCACTACCGCCAGCGCGCATCCCTCGGCCTGATCATCAGCGAGGGAACGTACCCGAGCTTCGCCGGCCAGGCCTTTACCGGCCAGCCCGGCCTGGTGACGGAGGAGCAGGTGGCCGGCTGGCGGAACGTCACGGACGCCGTGCACGCAGCCGGCGGGCGGATCTACGCCCAGGTGATGCACTCCGGCCGGGTCACGCACCCGGGCATCAACGGCGGGCGCGAGGTGCTGGCGCCCAGCGCCGTCGCCATCAACGGCCTGACCCACACCTATGAGGGCAAGCAGCCCTATCCGGTGCCGCGGGCCCTGGCCGCCGACGAAATCCCGCAGATCATCACGGAGTTCGTGGCCGCCTGCCGCAATGCGGTGGAGGCCGGGTTCGACGGCGTCGAGCTGCACGGTGCCAACGGCTACCTGCTGCACGAATTCCTCTCCCCCGCCGCCAACCTGCGCACGGACGGCTACGGCGGCTCGCCGGAGAACCGGGCCCGCTTCGTGATCGAGCTCTACCGGGCCGTCGCGGAGGAGATCGGCGCTGAGCGGACGGGCCTGCGCATCTCCCCCGAGCACAATGTCCAGGACGCCCTGGAAACCGATCCGGAGGACCTGCTGGCCACCTATGGCACCCTGGTGGACGCCATCGCGCCGCTGAAGCCCGCCTACCTGAGCATCCTGCACAGCGACCCCGCCGGGCCCCTGGTCCAGGAACTGCGCCGCCGGTTCGACGGCCCGCTCCTGCTGAACTCGGGCTTCGGCGTCGAGACCACCCGGGACGAGGCCCTGGGGATGATGGACCAGGGCCTGTGCGACGCTGTCGTCGTCGGCCGCCCCGCGCTCGCGAACCCCGACCTGGTGCGGCGCTGGCGCGATGACCTGCCGCTGAACGCCCCGGACCGGAGCACCTTCTATGCCTTCGGCCCGGAGGGCTACACGGACTACCCCGAGTACGCCGGGCAGAACTGACGCTGCCGGACACTGCCGGGAACCTGTGCAAAAGGCAGGGGACCTGCTCCGCGAAAGGAGCAGGTCCCGTGCCTTTTATGCTGTCGGGCCTTCCAGGCTGCCGGCGCTGCGGCAGGCGGGTTCAGCCGTGCAGCGCGGGAACGATGAGGTAGATCCCGGCCAGCACCGCCGCCCCCGACACGGCGAAGCAGGCGTAGGAGCCGACGCGGGCCAGGGCGAGGGTGCGCGGCGGCGTCGCCGGGTCCTCGGGATCGGTGGCGACCGCGCTCAGCCGCACGCCCAGGGAAAACAGTCCGACGACGGTCAGCGAGGCCAGCAGCGTCGCGACGGCGACGATCAGGAAAGACAGCCAGTCAATGTTCACTTTTCGTCAGCCTCCGTGGTTGCCCGGGCGCTGCCCGGATTCTGTCCTGCGCCGCCGGCGGCCTGCGCGGCGCCGACGGGCTTGTCCGTTGCCGCGGCTGCTGCGGCGGAGGCCTTGGCGGCTTTGCTGCGCCCCCGGCGCCGGCGCTTGATCTTCACGACGTCCCCGGCGGCGTCGATGTCGCTGATCGCGTTGTCGGAGCCCACGCGGCTGCGGCGGGAGTACAGGAAGATGCCGAGCATGATGCCGCCGCCGACCACTGCGTCGATGGCAACGCCGACCACGCCCAGCGACGCGGCCACCGCCGCCGCGGCGGCTCCGATCCCGGCAGCTGCCGGCAGCGTCAGCAGCCAGCCGCCGGCGATCCGGCGGGCGGTGCCCCACCGCACCGTGGCTCCCTTGCGGCCCAGGCCCGAGCCGATCACCGAGCCGCTGGCCACCTGCGTGGTGGACAGCGCGAAGCCCAGGTGCGACGAGGCCAGGATGGCGGCCGCGGTGCTGGTTTCGGCGGAGAAGCCCTGTGCCGGCTTCACCTCGGTCAGGCCGGAGCCCATCGTGCGGATGATGCGCCAGCCGCCGGCATACGTTCCGGCTGCGATGGCGATCGCGCAGGCCGCGACGACCCAGGTGACCGGCCCGCTGCCGGACGCCTGGAACCCGCCGGCGATCAGCACCAGGGTGATGACGCCCATGGTCTTCTGGGCGTCGTTGGTGCCGTGCGCCAGGGCCACCAGCGAGGAGGAGAAGACCTGTGCGTGCCGGAATCCGCCGCGGCGGCGGGGCAGCTTTGCCCCGTCCGGATCGGACCGCCGGGTGACGGCGTAGGCCAGCTTGGTACACAGGTACGCTGCGGTTCCGGCGATCACCGGGGCGAGCAGGGCAGGCAGGATCACCTTGGACATCAGCACGGAGTAATCCACGGCCCCGAAGCCGGCGCCCACCACGGCGGCGCCGATCAGGCCGCCGAACAGTGCATGGGAGGAGCTGCTGGGCAGGCCCAGCAGCCAGGTCAGCAGGTTCCAGATGATCGCCCCGAGCAGCCCGGCGAAGATCATCACCGGCGTGATCTGGATTCCCCCTTCGCCTTCCCGGATCAGGCCGCCGGAGATGGTCTTGGCCACCTCCGTGGACAGGAAGGCGCCCACCAGGTTGAGCACCGCCGCGAGGGCGACGGCGGTCTTCGGCTTGATGGCACCCGTGGCGATCGGCGTGGCCATGGCATTCGCGGTGTCGTGGAAGCCGTTGGTGAAGTCAAAAAGCAGCGCCAACGCGATCACGAGCGCGACCATGAGGGTGAGGTCCACCAGATACCTAACTCAAGAAGGATACGATTCCGCGGGCATGGGCCGGCCCAGGCTTGGATGCTCTGGAGGGCTCATGCGCCGCCGCGCTCCGGGGCCTGGTCCCGGAGGGACGGGGCTGCGGAAGAGACCTGGCAGCGGGGCTGCAGGCGGCTCGGCGCAGTCGAAATCCTATGCCCTGGGCCTTCATCGGCCAAAGCGGGGACCGCCCGCCCCGCCCGGGCCGGGGCACGCCGCGGACCGCGGCCGACCCCCGGGAAGACCTAGATCTGCAGCCCGGTCTGCGGTGTTTCGACTCCGAACTCCACATCGATCACGGGATCGGATGTGGGCAAGACCACCCGCCGGGTGTGCGTGGTCGCCCCGTCCGGCTCCACCACCGCGAGGATGTAGGTTCCGGGTCGTGGCAGCGGCAGTTCGTAGCGGCCCGCTCCGTCCGAACGGGCCGCGGCGGTGACGGCCTCGGTGGGGCGGCCCAGCACCACCAGGCAGTCCGCCAGCGGCCGGCCGGCGTGGGCCACCGTTCCGCTGAGCATCAGCCGCCGCTGGAAGCGGATGTCGCGTTCCGTGTCCTTGCCGGGAACGGTGACCACCTCGGACACGGGGCGCCAGCCGTGCTGGCCGGCCACGAACAGGTAGCGCCCTTCCCCGGGCAGGACGACGGCATACCGGCCCCCGTCGTCGGCGCGGTCCCAGTCCACCTGCGTGCCGTCCATGGACAGGACGGAGACGGTGCCGCCGGCCACGGAGGCGTCGTCGGAGGCGCGCAGCACGCCGGTGACCATCACCTCGCGTTTGACGGCTGCCGGGGCGGCGCCGGGCGCCGCATGCAGCTCCGGATGGGTTGCCTCCCGGCGGGCCGGGGCGGGCACCAGGCAGGAGATCCCGGTGGCCGCCAGCGCGGCTGCGCCGGCCAGGAGGAAGATCAGCCGGAAGGCGTCGACGCCGGGGAAGACGGCGCCGTCGATGCGGACCGTCAGCGCTGCCAGCACGGTCGCGACGGTGGCGCTGCAGGTGGAGGTGCCCACCGACCGCAGCAGCGTGTTCACGCCGTTGGCGGCCGCCGTATCGGTCAGGGGCACGTTGGACATGATCAGCGTCGGCATGGCGGACATTGCGATGGCCGTGCCGACGGAGACGACGACGGCGCCGGTGATGATGCCCGGCACGGAGTGCAGCAGCACCACCCGGGACAGATAGCCTGCGGCCATCACCGCGCAGCCCACCACGAGCGTCAGGCGCGCCCCGTGCCGGTTGGTGATCCGCGCCGCCAGCGGGGCGGCGGCCACCATGGCCAGTCCCGACGGGATCATGGTCAGGCCCGCCGTCAGCACGCTCAGCCCGAACCCGTACCCGGTCTCCGGCGACAGCTGCAGCTGCTGGGTGGTCACCAGCATGTTCGCGTACATGGAGAACCCGACGAGGATCGTGGCCGCGTTGGTGAGCAGCACCGGGCGCCGGCCCGAGGTCCGCAGATCCACCAGGGGCTCGCCGATGCGCAGCTCAAGCGGGAACCACAGCGCCAGCAGCACCGCCGCCGCCGTGAACAGCCCCAGGATCGGTCCGCTCCCCCAGCCCCAGACCCCGCCCTTCGTAATGGCCAGCAGCAGGGCCGTCATGGCCGCTGACAGCAGGATCGCTCCCGTCCAGTCGAACCGCCCCGGGGTGCGGACCCGGGATTCCGGCACGCAGAAGAAGACCGCGGCCACCAGTACCGAGGCGATGGTCGCCACCACCCAGAACGTGGCCTCCCAGCCCAGCCGCTCATAGATGAGCCCGGCCATGGGCAGCCCCAGGGCGCTGCCGATGCCGAAGCTGGCACTCATCAGGGAGACGGCGGCGGCGATCCGACGCTGCGGGAGGGCATCGCGCAGGATGCTGATTCCCACCGGGATCACCGCCCCGCCGAACCCCTGCAGCGTCCGGCCGGCGAGCACCCATTCAAAGGATCCCCCCAGCGCTGCGGCGTATCCCCCGGCCACCATGGCGGCCATGCTGATAAGCAGCATGCGCTTCTTGCCGAACATGTCCGCGAGCCTGGAGACGATCGGCGTGGCCACCGCGGCACTGAGCAGCGTCACCGTCACCAGCCAGGACACGTCGTCGCTGCTGACGCCGAAGACCCGCGGATATTCCGGCAGCAGCGGGACCACGGCGGTCTTCTCCAGCGACACCACGATGCCGCCACAGGCCAGGACCGCGGTGACCAGCCAGGCGGGGCTGCCGCCTCCACGACCGCGGGAACCCGGGGGCTCCGTTCCGCCCGCCCGGTCGGCGCCCGACGTCGGGCTGCCCCCTCGTGCGTCCCCGGACCCGCTGCCCTGCATCATGCGCGCCTCCCGGCGTCGAAGGTCAGCTCCTGGTGATCGGCACCTTCCGCCCGCTGTCCCCGGCTGCGGGCAGCGGCACCCGGACCTCGAGGACGCCGTCGCGGTAGGAGGCGGCGACGTCGTCCGCGGACGCGCCCTGCGGCAGCCGGACCTCGCGGGTCATGGAGCCGTACCGGAATTCCGTCCGGTACCCCTCCCTGCCCTGGCGGCTGCTCTCCTCCCGGCGCTCGGCATGGATGCGCAGCACGCCGTCCGCCACGGTGACGTCCAGGCCCGTATCGGGATCGATGTCCGGAAGGTCGGCGCGGACAACGAGCGCCTGGCCGTCCCTGTACTCCTCGATGGGAAAGCCGGAAGCGACGTCCCAGTCCCCCTCAAAGAAACGCCGCACGGGCTCCGGAAGCTCGAAGCGGTCGCGTCGTGAAAGTCCAGCCATGGTTCCTCCTGGGTATGCGGAAGCGGTGCCTTGCCGGCGGGGCCGGAGCCGGTATTGCCGTTCAGGCTACGCCCGCGCGCGGGCGTACCTCAACGGGTCCGGCACCGGCGGCGCCCGCCTCCCCCGCAGGTTGCCGGGGCGGGGCGGGGACCGCCCGTACCGTCTCGCGGCGCCCGCCGCCGGAACCGCTCCATTGTCTGGTATTGGCCTTTCGGCCGCGCGTATAGTCGGCACTGCGCGCTGCCCTTGGGGAATCTAGGACCGCCGCCGCGCACCGCGGCGAGGTGTCAGTTGGGGACACTGAACTGGAGGTCAAAGACCATGCCGCAAGCCGGAGAATCCCAGAACGGCCAGAGGGACTTCCTCACCGTCAATCCCGTGTTCGCCCGTCCGGGCGAAGAAACCGTCGCACCGAAGTTTTCACTGCGGGACGGGCAGATGATGCCCGAAACCGCGTATCAGATCGTGCATGACGAGACCATGCTGGACGGCAACGCCCGGCTGAACCTCGCCACGTTCGTCAGCACCTGGATGGACGACCACGCCAACCGGCTGTACTCCGAAACCTACGACAAGAACATGATCGACAAGGATGAGTACCCGCAGACTGCCGCCATTGAGCAGTACTGCTGGAAGATCCTCGCCGATCTCTGGCACTCACCGGATCCGCAGGGCACGATCGGCACCTCGACGGTCGGCTCATCCGAGGCCTGCATGCTGGGAGGCCTGGCCTTCAAGCGGCTCTGGCAGCACAAGCGCCGCTCCGAAGGGAAGTCCACCGAGAAGCCGAACCTCGTCATGAGTTCGGCGGTGCAGGTGTGCTGGGAGAAGTTCTGCAACTACTTCGACATCGAGCCCCGGCTGGTGCCCATCACGGAGGAGCACAAGTGCCTTGACGGGCACGGGCTGGAGAACTATGTCGACGAGAACACCATCGGGGTCGTCGCGATCATGGGCGTGACCTACACCGGCATGTATGAGCCGGTACAGCAGATCGCCGCCAAGCTCGACGAGATCCAGGCCTCGACCGGGCTGGACATCCCCATCCACGTGGACGGCGCCTCCGGAGGGATGATCGCGCCGTTCCTGCAGCCGGACCTCACCTGGGACTTCCAGCTCGAACGGGTGCACTCGATCAGCACCTCCGGGCACAAATACGGGCTCGTCTATCCCGGCCTTGGCTGGGTGGTGTGGCGGGAGCGGCAGTGGCTGCCCGAGGACCTGATCTTCTACGTCAGCTACCTCGGCGGGGACATGCCGACCTTCGCACTGAACTTCTCCCGGCCCGGGGCCCAGGTCGTGCTCCAGTTCTACCTGTTCCTGCGGCTGGGCCGTGACGGCTACCGCCAGGTGCAGCAGGCCTCGCAGGATGTGGCGCTGTTCCTCTCGCACGGAATCGCGGAGATCGGGCCCTTCGAACTGTGGAACGACGGCTCCGACATTCCCGTCTTCGCCTGGCGGCTCAAGCAGGGCCACACGGACAAATGGACGCTCTACGACCTGGCCGAGCGGCTGCGTTCAAAGGGCTGGCTCGTGCCCGCCTATCCGATGCCGGATGACCTCTCCAACCTCACGGTCGAGCGGATCGTGGTGCGCAACGGCCTCAGCATGGACCTGGCCTCCAGCCTGCTGGAGGACATCCGCACCGAAACCGAATACCTGGAGAACCTCTCGGCGCCCATGCCCACGGAAGCGGCCCACCCCGGCTTCCACCACTAGACCCTGGAGGTGAGTGGTATGAGCGATTCCACTGCATCGACTGACCGGCAGGCACGGGCCAAACGAACAGCGACCATCTCGATCGGCGCGCTCGCCGTGATGAACATCGTCGCCATCGTCTCCCTGCGCGGCCTGCCGGCAGAGGCCGAATACGGGCTGAGTTCCATCTTCTACTACGTCCTGGCCGCAGTCGTGTTCCTGATTCCGGTCTCCATCGTCGCGGCGGAGCTGGCGACGGGATGGCCCGAAACCGGCGGTGTGTTCCGATGGGTCGGCGAGGCGTTCGGCGCGCGCTGGGCGTTCCTCGCGATGTTCATGCTCTTCATTGAGGTGTCCATCTGGTTCCCCACCGTCCTGACCTTCGGCGCCGTGTCGCTGGCCTATACCGGCACCAACGCGAACCTGGACGCCCAGCTCTCCGGCAACAAGGCCTTCGTCCTGGCGGTGGTGCTGGTGGTCTACTGGGCAGCCACGTTCATCGCCTTCCGCGGCGCGGGCGCCTTTTCCCGGGTCGCCAAGTGGGGCGGCATTGTCGGTACCCTGATCCCCGCCGGCATCCTGATCGTGCTCGGCTTCGCCTATCTGTTCTCCGGAAACCGGCTGCAGATCCAGACCGGCTGGAATGAACTCATTCCGGACTTCACCAACTTCTCCAACGTGGTGCTGGCAGCCAGCATCTTCCTGTTCTACGCAGGCATGGAAATGAACGCCATCCATGTGAAGGACGTGAAGAACCCCACCCGCAGCTACCCGCTGGCGGTGCTGATAGCCGCCGCCGGAACGGTCGTGATCTTTGTCCTCGGCACGCTGGCCATCGCCTTCGTGGTGCCGCAGGCGGACATCAACCTCACGCAGAGCCTCCTGACGAGCTACAACGACATGTTCGAGTGGGCGGGCATCGGCTGGGCCGGGCCCATCATCGCCGCGATGCTCCTGCTCGGGGTGCTGGCCGGCGTGGTGACCTGGGTGGCCGGTCCGTCCAGCGGCCTGCTCGCCGTAGCCAAGGCGGGGTACCTGCCCCGGTTCTGGCAGCACACCAACCAGCACGGCATGGGCACGCACATCCTGCTCTTCCAGGCACTGCTCGTGACGGCCCTGGGAGTGGTGTACGTGGTCCTGCCCTCGGTCCAGGCGGCGTACCAGATCCTCAGCCAGCTGACCGTCATCCTCTACCTGATCATGTACCTGCTGATGTTCGCCGCGGCGATCTATCTCCGGTACAGCCAGCCGCACCGGCCCCGGCCCTACAAGGTGCCCGGCGGCGACGTCGGCATGTGGATCGTGGGCGGCGTCGGTTTCCTGGGCTCGCTGATGGCCTTCGCCTTCAGCTTCATACCGCCGGACCAGATCGCCGTCGGCTCCCCGGAGCTGTACGTCGGCATCCTGGTCGGCGCCGCCGTGGTCATGGTGGCACTGGCCTTCGTGATCTATGCCTTCCGCAAGCCGCACTGGCGGGACCCGGACAGCGAATTCGTGCCGTTCACCTGGCAGCTGGAGGGCAAGCACCCGGGCACCGTGAACGACTCCTCGGTGCCCACCAGCACCCTCTCCGATGAGTTCCTCAGCGGAGAACGGTCCCGGACCGGTGCGAAGGCCTCAGCCTCCGGCACCGACGACGCGCCGCAGCCGGTATCCGACAGCGGCGGACGGACCCCGGCGGCGTCGGGCGGGCGGCAGCGTCCGCGGCTGCGGCGCCGGCCCGGTCCGGCGGCAGGCGGGAGTTCAGCGACATGATGCCATCCAGACAGGACATCGAAAATGCCGTCCGGACCGCCCATGCGGACCACGTGAACGACACCGGCGGCGCCAACGCCAGCTACATCCCGTATCTGGCCTCCGTTGACCCCGCATTGTTCGGGGTGGCGGTGGTGACGGTCGACGGCGATGTGTACGAGGCCGGAGACACCCGGTTCGAGTTCGCGCTGGAGTCCATTTCCAAGGTGTTTTCCATGGCGCGCTGCATGGAGGACGTGGGGCTGGAGTCCTTCCACGACAAGATCGGCGCCGACCCGACCGGCGAGCCGTTCAACTCGGTCATCGCGCTGACGCTGCATGAAGGCAAACCGCAGTCGCCGCTGGTCAACGCCGGCGCGATGGCGACGGTGTCACTGATCCAGGCGGATTCGCCCGGGGACCGCTGGCAGAAGATCCTGCAGACCCAGAGCGACTTCGCGGGCCGGCAGATCTCGCTGAGCGATGCGGTGAACGACTCGGAGCAGTCGACCAACTTCCACAACCGCGCGATCGCCTGGCTGATGTACTCCGCCGGGACCATGTACTCCGATCCGATGGAGGCCTGCGAGGTCTACACCCGCCAGTGCTCGACGCTGGTGACGGCCGTGGACCTGGCGACCATGGGGGCGACCATCGCGGCCAGGGGAACCAACCCGGTCACCGGGAAGAAGGTCATCTCGGATCCCTCGTTCGTGCCGCCCATGCTCGCCGAAATGACGATGGAGGGCCTGTACACCGCCTCGGGCGACTGGGCCTACAAAGTGGGCCTGCCGGGCAAGTCCGGCGTGGGCGGCGGCGTGCTCGCCGTCATGCCGGGAGTCCTTGCCATAGCAGGCTTCTCTCCTCCGCTGGATCCGGCGGGCAACAGCGTGCGGGGCCGGCACGCCGTCGCCCAGGTGGCGGCCGCGTTGAAGCTGAACCTGTACAACGCCAGCGACTACGCGTCCTGATCCGGAGGGGTGGATCCGGAGGAAGGCCCTGCGGGGCGGGGGCGTCCCCGCACCGCAGGGCCTTCTCCTGTCCGCCGCCGGTCAGCCCGGCTGCGCAGCGGGGGGCCGGATGCCGTAGTCGGCGCTGATCTTTGCGGCCGCATCCCGCAGCCGGGGCAGCACCAGGGCCTCGACGGCTTCGGCGCCCCGGTGCCGGTGGAGGGAGACGTTGGCGGCAGCCACCACCCGGCTGCCGAGCCGCACCGGAACGGCGACGCCGCTCAGGCCCTCCTCCAGTTCCGCCCGGACCACGGACCAGCCCTGCCTGCGGACGACGTCGAGCTCGCTGCGCAGCTGCTCCGCCGACGACACGGTGCGCGCGGTGTACGGGCGGATGTCGCTGCGGGCGAGCCGATCCTGCAGGTCCGCGGGCTCAAGGCCGGCCAGCAGCACCCGCCCCATGGACGTGGCCCAGGCCGGGAAGGAGGTGCCGACATTCACGGAGACATTCACCAGCCGCGGTGAAATGACCCGGGCGACGTACACGATCCGGGTGTCGTCGAGGACGCACAGGGACGTCGTTTCCATCAGGTCCGAGGCCAGGGCGCGCAGGTGCGGTTCTGCCACCGCCGGAAGGGTCAGGCCGGAGAGGAAGGATGATCCGATGCTCAGCGACCGGGGAGCCAGCTCGTACCGGCCCTCATGCAGGCTCACGTAGCCCAAATCCGCCAGTGTCATCAGGAACCGGCGTGCCGCGGCCCGGCTGAGGTCCGCGGCCGCAGCAACATCGCTGACGCTCAGCCGCGGGGACTCGGCAGTGAAGGCGTCCAGCACGGCGAACGTCTTTTCGACGCTCTTGACGTACCAGCTCCGTTCGTCCCCGGCCATGCACTCCCCCTGCTGCTTCCCGGAACCGGCGCGGCCCCCTCGAAGGCGATGTTACCGAACCGGGCCTGCGGCGGCCTGCCGGACACCCGAGCGCCGGTACTGGGAGGCCAGCCGAACGGCCGCGTTGGGCGCACCGTACCCTTCGTACGAGGGACGGCGTTCGACCACTTCGAAGAAGAGGCTGCCCACGGTGGAGGTGTAGAAATGCAGGAACTCGCCCTCGGCGTCGCGGTCGTACAGCAGGTTGAGCTCCTGCAGGGTCCGCAGCAGGTCCGGTTCGAGGTCGAACCGGGCGGCGAGGTCTTCGTAGTAGTTCGCCGGGATGGGCAGGAACTCGAGGCCGCGCTCGACGGCGGTCCGGGCCACCGACACAATGTCGGTGCAGCCAAACGCGACGTGCTGCGGATACCCGGAGCCGTCGCCGGCGCCGTCGAAGACCGGCGGGGCGATGTTCAGGGCCAAGCGGACTGCTCCGCTGCGGCTGCGCATCACCTGGCTGCGCACCAGCCCCATCGGGCTGGGCACCTCTTCGCTGGGGCGCGGGGCCAGCGACAGCGTGGACTCATAGAACAGAACGGCCTCGTCGAAGTGCTGCCAGGGCTGCGAAAGGTTCACGTGATCGATGCCGGTGATCGCCCCCGTCGCCGAATCCGCCGTGGAGGGGCCGAACTCCCGGGCCCATGCCGGCTCGCCCGCCGTTGCCGGGCACAGGAAGATTTCGGTGCCGTCCGGTGCGGAAAAGGCCTGCAGCACCTGCTCGCCGGCCTGGCTGCGGCGCGGAACGGGAGTTGCCTGCAGCTGCAGCGCCCGGGAGGCCGCCGCTGCGGCGTCGGCAACGTCCAGCCCGAGCGCCGAGAGCCCGGCGGCGCGGTCCGGCTGCCGCCCGGTGCTGATCACCACACGGGCCTGGTTCTGGGTCATCAGCTCCACCGGCTTGCTGCGGTGCCGGCCCCGGGTGGTGAAACCCAGCTGGTAGAGCAGGGTGCGGATGGGCTCGGGATCGCCGGCGGTGACCTCGGCGAAGCTCACGGCGTGCGGTTCCTCGACGCCGGGCAGCGTGGCCAGGCTCATCCGCGGCGCGCCGGCACCGCCGTCCCGGCCGGCGAGGTGCAGGGAGGTCCGTTCCGAAAGCCAGATCAGCGACCGCATCGCGTCGACCGCGGTGCGGTCGACGGCGGCCTGGCGGAAGACGTCGTTGAACACCTCCAGGGAGACCGGCCCGTCATAGCCGCTGCGGACCAGGTGGCCCATGAACCCGGCCAGGTCGAAGGCGCCTTCACCGGGAAAGACGCGGTAGTGCCGGCTCCAGGAGAGCACGTCCAGGGACAGCTCCGGGGCATCGGCCAGCTGCACGAAGAAGATCTTTCCGGCGGGGATCCGCTCGATTCCCGCCGGATCCCAGCCGCGGGACAGGATGTGGAAGCTGTCCAGGCAGGTGCCCACATTGGGGTGGTCCGCCAGCTCGACGATGCGCCAGGCATGCTCGAAGTCGTTGACGAAACGCCCCCAGGCCAGCGCCTCATAGGCCAGGCGGATCCCGTATCCGGCTGCCAGCTCACCGAGGCGGCGCAGCTGGGCGGCGGCCACGGCGTCGTCGTCGATGGTCGCCGTGGCCACGTTGCTGCACACCAGCATGGTGTCGATGCCCAGCCGGTTCATCAGCGCGAACTTGGCTTCCGCCCGGCGCAGGTTGCCCGCGAGGAGCTGCTCGTCCACGCCCTCGAAGTCCCGGAAGGGCTGGTAGAGGTCCAGGCTCAGGCCCAGCCCGGCGGCCAGGTCACGGATCTCCTCCGGACTGAGGGGGCAGACAAGCAGGTCCTGCTCGAAGATCTCCACTCCGTCAAAGCCCGCGGCGGCGCAGGCGTGCAGCTTCTCTTCCAGCGTGCCGCTGAGGCAGACCGTGGCAATGGAGGTGCGCATCGTTTCGCTTTCCGTTCCGGGCCTAGAGCCCGCGGTCAATCATGTCGAGGAAGTGGGCGCGCATCCGGGCGGCGTCGGGGCGGATGCCGGTGATGAGCTCGAAGGCGTCCACTGCCTGGCCCACCGCCATGTGGCCGCCGTCGAGGACGCGGCAGCCGAGGGCCTCGGCCGCCTCGATCAGCTCTGTGCGGACCGGGCGGTAGATCACGTCGGCCACCCAGAGCTCCGGGCGCAGCAGGGCGGGGTCCACCGGCATTCCCGGATGCGAATGCATTCCCACCGGCGTCGCCTGCACGAAACCGTCGGCGGAGGCCAGGGCCACGGGGAGCTCCTCGGGCCGCACCGCCCGGACCACGGCGTCGGGGAACAGCCCGGCCAGCGCGGCGGCACGGTCCCGGACCCGGTCGAAGTCGAGGTCCACCAGGGACAGCGTGCCTGCCCCGGCCTTGAGCAGCGCATAGGCCACCGCGGCGCCGGCCCCGCCGGCGCCGAGCTGCACCACCTGGTGCAGCGGCGCGCCGGGAAGGCCGGTGGACAGCGCCGTGCCGAACCCGGAGTGGTCGGTGTTGTGCCCGACGAAACGGCCGTCGCGGATCAGGACCGTGTTGACGGCGCCCAGGGCCGCGGCGTCGTCGGAGACTTCGTCCAAGTGCTCCAGGACCAGCTGCTTGCAGGGATGGGTGACGTTGAAGGCGTTGAAGCCCAGGTCCCGCCCGTAGCGCAGCAGGTCGCCGACTTCGGTGCCGGCCCGGCCCGACGCCGTGAGGTCCACGGGGCGGTACAGGTAGTGCAGGCCGTGCTCGGCGGCCTCGCGCTCGTGCATGGGCGGGGTCAGCGAGGCGGTGATGCCCTCGCCGATCAGTCCGACGAGCCAGGACTCGGTGGTGGTGCTCACGATTCTCCTTCCAGGCCCGGTGGCGGGCACCGCCCACGCTACCGGGTGTTCACAAACTGCACAATTGTGCGCTTTACGCACACTGCTGTTGCGGTCGTCACGTGGTGCGGGTTACATTGGCTGCTGTTCGCATGAAGCACTTCTGTGCGTATTTCGCACAGAACCCCTACTGGAGGCCCCCATGAGCGCACCGGCACACGCCGGCTCGGCCACCGCCAAGACCCCCAAGAAGGCCGCCGCGGCGAGCTTCATGGGCAGCGCGGTCGAGTACTACGACTTCTTTATCTTCGGCACCGCCGCGGCGCTGATCTTCCCGCGCGTCTTCTTCCCCGACGCGGACGCCCAGGCCAGCATCATGTCGCTGGCCACCTTCGGTTTCGCCTACATCGCCCGGCCGGTGGGCGCCGTCATCCTCGGCCACTTCGGGGACCGGGTGGGCCGGCAGAAGATCCTCATGTTCACCCTGGTCCTGATGGGTGCCTCCACCTTCCTGATCGGCTGCCTGCCGACCTTCGACACCATCGGCTGGTGGGCTCCCGCCCTGCTGGTGCTCTGCCGCCTGGCCCAGGGCCTTTCCGCCGCGGGCGAGCAGGCCGGCGCCAGCTCCATGACTCTGGAGCACGCTCCCGACGGCCGCCGCGCCTTCTTCACCTCCTGGACCCTGACCGGCACCCAGGGCGGCCAGATCCTCGCCGCGCTCATCTTCATCCCCGTCATGGCCCTGCCGGACGACATCAAGTACGGCATCGGCTGGCGGATCCCGTTCTGGCTGAGCGCCGTCGTCGTGGTCGTCACGTTCTTCATCCGCCGCACCCTGGAGGAGACCCCCACCTTCCAGGAGGCCAAGGCGAAGAACGAGATCGCCAAGCTGCCGGTGGGCGTCCTGCTCAAGCACCACTGGCGCGACGTGCTGCGCGTGATCTGCTGCGCGTTCATTGCGGCGGTCTCCACCGTGTACGGCACCCTGGCCATCAAGTACGGCGAATCCGTCGGCGGCGTGGACGCCGCCATCACGCTCTGGCTGGTGGTCGCCGGCAACATCGCGGCGCTGTTCACCCAGCCGCTGTTCGGCCTTGCCGCAGACCGGTTCGGCCGCAAGCCGGTGTTCATCTACGGCGCCGTCGCCAGCGCCGTCGTGATGCCCTTCTACCTGCGGTCCATGGAATCGGGGAACTCCCTGCTGCAGTTCACCCTCTCCGTGGTGGTCTTCGGCTGCGGGTACGCCGCCGCCAACGCCGTCTGGCCCTCCTTCTACGCGGAGATGTTCAGCGCGAAGGTCCGCTTCTCCGGCCTGGCCATCGGCACCCAGCTCGGCTTCCTCATGGCAGGGTTCGCCCCGTCGATCGTCGCGGCCCTCGGCGGCCTGGAGCCCGGCGGCTGGGTCACCATCAGCTGGTTCACGGCCGCCATCTGCCTGATCGCCTCGGTCTCGGCCCTCACTGCCCGGGAAAGCTTCCGCACCCCGACGGCGGAACTCGGCCTGCGCTGATCCGTTCCACCGACAGAAGGGGCCCGGCCGGCAGCGATGCCGACCGGGCCCTGCTCTGTCTGCAGATCAGCCGCGGCTGCGCGCGGCCCGGCGCGTGCTCCAGGCCAGGTAACCGCCCAGCGCGCCGGTCGACGCCAGGCCCGCGGTCATCAGCGGCGCCTGCCAGCTCTTCCAGCGGTCGACGTCGCCCAGGGTGAGCTCTCCGACGCCGCGGATGAACGCGGCGGCGAAGATGGCCGCCACCATCCGGTTTCCCACCTTTTCCAGCCGTTCCACGAGCGGAGCCAGTTCAGAGGCCCGCAGATGCACCTCGAGGCCCTCGATGTCGAGGGTGTTGACCAACCGCCGGATCTGGTCCGGCAGCTCGGTGCCCAGCTCCAGGGCTTCCATGCCCGCCCGGGCAAGGCGCTTCGCGTATCCGGCCGGAAACAGGTGGCCCGCGGCCATCCGGCGGGCATAGGGCGCCAGTGTCTGTCCCAGGCTGAAGCCCGGATCGAGCACCTCCCCCATTCCCTCGGTCATCACCAGCATCTTCAGCAGCAGCGCCATTTCCCGCGGCAGCTGGAGGTGGTGGCGGCGCAGGATGCCCAGTGCCTGGGTGATCAGCCTGCCGATCTGCACATGTGCCAGGTCCCGGCCCTGATACAGGCGGATGAAGGGGCCCAGGTCGGTGACCAGCCGTGCGCGGTCCACTCTGGTGGGCGAGACCGACACCCGCATCAGGGACGTGGCCATGCGTTCCGGGTCCCGGCGGATCACCGCAACGAACAGCGCCGACAACTGTTCGCGCAGCCGTTCGTCGACCTTGCCCACCATGCCGAAGTCGATCAGTCCGATCGTGCCGTCCGGCTCGATGAAGAGGTTGCCCGGGTGGGGATCCGCGTGGAAGAACCCGTCCTCGAACACCATCTTGACCTCCGCGCCGGCCGCGCGCTCGGCCAGCGCCCGGCGGTCGATGCCTGCGGCGTCGAGCGCGGCCGTATCCGTGACCTTCAGCCCGCGGAGGCGCTCCAGGGTCAGGACCCGGGAGGTGGTGGCGTCCCAGTACACCTTCGGAATACGGATGCCCGGGTCCCCGGCGAAGTTCCGGGCGAACTGCTCGGCGTTCTTTCCCTCCTCCAGGTAGTCCAGCTCCCGGCGCAGGGTGTCCGCAAACTCGTCGGCAATGCCGGCAAGGTCGTAGTCGGACGCGGCTTCCCAGTGGCGGTCCAGGGTGTGGGCGAGGTTCCTGAGGATCTCCAGGTCCTCATCAACCTGTTCCACCACCCCCGGCCGGCGCACCTTGACCACCACGTCGGTGCCGTCGGCGAGCGTCGCGGCATGGGCCTGGCCGATGGACGCGCTGGCCAGGGGCGCATGCTCGAAGGAGGTGAACATGCCCTCCCACTGATGTCCCAGCTCGCTCACCAGCACCTCGCGGACCTGGCTCCACGGCACGGGCGGGGCGGCGTCCTGCAGCTTCGCCAGTTCGTCGCGGTATGCCGGGGGCAGCAGGTCGGGCCGGGTCGAGAGCAGCTGGCCGAGCTTCACGAAGGTGGGGCCGAGCTCCTCCAGGGCCGCCCTGACATATTCGGGGCTGGTCTTCGGCCGCGTTCCCTCAGCCTTGGGCGCCACCCGGGCCAGGAACGGCAGCCGGTCCTGGACCCCGGAGGCGGACACCAGCCAGCCCAGCCCGTTCCGGGACAGGATCTCCCCGATCTGGCGGTACCGGTCCAGCTGGTTTCGGATCATTACCTGTCCTGTCCTGTCCTGTCCATGTGCCTGGGCCTCCCGGCTCCGGGGGTGCGCCCCCAGCCTAGCGGCGCCCTGCGGCTTCCGAACAGGATCTCAGCCGACGGCGGGGCGGAACGCCGCCGGAGTGTGCGTGGAGGGCAGGCGGTCGCGGTCGTAGGTGATGTCGGTGTAGCCGTGGGGCGTGGGGTTGCCGGACTCATCCAGGCTGACGAAGACGATCCGGTCGATGGTCAGGATGCTGCTCCGGGTGACCATGTTGCGCACCTCGGCCCGCATGGTGAGCGAGGTCCGCCCGAAGCGGGTGGCGCGCAGGCCCATCTCGATCAGGTCGCCCTGCTCGGCGGAACTGACGAAGTTGATCTCGGACATGAACTTTGTCACCACCCGTCCGTTGCCCATCTGCAGGATCGCGTAAATGGTGGCTTCCTCGTCGATCCATCGGAGCAGGCTTCCACCGAACAGGGTTCCGTTCGCGTTCAGGTCTTCGGGGCGTACCCATTTGCGGGTGTGGAAATTGATGCTCTCTGGCTCCATATGTCCAGCGTAGCTGCGGTAATTGGGCCCCTTGGGTCCAATGTGAGGCAGCTCCACACGCCCTGCGCCCAACATCTCCCGCGGGCCCATCGTCCCTTGTGGGATGCCTCCCACGGACCCTTCGCCGGCCACCGGCCCGCGCCCTGGCCCACGTAGCCGCAGCAAAAAAATGCGCATCCCACCCGTAACGGTCACACCCATCGGCCGTCGAATGTAGGACTCCGCCCGTAGGTCCTACGTATGCCCGGCCGTTCCCCTGTTCCTAGCCTCTTCTCGATTATCCGGTCCGGCGTTTCCCGGCCTGCTGCATCGGCCGACCGGCCGCTGGGCGGGCCGTCGGGAAGGGCGCCGGGCGTACACGCTCCAGCCAATGAAGACAGGGAACTACCATGGCTCTTCCCGATCTGCACAGCCGCCCCTCACTCGGCGACACCGATTCCCCCGCAGCCGGCCTGGCCGGCACCGCCGGGTCCGACGCCGCCTTCGACTACGATGTGGCGATCGTCGGGCTCGGCTACGTCGGCCTTCCGACGGCGCTTGCCTTCCGGGAGGCGGGCTACCGGGTGCTCGGCCACGACGTCAGCAGCCGCCGTCTTGAGGTGATCCGGAGCGAAGCCGCGGATCTGCTTCCCGACGACCGGGCACGGCTCTCCCGCGCCCTCCACGACCCGGCCTTCGCCCTCACCGCCGAGCCGGCGGACATCCGGCAGGCCGCTGCGGTGATCATCGCGGTGCCCACTCCCGTTGACGAACATCTGGTCCCGGACCTGGGCATCCTGCGCAGCGCGTGCCGCACCGTGGTGGCGCAGGCCGTGCCGGGGCAGCTGCTGATGCTGACCTCGACCACCTACGCCGGCAGCACCAGGGAACTCCTCGCCGTCCCGCTGGCCGAGCGCGGCCTCATCGCGGGAACGGACGTGCACGTGGCGTTCAGCCCGGAACGGATCAACCCGGGCGTCGCCGACTTCTCCCAGGAGGACGTGCCGCGGGTGGTCGGCGGCATCACGGCCGCGTGCAGCGAGCGCGCCCGCTCCCTGCTTGCCAAGTACGTTCCCCGCGTCCACGTGGTCCCCTCGCCCGAGGCCGCCGAAATGACCAAGCTCCTGGAGAACACGTTCCGGGCGGTGAACATTGCCCTGGCCAACGAATTCTCCGATATCTGCACCCTGCTCGGCATCCCCGTCATGGACGTCATCGACGCCGCCGACACCAAGCCCTTCGGCTTCATGCGCTTCACCCCCGGGCCGGGGGTGGGCGGACACTGCATTCCGTGCGACCCCCATTACCTGCTCTGGCAGCTGAAGCGCAGCCGCGTCTCGGCCCCCGTCATTGAGCAGGCGATGCAGGGCATCGCCGGCCGTCCAGGGCGCGTGGTGGACAGGATCCGTGCCCTGCTTTCCGACCGGGGACTGGGCCTGGCCGGTTCCAAGGTGCTCGTGGCCGGGGTGGCCTATAAGCCCAACGTGGAAGACGTCCGCGAGTCGCCGGCGCTGGAGATCATAGCCGCCCTGCGCGCCGCAGGCGCCGTCGTCGGCTACATCGACCCCCTGGTGCCCACGCTGCGCAGCCACGGGCTGCCGCTGGACACGATCACGGCCCCCGCGGAGTTCCAGGCCGACGTGGCCCTCCTCCACACGCGCCACCCCGGGGTGCCGCTCGAATGGCTGGACCAGGTCCCCCTGGTCCTCGATGCCACCTACCAGCTCCGCGGGCACGACACCGCGGTGCCCCTCTGAGTCCGGACCCCTTCCCGGCCGACGGCAGTCCCGCCGGCCCCAGCCAACGAAAAGAGAAGCGCATTCCCATGAAGACAGTCATTACCGGCGGCGCCGGCTTTATCGGCAGCCACCTGGCCGAGCACCTGATCGCGGCAGGCGACGAGGTTACTGTCCTTGACGACCTCTCCACCGGCTCGCTTGCCAACCTCGCCGGCGTCATGGACCACCCCAACCTGCGCTTCGTGCGCGGCAGCATCCTGGACCGGGAACTGGTCAGCGCGGTCATCAACGGCAGCGACCGGGTGTTCCATCTGGCCGCAGCAGTGGGGGTGCGCCTGATCGTGGACCACCCCCTGGAAAGCCTGCGCACCAACATCCACGGCACGGAAGCCGTCCTCGACGCCTGCCTTGACGCCGGGGCGGTCCTGCTGCTCGCCTCAACCAGTGAGATCTACGGAAAGAACACATCCGATGCCCTCGACGAGGAAGCGGATCGGATCCTTGGCTCTCCGCTGAAGTCGCGCTGGACCTATGCCGCCGCAAAGGGCATCGATGAAGCCTTTGCCCACGCCTACTGGAAGCAGTTCGGGCTGAAAGTGGCCATTGTCCGGCTGTTCAACACCGTCGGGCCCCGCCAGACCGGCCGCTACGGGATGGTGGTGCCCAACCTGGTCGGGCAGGCCCTGCGCGGCGAACCGCTCACCGTCTTCGGCGACGGCACCCAGACCCGATGCTTCTCCTATGTCTCGGACGTGGTGCCGGCCCTGGTCAGGATCGCCGAGCACCCGGACGCCCTCGGCAACGCCTACAACCTCGGCGGCAACCGGGAGGTTTCCATCCTCGAGCTGGGCCGACGCATCGTCGAGCTGCTGGGCAGCCGCAGCACCATCACGCTGGTGCCGTACGAGCAGGCCTACGCGGAGGGCTACGAGGATATGCGCCGCAGGGTTCCGGACAACACCCGTTCCCGGGAGCTGGTCGGGTTCGCACC
The DNA here is from genome assembly GCF_059090665.1 of Arthrobacter saudimassiliensis. Taxonomy (NCBI): domain Bacteria; kingdom Bacillati; phylum Actinomycetota; class Actinomycetes; order Micrococcales; family Micrococcaceae; genus Arthrobacter; species Arthrobacter saudimassiliensis. The sequence goes on along the minus strand of NZ_JBNHFX010000002.1, from coordinate 323,573 downwards.
TGCCACCACCCTCGACGAGATCATCCTCGCGGTGGCGGCAGGTGTTGAGACCCCGACGCCGGCGGGCACCCCGGCCGCCCGGTAACCACGACCAGCACAGGCCGCCCGGTAACCACGACCAGCACAGAAGGACCACACATGAGCCCGGACATCCCGAACTCCCCGGATGCCCCTCCCCGTCAGCACAAGCGTTCCATGCAGCTCCTGGCCCTGGCGGTGGTCCTGGCGCTGCCGGCCGCCTTCCTGGCCTGGGGCTCATTCCTCCTTGCTCCCCTGGGCCTGGGTCCCGGCATCCCCGAGGGCCAGACCGTCAGCGACGACCTCGACCGGGTGCAGGCCGAGGCCCGGCTGGCAGCGGAAAAAGCCGCCGCCGACGACGCCCGCCGGGAGCGGGCCGCCGCCGTCGCGCTCCCGGTGCCCGCCTATGACCCGAATGAGTCGTTCAGCGTGGCGCCGGGACAGACCGTGGTGAGCCTGTCCTTCGACGATGGACTGGCCGGTGCAGCCAGGATGGCGGACATCTTGGGCGAGGCCGGGATGCAGGGAACCTTCTACGTCAACTCCGGCCTGCTGGACCTGCCCGGCTATCTCACCCTCCGCCAGGCGAAGGAGATGGCCGCCGACGGACATGAAATCGGCGGACACACCTTCTCCCACAAGGAGCTGGTGGGGCTGAACCAGGCGGAGGCCGCCCGGGAAATCTGCCAGGACCGGCAGAACCTCCTGACGTACGGGTTCACGCCGACGAACTTCGCCTACCCGTTCGCCTCCGGCAACGAGGGGGTTGAACAGCAGGTGGCCGCGTGCGGATACAACAGCGCCCGGGCCCTGGGTGATACGGCCAGCGAAGGATGCCTCAGCTGTCCACCCGCGGAAAGCCTGCTCCCCGCCGAGCCGTACGTCCTGAAGGCACCGGCACAGGTGGAGGCGGACTGGACCCTCGCCGACCTCCAGGGGCAGGTCCTGCAGGCGCCCCCGGGGACCTGGACGATCCTGACCTTCCACGGCCTGTGTCCCATCGAGTGCGACTACATCAGCATCGAGGAGGACCTGTTCCGCGAGTTTGTGTCCTGGCTCGCAGCACGCACCGCCGACGGCGCCGTGGTGGTGAAGCCGGTGCAGGACGTCATCGGCGGGCCGCTGAAGGAGGCGGCCGCCGCACCGGCTCCTGCCCCTCTCGCTCCGGGCGAGAACGGGGTGCGCAACGCGGATCTCGAACAGTGGTCCGGGGACCTGCCCGTCTGCTGGCAGCAGGGCGGTTTCGGCGACAACGACCGCACCTACGGCATCACCGAAGGCATGGAAGGGAGCCTCGCAATGGAGGTGAAGGTAAGCGGCTACCGGGACGGCGACGCCAAGTTCGTCACCCGCCAGGACCTGGGCGAGTGCGCGGTGTCGGTCCTGCCCGGCCAGCGCTACTCAGTGCGCGCCTGGTACAAGTCCGACGCCCGCGCGCAGTTCAGCCTGTACTACCGCGACGCGGAGGGCCGCTGGCAGTACTGGACCGCCAGTTCCCTGCTGCCGTCCAGCAGCACTTTCCGGCAGGGCAGCTGGACCACCCCGCCGGTGCCGGAGGGCGCGACCGCGCTGAGTTTCGGCCTGGGCCTGGTCAGCGAGGGAACCCTGGTCAGCGATGACTACTCCCTGTTCAACGCCGACGGTGCACCCGCTGCGGCAGCCGGCGCTGAAGAGCCGGACGCCTCCGGGCAGGACCATGGCGGATAGGCGCCGCAGTGGTGCATTTCTGCTTCCGGCAGTGCTGCTGCTGGGCGGCTGCTCGATGACTGAGCAGATGCAGCCGCTGGACGGAGAGTCGGACTATCCGTGGCATACCGACATCGTTGCGACCACATTCTGGGTCGGAGAAATCCACGACCCCGACGCCGTCGACGGGAGCCAGGTGCAGTCCGCGTATGACAGCTGGTGGCAGGAGAGCTACGGCGGATGCGACGGGGTCGTCCAGGCGGACGGAACGTGCGCCACGGAGCCCCGGACCGCGGCCAACCGCTACATGCCGACAAGCATGACCCCGCTGGAGAATCCCTTCTACCTCGACCTGCCCTTCGACGACATCAACAACCCCGCCGCGTTCGCGATGCGCGGGGACGTGGTCCCCTGGGCCGGGGACCCGGGCTACGCCGGCCTGGAAGCCGATCGGTCCTTCAGCTACATGAAGAACCGCTGGGTGCGGCTCCGCATGGACGGAAGGGTCTGCTACGGGCAGATCCAGGACGCCGGGCCGGTTATTTACGACGACGCGGCCTACGTTTTCGGCGACGACGACGAGCGGCCGGCCAACACCGAGTACAACGGCGCCGGCCTGGACGTCTCCCCCGCCCTGAACGGGTGCCTCGGCTTCCGGGAACTCAACGGAGCCTCCGACCGCGTCGACTGGCAGTTCGTCGAGGAGGACAACGTCCCCGACGGACCATGGACGGACATTGTCACCACCAGGCAGGTCCAGCAGGGACCTCCGCTCGAATCACCCGCCCCCGACCCCACCAACGATTGAAGGACATTACATGGAGCCATGGACGCTGTTGCTGATCATTCTGCTGGTCCTGGGCATCAGCACCCCGCTGTGGAGCGTGGTGGGCTTCCTCCGGGTCGTCGGTGAATGGCAGAACAAGACCAATCCGCGCCAGCGGGCCGCACGGCGGGAGTCCATCCTGCGCCCCGATCAGGTGGCCGTGGTGATAGCGGCACGCAACGAGGAGCTGGTCCTGGCGGAGACCGTGCGCAGCGCGGCCGTGCAGGTGCCGCGGAGCAATATCCACGTGGTGTCCGACGGTTCAACGGACGGCACCGCTGAGGTCGCCCGCAGCGAGGGGGTCAACGTCCTGGAGCTGTCCCCGAACCGGGGGAAGGCGGGCGCGCTCGCCGCCGGCATCGACCACTTCGGCCTGGATACCCGCTACGAGGTGGTCATGCTGCTCGACGCCGACACGCGTCTGGCCGGCAACTACCTGCGAACCGGGCTGCCCCTGTTCAACGACCCCGAGGTGGTCGCCGTCGCGGGCCGTGCCCGTACCCTGGCCGATCCGGGCCGGCAGCGCCTGGTGGCCCGGATCCTGCTGGCCTACCGGGAACGCCTGTATACCGTGGTCCAGCTGCTGATGAAGTACGGGCAGGCCTCACGGCCGGCGAACGTGGTCAGCATCGTCCCGGGTTTCGCCAGCATGTACCGCGCCAGGGTGCTGCCGCAGATCGACATGACGGCGCCGGGCCTGCTCATCGAGGACTTCAACATGACGTTCGAGGTGCACGCCAAGCAGCTCGGGCGCATCGAGTTCCACCCCTCCGCCGCCAACGCGTTCACCCAGGACCCGAACACCATCCGGGACTACACCCGGCAGGTGCGTCGGTGGAGCCTGGGCTTCTGGCAGACGGTGCGTCGTCACGGCCTGCACCGGGGCCGGTTCTGGATGGCCCTGCTGCTGCACATTGTGGAGCTGATCGCCTCATCCCTGCTCCTGGTGCTGACGCTGCCCCTGGCGGTCCTGTCGATGGCCACGGGGAGTTCCTTCCTGCGTCCCGAACATCTGCTGCTGGGAGTGCTCCTGCCGGACTTCCTGCTGACCGTCATTACCGCCATGGTCCTTCGGCGGCCGGGCGTGCTCCTGCTCGGCCTGGCTTTCCCCCTGGTGCGGGTGGTGGACGGCTGCATCTGCCTCGCCACCGTCTGGCAGGCCTGGACGAGCCGGACCAGCGGCACCTGGACCAGTCCGTCGCGGCGGGTGCAGGAGTCCGGAACCGGCGGCGGCGTTCAGATGGCAGCGGCCCGGGCGCAGGGCTAGCGCGCGCAGGCCGGCCGTCGGTGCGCAGGTCGGCCGCCAGCCGGCCTGCGCACCGGCCCTAGAAGTTGATCATGTGGCCGGTGAGGCCGTGGAATGCCTCCTGCAGCGCCTCGCTCAGGGTCGGGTGGGTGTGGACATTCCGGGCGAGCTCGGCGGCGGTCAGGTCCCACTTCTGTGCCAGGGTGAGTTCGGGCAGCAGCTCGGAAACGTCCGGGCCGATGAGGTGGCCGCCAAGCAGTTCGCCGTATTTCGCGCTGGCGACCAGCTTCACGAAGCCGACGGGCTCTCCCAGGCCATGGGCCTTCCCGTTGGCGGTGAAGGGGAACATGCTGACGACCACGTCGTGGCCCTCGTCCCTCGCCTGCTGCTCGGTGAGGCCGAAACTGGCCACCTGCGGCTGGCAGAAGGTGGCCCGCGGCATCATGCGGTAGTCGCCGAGCGGCATCGTTTCGGCCTTGCCGATGGTCTCGGCCGCCACGACGCCCTGGGCCTCCGCGACGTGGGCGAGCTGCAGCTTGCCGGTGACGTCGCCGATGGCAAAGATGTTCGGGACGTTGGTCCGCATGTAGTCGTCAATCGCGATCGCCCCGCGGTCGGTGACTTCAACTCCGGTCGTCTCGAGTCCGTAGCCCTCAACGCGGGGGGCGAATCCGACGGACAGCAGCACCCGGTCCGCCTCCACCATTCCTTCGCCGCCGTCCTTGCCGGTGTACCTGACGGTTACGGAGCTGCCGTTGTCGGTGATGGAGTCCACCTTGGTGGACGTGAGGATCGGGATGCCGAGCTTCTTGTACTGCTTGGCGAGTTCCTTGGAGACGTCGGCGTCCTCATTGGGCAGGGCCCTGTCCAGGAACTCGATGATCGTCACCTCAACGCCGTAGCTGCGCAGCACGTAGCCGAACTCCATGCCGATGGCGCCGGCGCCCACAATCACTATCGACCCGGGCAGGTCGCGGTCGAGGATCTGGTCTTCGTACGTGACCACGTTTTTGCTCAGTTCGACCCCGGGCAGGAGCTTGACCACCGCACCCACGGCGATGATGGCGTTGTCGAAGGTGATCCGTTCGGTGCCCCCGGAAGAGAGCGCGACGTCGAGTGAATGGTCGTCCACGAAGGTGCCCCGGCCGTCGAACTCGGTGATGCCGTTCTTCTTCATCAGGAAGTGCACCCCCTTGACCCGGCCGTCAGCCACCTGCCGGCTGCGGTCGTAGGCCGCGCCGAAGTCGAAGGACACGTCGCCGGAGATGCCGAACGTATCGGCCTGCCGGGTGAAGAGCTGGGCCAGTTCGGCGTTGCGGAGCAGCGCCTTGGACGGGATGCAGCCGACGTTCAGGCATACCCCTCCCCAGAATTTCTCCTCCACCACGGCCACGCTCAGGCCCAGCTGGGCGGCACGGATCGCAGCTACGTAACCGCCGGGACCGGCGCCAAGGACGACGACGTCGAAATGTGCGCTCATGCTGTCTGCTGTCTCCTTCATCGGTGGTTCATCGATGGTTCATAAGCCTGCTTAAGAGTCTCACGGCCGCCCGCAGGACTCCATGATTTCTTTTCCGCCCGGCCCGACGGGCGGCGGTGCAGCCCGCCTCAGATCCAGCCCCGGTAGCCTTCCCACGCCCTGCGCCGCTCGGGAAAGGGATCCGACTCGATCCGGTCGGTCTTGTCGAAGATCCGGGTGTGCCGGAGCACCGCATCGAACCGGGGCCAGTCCGGGCCGGGGTGCCCGTGCCGGGCCAGGTGCAGCAGGCTGCCCTGGAACCGGCGGGACAGTTCCCTCAACTCTGCGGCGCCGCCCAGGAGCGTCAGGGCCCGGGTGGCGGGCTCGCCGGTTTCGCCGAACATGACCGGCACGTCGAAGGCATGGGTTGCCCCGAAGCCCAGCCGGTTCATCAGCGGCGTCGCGTAGTCGTAGCGGTAGGACCAGGTCGGCGCGATCCGGGAATGGCCCTCCGCCACCATCTGGCTCGGATACCAGAACACAAGGTCGCCGCTGATCTGCACAGACCGGGCCCGGCTCGGGTAGCCGGGATAGGCAGCTGCGATGCGGTCCCGTGCGCCGGGATCGGTGGCTGCGAACATGCGCTCCAGGCGGTCAGGCGTCGACGGGAGAATGTCATCGACCTTCGCAAACAGGGCACCCTCATTGGCCATCGTGCCGATGACGAACGGAACCGGGGCGGCGTCGCCGTCCCGGAAGGTGTCGATCGGGTGCCGCGGCAGGAAATCGCCGTCGACGACCGGGGAGACGCTCAGCGTCCCGGGGTACCGTGCCGGCCCGATCCTGGTGGTCAGCCGGGTCGTCGCGTCGACAAGTTTCCGGGCGGGCAGGTCCGTCAGGGCTCCGGCGGCGTCGGTTTCATCGATGCCCAGGATCTGCAGCAGGTCACGCGCCCAGGCGGCATGCATATCGGGATAGTAGGCGCCGGACGGCGCCGGGCTCTGGGCGAAGGCGCGGTGGAACAGTCCCCGCGCGGCGGGGATGCACATGAGGGCGGTGACCGATATGCCGCCGGCGGATTCGCCGAAGACGGTGACATTTCCCGGGTCTCCGCCGAAGGCGGCGATGTTCGCCTGCACCCATTCGAGGGCCGCCACCTGGTCGCGCAGGCCGAGGTTCGCGTCAAAGGGACGCGCGGGCGTCGACCAGTCCGTGAAGTCCATGAACCCCAGCGCGCCGATGCGGTAGTTCATCGCGACGTAGACGACGTCGCCGGTCCTGACCAGGTTGGCCCCGCGGTAGGTGCGGACGGCCGCCGAGCCGGAGCTGAACGCTCCGCCGTAGAAGTAGACCAGAACCGGCAGGGCATGCCCCGGAGGCTCCAGGGGCGCCGATACGTTGATCGTCAGGCAGTCCTCGGCCATGGGCTGCCGCCGTCGGGATCCGGTCAGCGCCAGTCCCCTGCTCTGCGGAGGCACCGCCCCGAACCGGTCCGCATCGCGGACCCCGGCCCATGGCACCGGCGGCCGGGGTGCCCGAAGCCGCAGCTCTCCCACCGGCGGGGCCGCGTAGGGAATGCCCCGCCATGTCCGCACGCCCCCGTCGATGATTCCGCGGACGGCGCCGTCGGCGGTCTCCACCACGAGCGAGGAAAGATCGACGGACATGGTGGCCTCGCTTCCATTGGCGCGCCGTGCCGCGGCTCCTCCCGGGGATCCACGGTCAGCGGACGCCCGTCCACCATAGGACCCGGAAGGGCTGCGCGGTAAGGATGCGGGCCCGGAAAACGGCCGCGGGAATCCGGATCGGCCGCGCAGGGCCTGCTCCGGAGCAGCCGCTGCCGGATGCCGCGGTCAGCCGGCGGCTGCTCCGACCAGGGTCAGCCGCGGAGACGGTGCAGCCACCTGTCCGCGGACCTGCCGCAGGTGCAGCGCCACTTCCTTGGCGCACAGCAGTGCCACGGCAGCCGCGTTCAGGGCCACCTTCGCGCCGGTCGACCAATCAGTGAGCACGCACAGCATCCACACGGTTCCCAGCACCGCGAGGTCCAGCCTCCGCAGCGCCTTCACCGGACGGGCCGATCCGTACGGACGCGCCCGGGTCCCGCTCCGGGTTCGCACATCTGTTCAGGCATGGTGGAACTCCCTTCCCCCTGATCCGGACGCTCCCCTGCACCCGTCCGTCACATTTACCACAGCAGTTACCTCAAGGGTTATCGGCAGGGCGTCCCGTTACGTAAGGAAAACGAAAGTGAAGGGCAGGATCGGCTCAAGATCAGCGCATCGCTCCCGTGTCGGCATGACAGAACGGAGAACTGATGGTCGCGTCCGGAGGCAGGAACGGCCGGCGCCGGCGGAGTGTCCCGAGCGGCATGTCGGGGCTGCCCGGGGAACTCACTCCCCGAGCGTGAGGGCGTGCCAGGTCTGCCGCTGCAGCCGCCGCGGGTCCATCTCCAGTCCCCCGCGCACATCGAAGATGCGCGTGCGGCGCTCCCGGGGGCTGTAGCGGGGCCACATGGGGCCCGGGTCATCGGTTCGGACGAAACGCAGCAGCGCACCCTGGAAGGACACGGCGACGTTGCGGGCGGAGGCGCGTCCGCCGGCGGAGGTCAGGAACCGGCCCAGCCCGGAGTCATAGGTGTCGAAGAAGGCGGGCAGCTCGCTGCCGTGCGTGGCCCCGAACCCGAGCAGCCGCAGCAGGCGCGGCGCAAAGTCGAAGCGGTACATCCAGGTTCCGGCCCGGGCGGAGTGGGCCTCGGCCAGTTCCACGCTCGGGTGCCAGAACACGGCATCCGCCCCCAGCGAGACCGTGGCCGACCCGGCAGGGTAGCCCGGATAGGCGGCGAGCAGCCGCTCCCGGGCGGCCGGGGCAGCGGCGTCGAGCATCTTTTCGATGCGTGCGGCGGATGTGGGAAGGATGTCGTGCAGCTTGTCGAACAGGGTGCCCTCCGCCGCCATGGTCCCGAGGACCAGGGGAACCGGATGCTGGCGGCCGGCTCGAAAGGCGGAGACCGGGTCCTCCGGCAGCCAGCTGCCGTCCACCACCGGAGCAGCGGCGAGTGTTCCCGGATCCTCGTCCGGCACGATGTCGTCGGACAGTTTCGCGGTAGCTGAGACAAGGGACCCCCAGGGGAGCTTCTCCAGCGTCCGCCGTGCCGCGCCGGCGTCCCCGGGGGCAACGTCCAGCAGCGCCAGGAGCCGGTCGGCGCGCCACCTGGCCCGGGCCGTATCAAGGGCGGCCGCCGGTGCGGAGCTGAGGGCGAAGCCACGGTGGAACAGGCCGGCCGCGGCGGGGACGCACATGAGCGTGGTGATGCTGACACCGCCGGCCGATTCCCCGGCGAGGGTGACGTTGTCCGGGTCTCCGCCGAAGGCGGCGATGTTCCGCCGGATCCATGCCAGGGCGGCGACCTGGTCCTTGAGCCCCACGTTGGCGTCGAACGGCCGCTCGGCACTGCCCAGGTGCCGGAAGTCGAAGAACCCCAGGGCCCCCAGCCGATAGTTGAGGGTTACGAAGACCACGTCGCCCCGACGGACAAGCGCGTCGCCCCGGTACCCCGGCACGGAGCCGGCGCCTGCGGTAAAGGCACCCCCGTAGAGCCATACCACCACAGGCAGCCCGACCGGCGTTTCCGGCCTGTCCGGCGCGCTGACGTTCAGGGTGAGGCAGTCTTCACTGACCGGTGTCCGCCGCCCGGCGCCAAGATGCACCGATACGCGGCGCTGCGGAGGAACCGGACCATGGGCCGTCGCGTCCCGGACCCGGGTCCAGGGCCGCGCCGGCTGCGGGTCGCGAAGCCGCAGCGGGCCGACCGGGGGCTGGGCGTAGGGAATTCCACGCCAGGAGCGCACGCCGTCGGACACGCTGCCGCGCACCGGTCCCTCCGCGGTGTGGACTACCAGGCTTTCGGTGGCGGGCGTCATGGTCACGGTGTCTCCTCCCGGGCGGCGGGCTGCCGCGGCAGCGATCATAGCCGCCGGCCCGCGGCGCCGCTACGGCGCCGGCGCTTCGCCTTCCTCCCAGCCGCGGATCAGGGCGAGCATCTCCTCGCGCCGTCCGGGCTCGGCGAACGAGCCCCGGAACGAGTTGGCTGCAAGCGCGGCGATATCCGCCCGGGTCAGTGCGAACTCCTCGACCAGGCAGCGGAAGTTCTCGTCGACGTATCCGCCGAAGTACGCGGGGTCGTCCGAGTTCACCGAGACGTTCAGGCCCAGCCGCAGCATTTCGGGAATCGGGTGCTCCTCGAGGGAGGCCACGCCCCTCAGCCTGACGTTCGATAGCGGGCAGACGGTGAGCGGAACCTGTTCGGCCACGAGGCGCCGGACGAGGGCGTCGTCCTCAAGGCAGCGGATCCCGTGGTCCACCCGGTCCACGCGCAGCAGATCCAGGGCCTAACTGACGTAGCCGCACGGCCCCTCCTCCCCGGCGTGGGCCACCAGCCGCAGTCCGGCATCCCGTGCGCGGTCGTAGAGGGCCACGAACTTCTCCGGCGGATTGTCCACTTCCGCCGAATCGAGCCCGATGGCATCAATGGGGGCGCCCATGGCCAGCAGCTCCTCCAGCACTTCCAGCGCCTCCTGGACCGGGTGGTCCCGGAGGAACGCGGCGATCAGGACGGTGGAGATGCCGTAGTCCTGCTCGGACCGGGCCAGCACATCCGCCACCCCGCCGATGCTGGTGGCCAGGTCCACTCCGCGGTGCAGGTGCGCCTGCGGGTCCACCATGATCTCGGCGTGCCGGACGCCGGCCTGCCGGGCCCGCTCCAGATAGGCGCGGGTCATCTCGGCGAAGTCCTCCCTGCGCTGCAGCACCGCCATGTTGGCGTAGTAAAGGTCCAGGAAGTGCTGCAGGTCTTCGAACCGGTACTGTTCCCGCAGTTCCTCGAGCCCGGCCCAGGGAAGGTCGACGCCGTTGCGCGCCGCCAGTTCCATGATCAGCTCCGGTTCGAGGGTGCCCTCGATGTGCAGGTGTAGTTCTGCCAGGGGCGGCAGGTTCACGATGGGGGCTCCTTCAGCAAGGGACCGGCGTCCGCCGCCGGCCGTCGGTCGGCTCTGAATCCACCATATCGGCGTGCCGCGGCGGGAGCCCTAGTGTGGTGCCATGAACCACATCGGCACCTCCGGCTTCAGCTACCCCCACTGGCGCACCGTGCTCTACCCCCGCGGGCTGCCGTCGGGCCGCTGGCTGGAGCACTACGCACAGGAATTCGACACGGTGGAGCTGAACGGAAGCTTCTACCGCTGGCCCCGCGAGGAAAACTTCGCCGCGTACCGGGACCGTGTTCCCGGCCGGTTCCGCCTGACGGTCAAGGCTCCGCGCGGACTGACCCACGCCCGGAAGCTCCAGCGCGCCGACGAGTGGATTGAACGGATCGGCCGGTGCTGGCAGGTGCTCGGGGACCGGGCCGGGATCCTGCTGCTGCAGCTGCCGCCGGACCTGGAGCGGGACGACGCCCTGCTGGATGATTTCCTGTCCCGGCTGCCGCAGGGACTGCGGGCCGCCGTCGAGTTCCGCCATTCCTCCTGGCAGCAGGAGGAATCCTTCCAGGTGCTGCGGCGCCACGGCGCCGCGTACTGCGTCATGAACGGCGCCGGGCTGCCCGAGATTCCGTCCCTCACCGCGGACTTCGCCTATGTCCGGATGCACGGCCCGGACCCCGACCGGCTGTACGTCGGCTCCTACTCCGACCGGCAGCTGGCCGCCTGGGCGGAGCGGATCCGCGGCTGGAACGACGCCGGGGTGCCGGCCTGGGTGTACTTCAACAACGACGCCGGCGGCGCGGCCGTCGAGGACGCGCGCCGGCTTCGGAGGCTGCTGGCCTGAATGCGGACCGGTCAGCGGTGGCTGAACCCGGGGCTGCGCTTGTCGATGAAGGCCGCCATCCCCTCTTTTTGGTCCTCGAAGGCGAACAGCGAGTGGAAGATCCGCCGTTCGAACCGCACGCCCTGCTCCAGGGTGGTGTCGAAGGCGGCGTTGACCGCCTCCTTCGCGAGCATCGTCACGGGCTTGGAGTAACCGGCGATCTGTTCCGCGGCCGCCAGCGCCTCCTCCAGCATCTCCTCGGCGGGAACCACCCGGGAGACCAGGCCGCAGCGTTCCGCTTCCTCCGCGCCGATGGTCCGTCCCGTCAGGATCAGGTCCATGGCCTTTGACTTGCCGACGGCGCGGGTGAGCCGCTGCGAGCCGCCCATTCCGGGAATGACGCCGAGGCGGATTTCCGGCTGGCCGAACTTCGCGGTGTCCGCGGCGATGATGAAGTCACACAGCAGCGCGAGTTCGCAGCCGCCGCCCAGGGCGTGCCCGGCGACGGCCGCGATGACCGGGGTGCGGACCCGCGAGAGCGCGTCCCATCCGGCGAACCAGTCGGCCTGGTACATGTCGATGTAGCTCCGGCTGGACATTTCCTTGATGTCGGCGCCGGCGGCGAAGGCCCGGTCGGATCCGGTGAGGACGATGGCCCCGATGTCCGCGCTGCCGTCGAGGTCCCCGGCGGCGGCAACCACCTCCTGCATGGTGCGCAGGTTCAGTGCATTGAGGGCCTTGGGCCGGTTCAGCGTGATCACGCCGACGCGTCCGCGCCGGTCGACAAGGATGTTCTCGTACTGGCTCATATGTGTCCGTTCTCTGCGGGGGCGGCGAAGAGGTCGCCGTGCGGTGCGGGGGCGAAAAAGGCTTCGACGGCGGCGTCGGGAACCTGCCCGGGATCGGCCGGAGACCACTGCGGACGCCGGTCCTTGTCGATGACCCGGGCGCGCACGCCTTCGGCGAAGTCGGGCGTGTGCAGCGCGTGAAGCGAGACCCGGTACTCCTGCGACAGCGCAGCCTCCAGGTCGGGCAGGCGGCGGGCCCGCCGCAGGGCGGCCAGCGTCACTTTGAGCGCGGTGGGTGATTTGGCATCCAGCTCCGCGGCCGCGGCGGCGGCTTCAGGTTCCGGACGGGCCCGGAGGCGGGCGAGGATCTCCTCCACGGTGCCGGCACTGAAACAGGCGTCGATCCAGGCGCGCTGCGCAGCGAGCGGCGCTTCCGGCACGGGCCGTGCCGCAGCGGAGAGGACCGTGCCCGGATCCGTTGTCTCGAGATCATGGGCGATCTGCGGCAGATCATCGGCGGCAACGCAGACATCGGCGAGGCCCAGGAGAATGGCGTCTGCCGGGCCGAACTGCCCGCCGGTCAACGCCGCGTAGGTGCCCAGCTCCCCCGGCGCACCCGCGAGCAGCCAGGTGCCGCCGACGTCGGGGATGAAACCGATGCCGGTTTCGGGCATGCCGACCCGGCTGCGCCCGGTGACGACCCGGTGCCCGACGTGCGCGGAGACTCCGACCCCGCCGCCGAGGACGATGCCGTCCATGAACGCGGTGATTGGTTTCGGATAACGGGCCAGCCGGGCATTGAGCAGATACTCATCACGCCAGAAGGCGGCCGACGCCGTTCCCTCGGTCCGGTCGCGGTAGAGCGCCACGATGTCGCCGCCGGCGCACAGGCCCCGTTCGCCGGCGCCGCTGATCAGGACGGACGCGACGGCGTCGTTGTCGGCCCACTCGTCCAGGGCCCGGGCGATGCGCTGCACCATGCCGTGGGTGAGTGCGTTCAGGGCGCGGGGCCGGTTCAGGAGGATATGCCCCAGCCGTCCGCGCACCTCGGTGAGCACCTGGCCGTCGTCCTGGGCCTCCTGCTCGGGTGCCTGCTGCACGTTCCCCCCGTTGGTCGTCGCAATGAGCTGCGGCCCGCTCCGGCCACGAATGTGCCGCCGGACACACTGCCGCCGGCTCCACTAAACCACGGGCCGCCGGGGGCGGTCCAATGACGCGCGCCGACGCCCGGGGTGTTCCGATGAGCGTCCGTCGGGGGCCCGACCCCGGCCCGGGGGCCCTGGGCATGGACAGCGGCGGTGCGGCGGGCACACCGTAGAGGTCAGTGCCGGACAGAGTGGAACCGGGCAGGCCGTGGCCGCACCGGGCGGGACCGCCCGGCCCGGCCGGAGAAGGAGGGAGGGCGGTATGCCGGATAAGGCGGAGACAGCGACGGCGCTGCGCGAAGGCGCCCATGCAGCACGGACCTGCGGGGACGCACCGGCCGGCACCGCGGGCCCCTCCGCCGCGTCCGGGGGCACCGCCGCCGGGCCTGCTCCTGTCGGGCCCGGTATCCGCGGCAGCGCGCGGAAGGCGGCCGCCGCCAGGGACGCCGCCCTGGGCCCCGTCGACTGGGCCCGCCCGCCGGACGGCTCCCGGCGGCTCGCGTTCGAGGTTCCCAGCGGCCGCCTCGCGGCACTCGAGCTGGGGTCGGACGACGGCGTTCCGGTGGTTCTGGTGCCGGGAGTCATGGGGTCCAAGGAGGACTTCACCCTGATGCTGCCCCGGCTGGCAGCGGCCGGCTACCGGGCGCTCTCATTCGACATGGCCGGTCAGTATGAGTCGGCGGCGTCGGGCCCGGAGCAGTTGGACCCGCCGGGAAGGCGGTACGACCTGAGCCTCTTCGTGGGCGATCTGCTGGCCGTCCTGGAGCGGACCGGACCCGCGCACGTCACCGGATACTCCTTTGCCGGTGTGGTGGCACAGGCCGCGCTGGTCCTGCGGCCGGACCTGTTCCGTAGCCTGACGCTGCTGAGCTGCCCGCCGGTGCCCGGGCAGAGCCTGGCCAGGGTCCGGTGGATCGGCTGGCTCAGCCCGCTGGTCGGCCGGCGGCTCAGCGCCGCCCTCATCGTCTGGGGCGTCCGGCGGAACTTCGTGCCGGCACCGCCGGACCGGCTGGCCTTCGTCGAGCGGCGGTTCGCCCGGACCAGGCGCAGCTCCATTGCCGACATTGTGGGGTTGATGAAGGCTGTGCCCGATCTCCGCGGCGCCCTCAGGAATGTTCCGGTGCCTCTGTTCGTGGCCGTGGGCGGAAGCGATATCTGGCCGTTGGCGCTGCACCGCAGGTTCGCCCGCTCCATCGGCGCGCGGCTGGGCATCTACCGCACCGGGCACAGCCCCTGCGAGAACTCTCCCCATCTGCTCTCACTGGACCTGCTCCGCCTGTTCGCCTCGGCTTCCTGAGGACAGAAGGCCTACGCACCGCGCCGCCGAACCCGGGCCGGCCCTGTGCGCGGGAGCCGACCGCGGCGGCGGTGGATCCGCTGCCGCCGCCGGGCCAGCGGCGGCTGCCGGCCGAAGTCGAGCCGGAACGTCGCATACGCCATGGCGAGCCGGCGCCGCAGTCCCGCCCAGCTCTGCAGGGGACGCGCTGAGACACCGACGCGCAGGTCCGGGTCCCAGCAGACCGCCATGTCCGGCTCGATCAGATAGGAGATGTGCAGGTCGTCGTGCACCCGCGGGTCGGTCCGCACCACACGTCCGCTGATCCGCCGCCAGGCCCCGGCCCGGATGGCGAAGTTGGATCCGAAGAGCGGCGGGTGGCCCAGCAGCAGCCCCACCACGCGGTGGTAGCCGCCGATGTAGACCGTGCGCCCGGCCAGGGCCGCCAGCGGCCCGCCGCCGTAGAACTCGCCCGGCCCGGTGGCGGCGGCCAGCTCCGGGTCGGCGTCGAAGAGGCGTTCCAGCTGCTCCAGCCATCGGGGCGGCGGCACCGAGTCGGCGTCAAGCCGGGCCAGCAGGTCTCCGGAGGCGGCATCCAGACCGGCTGCGGTGGCGGCGGTGACGCCGGGAACCGGCTGCAGCAGGCGCCGCACCCCGGCCTCGGCGCAGACCTGCGTCGTGGAGTCGGTGCTGGCGTTGTCCACGACAAGCACCTCGTCCGCCGGCCGGGTCTGGACGGCGAGGGCCGCCAGGCAGGCGCTGAGGTAGGCCGCATCGTTCCGGGAAGGGATGACCACTGAGATGGCTGCCATGATCCCCCGACTCTAGCTTCGGCCGCGCGGCCGCGCAGGGCCTCAGGCACGGAACGCCGCCGGGGACCGGAAACCACCGCCCGACGGCGTCTGCCCGGTGCCTAGGCCCGGCCGCTGCGGTTGCGGCCGGCCAGGGATTCGGCGACGCCGATCAGCAGCACGGCGCAGATCACCGCGATGATGAACCCGAGGATGTTCAGCTCGAAGATGTCTCCGGTGCCCAGGAACGACGCGATGCTGCCGCCGATGACGGAGCCGGCCAGGCCCAGCAGCAGGGTGGCGACGATGCCCAGGTTCTGTTTGCCGGGCTTGAACAGGCGGGCCAGGGCGCCGATCACGAGGCCGGCCACGATGAATCCGATCATGTTGTGCTCCTTTGTCCGGTGGTGGCCGCCCTCCCCCGGCAGGCGGCGTTTGCTCCTGCCAGCCTATGCCGGGTCGGGTCGCCGCGCCCGGCTCGGCTGCACCCGCGGCGGCTCGCCGGGCATTTTGGGATAGTCGGGCGGGAACGGCTCCTCCCCCAGCCCGTCGGCCAGGTCCCGTTCCCACCACTGCAGCAGAGTGTCGATCCGGCCAGGGGACCGGCCGAACTCCGCCCACGGGTCGCCGACGGAGCGAAGCCGTTCCGGAACGGTCCGGACCGTGAACTGTGCAGGCTGCACATGTTCGAGTTCCTCCCAGACCAGGGGGCAGGACACGGGGGCGTGCGGCAGGGCCCGGGGACTGTAGGCACCGGCCATGGTGCGGTCCCGGTTGGCCTGGTTGAAGTCCACGAAGACCCGTTCCCCCCGCTCCTCCTTCCACCAGGCGGTGGTCACCTGGCCCGGCATCCGCCGTTCAAGTTCACGGGCGGCGGCGATCACTGCGTGCCGGACGTCGAGGAACTCCCACTGCGGTTCGATCGGCGCGAACACGTGCAGGCCGCGGTTGCCGGAGGTCTTGATCCACGCCTCCAAGCCGGCCTCGGCCAGGACCCTCCGCAGTTCCAGGGCGGCGGGCACCGCGTCGTCGAACCCGGTGCCCGGCTGCGGATCCAGGTCGATCCTCAGCTGGTCAGGATTGTCAGTGTTCCCGGCGCGCGAGGGCCAGGGATGGAACACTACTGTGTTCATCTGCACCGCCCACACCGCGGCAGCCGGCTCGGTGAGCACCACCTGCGGATGCGAGCGCGCGCTGGGATAGACCACGGTGACGGCCTGAACATAGTCCGGCGCGCCGCGGGGCGGGTTCTTGGAGAAGAACATCTCCCCGTCGATGTCGCCGGGAAACCGCTGCAGCGACACCGGCCTGTCGCCGTTCGCGGCCAGGAAGGGCCCGCTGACCTCCAGCACGTACCGTGCCAGGTCCAGCTTGGTCAGCCCGGCCTCCGGGAACACGATGCGCCCGGGGCTGGAGATACGGACCTCCCGGTCTCCCGAGGGACCGGGAACGGTCAGGGTGGTGGCTTCGCTCGGCATGCGTCCACGCTACTGCACCGATGTGGTGCCGGTCACCGCTGCCGGGCGGGCGGCGCGGAGCCTGTGCCGGAGCGGAGTAGATTGCTGGTAGGCGGCTGCGGTCTGGCTCCGGCCCGCCCGGTGTTTCCGCGGCGCCGGTCCCGTTCCTGCCCCCGGGGGCAGGCTGGCAAGGAAAGGCTGATCCGCGTGGGCGCACCGTGCACCTGCATCTGTTCCCCCCGGCCGCTGACCGGGCGGCTGGAACCGGCGGTCTACGATCCGTTCTGTCCCGAGCGCCGGCACCGGATCTGCGCCTGCACCCTGCGGGAGCCCACCTACCGGCTGCACTGACGGCTTAGACCACGGCCTGCCCCTGCCGTCCGCGCGGCCCGGTCCCTAGACTGGCGGTACGCACCGCCCCGGCGGTTCCGGCGTCGTTCTCCCGAAGAGGAGCGAAAGGACCGGCGGCAGATGAGGAACCCGTACCGTCCGGCCTGGTGGACCAATGCGGTGGTCTACCAGATCTACACCCGCAGCTTCGCGGACACCACCGACGACGGCGTGGGCGACGTTCCGGGAATCATCGCCCACCTGGATCACCTCAGCGACCTGGGCGTGGATGTCCTCTGGCTCTCGCCCATCCATCAGTCTCCGCAGATGGACAACGGCTACGACATCAGCAACTACCGGCGGATCGATTCCCGGTTCGGAACCGAGGAGGAGTTCGAGGAACTGCTGAGGCAGGTGCATCGCCGCGGCATGAAGCTGATCATGGACCTGGTGGTCAACCACACCTCCGATGAGCACCAGGCCTTCCAGGTCTCCGCTTCCTCACGGCAGAACATCTCCCGCGACTCCTACTTCTGGCGGGAGCCGCGGCAGGGATTCTCCCCCGACGAACCGGGCGCCGAACCCAACAACTGGGGCTCCTTCTTCGGCGGCTCGGCGTGGACCTATGATGCGCGGACCGAGCAGTACTACCTGCACCTGTTCAGCCGGCACCAGCCGGACCTGAACTGGGAAAGCACCAGGGTGCGGACGCGCATATACGAAATGATGAACTGGTGGCTGGACCGCGGCGTCGATGGTTTCCGCATGGACGCCATCAACTTCATCTCCAAGGTGCCGGGACTGCCGGACAGCTCCGTCCAGGGCACCGGGATGTACGCCAACGGCGCCCCGTACTTCACCTCCGGGCCCAGGGTCCACGAATTCGTCCAGGAGATGGTGCGGGCCGTGTTCGGTTTCCGGGACGAGGGCTACCTCGCGGTGGGTGAGACCGAGGGCGTGACCGTGGATGAGGCGGCCCTGTTTACCGATCCGCTTCGCGGCGAACTGGACATGGTCTTCCAGTTCGAGCATATGCGGGTGGACCAGGGCCCCGGCGGCAAGTGGGAGCACCGCCCGCTGGATCTCCTGGCGCTGAAGGCCGTGTGGAACCGCTGGCAGCGCGGTCTTGCCGAGCGGGGCTGGAACAGCCTCTACCTCGGCAACCACGACCAGCCGCGCCTGGTGTCGCGGTTCGGCGACGACGGCCGGTACCGGTACGAGTCCGCCACCCTGTGGGCCACGCTGCTCCACCTGCAGCGGGGCACGCCCTTCATTTACCAGGGGGAGGAAATCGGCATGACCAATGCCGGTTTCACCGGGATCGACCAGTACCGGGACCTGGAGTCGATCGGGTACTACGAGGAGGCCCTGCGCAACGGGATCAGTTCCGCGTCCGCGCTGCGTACGCTCGCCCGCAGCAGCCGTGACAACGCGCGGACACCGATGCAGTGGTCCGACGCCCCCAATGCCGGCTTCACGAACGGCACGCCCTGGATCGACGTCAACCCGAACTACCGCCGCATCAATGTCGCGGCGGACCGGGCAGCGGAGAAGTCGATCTTCCGCTACTACCGGCGGCTGATCCGGCTCCGGCACAAGTCCAGGGTGGTCTCTCTCGGCGAATTCCGGCTGGTCCAGTCAGCCCATCCGCGGCTGCTCGCCTATGTGCGTTCGCTCGAGGGCGAGGAGCTGCTCGTGCTGGGCAATGTGTCGGCGGAGGACCTGGAGCTTCCCGCCGGCCAGCGCACGGGCGTCCGGATGCTCGGCAACTATACGGACATCGGCGATGCCCGTGTCCTGCGCCCGTGGGAGGTGCGGGTGGAACAGCTTGCCCCCGGCCCCGACCTGCCCTGACGCCGAAGGGCGGGGCGACGTCGGGCGGGGAACCCCGGGCGCAGGCGCCGGATCCCGGCCGGCGGGCGCTTAGACGGACGGCCCCGGAGGCGGCGCAACGGAGCCCGGTCCGCTTCCGGGCTCGGAGCCCAGGTCCAGCGCCTCGGGGACGAGCCCCACGCCCACGGAACGCCGGACGTCGAGTTCCCCGATCCGCAGCCGCTTGACGACGACGTCGCCCAGGGCGGCCCGGCGGACTGCCAGTTTGCCGATGGCGGCTGCCCCGACGGCCAGCCCCGCGAGGGCGACCCCGCTGACGGCCAGCCCGCCGATCATCACGCCGCTGACAAAATCCGATCTGCTCTCCATGACCTCTCCCGTATCCCTGTTCGTCGGTCCCTCTTCGTCCCGGTGGCAGGACTTTCCCCTGCCCGGGGAGGCAGGAGGCCGCATTCTCCGGCACCCATGGGCATTGTGCCCCTCAACGGCGCCCTTGCCCACCGCGTCCGTTCTTCCCAAGGACAGGCGGCCATCAGGCTGCCGGGGCGCGCGGGACGGTTAGGCCTAGAGCCGGTCGAACCTCTCAACGCTGGCGGCGGGACCGGCCACCAGCACCGTGTCGTCCGCCTCGAGCACGGTCTGCGGCGTGACGAAGCGCCAGGCCCCGGTTCCCTTGCGGACAGCGACCACCGCGACTCCGTAGCGGTCCAGGATCGCGGCCCGCTGCAGGGGAATATCACGGATGGCCCGGTGGGGTGCGGTTTCCACCACGGCGAAGTCCCCGCCGATCTGCGAGTAGTCAAGCACGCTGCCGCTGACCAGGTGGGCGACCCGCCGCCCCATGTCGGCCTCCGGAAAAACCACGTGCCGGATGCCCAGCTGATCGAGGATGGTGCCGTGCGCTTCGCTGACCGCCTCCGCCCAGATCTGCGGGATCCCGAAGCGCAGCAGCAGCGACGTGGTGAGCACGCTCATGCCGACGTCGCTGCCGATCGCGACCACCACGCGTTCGAAGTCGGGGATGGAAAGGTCGCGGAGGACCTGTTCGTCGGTGGCATCGGCCGTCACAACGTAGGTCAGCCGGCCGTCCAGCGTTTGGACCACCTGGGGGCGGTGGTCGATGCCCAGGACGTCCGTGCCGTGCGCCATCAGTTCCAGTGCCACCGAGCGGCCGAACCGGCCGAGGCCGATGATCGCGACCGCATCCGTCCCCGCCATCCGTGCCGGCCGGTTTCCCGACAGGAGCCTGCGCTTAGCCAATGATCGGCCTCTCTTCCGGCAGCTCGTAGCGGGAGGTGCGGCTGCGCAGGGCGAGGCCGGCCGCCAGCAGGAGCGGGCCGAGCCTGCCGATGAACATCAGGACGACCAGCACGGACTGCCCGACCGGCCCGATGGCGGCGGAGATGCCTGCGCTGAGGCCGACCGTTCCGAAGGCGGAGGTGGTTTCGAGCAGCAGGACGTCGAGCCCGAAGTCGGTCACAGCCATCAGGAAGGCGGTGGCGGCCAGGACCAGGGCGGCCGCCGCCAGCAGCAGGGTGATCGCCTCGCGCGGCACGTGGCTGCCGAGCCGCTTGCCGAGCATGGTCACGGACGCGCCGCCGCGCAGTTCGGCGGCCACCACGTAGACCAGCACCATAAAGGTGGTGACCTTGATGCCTCCGGCCGTGCCGGCCGGGCCGCCGCCGATGAACATGAGGATATCCATGCCGAGCCAGGACAGCGGGTCCATCTCCGCGATGTCGATGCTGGAGAACCCGGCCGTTCGGGCCTGCACTGACTGGAAGAAGGCGGCCAGCAGGCGGTCCGGCCAGCTCAGGGGTTCCAGGGTCCGCGGGTTGCCGCTTTCGACCAGCAGCACCAGCAGGGTGCCGGCAGCCAGCAGCAGGCCCGTTCCCAGCAGAACGAGGCGGGTGTTCAGCGACCAGGCCAGCGGCGTGAACAGATGGCGGCGCAGCTGCATCAGCACCGGGAAGCCCAGTCCGCCAAGGATGACCGCGGCGCTGATGGACAGGCAGACCACCGGATCCGCCGCGAAGCCCGCAAGGTTGTCGCTGAACAGGGAAAAGCCTGCATTGTTGAAGGCCGAGACAGCGTGGAAAACCCCGTACCACAACGCCTGCCCAAAGGGCATGCGGTAGGTAAGGGCGAACTGCAGCGTAAGGATCACCGCGACGGCGGCCTCGGTCAGCAGAGTGATGCGGACGACGCCGAGGATCACCGCGGGCGCGTTCACCGGCCGCCCTCCACCGGCTTCGGCCGCCGCGGTGAGCCTGGTGCGCAGGCTCAGCCGACGCGCGACCGCCAGGCCGATGACGGCGCCGGTGGTCATCACGCCCAGTCCGCCGATCTGGATCAGCACGAGGATCACGGACTCGCCGAAACTGCTCCAGTGCCCCGGGGTGTCGACGACGATCAGGCCGGTGACGCAGAGCGCGGAAACCGCGGTGAACAGCGCCTCGATGAACGACGCCCCGCCCGGCCCTTCGGCGGCGCCGGGAAGGAGCAGCAGCCCTGTTCCCGCAGCGGCCGCGGCTGCGAATCCTCCCAGCACGGTCCGGGCGGGAGGAGAACGGCGGCGGGGATGTCCGTGGAGCACGCCCGGGGGTCTGGCCACGTTTTGACGCTACCGCGGCCCGCCCTCTGCAGTCAGCGTGAGGCGTGCGCTTCCCCGCGGAGGAAGGCTCAATCCGTCCCGGGACGGTCCTGCGGCACGTCGAGCGGATCACTCCCGCAGGATGCGGTCAAGGGCAGGCCGTAATCTTTGCCGCCGGAGCGAATCCGGGCGTTTCGCCGGCCCGTGACCCGCACTCCCGCCCTGACCTGCGACGACGTTTTGGCTATCGGCTACGAGTCGTTGCGTCAAGTTCTGAGAGCTTAATAACAAACTCGATATCCAATGGTTATCAAACCGTGATAGATGTGTAGTGTTCTTCGAGTGCCGCTCCCCCAGCGCGGCACCCTCGGCCGGATACCGAACCTTGCCACCGGTTCCGAGGTCCAAAGATCAAAACCATGGCAGGGGCGGGGGAACCAGTTCCGGGTTCCACGAATCCTAGGGGTTAAGCCTGCCGGCCTTCCGGCAGCCGGGTGACTCCCATCCGCATCCGACAGCTCACCTCGCAGGTACAGGGAGAGGTAACAACATGTCCAACACCCGTGCACGCCACCGCGCAGAGACTTCCGCCTGGCTGACCATCTCCAAGGCCGCCCTCGGCCGCGGACGCACCATCGGAGGAACCGCTGCCGCAGTTGCCGCAGGGTCCGGCCTGATGCTCGGCATGGCCGCCCCGGCCCAGGCCGGCGTCATCGCCAACGATTCCTACACCCCGGCTCCGGCTGCGGCACCCGCCGCTCCCGTAGCCGCCGCACCTGCCCCGGCTGTGGAGACCGTCGCCGCGGACGCAGCGCCGGCCGGCACCCACACCGTGGTCGCCGGAGACACCCTCGGCCAGATCGCCGCCACCTACGGCGTGAGCCTGGACAGCATCTTCAGCCTGAACGGGCTGGGCATGGAGTCCATCATCTACCCGGGCGACGTCATCACCTACGCCGGCGAGGCCACCGCCGCACCGGCAGCGGTCGAGTACGCCGCCGCCTCCTACACCGAGACCTACGCCGCTCCTGCACCTGCAGCCGCTCCGGCTGACCTGGGCACCTTCAGCACCCAGTCCGTCGACGTGACCCCGGCCCCCGCGGCCACCGCGGCCTCGGCCACCAACCAGGTCATCCTCAACTCGGCCTACGCCCAGATGGGTGCCGTCCAGGACTGCACCGTCCTGGTCGAGGTGGCGCTGCGCGCCGCCGGGCACTCCGTGGGCGACCTGGCCCCGGCCCAGCTGGCTGCCTACGGCACCCCCGTCTCCGACCCGCAGCCGGGTGACCTGATCTACTACGCCGACGGCGGCATGGGCTTCGCCCACATCGCCATCTACATCGGCGACGGCCAGGCCATCCACAGCGGCTGGAACGGCAACCAGACCGTCATCAACTCCGCCAACGTCGGCTCCGGCGCGGCCTACTACCGCGTAGCGTAGCTGCTGCTCCGACGCCCGGCGCCGGAACAGCAGGAGCAGGAAACGGACATGCGGTCCCCCTCGGGGCCGGATGTCCGTTTTCGTTTAACCGCCGTGGCGGTGTGACCGGCGTTCCGGTTCAACCTCCGTGGGAGCCCGCCTTCACCCGGCCGGCTCCTCTGCCGTGATCGGCTCGTATCAGGCCCGCGGCTTGGTGCGGGCCGTAGCCGGCACCGACCACGGATCCTCCGGCCAGGGATGCCGGGGGTACCGTCCACGCATCTCCGCCCTGACCTGCCGGTACGGGCCGTTCCAGAAGGACTCCAGGTCATCGGTCACCGCCAGCGGCCGCCGTGCCGGTGAGAGCAGGTGGAACAGCACCGGGACCCGGCCACGCACCAGCCGCGGGGTCCGGGCCCAGCCGAAGCATTCCTGGAGCTTCACCGCGACGACCGGCCGTGCCTGCGGGTCCCCGGGCTCCGGGTAGGCGATCCGTACCCGGGAGCCGCTGGGAACCTGCAGCCGTTCCGGTGCGAGCTCGTCGAAGTCCGCCGCCTGGGGCCACGGCAGCAGGCGGCGCAGTGGTTCAGCCAGGTCCGTGGCCGCCGCCGTCCTGCCCTGCGCCAGGGCCTCCAGCTCCGGGAGCAGCCAGTCCTCCAGGTTCTCCAGCAGGGCGGCGTCGGAGACGTCGGGCCACGGCGCCCCGAGTTCGCGGTGGAGCAGGGCCATCCGGCGGCGCAGGCCCTCGGATGCCTCCGAGAAGCCGATGATGCCCAGGCCGGCCTCGCGCAGCGCCTGGGCGACGGCCGCCCGGCCCTCCTCCCGCGAGGCGCGCACCGGCGTATCGGAGAGGGTGATGGCGCCCAGCCTCCGTATCCTCCGGGCGGTGACCCGTCCGTCGGTAAAGCCCGCGTGAACGTGCTCGGTCACCAGGGTCCGGCCTGCTGCCTCGGCGTCGGCCGGTTCGAGCGGAGCCGCGGCCCGGATCAGCGCGCCGGTACCGGCCGCCGATCTGCCGGCCGCGCGGCTGACCTCGGCCACGGCCAGCCACGGATGTCCGGCGAGCCGGCTGCCGGCCGGCAGGCCCGCACGGGTGCCCGAGGCCAGCAGGTACTGTTCCGGCCCGTCGCCCGGCACCCGGCGGGCGACCCGGTCCGGGAAGGCGAGGGCCACCACCTGCCCCGCAGCGTTGCCCGCTGCCGCCCGCTGTCCCCGGATGGAGCCGACGAGGCCGGACAGTCGGCGCACGTCCCCGCGCCATTTCGCTGCTCCCGGCGCGCTGCCGCGGCGGAGGGCGGCCAGCAGTCCGGCCAGGTCCGCGCCTTCCGGGCGGAGGTCCGAGGACACCATCGCGACCACTTCGGCCGCAGCCGTGGGGCCCACCAGTGCGGCGCCGTCGAGCAGGGCGCGGGCGAGCCGCGGGTCGGCGGGCACCTCCGCCAGCCGGCGGCCCAGCGGGGTTGCCATGCCGGAGCCGTCGACGGCGCCCAGTTCCCGCAGCACGGCCACGGCGTCGGCCATCGCGGCGGCGGGCGGGGCGTCCGGCAGCGCCAGGCCGCGGCCCTCCGGCGTGCCCCAGCAGGCCAGCAGCAGGGCCGCGCCGGCCAGGTCGGCGGCGGCGATCTCCGGCGTCGGATGGGCCGGGGCTGCCGCGTAGGCCGCCTGGTCGTAGCAGCGGATCACGGTCCCCGGCCCCTGCCGGGCGGCACGGCCGGCCCGCTGGTCCGCGGAGGCCCGGGACGCGGATACCGTGACCAGCCCGCTCATCCCCCGCGCCGCGTCCCGGCGCACCTCCCGGGACAGTCCGGAGTCGATGACCAGCCGCACCCCCGGCACCGTCAGCGAGGACTCGGCCAGCGCCGTCGAGACGATGATGCGGGAGGGATCGCCCTCCCCGCGGCCGCCGACCGCGCGGTCCTGGAGGGCGGCGGCGACCTGGCCGTGCAGTTCCAGGACCTCGACGGCGCCGGCGGCCGCGCTGCGCAGCCGGGCGGCGGCGTCGGCCACCTCCCGCGCTCCCGGAAGGAACACCAGGGTGTCAGCGCCCGGCTCGGCGAGGTTCAGCTGTGCATGTCCCGCCGCGGCGGTGGCAGCCACGTGCGCCAGGAACTCCCGCCGCACGCCGCGTTCATCGAGCCGCGGGCCCCGGCCGGGCGCCCATCTGATGTCAAGCGGATGCAGCGCGGCCGGAGTGTCCACCACCGGCACCGCCCCGGGCTCCCCGTCGCCGAGCAGTGCGGCAAAGCGGGCCGCGTCGAGGGTGGCGGACATCGCGGCCAGGGTCAGGTCGGGGCGCAGCTGGCGGACTTCGCCGAGCAGGCCCAGCAGCAGGTCCGTGTCCAGGCCCCGCTCATGGACCTCGTCGAGTACGACGGCCGACGCGCCGGCCAGGCCGGGATCCGCCAGCAGCCGGCGCAGCAGCAGGCCCGGAGTCAGGAATTCGACCAGCGTCTCCGCGCCGGCACGGTGTTCCCCGCGCACGCTGTAGCCGACCCGGCCGCCCACCGCGCTTCCGTCGAGGGCGGCCAGCCGGCGGGCGGCGGAGCGCACGGCCACCCGCCGGGGCTGGGTGACCAGCACCCTGCCGCCGCTGCCCTGGCCGGCGGCGAGGTTCGCCGCCAGCGGCGGAACCAGGGTGGTCTTTCCCGTGCCGGGCGGTGCCTGCACCACGGCGGCCGAACCGGGCGTTCCCAGGGCCCGCGCCAGCTCCGGCAGGGACCGGGCGAAGACCAGTCCGCTGCCGATGCGGGAGAGGTCGAAGGGGCCAGGGACGGAGTCGGGCTGTGGGAACACCCTTCCATTCTGCCCGAGGCCGTACCATCAGCCTGGGCCGGACGGACCGGCGGGCAGGAGGCACCATGGCCGTGCAGAGCGCCGGAATCCTGTTGTACCGGCTGCGGGCCGACGGCCCGGAGTTCTGGCTGGGACACATGGGCGGCCCGTTCTGGGCCCGGAGGCAGGAGCATGCCTGGTCGATTCCCAAGGGCGAGATCCTTCCGGGCGAGGATCCCCTCACGGCGGCCCGGAGGGAGTTCGCCGAGGAGATGGGCCACGCCGCCCCGGAGGCGGACTACGCCGGACTTGGGGCGTTCCGGCAGTCCTCCGGCAAGGTCGTGACCGTGTTCACGGCCGAGGCGGACTTCTCCCCCGCGGCGATTTCCAGCAACACCTTCCAGCTGGAGTGGCCCCGCGGCTCCGGCCGGTTCCGCGAGTACCCGGAAATGGACGACGCCGGCTGGTTCGGGGCGGCGGATGCCCGCCGGCTGCTGGTCAAGGGCCAGCTGCCGGTCCTGGCTGCCCTGCTGCGCCGGCTGGACGGATAGCACCGCGGCCGGGGCCGACGGCGGCGCCCTCAGTGCTGCTGAAGCATTGCCGTCGTGCGGTTCCACAGGGCCAGGTCCAGGGTGCCGCTGCGCGCCTGCCGGTTCGGCCGGGCCGGCCGGCAGCGGGCGAAGTAGCGGCCGGTGGGGTAATCCTCGCCGGGGGTGCCGTCGGCCAGGAATACCAGCGTCCGGGCGCCCTTTTCCGGGGTGCCGAGCAGCCTGCGCAGCGGCGTATGGTAGGCCGCGTGCATGGCCGAGCCGGCCGCCCCGGAGAAGTTGCTCGCAATGACTCCCGGGTGGAAGGCGGTGGAGGTCAGCCCGTGGCTGCGGTACCGCCGGTCCAGCTCGAAGGTGAACATGATCTGTTCCAGCTTGCTGTTCCCGTACGCGCGGCGCGGCTCGTAGTTCCGCTCGGATTCGAGGTCGTCCAGGTCCACGTTGCCGAAAAGCCGGTTGGCCGTGCTCGAGGTGTTGATGACGGTGCCGCGGGATTCAATCAGCCGGTCGGTCAGCAGCCGGGTGAGCAGGAACGGTGCGAGATAGTTCACCTGGAACGTCATCTCATGCCCGTCGGCGCTCACCTGGCGCTCCCGTCCGAAGATCGCCCCGGCGTTGTTGGCGAGCACGTCGATGCTCGGATAGCCGGCCAGCAGGTCCATGGCCAGCGCACGCACCGAGGACAGGTCCGCGAAGTCGGCCAGATGCCAGGGCGCCTCCAGCTGCCCGGCCACCTGCCGTGTCTTCTCCGGGGAACGGCCCACCAGCACCACCCGGTGTCCGCGTCGGCGGAGCTCAGCGGCAGCGGCGGCGCCGATCCCGTCGCTGGCTCCGGTCAGGACGATCGTCTTTGCGGCCATTGACCCACCTCACTGCATTCGACGGCACTTGGCAAGATGCAGGTACGCCCGGCAGGCAGCCGGCAGGTCGGGCTCAGTCCCCGCGGGCCGCCCGCTGCGCCGCCGGCCTGGAGGCGAAGAGGTTCAGCCCAAGCCGGGCGGAGAGGAAACCCGCGGCAAGCTGGCCGCGGACGCTGGTGCCGGCGTCGTCCAGCGGGGCCGAATACGTGGCAAGTCCGCCCTTTCCCGGTGCCACGGTGACGACGCCGCCGGACACCCCGCTCTTGGCCGGCAGCCCGATCTCGAACAGCCAGTCCCCGCTGGCCTCGTACATTCCGGTGGAGGCCAGCACCGCCAGGGTGTCCCGGGCGACTTCCGGGCCCACCACCTCGTCGCCGGTGACCGGGTTCACGCCGCCGGCGGAGAGGGTGGCTCCCATGGCGGACAGGTCCTCAGCCGTAACGAGCAGCGAGCACTGACGGGTGAAGAGGTCGGTGGCGTCGGCTGCGTCGAAATCCATCCGCCCGTGGCTCTCGAGCAGCCTCGCGATTCCGGTGTTGCGCTGGTTGGCCGCCTGTTCCGAGGCCCAGGCGTCTTCGTCCAGCTCCAGCCTCCGGCCGGCGAACCTGCTGAGCCCGTCCCGGATGAAGGCCCACTTCGCCTCGAGGTCCTCGCCGGGCACAAGCGCGGAGGTCGCCAGCGCCCCGGCGTTGACCATCGGGTTCATGGGGTGGCCGCCGTTCAGTTCCAGGGCCATCACCGAGTCGAACGGCAGCCCGGTGTTGTTCACGCCCACGGTGCTGCGGACCGGTTCGTGGCCCAGCTCCCGGCAGGCCAGCGCGAAGACGAAGGCCTTGGAGATGGACTGGATGGTGAAGGTATGGGCCGTGTCTCCGACGCTGTAGACGTCGCCCTCGATGCTGGTCAGGCTGATGCCGAAGAGGCCGGGATCGGCCTCCGCGAGGGACGGGATATGGTCCGCCACCGCGCCGTCGTCGTCCTTGGCGTATCTGCGGTGGGCCTCGCGGAGGAGGCGGCGGATGGTATCGGCGTCGGGCAGGCTTCCCGTGGAGATGGTTTCGGTGGCCTCGTGGTCATCCACTTCGCCCAGCTCGTCGTGGGCCTGTCCTGGGTTATCCGCCACGCCGACCTCCGGGATTGGGAACCTGGTGCCCGAAGTGGGACTCGAACCCACACACCTTTCGATACCGCATTTTGAGTGCGGCGCGTCTGCCAATTCCGCCATTCGGGCGCGTGATGTGGCGCGGATCAAAAAAGGATCGCTGCCGGTCTTACGCAGATCCACTGTACATGGCGATAGGCTGAATGGGAGAAACCGGCGGCAGCGCCGGCCAGTGACGAATCCGCACCTGAGGAGCACCTGTGTCCGAGTCTTCCGAAACCCCCGCCGCCGCGGCGCCGGCCCGCCGCGTCCTCGTCGCCGAGGACGAAACCCTGATCCGCCTCGACATTGTCGAAATCCTCCGCGGCGAGGGCTACGAGGTCGTCGGCGAGGCCGACAACGGTGAGAAGGCCGTGCAGATGGCTGAAGAGCTCAAGCCCGACCTGGTGCTGATGGACGTGAAGATGCCGGTGATGGACGGGATCAGCGCCGCGGAAAAGATCGTCAAGGCCCGCATTGCCCCGGTGGTCCTGCTGACCGCCTTCAGCCAGAAGGAACTGGTGGAGCGTGCCCGCGAGGCCGGGGCCATGGCCTACGTGGTCAAGCCCTTCACGCCGGCGGACCTGACCCCCGCCATCGAGATTGCGCTGTCCCGCCACGAGGAGATCCGTGCACTGGAGCAGGAGGTCGGCGACCTGAAGGAACAGTTCGCCACCCGCAAGCTCGTGGAGCGTGCCAAGTCGCTGCTGACCACCAAGATGGGCCTGACCGAGCCCGAGGCGTTCAGGTGGATCCAGAAGACCTCCATGGACCGGCGCCTGAGCATGCGCGAAGTCGCCGAAACGATCATCAACCAGGTCAACTAGCACCCGCCCCGCTCCTCCGCCGTCGGCGCGGACGCACGAAGAGCCCCGTCCGTAAGGGACGGGGCTCTTCGCGTACCTAACCTGCCTTAGATCGGGCGGGCCTTGGTCTTCTTGGACGGCCAGGGGCCGACCTTTTCCTTGATCTTCTGCTGGCCTTCGAACCGCTGCCCGGCGTCGGCAATGTCGCCGACCTTGTGCACCTTCAGCGAGTTCGTGGAGCCGGCCTGTCCGGGCGGGGACCCGGCGGCGATGACCACCAGGTCATCGAGCTCGACCAGCCCGCCCTCGTAGAGAGTGCGGTCCACCTGGGCGGTCATCTGGTCGGTGTGCTCGGCGAACTCGACCAGCATCGGCTGGATGCCCCAGAACAGCGACATGTAGTTCAGCGTCGACTCCATCGGGGTGAACGCAAACACCGGCTTGACCGGCCGCAGCCGGGCCAGGCGGCGGGCGGAATCGCCGGACTGGGTGAAGGTGCAGATGTACTTCGCGTCGAGCTGGTCTGCGATCTCGACGGCGGCGCGGGTGATCGCTCCGCCGCGGGTGCGGGGTTTGGAGCCCAGCGGGGGCACCCGGTTCAGGCCGTGCTCCTCGGTGGACTCGATGATGCGGGCCATCGTCTTCACGGTTTCGATCGGGTACTTGCCCACGGAGGTCTCGCCGGAGAGCATTACGGCGTCCGCGCCGTCGAGCACCGCGTTGGCGCAGTCCGAGGCCTCGGCCCGGGTCGGCCGCGGGGACTCGATCATCGATTCGAGGACCTGCGTGGCGACGATGACGGGCTTGGCCCAGCGGCGGGCCAGTTCGATGGCCCGCTTCTGGACGAGGGGGACGTCCTCCAGGGGAAGCTCGACCCCGAGGTCGCCGCGGGCCACCATGATGGCGTCGAAGGCGTCGATGATTTCCTCGAGGGCATCCACGGCCTGGGGCTTCTCGATCTTCGCGATGACCGGGATCCGCCGGCCTTCCTCGTCCATCACTTCATGCACGCGGCGGACGTCGACGGCGTTGCGGACGAATGACAGGGCGATCATGTCGACGCCGCGGCGCAGGGCCCAGCGCAGGTCCTCCTCGTCCTTGTCGCTCAGGGCGGGGACGTTGACGGCCACACCGGGCAGGTTGATGCCCTTGTTGTTGGACACCGGACCGGGGACCACCACTTCGGTGACGACCTTGGTGTCGTCGACGGCGGTGGCCCGCAGCGAGACCTTGCCGTCGTCGATCAGCAGCGTGTCCCCCACCTGCACGTCCTGGGGCAGGCCCTTGTGCGTGGTGGATACGATTTCGGCGGTTCCGGGCACATCTTCGACGGTGATGGTGAAGGTGTCGCCGACGTTGAGGAAGTGGGGGCCGTCCTCGAACCGGCCGAGCCGGATCTTCGGGCCCTGCAGGTCGGCGAAGATACCGACTGCCTTGCCGAGTTCCTCGGACGCCCGGCGGACGTTCTCGTAGGTGTTGTTGTGTACGGAATGGTCGCCGTGACTCATGTTCATGCGGGCGACATCGACGCCTGCCCGCAGCACGGCAACCGTGTTCTCGTAACTGGCTATTGCGGGACCGAAAGTGGCAACAATCTTTGCGCGTCTCATAGTCCTCCAGCCTAGTCCGAATCACGCATTTGTGCAGGCTGTCCGGGGCCCCTCCGGGCGTGTCCGCCCGGAGGCACCGCACCGGCGTTCCGGCCCCGGGCAGCGCCGCGCACGGCGGCGCACGCTTATGAGTTCGAGGCCAGCAGCTCCGAGGCGTCAACGGACGCGTCGGGGCCGCGGTCCTCTCCGCCGGGCACCGCCAGCACGCAGTGCGTCTTTCCGTAGACGGTGAACATGCAGCGGTTGCAGTGGATGCACAGGCCGGGCTTCGCCGGGTCCTCGGCCAGGCGCTGGACCAGGTCGGGTTCGCGCAGCAGGGCCCGGCCCATGGCGGCGAACTCGAATCCTTCGGCCATGGCGGTGTCCAGGTGCTCCATTGTGTTGATGCCGCCCAGCAGGATGAGCCGGGCGTGCCTGACCACGGGCCGGAACTGCCGGGCGGCCTCAAGCATGTACAGGTCTCGGTACGGGTATTCGCCCAGGATCTGCCGCCCGAGCACCTTCACGCCGGTCTTGAACGGTTCCTTCATGACCGCGGCCATGCCGTCGACGGGAACGTCGCCGCGGAAGAGGTACATCTGCCGCTTGACGGAGGAGCCCATGGTCAGCTCGATCGCATCGAGGGTGCGGTCCTGGTCCAGCAGCTGGGCGGAGCGCAGGGATTCGTCGAGCCAGATGCTGCCCTTGATCCCGTCGTCCATGCTCATTTTGGCGATGACCGCCACCCGGTCCCCCACCGCATCGCGTACGGCCGAGGCAATTTCGCGGGCGAAGCGGGTGCGGTTTTCGATGCTGCCCCCGTATTCGTCCTTACGCTTATTGATCCAGGGGCTCATGAAGGAACTGGGCAGGTACAGGTGCCCGAAGTGCAGTTCGAGCGCGTCGAAGCCCGAGTCGGCGGCTCTCACGGCGGCGTCGCGGAACTGTCCGACGACGGCGCGCATCTGCTCGCGGGTGATTTCCCGGCAGAGCTGGAAGGATGTGGGGTTGACGAAGCGGCTGGGCGAGAGGGGGGCCTGCCCGGTCACGGCCTTGCTGGCGACGACGCCTGCGTGGCCCAGCTGGGCGGAGATGGCGGCGCCCTCGGCATGGACGGCCGCGGTGAGCCGCTCCAGCCCCGGCTGCGCCTCGCGGGACATGATGATCTGTCCCGGCGCGCTGCGTCCCTCCTGCGCAACGGAGCAGTATGCCACCGTGGTCATGCCCACCCCGCCGCGGGCAAAGTCCACGTGGAAGTCAATCAGGTCCTGTGTGACCAGGCCCTCCGGGGAGCGCCCCTCGGAGGTGGCGGCCTTGATCACCCGGTTGCGGAGCTGGACCGGACCCAGCCGGGCCGGTTCCAGGGCGCTGGGGACGGGCGGGCGGGCGGTAAGCCGGACGTGTTCGGGCATGCGGTGCTCCTACTAGGCTGGACGGAACGGACGCGGCGTCGCTGCCGCCGCCGTTATTCGAAAAACCGGTACCGGGTACAAAATGACACTCGGTACCGGAACTGTAGCCCACGAGGTCCGGAGAGCCCATGCCCGCTGCCGTGTCGTCCGCACATCCCGCTGCGCGCCCGGGCCTCCGGGAGCGCAAACGCGAGCAGGTGCAGGCGCTTCTGCTGGACACGGCGCTGCGCCTGTTCGCCTCCCGCGGCTACTCCGCGGTGACTGTGGAACACATTGTGCAGGAGGCCGGGGTGTCCCGATCGACGTTCTTCCGTTACTTCGACACCAAGGACGCCGTGCTCTTCCACCGCTCTGCTCAGGCCCTGGACGACATGCTGGCGGATTTCAACGCCAGGCGCCGGGCCGGAACCGCACGCCGTAATGCCCTCCGCGAGGCCATCCTGGCCGCGTCCGTCCCGTTTGAAGCGCAGCGGGATTATTTCCGCCTCCTGCATCGGCTGATGGAGCAGGACCGCTCGCTGCGCCTGAGCTACGCCGAGAACAACCGGGCCGTCACGAGCCGGGTGGCCGGCGTGTACCTTGCGGACGCTGCCGATCCCGCGGCCACGCTGGCCGGGCAGGTGGAGGCCGCCGCCCTGTGGAGCGCCTCACTGGTCGCCATGGAAGCCTGGATCAGCAGGGAGGGTGTCGACCTGCACGCCTTGACCCGTGAGGCCTTTGCCGCCCTGGACCGCCCTGCCCGTGAGGCCGGTCCGGCCGATGCGGGCGGCCCCGGCTGATCCTGCGGCGGCAGCGGGGAACGGCACCGCCGGTGTGCCCCCCTCCCGTCCGGAATGGAAAGAGGCGCAGGCTTTCGCCTGCGCCTCTTCCAATGCCCGTACCGCCGCGTTACAGCGGGGCGATGGCCTGATCGGTCGGGGCCACCGGTGCCGGCAGACGGGTGGAGCCCATCAGCCACTTGTCGACGGCGGCCGCGCAGGCCCGGCCCTCGGCGATCGCCCAGACGATGAGCGACTGGCCGCGGCCGGCGTCGCCCGCGGCGAAGACACCGGGGCGGCTGGTCATGTAGTAGCCGTCGCGGACCACGTTGCCGTGCCCGTCGAACTCCGCGCCGACCTGTTCGGCGAGGCCGGCCGGTTCCGGGCCGGTGAAGCCCAGGGACAGGAAGACCAGGTCAGCCGGGATGATGCGCTCGGTGCCGGCCTTGGGCAGGCGGCGCCCGTCGACGAACTCGGTTTCAGCGACCTTGACGCCGGTCAGCACGCCGTTCTCCCCCACAAACTCCACGGTGGAGGCCAGGTAGGTCCGTTCGCCGCCCTCTTCATGGGCGCTGGCGACCTCGAAGAGCGTGGGGTACATCGGCCAGGGCTGGTGCGCGGGCCGTTCCAGCGGCGGCTGCTTGCCGATCGCGAGGGTGGTGACCGACGCGGCCTGCTGCCGGTGCGCGGTGCCCAGGCAGTCGGCGCCGGTGTCGCCGCCGCCGAGGATGACGACGTGCTTGCCTTCGGCGCTGATCTGCCGCTTGACGGTGTCCCCTGCGACGACGCGGTTGGCCTGGACCAGGTAGTCCATGGCGAAGTGCACGCCCTCCAGCTCCCGGCCCGGAATGGGCAGGTCCCGCGGAACGGTCGCGCCGGTGGTGACCACCACGGCGTCGTACCGGCGGCGCAGCTGTTCCCAGCTGATGTCGCGGCCGACCTCGACGCCGGTGCGGAACCGGGTGCCCTCGGCGCGCATCTGCTCCAGCCGGCGGTCCAGGTGAACCTTTTCCATCTTGAAGTCCGGAATGCCGTAGCGCAGCAGCCCGCCGATCCGGTCGTCCCGCTCGTAGACGGCCACGGTGTGCCCGGCCCGGGTGAGCTGCTGGGCGACGGCGAGCCCGGCGGGGCCGGAGCCGACGACGGCGATGGTCTTGTCGGTGAGCCGTTCGGGGATGTGCGGCTCGACCCAGCCCTCGCCGAAGGCCTGGTCGATGATCGAGACCTCCACCTGCTTGATGGTCACCGGCGGCTGGTTGATGCCGAGCACGCAGGAGGCTTCGCAGGGTGCCGGGCAGAGCCGGCCGGTGAACTCGGGGAAGTTGTTCGTGGCGTGGAGCCGTTCAATGGCCTCCTCGCCTTTGTCCCGCCAGGTCAGGTCGTTCCACTCAGGAATCAGGTTGCCCAGCGGGCAGCCCTGGTGGCAGAACGGGATGCCGCAGTCCATGCAGCGCCCGGCCTGGGACTTGAGCACGCCCTTCTCCTGCGCCTCGTAGACTTCCTTGAAGTCCATGATGCGCACGGGAACGGGCCGGCGCGGCTGGGTGACCCGCTCGCGCACCTTCAGGAATCCGCGGGGATCAGCCACCGGTAACCTCCAGAATCTTGGTCCAGGTCTCGCTGCCGTCGGGGTCCAGCCCCGCGTCCGCAGCCGAGGCCCGGGCATCGAGCACCGCCGCGTAGTCCCGCGGCAGCACCTTGGTCAAACGGGAAACCGTGTCCTCGAACCGCTCCAGCAGGTCCGCTGCGAGCCGGGATCCGGTTTCCTCGACATGCTTGATCATCAGGGCACGGACAATCTCCGTGTCCTCGGCATCCAGCGGCTGCAGGAGCAGCTCACCGGATTCCAGGGCCTCCTTGTTGACCCGGACTTCCGGCAGGTCCAGCACGTAGGCCGTGCCGCCGGACATGCCGGCGCCGAAGTTGCGGCCGGTGCGGCCCAGGATCAGGGCCTGGCCGCCGGTCATGTATTCGCATCCGTGGTCGCCGATGCCCTCGACGACGGCGGTGGCCCCGGAGTTGCGCACCAGGAAGCGTTCCCCCACCTGGCCGCTGAGGAACATCTCACCGCTGGTGGCGCCGTAGCCGATGACGTTGCCGGCGATGACGTTCCGGTCCGCTTCGAAGGTGTTGGCGCGGTCCGGGCGCACGATGATCCGTCCCCCGGAGAGGCCCTTGCCCACATAGTCGTTGGAGTCCCCGAACAGCCGCAGGGTGATGCCGGCCGGCAGGAACGCCCCGAGGGACTGCCCGGCCTGTCCGGTGAGGGTGACGTCGATCGTGTCGGTCGCCAGGGCATCGGTGCCGAAGGTCTTCGTCACCACATGGCCGAGCATGGTGCCCACCGACCGGTCGGTGTTGATCACGTCCAGCGCGATCCGCACCGGCGCCCGGCGCTGCAGCGCGTCGGCGCTCATCTCGATGAGCTTTTTGTCGAAGTGCGCATCCAGCTCGTGGTTCTGGCCCACCATGTTGCGCAGCGGCGCGCCGGGGTCCACCTCGTGGCCGCGCAGGATCGGCTCCAGGTCCAGCCCGTCGGCCTTCCAGTGGTCCACGGCGGCCTGCACGTCGAGCATCTCGGAGTGGCCGATGGCCTCCTCCAGGGAGCGGAAGCCCAGCTCGGCGAGGATCTCGCGGACCTCTTCGGCAAGGAATTCGAAGAAGTTGACCACGAACTCCGGCTTGCCGGAGAACCGGGCCCGCAGCTCGGGATTCTGCGTGGCCACGCCCACCGGGCAGGTGTCCAGGTGGCAGACGCGCATCATGATGCAGCCGGAGACCACCAGCGGGGCGGTCGCGAAACCGAACTCCTCGCCGCCGAGCAGGGCGGCGATGACGACGTCGCGGCCGGTCTTCAGCTGCCCGTCCACCTGCACCACCACGCGGTCGCGCAGGCCGTTGAGCATCAGCGTCTGCTGGGTTTCGGCCAGGCCGAGCTCCCACGGCGCGCCGGCGTGCTTCAGCGAGTTCAGCGGCGAGGCGCCGGTGCCGCCGTCGTGCCCGGAGACGAGCACGACGTCGGCCTTGGCCTTGGTCACGCCCGCCGCCACGGTGCCGATGCCGGCTTCGGAGACCAGCTTTACGTGGACCCGGGCGCTCGGGTTGGAGCGCTTGAGGTCGTAGATCAGCTGGGCGAGGTCCTCAATGGAGTAGATGTCGTGGTGCGGCGGCGGGGAGATCAGGCCGACGCCGGGCGTGGAGTGCCGGGTGCGGGCCACCCAGGGGTAGACCTTCTGCGCCATCAGCTGGCCGCCCTCGCCGGGCTTGGCGCCCTGGGCCATCTTGATCTGCAGGTCATCGGCGTTGGTCAGGTACAGGCTGGTCACGCCGAACCGGCCGGAGGCGACCTGCTTGATCGCCGAGCGCCGCTCCGGATCCAGCAGCCGGTCCACGTCCTCGCCGCCCTCGCCGGTGTTGGACTTGGCGCCCAGGCGGTTCATGGCGATGGCCAGCGTCTCGTGTGCCTCCTTGGAGATGGAGCCGTAGCTCATCGCCCCGGTGGAGAAGCGCTTGACGATGCTCTCGACCGGTTCCACCTCCTCCAGCGGCACCGGCGGACGCTGCCCGGTGCGGAAACCGAGCAGGCCGCGCAGCGTCATGAGGTTCTTCGACTGGTCGTCCACGCCGCGGGTGTACGCCTTGAAGATGTCGTAGCGGCGTTCCCGGGTGGCGTGCTGCAGCCGGAAGACCGTCTCGGGGTTGAACAGGTGCGGCGGGCCTTCGCGGCGCCACTGGTACTCACCGCCGTTGTCCAGGGCGCGGTGCGGCTGCTCAAGCCCGTCGGAGGGGTAGGCCTCGGCGTGCCGGGCGGCGGCTTCGGCGGCGATGACCTCGAGTCCGACGCCGCCGAGCTGGGTCTGCGTGCCGTGGAAGAACTCGTCCACCAGTTCCTGGCCGAGGCCGATGGCCTCGAAGGTCTGCGCGCCGCAGTAGGAGGCGACCGTGGAGATGCCCATCTTGGACATGATCTTCAGGACGCCCTTGCCCAGGCCCTTGATCAGGTTGGCAACGGCCTGCTCCCGGGTGACGCCGGGCAGGTCCCCGCTGCGGACGAGCTCCTCGCAGCTTTCCATCGCCAGGTAGGGGTTCACGGCGGAGGCGCCGTAGCCGATCAGGGCGGCGACGTGGTGCACCTCGCGGACGTCGCCGGCTTCGACCAGCAGCGAGATCTTGGTGCGGTTGGCGCTCTTGAGCAGGTGATGGTGCACCGCGGAGAGCAGCAGCAGCGACGGGATCGGCGCCCACTGGGCGTTGGAGTCGCGGTCGGAGAGCACGATGTAGTGCACCCCGCGGTTGACGGCGCCGGAGACCTTCTCGCAGATCTCGGTGATCCGGGCGCGCAGCTCGGATTCGCCGCCCTCGGGGCGGTAGAGGCCCCGTACCTTGAGGCTGAGCTTCTCGCCGTCGTCGCCGCGCAGGTTGACGATCTTGGCCAGTTCGTCGTTGTTGATGACCGGGAACTTCAGCGCGATCTGCCGGCTGCGGACCTGGCCGGAGGCCAGCAGATTGCCGTTGGGCCCGATCGAGGCGCGCATGGACGTAACGAGTTCTTCGCGGATGGCGTCCAGCGGCGGGTTGGTGACCTGGGCGAAGGACTGCACGAAGTAGTCGAAGAGCAGCCGCGGGCGCTGCGAGAGCACGGCGATGGGCGTGTCGGATCCCATGGCGCCCAGCGGTTCGGCGCCGGTGCGGGCCATCGGCCCGAGCAGGATCCGCAGCTCCTCCTGGGTGTAGCCGAAGGTGCGCTGGCGGCGGTTGATGGACGCGGAGCTGTGCAGCACGTGCTCGCGTTCGGGCAGGTCCTCCAGCGAGACCTGGTTCTCCCGGACCCAGTCCGCCCACGGGTTGGCGGCGGCGACCTCGGCCTTGATCTCGTGGTCCTCGATCAGCCGGCCCGCTTCGGTGTCCACCAGGAACATCTTGCCGGGCGAGACGCGGCCCTTGCGGACCACCTTGGCGGGGTCGATGTCGACGACGCCCACCTCGGAGGCCAGGACCACGAGGCCGTCCTCGGTGACCCAGTACCGGGCCGGGCGCAGCCCGTTGCGGTCCAGCACGGCGCCGACCTGCGTGCCGTCGGTGAAGGAGACGGCGGCGGGGCCGTCCCACGGCTCCATCAGCATGGAGTGGTACTGGTAGAACGCCCGGCGGGCCGGATCCATGGAGGCGTGGTTCTCCCACGCTTCGGGGATCATCATCATGATGGCGTGGGCGATGGGCCGCCCGGAGAGCATCAGCAGCTCGGCGACCTCGTCGAAGGACGCGGAGTCGGAGGCCCCTGGGGTGCAGATGGGGAACAGTTCCTCGGGGGTCTCGCCCAGCAGCGGGTGGCTGAGCTGGGACTGCCGGGCCCGCATCCAGTTCCGGTTGCCCTTGACCGTGTTGATCTCCCCGTTGTGCGCAATGGTGCGGAACGGCTGCGCCAGCGGCCAGGACGGGAAGGTGTTGGTGGAGAACCGCGAGTGGACGATGCCCAGGCGGGACTTGAACCGGGGATCGGACAGGTCCGGGAAGAAGGGCTCCAGCTGGGCGGTGGTGACCATGCCCTTGTAGACCATGGTCCTGGAGGACAGGGACGGGAAGTACACGCCGAACTTGTTCTGGCTGCGCTTGCGCACCCGGAAGGCGCGGGCGTCCAGGTCCTCCACCGCGGCGCCGTCGGCCGGGGCCAGGAACACCTGGGCGAAGTGCGGCATGCAGGCGCGGGACATGGGGCCGACCAGGTCGGCGGCCACGGGGACCTCACGCCAGCCGAGCACCTGCAGGTCCTCGGATTCGGCGATGGCTTCGACGCCGGCCCGGGCGGTGGCCTGCTCGGAGGCCTCGGTGGGCAGGAACGCGGTGCCGGCCACGTACCGGCCGGCCGGCGGCAGGTCGAAGCCGACGACGGCGCGGAGGAACTCGTCCGGCACCTGGGTCAGGATGCCGGCGCCGTCGCCGGTCCCTTCGTCGGCGCCCACGGCGCCGCGGTGTTCGAGGTTGCGCAGGGCGGTGAGGGCGGCGTCGACGATATCGTGGCCCGGTGTTCCGCGGAGCGTGGCGATGACGGCGAGCCCGCAGGCGTCCTTCTCGTTTTCGGAGCGGTAGAGCCCGGTATCCGCCGGGTACGCGGCAAAGCGTTCGAACGGTGAAGGCACGGAGCCCCCGGTAGGCAGGGAATCAGTCATGAGAGGTAGGTCCTTCCCCTGGATAAGCACGGGAGGGGACGACGCTGGCCCCGGCGGAGGACGGGGTCCTCCGCGGCGTGTTGATGATTGTACGGTCCGCCGACGGGTCAAGGCCCGGAATTTACGCGGGGCTTTGCCTCAGCTGGCGGTCGCCTGTGCCTGCGCCCGTCCCCTGGTTGTTCGGGGCGGTGCACAGCGGTCGAGCCACGCCGGTGTGGCGGCCATGTCAGGCCGGGAGGTGACCCGGTACTGCTCTCTGGCTGGCCCGGGGGAACCGGGCGCACGGGGAGCCTATGAGTGACGGATCACTTCTCCCCGTTTTTTGTCTCTGCGACATTAGCACGCGGGGTGGCCTGCGTCGCATCTCCGGAGCCTTCCGTTTCGGAAGTGTTATCGGCCGATGACGTGGCGGTTTCCCCGGCGGGGGCGCGCCCCGGCAGGTACGGGGACGGCTCCTGCGCGCCCCGGGCCCGCACCGACAGGACGATGAGCACGGCGACCGAGACCAGGAACAGTCCGGCGCTGGTGAACACGTTCAGCCGTTGTGTGACGCCGAGCAGCGTAATCATTTCGGCCTCGTCGATGCGCAGCAGTTCGATCCAGGTCCGGCCGGCGGTATACACGGCGGCATACAGCCAGAACAGCCGGCCGCCGCGCAGCCGGAACCGCCGGTCCACGAGGAGCAGGAGCCCGACGCCGGCCAGGTTCCACAGCGACTCGTAGAGGAAGGTGGGGTGGAACAGGGTGCCGGGCAGTTCCCCGGCGGGGAAGTTCGGATTGTCTGCGTCAATCTGCAGGCCCCAGGGCAGGTCGGTGGGCCCGCCGAACAGCTCCTGGTTGAACCAGTTGCCCCAGCGCCCGACCGCCTGGGCCAGCAGCAGCCCCGGGGCGGCGGCGTCGGCGAAGGTGGAGAGCTTGATCCCGGCCCGGCGGCAGCCGATCCAGGCGCCCACCGCACCGAGCGCGACGGCGCCCCAGATGCCCAGTCCCCCGCGCCAGACCTGCGGGATCAGCGCCAGGTCGCCGTCGGGCCCGAAGTAGGCATCGGGCGAGGAAATGACGTGGTAGAGCCGCCCGCCGATGATGCCGAAGGGAATGGCCCAGATCGCGATGTCCCAGACGGCGTCGGCCGGCAGCCCGCGTTTCTTCCAGCGGGCGCTGGTCAGCCACAGGCCGAGGGCGATGCCGGCCAGGATGCACAGCGCGTACGCGTGGATGGTCAGGGGGCCCAGCGAGAAGCTGCTGAAGTCGGCCGGGGGGCTGGGGATCGCGGCGGGCACCATCCCGGAGATCAGGGGCATCAGTTGCTCTTTCGTGTTCCTGTGCTCAGGTTGCGGGCAAGGGCGCCCACGGCGTCGGGGCCGCCGTCACGAAGCGCGGCGACAAGCGCCGTACCCACGATAACGCCGTCGGCGTAGGAACCGATCTCCGCCACGTGGCCGGCGTTGGAAACGCCCAGGCCCACGCAGACCCGCTCCGCGCCGGCGTCGCGCGCCGACTGCACGACGCCGCGGGCGGCGTCGGACACTGCGGTCCGGGCGCCGGTGACGCCCATGATGGAGACGGCGTAGACGAAGCCGCGGCTCGCGGCCACGGTGCTCTTCATCCGTTCCGGCGTCGAGGAGGGCGCCACGAGGAACACCCGGTCCAGGCCGTAACGGTCGGAGGCGGCGATCCACTCCTCCGCCTCGTCCGGGATCAGGTCGGGGGTGATCAGCCCGGCACCGCCGGCGTCGGCCAGGCGGCGGGCGAATTCGTCCACGCCCATCCGCATGACCGGGTTCCAGTACGTCATGACCAGGACGGCGGCGTCGGTCTCGGCGGTGATGCCGGCGACGACGTCGAACACCTCGCTGACCCGGAAACCGCCGGCCAGCGCTTCGGTGGTGGCGGCCTGGATGACCGATCCGTCCATGACGGGGTCGGAGTACGGGATGCCGATCTCGATGAGGTCGGCGCCGCCCCGGGCCAGTTCGATGCCTGCGGCGATCGTGGACTGCACGTCCGGGTAGCCGGCGGGAAGGTAGCCGATCAGGGCGGCGCGGCCGTCGGCCAGGGCCCGGTCGATGGCCAGGGCGGATTTGCTCTGCGGTGCGGCCGGGTTCACAGCTGCTCCCCTTCCTTGCCGATCTCGGCCTCGGCCGAGGGCTGGTCCAGCAGGTCGAACCATTCCGCGGCGGTGGCGACGTCCTTGTCACCGCGCCCGGAGAGGTTCACGATGACGATCTTCTCGCCCGGTTCGCCGTCCTCGGCGGCCAGCCGGTGGCCGACCTTGATGGCGCCGGCCAGGGCGTGCGAGGACTCGATCGCGGGAATGATGCCTTCGGTGCGGCACAGCAGCCGGAAGGCCTCCATGGCCTCGGCGTCGGTGATCGGCTCGTAGGCGACCCGGCCGATGTCGGCGAGATACGAGTGCTCCGGACCGACGCCGGGGTAGTCCAGGCCGGCGGAGATGGAGTGCGACTCCACGGTCTGCCCGTCCTCGTCCTGCATCAGGTAGGAGCGGGCACCATGCAGCACACCGGGCCGGCCGAGGGTGATGGTGGCGGCGTGGCGGCCGGTTTCGACGCCGTCGCCGCCGGCCTCGAAGCCGAAGATCCGCACCGAGGGGTCATCCAGGAAGCCGTGGAAGATGCCGATGGCGTTGGAGCCGCCGCCGATGCAGGCGCACACGGCGTCGGGCAGCCGGCCGGCCTGCTCCAGGATCTGGGCGCGGGCCTCCTCGCCGATCACTTCGTGGAAATAGCGGACCAGGGCCGGGAACGGATGCGCCCCGGCGGCGGTGCCCAGCAGGTAGTGGGTGGAGTCGACGTTGGCGACCCAGTCCCGCAGGGCCTCGTTGATGGCGTCCTTGAGCGTCTTCGAGCCGTTTTCCACCGGAATCACGGTGGCGCCGAGCAGCTCCATGCGGGCCACGTTCAGCGCCTGCCGGCGGCAGTCCTCGGCACCCATGTAGACGACGCACTCCATGCCCAGCAGGGCCGCGGCGGTGGCGCTGGCGACGCCGTGCTGGCCGGCGCCGGTTTCGGCGATCAGCCGGGTCTTGCCCATCCGCTGCGCCAGCAGCGCCTGCCCGAGCACGTTGTTGATCTTGTGCGAGCCGGTGTGGTTCAGGTCCTCGCGCTTGAGGAAGATCCGCACTCCCCCGGCGTGCTCGGAGAACCGCTTGGCTTCGGTCAGCAGCGACGGGCGTCCGGAGTAGTTCCGGTTCAGTTCCTTCACCCGTGCGGTGAACTCCGGGTCGGACTTCGCCTTTTCGAAGGTGTCGGTGAGCTCGTCGAGCGCGGCGATCAGCGACTCGGGCATCCACCGCCCGCCGAAGCTGCCGAAGTAGGGGCCGGGGGCGTGGCGCAGCGACCCTTCCCGGCCCAGGAAGGCCGCGACGGCCTCCTCGTTCATCGCATCTGCTGCGGCGTCCGGCTCGGCGGCGGTGCTGCCGGCGGGCTCCGGGTTCCCGGTCATTGTGGGCTTCCTGTCCTGCTAGGGCCCGGTGCTCCGGGCGGTGTCAAGGCGCGGCGGTCAGCGTGCCGCGGCGGGGCGGTCAGCGATGGCGTCGCGGCCGGCCCGGGTGAAGGCGTTGATGGTGCCCAACGGGTCGTTGTGCCGTACGAGGGCCTCGCCGACGAGCACGGCGTTGGCGCCCTCCCGGGCGTACTGCGCGACGTCGGCCGCATCGCGGACACCGGATTCGGCGACCAGCAGCGGGCCGGCGGGGATCTGCCCGGCCAGCCGCGCGAAGACCGAACGGTCGACGTCGAGGGTCTTGAGGTTGCGGACGTTGACGCCGATGATGCGGGCGTCCACGGCCAGGGCGCGCTCCACTTCCTCAGGGGTGTGGGTCTCGACCAGGGCGTTCATGCCCAGCTCGTGGGTGAGCTCGAGGAAGCCGCGCAGCCGGGCGTCGTCGAGCGCGGCAACGATCAGCAGCACCAGGTCGGCGCCGTGGGCGCGGGCCTCGTGGATCTGGTACTCGTCGACGGTGAAGTCCTTGCGCAGCAGCGGCACGTCCACGGCGGCGCGGACGGCGTCGAAGTCCGCCAGCGACCCGCCGAAACGCCGGGCTTCGGTGAGGACGCTGATTACGGCGGCGCCGCCGTCGGCGTAGCGGGAGGCCAGGGCCGCCGGATCGGCGATCTCGGCCAGGGCCCCCTTGGAGGGGCTGCTGCGCTTGACCTCGGCGATGACCTTCAGCTCCGCGCGGGCCGGATCCGTGCCGCCCAGCGCAGCCCAGGCGTCCCGCGGGGCGGGCGCCTGGGCTGCCTGTGCACGCAGGTCCGCGAGCGAAACCTCTCGGCGCCGGGACTCCATGTCCTCGCGGACGCCGACGATGATGTCGTCGAGGACGCTCACTTAGTGGCCGGAGTTCTTCAGCTTCGAACCGTTGACGCCGTAGCCGGCCTTCTTCATGATCCAGCCGACGATGAGGCCGGCGCCCATGACGGCCAGGCCGATCACGAACCACAGGACGCTGGCGATGATGTAGCCCACGCTGGAGATGCCGGCGCCGACGATCATGATCAGGACGCAGGTCCACGCGGCCGGGGTGTTGCCGTGGCCGATGGTCTCATCGTGGATGGAAGCGTGGGTGTTCGGCTCCCCGCTGTTGGCAGCCTTGTCGTTGCTGGCTTCCAGGTGGCGTTCGGTGGCGTTTGCGCCCATGGTGTTTCTCTCCCTCAAAAAACGGACTGTTCCCATTCTGCCATTAGCTGCCCGTTTCCCGGTCACATGTGTCGGACCGGGTGAGCCGCGGCGGCGGGACGATCAGCGGCCGGTGGGGTCCTCGCCGCGGCTGAGCCGGTCCCAGCTGTCGATGTCGTCGATCGGCTCGCCGTCGGTGTTCGCGGCGGCGGTGCTGTAGCGGCGCGAGGTCTTCCAGCCGCGCCCGGCCACGGCCAGCCAGACGGCGGACAGGAGGATCAGCACGCCGGCGGCCAACGCGAGCCACGGCATGACGGTCATGTGCACCTCGATGCCGGCACCGCCGCTGACCCCGGTGGCTTCGCCGATCGCGCCGGCGGCGCCCTGGGCGGGGTCCCGGATGATGACCCAGCTGGCGACGACGACGCCGGCGCCGGCAAGCAGCAGGACCACGGCAATGACGGCGCGGGCGATCCGTCCGGCGATCGACGCCGCGAGGGCGGCCGCCAGGGCCACCAGGGCGAAGGCGGTGACGGACGTCGCGGCGTCGGACCCGGGCACGGCGACCTGCGGGGTCTGCACCGCGGCCTCCGGCAGGGTGACGTCCAGCCAGGTGCGGGTGGTGGTGGCGAATGCCAGGACGGCGGCGGCCACGGCGCCGAGGACCACGGTGCCCTTGCGCTGCCAGGCCTTCACAGGGGTGCTCATCGGAGGGCCTCCTCGGGTGTTGCAGTGGTCGGCAGCGGCGCGTCGGCCGGTGCCGGGGCCGCTGCCGGGTCCGCGGCCGGGACGGCTGCGGGGTCTGCCGGGTCGGCGACGGCGTGCAGCCCGGCGGCGATCAGCGCCGCGCGCAGCGGCGCCGCGGCCTTGTTGACGGTTTCCTGCGCCTCGGCGTCGAGGTCGGAGTCGTTGACGATGCCGCCGCCGGCCTGCACGTAGGCCCGGCCGCCGCGCAGCAGCGCGGAGCGGATGGCGATGGCCATGTCCATGTCGCC
Organism: Arthrobacter saudimassiliensis; assembly: GCF_059090665.1. Taxonomy (NCBI): domain Bacteria; kingdom Bacillati; phylum Actinomycetota; class Actinomycetes; order Micrococcales; family Micrococcaceae; genus Arthrobacter; species Arthrobacter saudimassiliensis. The sequence goes on along the minus strand of NZ_JBNHFX010000002.1, from coordinate 279,217 downwards.
GGCGAAGTCGAGATAGCCGACCACGCCGCCGTAGATGCCGCGGCGGTGCGGTTCCAGCTCATCGAGCAGCCGCAGGGCCCGGGGCTTCGGGGCCCCCGAGAGGGTGCCGGCGGGGAACGTGGCAGCCAGCACGTCGTAGGCGGCCGAGGCGGGCGAGAGTTCCCCGATCACGGTGGAGACCAGGTGCATGATGTGGCTGAAACGCTCCACCTCCATGAACTGGGTGACGTCCACGCTGCCGGGCCGGCAGACCTTGGAGAGGTCGTTGCGGGCCAGGTCCACCAGCATCAGGTGCTCGGCGCGTTCCTTCTCATCGGCGAGCAGGTCCTCGGCGAGGGTACGGTCCTCCTCGAGGGTCTTCCCGCGCGGCCGGCTGCCGGCGATGGGATGGGTGATGACCTCCCGCCCGGTCACCGTCACCAGGGCCTCCGGGGAGGACCCGACGATGGCGAACGGCTCCCCCGCGGCGTCGGTGAAGTTGAACAGGTACATGTAGGGGCTGGGGTTGGTGGTGCGCAGCACCCGGTAGACGTCCAGCGGATCCGCGGCGCACTCGGCCTCGAAGCGGCGCGAGACGACGACCTGGAACACTTCGCCGTCCACGATCGCTTCCTTGGCGCGTTCGACGGCGCGCAGGTACTCGGGACGCGGCCAGCGTTCCTGGACGCGGGACAGGTCAGGGGCGGCCCGGCCGCCGTCGAGCACGGACACCGGCTGCGGGGTGGGCGCGGCGAGCCGGGCGCGCATGTCCTGCAGGCGGGCGACGGCGTCGCGCCAGGCCTCGTCCACGCGCTCGTCGGTGCCGTCGAAGTTGATGGCGTTGGCGACGAGGGTGACGGTGCCGTCGCTGTTGTCATGGATGGCCATGTCGGTGACCAGGTTCATGGCCAGCTCGGGCAGGCCCAGGTCGTCGGCGGGCGGGGAGGTGAGCCGCTCCCAGTGGCGGACGCTGTCCCAGCCGATGAAGCCGACCAGCCCGGACGTGAACGGCGGCAGTCCCTCGAAGCGTTCGGTGCGCAGCAGCTTCACGGTGTCCCGCAGCGCGTCCACGGGGCTGCCTCCCTGCGGCACTCCGGCGGGCGGTTCGCCGAGCCAGTGCGCCTCGCCGTCGCGGGTGGTGAGGGTGGCCCGGGAACGGGCGCCGATGAAGGAGTAGCGGGACCAGACGCCGCCGGACGCGGCGGACTCCATCAGGAACGTGCCGGGGGCACCGCCGCCGAGCTTGCGGTAGATGCCGATGGGCGTGTCGGCGTCGGCCAGCAGCACCAGCCGCACCGGGACCACACGGTGGTCGGCGGCCAGGGAGCGGAACTCCTCGAGGCCGGGGGTAATCGTTCCTAGGTCCTGCATGCTGCTCTCTTCGTCAAAGGGTCTGGGCGGGCGGCGGGGCAGCCGCCGGTGGCGGGAAGGTCAGCCGGCGACGGCGGGCAGGTCGCGGCCTTCGAAGCAGGTCCGGGTGCCGGTGTGGCAGGCGGCCCCGACCTGGTCCACGCGGACCAGCAGGGCGTCTCCGTCGCAGTCGAGGGCGACCGACTTGACCCGCTGGATGTGGCCGGAGGTGTCGCCCTTGCGCCAGTACTCCCGGCGGGAGCGGGACCAGAAGGTCACCCGGCCGGTGCTGAGGGTACGGTGCAGGGCCTCATCGTCCATCCAGCCGAGCATGAGCACCTCGTTGGTGTCGTACTGCTGGATGACGGCGGCCACCAGGCCGGCGTCGTCGCGCTTGAGGGCGGCGGCGATAGCCGGATCGAGGCCGGGCACGGCGGGGGAAACGGGGGCGGGGGTTTCGGAAGGCATCGATACCGATTCTAGTGTCATCCGCCGCCTCGGCGGTCGGTGTGTCCGGGATGCGTCCGCACGGCTCCCGGCCGCCGCGGAGCCGTGCGGGCGGGGCTGCCGGGAGAAGCACGCCGTTTGGCGGCCGCAGCGGGCGCGTTCAGGAGCTAAAGCACGGGAAGCATGCTAGTTTCACATTGATGCACTTCGTACAACCCTCCCGTGAAGTCCTGGCCGAGACCCTTCTCGCGGCCGGGCCCGAAGCGCCGACCCTTTGCGAGGGGTGGCGCACCAAGGAGCTGGCTGCGCATCTGTATCTGCGTGAGCATCGCCCGGCCGCTGCCGCGGGCATTGTCTTCAAGCCGCTGGCCAAGCGCGCGGAGAAGGCCGTCCGGGACCTGGCCGAGCGCTCAGCCGAGCCGAAGGCGTATGAGAAGCTGGTCCGCAGCTTCCGCTCAGGTCCGCCGGCCCTGTCCCCCATGAACCTGAAGTCCGTGGACAACAGCGCCAACCTGACCGAGTACTTCGTGCACACCGAAGACGTCCGGCGCGCCGGTGACCGGTGGGCGCCGCGGTCCCTGGACCCGGCCTACGCCGACGCCCTCTGGGGTGACCTGATCCGCCGCGCGGCACTGCTCTACCGCGGCGTCGACCTCGGCATTGTTCTCGTCCGTCCTGACGGTCCGCGGCACGTGGCCAAGCGGGCCGCCGTGTCGGTGGCCATCGTCGGTGACCCGGGCGAGCTGCTGCTGCACGCGCACGGCCGGACGAAGCAGTCGCTGGTCATGTTCGAAGGCCAGCCCGACGCGATCGCCCTGCTGCAGAGCGCCGACATCGGCATTTAGCCGCCCCGCCCCACAGTGCCAAGCGCCCGCCGACGGCATGTCGGCGGGCGTTCGGCGTTCGTGCCGCGTTGTGCGGTTTAAGGCCGGGTGCAGGTGGTCCGCCCGGATTCCCTCCAGTTCCCCGCGATCACCTCCGCTTTGCATCATTCCCCTCCACTTTGGGCAGCTCCTCCGGTTGCAGGCGGAGGAAACGCGCGAACCGGAGAGACGCAACCCAAAGTGGAGGAACTCCGGCCGCCGTGAAGCCACCGGGCCCGCGTACGACAAAGGCGCCCCACCGAATGGTGGGACGCCCATGCCTGCTCCGGAACCGTCAGATGGTCGCGGCGTCGATGACGAAGCGGTAGCGGACGTCGGACTTCAGCACCCGCTCGTAGGCGGCGTTGACGTCCTCGGCGCTGATCAGCTCGACCTCGGGGGCGATGCCGTGTTCGGCACAGAAGTCCAGCATCTCCTGGGTCTCGGCGATGCCGCCGATGTTGGATGCGGCGTAGGAGCGGCGCTGGTTCATCAGGGTGAAGACCGAGACCGGCAGCGGCTCGGGCGGGGCGCCGACACTGACCATCGTTCCGTCCAGGCGCAGCAGGGACAGGTACTGCTGCAGGTTCACCGGGGCGCTGACCGTGTTGATGATCAGGTCGAAGGTGTTGGCCAGCTTGTCGAAGGTGCTCTCATCACTGGTGGCGTAGTAGTCCTTCGCGCCGAAGCGCAGCCCGTCCGCCTGCTTGCTCAGGGTCTGGGACAGGACGGTGACCTCGGCGCCCATGGCGACGGCGATCTTGACCGCCATGTGACCGAGACCGCCCATGCCGACGACGGCGACCCGCTTGCCCGGACCGGCGTTCCAGTGGGCCAGCGGAGAGTAGGTGGTGATGCCGGCACAGAGCAGCGGCGCGGCCGCTTCGTAGGGGATGTTCTCCGGGACCCGGAGCACAAAGTCGTCATTGACGACGATGGAATCGGCGTAGCCACCCTGGGTGATGCTGCCGTCCACGTCCTTGCTGGCATACGTGCCGACGTTGCCGTTCAGGCAGTACTGCTCCATGCCGGCCTTGCAGTTCTCACACTCGCGGCAGGAGTTCACCAGGCAGCCCACGCCCACCCGGTCCCCGACCTGGTGCCCGGTGACCTCGGAGCCGACTTCGGCGACCGTGCCGACGATTTCGTGGCCGACCACCTGCGGATAGGCAATCGGGCCCCACTCGCCGCGGACCGTGTGGATGTCCGAGTGGCAGATGCCGGCGTAGGCAATGTCGATGCGGACGTCGTGCGGGCCGACGGCGCGGCGCTCGATGGTGGTGGGAACCAGCGGGTCGGTGGCGGAGGTAGCCGCGTAGGCGCGTGCAGTGCTCAAGGATTCTCCAGACTGTGGGGTGTCCGTGCCGGTGGGCACTTAAAAAGCCAAGTCCGCTTCGGGGGAGTTTATTTCCCCGAAGCGGACTTTTCTTCAGCCTAGCTTCAGCTGTTGCCAGCGGTGGGCGGGCCTCAGCGGACCGGGTGCCCGGCGTCGCGAATGGCCTGCTTGACCTCGGCGATGGCGCTGTCCGGGCCAAAGTGGAACACGCTGGCGGCCAGGACGGCGTCGGCCCCGGCGTCCACGGCCGGCGGGAAGTGCTCGGGCTTGCCGGCGCCGCCGGAGGCGATCAGTGGAACCTTCACCGCGGCGCGGACGGCGCGGATCATTTCCAGGTCGAAGCCCTCGCGGGTGCCGTCGGCGTCGATGGAGTTCAGCAGGATCTCCCCCACGCCGCGGTCCGCGGCTTCCTTCGCCCAGGCGACGGCGTCGATCCCGGTGCCGCGGCGGCCGCCGTGGGTGGTGACCTCGAAGCCCGACGCCGTGGCGCCCTCGGGCGCGCGGCGCGCGTCCACGGAGAGCACCAGCACCTGGGAGCCGAAGTGCCGGGTGATCTCATCGATAACGTCCGGCCGGGCGACGGCGGCGGTGTTGATGGACGCCTTGTCCGCGCCGAAGCGCAGCAGCCGGTCCACGTCCTCGATGGTCCGCACTCCCCCGCCCACGGTCAGCGGAATGAAGACCTCCTCGGCGGTGCGGGAGACGACGTCGAACGTGGTCTCCCGGTTGCCGGAGGTGGCGGTGACATCGAGGAAGGTCAGTTCGTCGGCGCCGGCGCGGTCATACCGGTGCGCGAGCTCCACCGGGTCGCCGGCGTCGCGCAGGCCCTCGAAGTTGATGCCCTTGACCACCCGGCCGTTGTCCACGTCCAGGCAGGGGATCACACGAATTGCAACGCTCATGGTTTTTCTCCTGTCGGTTTCTGTCCGGGGGCGGGTCAGATACGGCAGGCGTGGATGGAGCTGACCAGGATGGCGCGGGCACCCAGGTCGTACAGCTCGTCCATGATCCGGTTGGTTTCGCTGCGCTTGATCATCGAGCGCACGGCCACCCAGGCGTCGTCGCGCAGCGGGGAAACCGTGGGCGACTCCAGGCCCGGCGTCAGCGCCGCGGCCTGCTCCACCAGTTCGCGGCGGATGTCGTAGTCCATCATCACGTACTGGCGGGCGACCAGGACGCCGCGCAGCCGGCGGATGAGCACGTCCAGGCCCGGGTGCGGGTCGCCGCCGGTGCGGCCGATGAGCACGGCTTCGGACTTGAGGATCGGCTCGCCGAAGATTTCCATGCCGGCGGCGCGCAGGGTGGTGCCGGTTTCGACGACGTCGGCGATGGCGTCGGCGACGCCGAGGCGCACCGAGGATTCCACGGCGCCGTCGAGGCGGACGACGGAGGCGTTGATGCCGCGCTCGGCGAGGTAGGCGCGCAGCAGGCCGTCGTAGCTGGTGGCCAGGCGCTTGCCTTCAAGCTGCGCGACGTCGGCGAAGTCCCCCACCGGGCCGGCGAAGCGGAAGGTGGAGGCGCCGAAGCCCAGGCTCATCAGCTCCCGAGCTTCGACCTGGGCGTCGAGGAAGAGGTCACGGCCGGTGATGCCGACGTCGAGGGTGCCCGCGCCGACATAGACCGCAATGTCGCGGGGGCGCAGGAAGAAGAATTCGACGTCGTTGTCCGGGTCCACCATGACCAGCTCGCGGGTGTCGCGGCGCTGGCGGTAGCCCGCCTCGGAGAGCATCTCGGAGGCGGATTCGGAGAGTGAGCCCTTGTTGGGCACGGCTACACGGATCATGGGTCAGGCTTTCTGTTCGCTTGAGGGCTGGGAGGACAGGCTGCTGCCGGGCCACGCGCGGGGCGCGTGGCTACAGATGCTTGTAGACGTCCTCAAGCGTCAGGCCCTTGGCGATCATCAGGACCTGCAGGTGGTAGAAGAGCTGGGAGATTTCCTCGGCCGCGGCTTCGTCGGATTCGTATTCGGCCGCCATCCACACTTCGGCGGCTTCCTCGACGACCTTCTTGCCGATGCCGTGGACTCCCGAGTCCAGCTCGGCCACGGTCCGCGAACCGGCGGGCCGGCTCGCTGCTTTCTCGCTCAGCTCCGTGAAGAGGTCTTCGAAGGTTTTCACAGGTCAAGGGTACGCTGTGGCGCCGGTTGCGGCGGAATCGGGGTGGCGGGTGTGACGGATCGTCCTTCAGCAAACGAGCCCGGGCGGCGCCGCGACGGCCGAGTCAGGAGTTCCTCAAACCGCGACCGCAATCGGGGCGATTAATGTGACCGGGTACGACCCCCGCCCTCGATCATGGCGCGGGCCTGGGTATTCTGTGTTCGACTCATCCCGGCTTCCGACCGCCGGTCCTGCCACGGTTGCCAGCTGCCTCCAATCTTTATTGGTGCGCTCCACAATCAAGTCATGCTCGAACTCGGCCACCGCCGCGAGCACGTGAAAGACCAATCGCCCACCCGGCGTCGTCTTATCGATCCCCTGGACAACGCGCGCAGCCCAACACGCCACCGGTCTTCCCCCGCCGTCGTGCAGCCGGTCCTCGACGCTTTCGAACCGGTCCACGAGAAGCGGCGCATCGGATCGCTGCTAGGCGCCGTCACCGACAAATACGGGCCGTCCGCACTGGGCCTGGGTCTGGCCGGCATGCGCTCCCAGCAGCCCGACTGGACCATGACGCGGCGGATCGCCTCGCCCCGCTACACCACAGAATGGACGGAGCTGCCCGTCGTGAAAGCCGGCGAAGGGCAGTACCTGCCCGGGGAATGAGAAACGGGTACCCGCTACGCGGACGAATCCGGTCAACCGAGGCAAAACTTCCCCTCATCCGGACACTTCCGTCCGGTGCTCAGTCTCCCATCCCCGGGGGATCCAATGACGCAATTGGCCTTATCCCGCCGCGCCCGCAGGGCCGGTCCTCTCACTGCAGCTGCCACGGCGGCCGCGCTGATCTTCGCGCTCGCCGGCCCGGCTCAGGCATTCGCTCCGACGGCTGTTCCAGGCACACCGACGGGCGCCCAGTCCACGATCGGGCTGCTGGGAAACCGGCCCGGCGCGACCAGCCTGCCGGTGCCGGTCAACGACTCGGTGAACGCCGCTGTCGATGTCGGCACCGGCAACCTCTCCGTCACGGTCAACGCCCTGCCGCTGCCCGGGGTGAACGGGGGCACTGCACTGGGCATGGTCTACAACTCCCGGGCCACCGATGACGCCCAGGGCTTCGCCGGCCCACGCTGGACCCTGGCTTTGGCTTCCGCCGGGAAGCTCTCCACCACGTCCAAGGGCGTGCTGTTCACGTCCGGGGACGGCTACTCGGCCCTGTTCACTCCCGTGTCCGGATCCGACACGGCCTTCACACCTCCCAAGGGCGTGAAGGCGGACCTGGTGAAGACCTCCACCGGCTACACGCTCACCTCCCGGACCACCGCCGAGGTGCAGACCTTCGACGCCGACGGCAAGGCCGTGTCGATCGCGGACCGCAACGGCAACACGACCACGCTCACCTACAGCGGTGCCCGGCCCACCAAGGTCGTCGGCACCCGCGGTACCGCCGGCGCCAAGACCGTCGACCTGACCTACGGCTCGGCCTCGGGCCTGCTGGAGCGGATGAGCCAGTCCAGCTCCGGCGCCGCCCGCTACGCCGGATTCACCACCGACCCGTACGGTGAGAACACCATCGAGTTCCGCGACCCGGCCGGGAAGGTCACCAAGTTCGCCTACAGCGGCAGCCTGCTCACCCGCATCACCTCCCCGACCGGCTCCCAGGTGAACTTCACCTACGACAACCAGGGCCGGGTCACCAAGATCGACCGACCCAACACCAGCGCCGGCTCCCCCGGCAGCTCCATCACCCGGATGAGCTACCCCTCGGCGACCCAGACGCTGCTGGCCGGTCCGAACACCAACCAGTCCGCCGCAGTGAACACCGTCCCGAGAACCACCTACACCCTGGACGGCAACGCCCGGGTGACCAACGTCGTGGACGCTGCCGGACGCACCCGGTCCAAGACCTACACCGGGGACTTCGACACCCTCACCGCGACCCGCGGCACCGGCACGGACGCCTCAACCACGACCAACACCTACGGGTCCAATGCCGGGCAGTCGCTGACAGCCTCGGCCTCCTCCACCGGAGCCACCGGCAAAGCCGAGTACGGCAACACGGCAGCGAACACCAAATACCTGGCCACCTCAACCACCGACGACGCCGGGAACAAGAGCACCTACACCTTCAACGGCGCCGGCAACCAGCTCACCACCTCCGACGCGCTGGCCGCCCAAGCAGAGCTCACCTACAACGCCGACGGCACCGTCGCCACGGCCCTGGCCCCGGGCAACGGGTCCAACACCACCAAGTACACCTACAACGCGGACAAGCAGCTCACCCGCGTCACCCCGGTCACCGGCTCATCCCTGGGGGTCAAAGACTTCACCTACGACCAGTGGGGCCGGGTAAAGACAGCAGGCGACGGCAACGGCAACTCCGTCTCCTACACCTATGACGCGATGGGCAGGGTCACCGGAGAGGCCTACTACGACCGGAACGTCACCTACGCCTACGACGCGGACGGCCGGATGACCAAGCGGGTGGACCCCTCCGGGACCACCACCTTTGGCTACGACCAGCTCGGCCGGCTGACCTCCCGCGCCAACACCGCCGGCGGCGGGACCATCGCCTACGGCTACGACAATGCCTCCAACCTGGTCTCCACCACCGACAGCCGCGGCACCACCACCTACACCTTCGACGACGCCGGCGTCCCGACCGCGCTGAACTACCTGCACAACGGCGTGGTCAAAACCCTAGCCTTCGCCGTCGACAACAAGGGCCGGCGCACCGACTCCTGGATGCAGGCCAGCACCGACCGCACCGTCTGGGCGGCCCGGACCCACACCGACTACGACAAGGCCGGCAAGGTCACCCGCGTCACCGCCCACACCGGGCCGGGCAACAACGACAACACGCCCGTCATGGACCTCACGTACTGCTATGCAGCCGGAACCAGCGCCGGCAACTGCAGCACGACGGCGGCCAACGACCGCTCCAAGGTCCAGTGGGTCAAGGACAACCTCACCGGGGCGGTCAGCACGTACACCTACGACAAGGCGGGGCGGCTCACCAAGGCCGTCGTTACCGGCGGGCCATCGCCTGCCACGTACACCTACACCTACGACGCCCGCGGCAACCGGCTCACCGCCGGCGGCCCCGCAGGGACCCAGACGCTCACGGCCAATGCGGCGAACCAGATCTCCAGCAACGGGTACACCTTCGACGGCGCCGGGAACCTCACCAACGACCCGTCCGGGGCGTACTCCTACAACACGGCCCAGCAGATGACCCGGGCCACCATCGGTGACAAGTCCTACTCCTACACCTACGCCGGATCCTCCCAGGTTGAGGTGCTTTCCCAAACCACCCCGAACGGGAACTACCAGCTCACCTACGGCCGCACCGACGCCCAAGGCCTCCCCATCGTCGAGCAGCTCACCCGCATGGGGCAGACAGCCTACGTCGAGCACGACCCCGTCACCGGAGAGCCGCTGATGCTACGCACCAGCACCGGGATGCAGTCCCTGTACGTCTATGACGGGACCGGCAACCCAGCCGCCCTGCTTACCAGCGGAGAGTACGCCGCGTTCGTCTACAACTACGACCCCTACGGCAAACCCACCCTCACCGAAGACTCCGGCGGCCTCGGCGTCCCGCAAAACCCGTACACCTTCAAAATCGGGCTGCAGGACCGGGCCACCGGATGGGTAAAGTACGGCCAACGCTGGTACAACCCCGACACCGGACGATGGACCCAAATGGACACCCTCGATGCACCACTGGACCCCGCAAACGCCAACCGCTACGCCTACGCCGCCAACGACCCCATCAACAACTCCGACCCCCTCGGGCTGAGTGTCTGCACTGTCACAGTGGGCGGCATCACCCTCGTGGTGTCATCGGCTGTCGGCGTCCTCAATCCACCCGCTGGATTCCTGATCGGCGCTGGGGGACTGCTGGCGAGTGAAGTCGGTTGTGGCTTTGACCCAGAACCTCCTGTGAACCAGGTTGATCCCCCAGATGCCAACGGTTGCCAAGTGAGTCCTTCAAATGGCTCGCGCTGGTGTTTCTAGGAAGGATGCATGCCAATGCGTAAGAGAATTCAGAGGGGTCTATGGGGTGGCATAGCGGCTCTGTCCGCCATGTCTATGGGTTTTGGCATAATCCGTCTCGTAGACCGCGGCATCCCTACTGGGGTCGCAGTCAGCTTTCTCGTTGTCGGAGTTGGGCTGTTCGTCTTGTTCGTCCTCTGCAGGAGCAAATGGATGAGCAATGAAGAAGGCTGAACAACTCTGACACCGGCAGCGCTGCGGATGCACGACCGTTGGGGTTTCCGTGACGCTTGGCTGAGCACAAACAAGGGCCAGGTCGCCCGTATTCGGGCGACCTGGCCCTTGTTTGTGCCGGAATGACCGCACGAAATCCGGCTGCCGGGAGACCACGAGAGGCGTGACGGTGTCGTTGCACTGCTGTGTGCCTCTCCCGCGGATGCCCCCTCCCAGAACCCGTGGAGCTTGATTCCCCGGGAGCGGCGGTCCAGGGACCGCTCGAAGGCGGCGTCGGCGAGGCCCGGCGTGTCGGCGCCGCAGTCATGAATGCCCAAAGGCTCCAAGTCCAGCGGCAATGACTTCCCCGGCTCCAGCCGGCGCAGCCGAGCAGCAGCAGGGGCCACACGAGGCGGGCCAGGACTGTTCGACGGGCCGCCACGGCTACTTCTTGGTGGCCGTGGCGCTCGGGCTCGGCGAAGCGGACGGATCTGTATCGGCCGGGAAGGCGATCAGCCATTCCCCGTCGACGAGGACCAAGTCCTGCAGGTGGGCTGCGAGCTCATCGTCGTTGGCGACTTCCTTGCCGTCCCGGGTGATGGAAACCGCTTCCGCGGGGATCTGCGCAGCCTCGTCCTTGAACTCCACCTTGGCTTCGTCGATGGCGATGGCCAGCTTCTCCATCATGGAGTTCGACTCCAAGGAGAGCTTCCTCGCCTGGCTGACGTCCGACTCCTTCAAGGCCTCGCATTTCGGACGACCGGGTGCCGGGAATGCAGGCACCCAACACAGTCGCTTCCTACACTGTCATTAAGGACACCGCCGCCTAGGACGGCCGACCCCCGGGAACGCAGCGGGAGCTGCCGGCACGGTCCGCCGCTAGCCGTCCTCACCCTCCGAGAACAGGGCAATGAAGGGGGTCCCGCTGGCCTTCAGCTGGCCGAAGAGATCCGAGGCGACAGGCGTCGTCACTGCGGCGGAGGCATCCTCGTAGCTGTCGAAGTAGAGGTCAAGCGTCCGATGGGCAGGCGTGGGCGACCCGTCCTCCTTCGGCCAGACCTTGCCGGCCTCGTACCGACGCCGGCCGGCGGTTTCCGGCGGGCCGGGCCGGGTTTCGCTGATCGTAGGGCAGGCAGGCATCACGTGCCAGAGCGGGCCCGGCGGCTTCTTATACGGTTAAGGGGTACGCCGCCACGACCCGGCGCGGCAACGCAGGCGCCACGCCGCCGCGACACCACCCGTACAGCCACAACCGGCGCAGAGACAGAGGCACCACCCATGAGCACCAATCCGGACGTTCCCGGCCGCACCCTCACCGCGTGGGAAGACGGCACGGAGCTGGACTTCACCTTCGCCGACTGCATGAAATACCACGGACCGGGTTTCCCGGGCGGAGTCGCCCATGCCTTTGCCGCGCTCGGCCGGGCGCTGCCGGAGCTGGCCGCCCGCACCCCCGGCGGCCGTGTGGAGCGCCGCGGAATCCGCGTCCGCACCCCGTTCGGCGGGCCCGGCGCCCGGGACGCCTTCGAACTTGTGACCCGCGCGGTCACCGGAGACCGCTACACCGTGCTGCCCGAGCTGGCCCGGCCCGAGCGCGGCAGCACCCTGGCCCGCTACGTATTCGAGATCAGCGCGGGCGACGCCACCGTCACCTGCGTGCTGCGCGACGACGGCATCGTCACCGACGAATTCATCGCGCTGGGCGCCAAACCGGACAAGACCGTGGCGGAGCTCGCCCACCTGGAGGTCCTGAAGGCCGAAATGCGGGACCGGATCCTCGAGCGGAACCCGGCACAGGTGTACGACCTGGAGGGCTGAGCCTTTGCGCCGCCCGGGGCGCGGCGGGCGGCTCCCCGGTTCAGGGCCAGGTGCCCGCCGAGGAACCCCGATCCGGCCAGAACCACGTTTGCGCCCAGGCTGAGGAGGACACCGAGCCCATGGCGGTCCCGGGTGCGGGCGATGACCGAGCCGATGTTGGCGAAAACGGCGATGTCGGTGCCCAGCGCGTGCACCGCGCCGATGCGCCGCTGGTCCCCGGTCATGTCCGCCCAGTCTCCGGCGCCGGCGATGGCCGTCGGCACGGACGCAGCCAGCCCGGCGGCAACGAGCAGGGTGGCCCCGGACCGGGCGGCGGGCCCGCCCGCCAGGTCAAGGATGGTGGCGCTGAGCCAGCAGCCCGAGGTGAGGTCGGTGAGCGGCGGGTGGACCGAGTGGCCCAACACGCCGCTGTGGAACGGGCTCTGCCGAGCCCAGTCGAGGATGGGCCGGTAGAGCTTTTCCTGCGCAGCAGCGACTTTCTCGGCGGCCTGGCTCTTGCCCACGGCCCGCGCGAAACCCAGCGGCTGCGACACTTCCCTCACGGATCTGACGGTACGCCGCTGCGCGCAGGCTGGACAGGTCCTCCGCCAATATGCGCCGTCGCCGGCGCCATCACAGAGGGACGACGTCGGCTGGTCCATGGACTGACGTGTCACCTGCCCGGTGCCACCATTGAAATACGCGACCCGGACGGCGGATGGTGGCAGGCAGGGACGGCCGGACGAAGGGTGGTGAGCCGATGGCAGCTGCGCCAGGCCGTTCCCTGCCCGGATCCCGGCTGCTCGCCGTGGCGGTCCTCGCCTCCTTCGTGGCGTTCCTGGACGGCACCATCGTCACGGTGGCCCTGCCCGCGATCAGCTCGGCCCTGGGCGGCGGGCTGGCCACCCAGCAGTGGACCGTCAACGCGTACCTGCTCACGCTCGGTGCCCTGATTCTCCTCGCCGGCTCACTCTCGGACACGTTCGGACGGCTGCGGATCCTCCGCCTGGGCCTGCTCGGGTTCGGCGTCGCCTCGGTGGGCTGCGCGCTGGCATGGAACCCGGAGGCATTGATTGCCGCCCGGGCGGTGCAGGGGGCTGCGGGCGCCCTGTTGGTGCCGGGATCCCTGGCCCTGATGACCTCCGCCTACGAGGGACAGGCCCGCGCCCGCGCCATCGGGCGATGGACGGCGTGGACCGGCTCCGCCGCCATCATCGGCCCGCTGCTGGGCGGCGTCCTGGTGGATGCGGCGGGCTGGCGGTGGATCTTCGCCGTGAACGTGCTGCCGGTTGCCGCGACGCTCCTGTTGATGGCGCCCCTGCGCGACGGCGGCCGTCTCAGGACCACCGCCCTGGACCTTCCCGGCGCCGGACTGGCCGTCGTCGGGCTCGGGGCTACGGTGTACGGGCTGGTCGAACAGGGGCGGCTGGGCTGGAGCGCGGCGCCTGTCGCCGTTCCGCTGGTGCTCGGCGTCGCGGCTCTCGGTCTCTTCCTGGTTCGTGAAGCACGGGCACCCGAACCGATGATGCCGCTGTCGCTGTTCGGAGCGCTCAATTTCCGCGTCGGAAATCTGGTGACGGCGGCCGCCTACGCCGCGATTTCCCTGGGTTCCTTCGCCGTGACCGTCTTCGTGCAGGAAACCGCCGGGTTCACCGCCGTTCAGGCCGGGCTCATCTCCCTGCCGCTGCCGGCTGCGCTGCTGCTGCTCTCCGGCTGGTTCGGGTCCCTGGCCGGGCGGCACGGGCCGCGGGCGTTCATGAGCGCCGGGCCGGCCGTCGCCGGCGCCGGGTTCCTGCTGATGCTCACCGTGCAGCCTCCGGTGCGGTTCCTCACCGAGCTGCTGCCCGGACTGCTGCTGTTCGGCCTTGGCCTGGCGGCCCTGGTGGCTCCGCTGACGACGGCGGTGCTCGGGGCACTGCGTGAGGAGGAAGCCGGCATCGGATCGGCCGTCAACAACGCCGTCTCCCGGGTGGCGGGGCTGATCTCCGTGGCGTTGGTCGGCACGATCTCCGGCGGGGCGCTGGGCTATCCGGGCTTCCGGCAGGCGGCCCTGGCCACGGCCGTGCTCTTCTTAGCCGCCGGGTTCACCGCGCTGCTCGGGATCAGAAATCCGGAGCGGCAGGGGCCACCGCCCTGACCCGCCGCGCCCAGAGCAGCACCGGCAGCAGCGCCACGGAAAGGATGCCGCCGGCGAGGGCGAGCACGGCGTAGCCGGCCCCGGCCATGACCACCCCGGACAGTGAACCGCCGCCGGCCCCGGCGAGGGCCACCAGGACGTCGATGCGTCCCTGCACCCGGGGCCGGATCGACGGGTCGGTGAAGTCCACCACCAGGGCTGTACCGGCGATCAGGCCGAAGTTCCAGCCGACGCCCAGCAGAGCGAGGGCCAGGATCAGCAGGCCCAGGGACTCTGCCGGGGCCATCGCGGCCACCACCCCGGCGAGCAGCAGAGTCACGCCCGCTGCCGCCGCCATCGGGGTGCGGCCCACCCGGTCCACCAGCACCCCCGTCACCAGCGACGGCAGATACATGGCGCCGATGTGCACGGAGATGACCAGGCCGACGTCGGCCAGGCCGTGGCCGTGGGCGCGCATGTGCACCGGAGTCATGGTCATGATCGCCACCATCGCGATCTGGGTCAGCACCATCACCGCGGCGCCGACGTACACGCCGGTTCCCGGCCGCGGCGCGGTGCCGGAAGCCTCCCCGCCCCCCGAAACAGCCGTACCGGCGTCGGCCTCCAGCCGGCGGGCCAGCAGGAACGGATCGGGGCGCAGCAGCACCAGGAGAACGACGGCGGCGGCCAGGAACGCGGCGCCGGCCAGCAGGAAGGGCCCGGCCAGCGCAGGAAAGCCCAGCTCGGCGGCGACACCGCCCATGGGCATCACCAGGTTCGGCCCGGCGACGGCCCCGAGCGTGGTCGACACCATCGCCACGCTGATGGCCCGGCCCCGGCCGGACGGCGGGGCGAGATCCGTGCCCGCATAGCGCGCCTGCAGGTTTGTCGCCGTGCCGGCCCCGTAGAGGACCAGCGCCGCGAAGAGCAGCACGGGACTGTCGATCACGGCAGCAATGACCACGCCCAGGGCACCCGTTCCACCGGCGGCAAAGCCGGAGCCCAGCCCGATCCGCCGTCCCGCCCGCTGGGTGACCCCGCCGACCAGGTAGGCGGCCAGCGCGGAACCGAGGGTGATCAGCCCGGCGGGAAGGCCGGCGAGCGAGTCCGAGCCCAGCATCTCCTGGGCCAGCAGGGCGCCCACCGTCACGCCGGCCGCCAGCCCGGCGCCGCCCAGGACCTGGCTGAGGACCACCACGGCGAGAATCCGCCGCTGGACGCGGGCCGTTTCCGCACTATCGGCTGGTCCGATATTTCCTCGTGCCATGGGGCACCTTTCCGTGGCTGGTCCGGGGTGGGCTGTACCGGGCCGTACCGTCCCGGCCGGAGTCGGCGGCCTGTCGTCGGGGCCGCAGCCGCCCTCCCCACTGACAATAGCCACGGGAGGCGGTGATGTGCGCTGCCTGCAGCCGGCGCGGTGCGGGACGACGATGTCGCACCGGGCCGGCCGCGGGCAATTGGGTTTCGGACGTGCCGGTTTCAGCCTTCTCCCCGCGCTGGCCCGCCTTCCCGGGGTATACGCTTCCGCCATGACACGACGTCGGTCGGGTGCTGTGCTGTGGATCCTGTGCCTCGTTGCTTTCCCGGCCCAGCTGGCCGCCGCCCTCCAGTGGCCGCGGCCCTACTCCTGGCGTGCCAACACCATCAGCGACCTGGGTGTCACGGGCTGTGCAACGTTCGACGCCGGGACCCGGATGGAGCGGTACATCTGCTCGCCTGCGCACGTGCTGGCCAATGCAGGCACGGTCGCCAACGGCGCGCTTCTGGCCCTGGGAGCCGTCCTGTTGTGGTCGGCCTGGCGGCACCAACGGAGCGGTCGGGCGGCCATGGCGCTGCTCGCCGTGAGCGGGGTCCTGCTGATGCTGGTGGGGTTCTTTCCGTGGGACCAACAGCCCGAAGCGCACAACCTGGCCGCCCTCGCGCAGGCTCCGGTGCAGTGGGCCGGGATGGTCTTCCTGGTTTTTGCGCTCAGGGGAAGCTCCGCCGCACGCTGGGCGACGGCCTGGACCATCCTCTGCCTGGTCGTCTCTTTTGCGGGGCTGGTGCTGTTCATCGACGCGATCGGCGGCGGCCCTTCGGCTGCGGTCGGCGTGGGGGTCGCCGAACGGCTCTCCTTCGACACGCTGACCCTCTGGACGGCAGGGCTCGGGTTGTACCTCCTGCTCTCCCGGCCCCGCGGAACCGCCGCCTGACCGTTCTCCTGATTACGTATCCGACTGTCAGCCGGGTGCCGGAAAGGGCAAAGCGGCGCGGTGGCGGGTTTCGGCCCGAAGGCCCAGATAGGTGCCCGCAACGATCAACGCTGCGCCGAGGAAACCGAGCGGCGCCAGGGACTCCCGGCCCAGGGTGAGTCCGATAAGCACCGCCCAGATGGGTTCGGTTCCCATCAGCAGGCTGGCCCGGGCGGCGGAGGTCTGCTGGATCGCCCAGGTCTGGACCAGGAAGGCGAAGACGCTGCAGACCAGGCCGAGGTAGAGGACGGCGATCCACTCCCCCGGGTCGAAGTTCCGCACTGCCTGCAGCACGCCCCGATGGTCGGCCAGGGTATAGATGAGGGCACATACCGCACCCTGGATAAGGGTCAGGTTCAGGGCGCTGTAGCTGCGCCCCCGGGTCAGGCCGGAGACGGCGGTGACGTGGACGGCGCGGACCACCGCCGCTGCGAGGACAAGCAGGTCCCCGCGGCCGGGCGCGGCGAACCCATCGCCCGAGACCAGCAGGCAGACGCCCACCAGGGCGACGACGCCGGCGCCGAGTACCGCCCGCGGCAGCCGCACCCGAAAGGCGATGCTCTCGGCGACGGGGGTGAACACGATAACCAGGCTGATGATCAGCCCGGCGTTGGTGGCACTGGTGCCGGCAATGCCGTGGGTTTCCAGGAGAAGCACGCCCGCCTGGGTACAGCCCAGGACGATGCCGACCACGGTTTCGCGGCGTCCGGCCCGCCGTCGGGCCCGGAACAGCCAGATCACCGCCAGGGCGGCAGCGGTGATCAGAAAGCGCAGCGAGAGGATGACCGTGACGCCGACCGTATCGGTCAGGGACTTCGCCGCCAGGTAGCTGCTGCCCCAGGCCGCTGCGACCAGGAGCAGGAGGAGGTCGACCCGGCGTTCGGCCAGGAACGCACTGAGGGCTGGTGGCTGCAGCAGCGAGGGTCCCCGTTCAAGGGGAGGAAGTGGGAAAGGCACTCCTGAAGTGTGCGTGCTGCCCACCGGTAAGACGAGAGGGCAAAACTTGACCCGTTGGTTTAGTCTGCGCTTATGGATCTGCGTCAGTTGCAGCTGCTCAGGGAACTGGGTGAGCGGGGAAGCCTCGCCGCCGTAGCGCGGGCGTTGCATGTCTCGCCGTCGGCGGTGTCACAGCAGCTCGGTGCGCTGCAGCGCCGAATCGAGGTGCCGCTGACGGAGCGCAGGGGGCGGAACCTCGTCCTTACCGGCGCGGGGCAGGCCCTGGCGTCGGCTGCCGCGGACATCAGCATCGCGATGAGCTCGGCCGAGCAGGCCGTCAGCCGGTACGTGCAGGACCCCGCAGCGACGGTGAGCGTCGCCGGATTCAACAGTGCCGGCCTGACCTGGTTCGGCCCCTTGATCCGTGCATTGTCGGATGAGGGCAATCCGCGGGTGGTGTGCCACGACCGGGACGTCGCACAGGAGACCTTTCCGGCCCTGACCGCTGACTTCGACCTGGTCATAGCGCACCGCCTGGCGCACAGCGCACCGTGGCCGACGAGCATCAGGGCGACACCGCTGATCCGCGAACCTCTTGACGTTGCCATGTCGGAGCAGCACGTGCTGGCCGCCGAAGCCGAAGTGCGGGTCCGGGATCTTGTCGACGAGGAATGGGTTTCTGTGCAGGACGGGTTTCCGCTCATCCAGGCGCTGCAGGCCGTGGCGGTCCACGCCGGCCGGCCGCTCAACGTCACGCACCGCATCAACGAGTTCTTCATCGCCGGCACGCTTGTCGCCGCGGGCGCCGCCGTGGCGCTCATGCCCCGCTGCACGGCAGCACCCCAACCCGGCGCCGGACTGGTCCTCAAGCCGCTGAGCGACCTGCACCTGGTCCGGTGCGTCGATATTCTCTGCCGACCCGAAGCCCTGCACCGGGCGGCCGTCCAAAAGGTCATTGCCGCCCTCCGGGAGTGCTCGCCGCCCGACGCTTCCTGAGGCACCAGCCCAGATCCAGCCGCCTGGCCGGACATCGTTGAGATGCACCTGCTTAAAACGATTCCGGCAGTCCTCAGGCGCCGGCGCCGCGCAGGGCCGCCACGGTGTTGACCGCCGCGGCGAAGGCCTCGTAGCCCTTGTCCTCGCTGGACCCCTCGAGGCCGGCACGGTCCAGGGCCTGGTCCTCGGTGTCGCAGGTCAGCACGCCGAAGCCCACCGGCTTGCCGGTCCGGATGCTGACCTCGGTCAGTCCCGTGGTGGCTGCGGAACACACATAGTCGAAGTGCGGAGTCCCGCCGCGGATGACGACGCCGAGCGCCACCACCGCGTCAAAGTGCGGTGCCAGCCGGGAGGCGGCGACCGGCAGTTCGAAGCTGCCCGGCACCCGGACCAGCTCGATCTCCAGCCCGGCGTCCTCGGCGGCGCGCAGGGCGCCGTCGATCAGCCCGCCCATGACCTCTTCGTGCCAGGACGCGGCGACCACCGCCACCCGCAGGTGCAGGCCCTGGGCCTTGATCGAACTGACGTCGTTGGCCGGTGCTCCGTGCCCGCTCATGTGGTCTCCTCGTGTTGTGGGAATGTGCTGTGTGGTGCCTGCGCACCGGTGCCGGCTGCGGCCTTCCGGCAGGGTCAGCTTTGCTGGACCGGCTTGCTGCGCAGCAGGGACAGATGATGGTCCATCCGGTCCCGCTTGGTCTGCAGGTAGCGTTCGTTTTCCGCCCGGACCGGCACCTCGGAGGGCACCATGGCCTCGACGTCGATGCCGAACCGGCCGAGCCAGTCCCGCTTGGCCGGGTTGTTGGTCAGCAGCCGGATCCGGTGCAGGCCCAGCTCGTGCAGGATGGCGGCGGCTGCCCGGTAGTCCCGGGCATCGACGGGCAGGCCGAGCTGTTCGTTGGCCTCCACGGTGTCGGCGCCCTGTTCCTGCAGCGCGTAGGCACGCAGCTTGTTCGCCAGCCCGATGCCGCGGCCCTCCTGGCCGCGCAGGTAGAGCACGGTGCCGCCGTGCAGCTGCACGAGTTCCAGCGCCTGTTCGAGCTGCTCGCCGCAGTCGCAGCGGTAGGACCCGAACACGTCACCGGTGAGGCACTCGGAGTGCAGGCGCACCAGCGGGGCGGCGTCGGCGGCGTCCGGACTGGTGCCGGGCGCGCTCAGGCTCATGTGTTCGGTTCCGGTGGCAGGGTCGGTCCACGCCTGCGCGGTAAAGTCGCCGAAGGCCGAGGGAAGGCGCACCTCCGGGCCGGCCAGGATGCCTGCCGGGACCTCCCCGCCGGCCGGCACCGCGTGCAGCGCCTCACTCATCGCCGGCCTCCCGTGCCGCCCCGGAGCCGGTGCCGCCCGCGTCCAGGTGCCGCACCAGGTCCTCGATGCTGATCAGCACCAGGCCCTCGCGGTCTGCGAACTCCCGCAGCGCGGGCAGGCGCATCATGTCGCCGTCGTCGTGCACGAGCTCCGCAATCACGCCCACCGGCTGGCAGCCGGCCAGACGGGCCAGCTCGACGGCGGCCTCGGTGTGCCCGCGGCGGGCCCGGACGCCGCCGTCGTGGGCGCGCAGCGGAAAGATATGCCCGGGCCGGGTCAGCTGGCCCGGAGCGGTCTCCGGATCCGCCAGCAGCCGCGAGGTCAGGGCGCGGTCGGCGGCGCTGATGCCGGTGCTGATGCCTTCGCCGGCGTCGCAGGAGACCGTGTAGGCGGTGCCCTTGGCGTCCTCGTTGACGGCGGTCATCGGGGGCAGGCCCAGCCGGTCCGCCCGCTCGCCCGGCAGCGGCACGCAGACGACGCCGGAGGTGTGCCGGATGGTCCACCCCATCAGCTCCCGGGTGGCGTGCTCGGCGGCGAAGATGATGTCGCCTTCGTTCTCGCGGTCCGCGTCGTCCACCACCACCACGGGCCGTCCGGCGGCGATCGCCGCCACGGCGTCGGTCACGGCGTCGAGCCGGATGTCGTCCTGCACTTCGATTGCGCTCCTCACTGTCCGTTCCCCTGTCCGGCGGGCGCGGCGGCGAAGGCCAGCAGCCGCTCGGCGTACTTGGCCAGGACGTCCACCTCCAGGTTCACCGGCGCGCCGGGAGCCAGGGCCCCGAGGTTGGTTTCGGCCAGGGTGGTGGGAATCAGCCCGACTTCGAACCAGGGCTCGACGGCGGCCGGCTCCGACACCGCGCTGACGGTGAGCGAGACGCCGTTGACGGCGATGCTGCCCTTCTCGGCGATGTTCCGGGCCAGCGGGCCGGGCACGGCGAAGCGCAGGCGCTCCCAGCTGCCCAGGTGCTCGCGCTCCAGCAGCGCGCCGACGCCGTCCACGTGTCCCTGCACCACGTGCCCGTCCAGCCGGCCCCCGGCGGGCACGCAGCGTTCCAGGTTGACCCTGCTGCCGGGGCGCAGGGCGCCGATGGTGGTCCGGGCCAGGGTTTCGCCCATCACGTCCACGGTGAGCCGGGTCCCCGCGGGGACGGCGGCGCCGGGTCCTACGGCGGTGAGGCAGACGCCGTCGACGGCGATGGAGCCGCCGGGCTCGAGTCCGGCGGCGGCGCGCGGGACGTCGATGACGAGCACGCTGCCGGTTCCGGCGGCGTCCGGGGCCAGGGACACCACGGTTCCCTGTTCTGCGACAATTCCGGTGAACATCATTTTCCTTACGTTTGGCGGGACGTTTCGGTGCCCTCGGCGGGCGTGGTCCTGGTCTCCCCTGCGCCGGGAGCCGGGGCCGGCTCAAGCCGCAGCACCAGGTCCTCTCCGGCGGCGGCCACGGCTCCCCCGGCCCGGGAATCCCAGCGCCAGCGCCGGGCTGCGGAGAGGGTGGGCACGGTGAGGTCGGCGGCCGGGAGCCCGTGGCCCAGCAGCAGCGGGGCGGTGCAGCAGACCAGTTCATCCACCAGGTCCGCGGCCAGGAACGCACCCGCGACGGCCGGCCCGCCCTCGACCAGCAGGTGGCGGACTCCGGCGTCGTACAGTTCCCGGGCGGCGCGGAGGGGATCGCGGTGCGCCAGCTGCAGGAAGCGCCCGTCGGTGCCGCGGACCGCAGCCCCGGCGGGCACCTCCCGGGCGCCGAGCACGACGCGCAGCGGCTGGGTGCCGGCCTCCTCTCCGGCCGGCGTGCGGGCGGTCAGCCGGGGATTGTCCGCCAGGACGGTGCCGGTGCCGGCCAGCACGGCGTCGGCCCGGGCGCGGATGGCGTGCCCGTAGGCGCGGGCCCGGGGCCCGGTGATCCACTGGCTGGTGCCGTCGGCGGCCGCGGCCCGCCCGTCCACCGACTGGGCGGTTTTCAGGGTGATGAAGGGCCGGCGCTCCCGTGCGGCTGCGCTCCAGCGGTGGTTCAGGTCCGCGGCGTCGGCGGCCATCAGCCCGGCCTCGACGTCGACGCCGGCTGCGGCCAGCCGCGCCGCCCCGCCCGCTGCCGCGGCGGTGGGATCGGCTGCGGCGTACACCAGCCGGGTGATGCCGGCGGCGAGTACGGCCTCGCTGCACGGCCCGGTCCGCCCGGTGTGGTTGCAGGGTTCAAGGGTCACCACCATCGTGGCACCGGCGGGGTCCTGCCCGGCGGCGCGGACTGCGGCCAGGGCGGCGGCCTCGGCGTGGGCGGTGCCGGCACCGCGGTGATATCCGGTGCCGAGCACCGCGCCGTCGGGCCCCAGGACCACCGCGCCGACCAGCGGGTTCGCCCCGCGCACGCCGCGGCCGGCCAGCTCCAGGGCCAGCGCCATGGCTTCGGTTTCAGTGAGCCGCCCGGCGGCCGCCGCGGCCCCCGACCGGCCGTGGGCTGCGGCGTCGAGCTGCGGCGGTCCGCCGCCTACGCCGGGTTCCAGGGCGTGCCGGCCCATCAGCGCACCGTGGGATCGGGCATCAACGTCTGCACCTGGGGCTTGGAGTTGTTGTGCGCCCGCCACCAGACGAAGAAGCCGATGAGCGTGAAGGCGCCGTAGAAGACGTACATGAAGGCCGTGGCGTAGTAGCCGGCGCTGAACAGCAGGGGTACGCCCACGATGTCCACGGCCACCCAGATCAGCCAGAACTCCACCCAGCCGCGGGCCATGCCGTAGGTGGCCAGCAGGGATCCGACGAACGTCCACGCGTCGGCCCAGACCGGCTCGTAGGAGCCCAGGATCCGGAACAGCGGGGTCAGCGCGGCGGTGCCGAGGATCAGCGTGGCGACCAGTCCGATCCGCGCCTTCGTCGATGCCCACTGCGGGGTGACGGCGGCGCCGTCACCGTCGCGGGCGCTGCGCCAGCGCCGCCAGCCGTAGACGGCGACGGCGATGAACATGACCTGGCGTCCGGCCTGCCCGAGCAGGTTGGCGGTGTTGGCTCCGCCGAACATGGAGCCGAGGAAGACGGTCAGCAGCAGGGCGTTGCCGACGATGCCGACGGGCCAGGCCCAGACACGGCGGCGCATGCCGCCAAGGGCGCTGAGCAGGCCGAAGATGTTGCCCAGTACTTCACGCAGCAGCAGCGAGCTGCCGCCAACCGGGATCTGGGCTTCGAAGAGCCACCGCAGAAATTCCAATGTCGTTCCCATCCGTGAGCGGCGGCTCCGGGGGTACGAGCATACGGTGCACGGTGCCGGCGGGGGACGCCGAAAGAGGCGTCCGCGCAGGCAGCCGCGAACAGTACGTGCTTCTCCCATCCAGACTTTAACTGTCGGTACCGGAATTCCACCGGTTCAACCGAGCCTCCGTTCCGGGTGGGAACGGGAGCTGCGGGTCGCGGACTATAACCGCCGGTTCGGACTTACACCGACCCCGGAGCACGTTGTTTTGCTAGGAACATTCTTGCACATGGGACAGGCAGCGGACGCAACTCCACGTGACCTGCGTAACATTCAGCGCCCGCCCGGCGGCACCCGGAGGGCGGCACACGCCCGGCTACGGCGCCGGCGACGCCGCCTCGGCCAGCGACCGGAGCCTGGTCACGGCCTCCGCCGGATCCTCCGCGCCGTACACGGCGGAGCCGGCCACGAACACGTTGGCACCGGCCTCCGCGGCCCGTTCGATGGTCTCCGTGGAGATCCCTCCGTCCACCTGCAGCGCCAGCGGCAGGCCCGAGCCGCGCACCGCGGCGGCGGCGCGGCGGATCTTGGGCAGGGTGATGTCCAGGAACTTTTGGCCGCCGAAACCCGGCTCCACGGTCATGATCAGCAGCATGTCCAGCTCGGGCAGCAGGTCAAGGTACGGTTCCACCGGCGTGGCCGGGCGCAGCGCCATGCCGGCCCTGGCACCGTTGCTGCGCAGGTCGCGGGCGAGCTTGACCGGCGCGGTCGCGGCCTCCACATGGAAGGTCACCGACGCCAGGCCGGCCTCGGCGTAGGCCGGGGCCCAGCGGTCCGGGTCCTCGATCATCAGGTGCGCGTCCAGCGGCAGCCTGCTGACCTCCTGGATGCGCTGCACCACCGGCAGTCCGATGGTCAGGTTCGGCACGAAGTGGTTGTCCATGACATCCACGTGCACCGCATCGGCGGTGCCGATCCTGGCCAGCTCGGCCTCAAGGTTGACGAAGTCGGCCGAGAGGATGCTCGGGTTGATGCAGCACTTTCCCAATGGATCTCCTAGATCTTGCGGCGGATCAGCGCCAGGAACATGGCGTCGGTCTGGTGGATGTGCGGCCACAGCTGCGCGGTCTTCCCGTTCCCCGCCTCCAGCGTCCCGGGCAGGCTGACCTCGTCGAGGGCGGCGCCGGCGTCGAGCAGCTCCAGGTCGTTGCGGCGGCGCAGCACGTCGTTGACGACGGCGGTCGTCTCGGCGGGGTGCGGGGAGCAGGTCACGTAGGCCACCACTCCCCCGGGCCGCACGGCGTCGACCGCGCCGGTGAGCAGCTCGCGCTGCAGCGCGCCGAGGTCTCCGACGTCGCTCGGCCGGCGCCGCCAGCGGGACTCCGGGCGGCGGCGCAGCGCGCCCAGGCCGGTGCAGGGGGCGTCGACGAGGATGCGGTCGAATTCGTCCGGATGCTCCGCGGCGAGGGTGCGCCCGTCGCCGGTGCGCACCCGCCAGGTGTCCTCGGGCACGGCCTCCAGGGCCTGGCGCACCAGCTTGGCGCGGTGCTCGGCGGGTTCGTTGGCCAGCAGCGTGGCGTCCTGCTGCCGGGCCAGGGCCGCCAGCAGGGCAGCCTTGCCGCCGGGGCCGGCGCACATGTCCAGCCACTTTTCGCCGCCGTCGCGGCCGGCCGGCAGCACCTCGGCGGCGCCCAGGGCCCGGGCCACGAGCTGGGACCCGACATCCTGGACGCGGGTGGTTCCGCTGCGCACCGATTCCAGGCGCCCGACATCGCCGGCGGCGTACAGCGCGGAGTCGGCGACCAGCTCGCCGTCGGCGGCACCCGCCGCACGGGCCTCGTCGAGGCTGCCCAGTCCGGGCAGGGCCACGAGGTTCACCACGGGGGCGGCGTTGTCGGCCCGCAGCAGGTCATCGATCTCCTCGACGCTGCGCCCGTGGGCCACCAGGGACTGGCGCAGGGCGCGCACGATCCACTCCGGGTGGGCGTGCTCGACGGCGGCCCGGGCGACGGCGTCCGTCTCGCCGCGGGTGAGCTCGTCGGTCCAGGCGGCCAGGTCACGGGCGGAGACCTTGCGCAGCACGGCGTTGATCAGGGCGGCCGGTCCGGCGCCGATCACCGCGCGCGCCAGTCCCACGGTCTGGTCCAGGGCGGCATGGGCGGGAACCCGCATGGCCAGCAGCTGGTGGACACCCAGGCGCAGTGCATCCAGGATGGCCGGATCCAGCTTCTCCAGCGGCCGGTCCACGCAGCGGGCAAGGATTGCGTCATACGTGCCCTGGGCGCGCAGCGCACCGTAGGCAAGCTCGGTGGCGAAGCCGGCGTCGCGGCGGTCCAGCCGGTGCTTTCGAATGGCCTTGGGCAGCACGAGGTTGGCGTAGGCGTCCTCCCCGGATACCGCGCGGAGCACCTCGAAGGCCGCCAGCCGGGCGGGATCGGCGCTGCGGCTGCGCCGGCTGGGCGCATTGTCCGAGAAGTGCCGCTCGCCTGAGCGGTTGCGTTCGCGGCCTTTCTCGTTGCGCCGGGACGGGGCCTGCCGTTCAGCCCGGCCGGCGCCGCCGTCGCCGCGCCTGTTGCCCGCGCCGCCGTTGCCGCCGTTCCTGCCAGGTCGGCCCGGGCGGCCGCCCGGGCCGCGCCCGGCTCCGCCGCCGGAACCGTTTTCCGCCGCACTCACTCGAACACCACTTCCTCACGGGCCAGTCCGCGAGCCCAGTCGGGGCCGGCCATCATCTTGCGTCCGGCAGGCTGTACCTGCCGCAGTTCCAGGGCATGGGACCCGGTGCCGACCAGCGGTCCGGCTCCGGTGCCCGTCCGGACCCGGCCGGGGGCCAGGTCGGTGACCTCGGGTCGGTCGGCAACGGCGCCGACCTTGAAGCGCTGCCCGTCCAGCGTCGTCCATGCGCCGGGCTCGGGGGTGACCCCGGCGATCCGGCGGCGCAGGGCCAGGGCAGGCTGCCTCCAATCCAGGCGTCCGTCCTGAAGGGTCAGCTTGGGCGCGAACGTCGGCTCGCCGTGCTGCGGTTCGGGCCGGGCGGTGCCGGCCTCAACGGCGTGCAGGGTCTGCACCAGCAGCACCGAGCCGCTCTGCGCCAGCCGCGCCAGCAGGTCTCCGGCCGTGTCGTCGGGGCGGACGGCCTCGGTGAGCTGCCCGTACACGGGCCCGGTGTCCAGGCCCTTCTCGAGCAGGAAGGTTGAGGCGCCGGTGACGTCGTCGCCTGCGATCAGGGCGTGCTGGACGGGGGCGGCGCCGCGCCAGGCCGGCAGCAGCGAGAAGTGCAGGTTGATCCAGCCGTGCGCCGGGATGGCCAGCGCAGCCTCGGGGACCAGCCCGCCGTAGGCCACGATGGCCGCCACGTCGGGGGCGGCCGCACGGATGGCCTCCTGCGCGTCGCCGTCGATCCGGGCGGCGCGGATCACCGGCAGGCCGAGCTCTTCGGCGCGCGCGGCGACCGGGGACGGCGTCAGGACGCGCCTGCGGCCCAGCGGCGCATCGGGACGGGTGAGGACGGCAACGACGTCGAAGCCGGCGTCGACCAGGGCATCAAGGGAGGCGACGGCGACGCCGGGCGTGCCGGCGAACAGTACCCGCACTTGGGTCAGGCCCCCGTCGGCTGGCCGAAGCTGCCGACGGCGCCGGCGCCGCCGAAGCTGGAGCCCACGCTGCGGGCCCGCTCGGCGGTGGTCCGTCCGGCCACGGCGTCGTAATCGCTGTTCCGGATCGCGCGCAGGGCCGCCTTGCGGTCCTCGCCCTTCAGCCGGTCGATGTAGAGGATGCCGTCCAGGTGGTCCGTTTCATGCTGGAAGCACCGGGCGAGCATGCCCTCGCCCTCGATCACCACCGGGTTGCCGAACTTGTCCTGCCCGCTGACCTTGGTCCAGCGGGCCCGGGGCACGGGAAAGCCGAGGCCGGGGATGGAGAGGCATCCTTCGACCTGGTCCGGCTGCAGATCCTCGCTCAGTTCCAGCACCGGGTTCACGATGTGCCCGGCCTGTCCGTCGATCCGGTAGGTGAACACGCGGAGGCTGACGCCGACCTGCGGCGCGGCCAGGCCGGCGCCGTCGACGTCCTCCATGGTCTCTTCCATGTCGGCGACCAGCTTGGCCAGCTCCGGACCGAAGTCGGTTACGTCCTCGGCCCTGGTCCGCAGGACGGGATCGCCGATGATCCGGATGTTCAGGATTGCCATCTGGGGTGTGTTCCTCACTGTCGCTTCGGTGGCTCGGTCATCCAGTCTAGTTCCGGACGGGCGCCCGGGGACACGCCGGAGCTGCGGTTCAGCGGAGGCCGGCTGCAGCTTCCGTTGCCGCCGGGCCCGCCGCCGACCCCGCGGCCGGCCCGGGTGCGGCGTGCGCGCCCGAGGGGAACGCCGCGTGCGACGGCGCGGGCGGGGGTGCGATGGGCAGCAGGGCGGGCCCCGCCTGGGCGGCTTCGATGCTGGTCTGCCAGACACGGCGCAGGGCACAGAATTTGTACCAGTGCTGGGGCAGCACGGCCGGGTTGGCCCGGACGGGACGCACTTCGGTCTGCCCGACGGCGACCCCCAGCAGCACGGGGGCGTCGCCGTGCGCCCACGGCTCCCAGGTGCCGGCGGCGGCGTCGACCAGTGATTCCTCGGCCTTCAGGCCGGCGACAAGCTGCATGACGACCTTCTCGTCGAGCGCCTTGACCATCCCGTCGCGGTCGGTGTTCTTGGTCTTGTAGTCGATCAGGCAGACGCGGCCGCCGATCCGGGCCACCAGGTCCAGGGTGCCGGCGTAGCCGAGCTCGTGGTTCCACACGGTGATTTCAGCGGCGATGGGCTCCACCTGGTACAGCTGCCACCACTCATCGAACCGGTCGGCGA
Source organism: Arthrobacter saudimassiliensis (assembly GCF_059090665.1). Taxonomy (NCBI): domain Bacteria; kingdom Bacillati; phylum Actinomycetota; class Actinomycetes; order Micrococcales; family Micrococcaceae; genus Arthrobacter; species Arthrobacter saudimassiliensis. Next base: position 251,532 of record NZ_JBNHFX010000002.1, on the reverse strand, counting down.
ACTGGTGTTCGCCGTGTTCACGCAGGGCCTCCCGGGCCAGCTGGACCTGCTCGGGCAGGCCCAGCGCGCGCAGCGCGACCTGTTCGCAGTAGTAATGGACCCGCGTACCCCGCTCCGCCGCCTCGTCACGGTAGCGCTCCGAGGCGCGGCTGGCCTCCTTCACCAGGGTGCGCAGCTGCGGCGGGCTGCCCAGGGCCGGGCCAAGGCGGGGATCCTTCACCACGGCGTTGGCCGCCATGTAGCTGTGCCAGCCGCCCAGGTCACTGGAGGCCTGGGAGATCACGGTGGTGATGGATGGGACCGCCGGAGGTTCACTCAGCGAGCGTGAATACATCCGCCCGAAGTCCGTTGCGTGCGCCAGAGCCGGTTCAGTCATGTCTTTAGTCTGTCATTGTCCGCTGACAGAACCGCCGCCGCCGCGTCCAGGCAGCCCCGGCAGGCAGCCCGCCGGACGCACAAAAGGCCGCCCCTGGCGGGACGGCCTTTCCTTGGTGGGCGATACTGGGTTCGAACCAGTGACCTCTTCGGTGTGAACGAAGCGCGCTACCACTGCGCCAATCGCCCGTCTGCGCTGATGCTTTCCAGCGCCGCGGTGCGTAGAAGACTCTAGCCCACATCCGCCCCAAGTTCCAAACCGGCCCAAAACCCGTTCCGTTCGCGCAGTCCCCGCGCGCGATCAACTCCTGCAGGATGATCGGGCTCCTCCTCCGGCGCAGCCGGCGCAGGACCTGCCCGCGACGGCACAGCGGTCGCGCCGCGCCGCACCGGGCGGAGCGCCGATTGGACGAACCGAAAATCCTCCTATAGAGTCTTTCTTCGTTGGAAAGCAGCGCTGACCACTTCCGGAACACTTCACCGGGAGCGGGATTCGCGGCTGGAATCAACATGCGGACGTAGCTCAGCTGGCTAGAGCACCACCTTGCCAAGGTGGATGTCGCGGGTTCGAATCCCGTCGTCCGCTCGCAAGTCACTGTAGAGACCGGCTATCCCAAGCCGGTTGACCTATGCTTAGGCAAGGGTCACGGTGGGGTGGCCGAGAGGCGAGGCAGCGGCCTGCAAAGCCGTATACGCGGGTTCGAATCCCGTCCCCACCTCCACGGTGATAACTGCACAGCCCACATGGGCGCGATTGGCGCAGCGGTAGCGCGCTTCCCTGACACGGAAGAGGTCACTGGTTCGATCCCAGTATCGCGCACGAACAGTTTCGACTGTTTCTTTTTGCGGACGTAGCTCAGCTGGCTAGAGCACCACCTTGCCAAGGTGGATGTCGCGGGTTCGAATCCCGTCGTCCGCTCTCCTGATCCTGGGGTTCCGGTTTCGGATTCCCAGGTCCAGGCGCGATTGGCGCAGCGGTAGCGCGCTTCCCTGACACGGAAGAGGTCACTGGTTCGATCCCAGTATCGCGCACGAACAGTTTCGACTGTTTCTTTTTGCGGACGTAGCTCAGCTGGCTAGAGCACCACCTTGCCAAGGTGGATGTCGCGGGTTCGAATCCCGTCGTCCGCTCCACGTCTGCGATGGACCGGGTTCTCCCGGTCCATCGGCGTTTAACCGGCCCTGCGTTCCGCTGCGGCCCGCACGGCGGAGCACGCGGCCGTTCCGCCCGCCCGGCGGCGTTTTCAGCTCTGGACTGAAGCCCTTGGCTGCCCTTCGGCACCGACCTACCATGGAAGCGAACGGGAAACGAACGGGTTTCCCCGGCGAAGGGAGGTGATCCGTGTCTATATTTGACGAGCTCAAGGGCAGGACCGGAGAGCTGAAGGACAAGGCGGCGGGGCTGGTCAGCCAGAACTCCGGCCGCATCAAGGACGGCATTGGTCACGCCGGCAGCTTCGTCGACCAGAAGACGGGCGGCAAGTACACCGACAAGATCGAGGGCGTCCGCCACAAGGCCTCCGGCATGGTCGACCGCGTTGAACGCGATCGCCGCGGAGACCAGGACGGCGGTCCTTCACAGACACCTCCGGCCGGATAGGCCCGGAGCCCGACAAAGAGGCCCCTGCCCCGCCATCGGCGGGTCAGGGGCCTTTGTCATGCCACCGGGCGCTAGGACGCTTCTCCGGTCTGGCCTTCCCGGGCCAGGGCCGTCAGGCGGGAGACCGCGCGGAAGTACTTCTTCATGTAGCCGCCGGCCATCATGTCCTTGGTGAACAGGCTGTCGAACGGCACGCCGCTGGCCAGGATGGGCACGTCCTTGTCGTAGAGCCGGTCCGCGAGGACCACAAAACGCAGGGCCACGGACTGCTCGGTGATCGTCTCCACATTGCGCCACACCACGGCATCGATGCCGTCGATCAGCTGCCGGTACCGGCTCGGATGGACGTCGGCCAGGTGCGCGACCAGCTCGGAGAATTCGTCCATCGCCACGGTGCGGCCGGAGAACTCCGCCTCCATGCGCTGCTCCAGTTCGTCGTCGGGCAGCGGGTCCGGTGACTGCGGCAGCCCGCGGTGGCGGTAATCCTCGCCGTCGATGCGGATGACGTCGAACTGATCCGCCAGGACCTGGATCTCGCGCTGGAAGTCGACGGCGGCGAAGCGCCCCTCGCCCAGGGAACCGGGCAGGGTGTTGGAGGTCGCGGCGAGCTTCACCCCGGCGTCGGCCAGTTCCCGCATGAGGCGGGACATCAGCACGGTGTCCCCCGGGTCATCCAGCTCGAACTCGTCGATGCAGACCAGCTTGTAGGTGCTCAGCGCCTCCACGGTTTTGCGGAAGGACAGCGCACCCACGAGGTTCGTGTATTCCACGAAGGTGCCGAACGCCTTCTGCCCGTCGACCGAGTGCCAGAGCGAGGCCAGCAGGTGGGTCTTGCCGACGCCGAAGCCGCCGTCGAGGTACAGGCCCGCCTTGGTGTCGGGCCGCTTTCCGCCGCCGAACAGCCGGCGCAGGCCCGACGCCGCCGGCCGCCCGGCTGCCTCGCCGAACCCGCGCATCGCCTCCACGGCCTGCGCCTGGGACGGCTGGGCGGGATCCGGACGGTAGCTGTCGAAGGAGACCTCACCGAAGCGCGGGGAAGGGTGGAACCCCTTCAGCAGCTCATCGACCGATACCTGGGGAGTCCGCTCTGCAAGGTGCTCCACTTGTGCCACAGCTAAATACCCGTCCATCCGTTAGCAGTAATCCTGTGCGGCCGGCCGGTTGTCCCCGGCACAAACGCCACCGGCCCACAATACGCCAACCGGCCCGCCCCGGCGCGTTCATGAAAGGCGGCGAAGCGGGCCGGGCGGCGCGGCGGCGCTAATCGCGCAGCGGAATGCCCCTGGCGTCCCGGCGGAAGGACTCAGCGCCGCAGAGGATCATGATGCCCTCCACGAAGCCCCAGACGGCCACGCCGAAGCTGGCCAGGCCCAGGGTGAAGATGCCGCCGACCAGACCGCCCAGCAGCTGGATCAGGCCCACGTTGGTGTGGCCCAGGTAGAAGCGGTGGATGCCCAGCCAGCCGAGGAAGATGCCGAGCAGGCCGGCGACGATTTTCGACTTCTGTTCCCCGTAGGCGGGGTAATAGCCCCCGCCGTACGGGTTCGGGGGGACCTGCGGGTTGTAGGAGGCCTGACCGTAGGGATTCGGCGGGGCCTGCCAGCCCTGGCCGGCCTGCCCGTAGGCGCCCGGCGGCATCTGCTGTCCCTGCCCCCAGCCCGGCTGTCCGTACGGATTCGGTGGAACCTGCCCGCCGTATCCGTGCTGTCCGTGGCTGTCCCGGCCGTAGGGCCCGGGGGCGGCCTGCGGCCTTTCGCCGTCCACGGCGAACGGGTCGGCGGCGAAGGAATCCGGGGGCGGAGCCGGCGCGTCAAACGCGTACGGATCCCGCCCCGTGCTCCCGGTACCTGCATCCCCGGGAAGCCCCGCGTCGCGGCCGGAACCGTGCGGCTCGCCGTCGCCTGCTCCGGGCTGGCTGGTCGGCTTTTCGGATGACATGCGGTCCCCTCGGTTGTGGATCGGCGGCGTGCTCCGACGGCTTGCCGGGCGCACGGCGAGTATATCGGCACGGCGGCCCGCGCTCCGGGGAAGTTTCCGGGGGCGGGCTTCGTTAGGCTTAGGAAAGATCCGTCCGCTTTATCACCCTGCAGGAAAGAGGCACCGCACCATGGCTGCAGCCGCAGATCCCCACCCCAAGTTCGCCGGCTACGCGCATCCGGACCGGCTGGTTTCCACCCAGTGGCTGGCCGACCATGCCGGGGAAGAGGGCCTGGTGGTGCTGGAGTCCAATGAGGACATCCTCCTCTACGAAACCGGTCACATCCCCGGGGCGCTGAAGATTGACTGGCACACCGACCTGAACGACCCGCTGACCCGCGACTTCGTGGACGGCCCCGCCTTCGCGGAGCTGATGTCCCGGCTCGGAATCAGCCGCGACACCACCGTGGTCATCTACGGCGACAAGAGCAACTGGTGGGCGGCCTACGCCCTGTGGGTCTTCACCCTGTTCGGCCACGAGGACGTCCGGCTGCTCGACGGCGGCCGGGACAAGTGGATCGCCGAGGGCCGGGAGCTGAGCACGGAGCGGCCCGCCCCGGCCCGCTCCGACTACCCCGTCGTCGAGCGCAACGACGCCGCGGTCCGCGCGTTCCTGCCCGACGTCCTCGACCATCTGGGCAAGGGTCCGCTGGTGGACGTCCGCTCCCCCGCCGAGTACACCGGCGAACGCACCCATATGCCGGACTACATGGATGAGGGCGCGATGAAGGGCGGCCACATTCCCACCGCCGTCTCCGTACCCTGGGGCAAGGCCGCCGCCGAGGACGGAACGTTCCGTTCCCGGGAGGAGCTGGAGGCGCTGTACCGGCAGGAGGCCGGCCTGCAGGAGGGCGACGACGTCGTGGCCTACTGCCGCATCGGCGAGCGTTCCAGCCATACCTGGTTTGTGCTGAAGCACCTGCTCGGCTTCGAGAACGTCCGGAACTACGACGGATCCTGGACCGAGTGGGGCAATGCGGTGCGGGTGCCGATCGCGTCCGGAAGCGAGCCGGGCCAGGCACCGGAACGCCGCTGAGGCGGGCAGGTCCGGCAGCATTGACGACGAGAGCAAAGGCGAAGCATTGAGTACCACCGACACCTCCGGCAGCACCCTTCCGGCGCAGCTGGCCGACATCATCGAGGACTTCCAGGCGATGAGCGAACAGGAGCGGCTGGAACTGCTGCTGGAGTTCTCCCGCTCCCTGCCCGATCCGCCGGCGGCCGTGGCGGACCGCCCGGAACTGATGGAGCAGGTGGTCGAATGCCAGTCTCCGGTGTTCCTCAGCCTGGACGTCGCCGATGACCCCGAGCAGACGGTCCAGCTGTACTTCTCCGCTCCGCCGGAGGCGCCCACCACCCGCGGATTCGCCGGGGTGCTGCATGAGGGCCTCAACGGCCTGCCCGCCGCGCAGATCCTCGCCGTTCCGGCCGACGTGCCGGACCGCCTCGGGCTGACCCGGGCCATCACCCCGCTGCGGATGCGCGGGATGGCCGCCATGCTGGGCCGGATCAAGCGCCGGCTGGCGCAGGATCCGCGGGTGGCGGCGGAGGGCTGACCCGGTGGCCCGGAAACAGCAGGGCAGCGCGACGCCGGCCACCCGGGCCCTCGACGCGGCGGGGGTCCCCTACCGCACGTCGTCCTACGGCCATGATGCCTCCGCCGCCTCCTACGGCCTGGAGGCCGCGGAGAAGCTGGGGCTGCCGCCGGAGCAGGTCTACAAGACGCTGATGGTCTCCGTCGACGGCCAGCTGGCCGTGGCGATGATCCCGGTCGCAGCCACCCTGGACCTGAAACGGTTCGCTGCCCTGATGGGAGGACGGCGCGCCGCGATGGCCGCCGCCTCGGATGCCGAGCGGCGCACCGGCTACGTCGTGGGCGGCATTTCTCCGCTCGGGCAGAAGCACCCGTCTCCGGCCGGCCTGCATGCCGCCGCCCTGGAGCTGGAGAGCATCAACGTCTCCGGGGGCCGGCGCGGTTTCGAAATCACGCTGGCGCCTGCCGACCTGGTCCGCCTGACCGGCGCCCGGACCGGGGACATCGCCGTCGAGCGCTGACCGGCGGCGCCGTTCCGGGCCGGGGAACCCGGTTCGCCCGGTCCGGAACTGAAGTGTATGAGCCGCGTGTCCCGGCCGGATCACCGGCCGGTCCGGCGGGATTCACGACGTCGGGGCCGGCGCCGGCTGCCCCGAGCCGCTCCGGCTCCCCTGCCGCCGCATCGCCGCCAGACCGCCGGCCAGGCACAGGCCGGCCGCCAGCCCCGCCAGCAGGACCGGCGGCAGCTGGTCCCGGGCCACGCCGAAGCCTGCGGAGCCCAGCGCCTGCCCGACCGCCAGGGCGATAAAGAGGATGGAGGTTCCGGCTCCCGGATCGTTCCGGCGGACCTGGCGGGCCCACAGGATCAGCACTGCGGACAGGCCCATGTAGCCGGCACCGAACACTGCCATTGCGGCGTAGGCGGCCCACGCGCTGCCGGCGGACACGGCCACCGCCAGGGCGGCGTTGGCCGCGGCCAGCGCCGCGGCGCAGATCAGCCAGCCGGCGCCGCGGCCGGCCCGGCGGACGAGCGTACCCGCGAGGGCACCCAGGAAGCCGCCCGCGCCGAGTGCTATCCAGAGCCAGCCGGTCCGCTCCGCGGCCACCGCTCCTGTCTCGGTGACCAGCAGCGGGCCGAAGGTCCAGATCAGCGCCGAGCCGATGCCGGCAACGACGGCCGCGATCCCCGGCAGGGCCAGTGCCTTCCATCCTCCCGGGGAGGAGGCCTCCGTGCCGTGCGCGGAGGCCCGGTCCGGTGCGCGGCTCAGGTCCGCATTGCGGACCGGGTACCAGGCGGCGGCGGTCGTGGCGGCGCAGATCAGCGCCATCGCCGCCCAGGCCGGGCCGATGGAGGCGGCGGCGAAGGCAGTCAGCCCCGCACCGATGACTCCCACCGCCGTGCCGGCGTTCACCACGGACTGCGCCGTCGCCGAAGCCGCGGGCGCCACAACCGCGTCGATGATCGGGACCAGCGCCGGTGAGGCGAAGCCGCCGCCCATGCCGCCCACCAGGACCGCGATCACGAAGGTGACCGGGTCCGCGGCCAGCGCCACGCCCACGCACCCGGCCGTGGCCGTCAGCCCGGCCAGCAGCAGGCCGGTGCGCGGATGCCGGTCCACCAGCCGGGCGGCCACGACGGCGGCCACGCAGTAGGCGGAGAACTGGGCCGCGGCGGCCCATCCCAGCACCCCGGCGAGCTGCGGCCGCTCCGAGGCCAGCAGCGGCGCGAACAGGCCCACGCCGAACCGGGCCATGCCGTAGGTCGCGGCGATCAGGGCCATTCCGGCCAGGGCGGTGCCCAGGCCGCTGCCGGCGCGCAGATCAGACAGCTTCATGCGGCACCTCCTCCGTATAACGATCGTTTCACTGTAACGGTCGTTACACTAGTGGCATGGCCAATCCGCAGCAAACCCGCAGCCGTCTGCTCGACGCCGCCGAGCGGCTCTTCTTCCAGGAGGGCATCGCCGTCACCGGCGTGGACCGGGTGGCCGCCCTGGCGGGCACCAGCGTGGTCACGCTCTACAAGCACTTCGGGTCGAAGGAGAACCTGCTCCGGGACGTGCTGGCCCGCCGGCTGGCTGCCTGGACGGACCACTGGGACGCCGCGCTGGCCCGCGCCGGATCGCCGCAGGAACGCCTGCTGGCGGTATTCGACGCCGTGGACACGTTTCGTGCGGAGGCCGGCGAAACCCAGTGGTGCTGCTTCCTGGCCACCGCGTCGGAACGGCCCCCCGCCGCGCCGGGCCCCCGGGATCCCGTGGCGGACCTGCTGCACGCGGACACCCGGATGGTCACCGAACGGCTCGCCCGGCTGGCCCGGGAGGCCGGCTGCCCCGATCCTGTAGCGGCGGCCGCGGCCCTGCTGCTGCTCTACAACGGCGTGCTGAGCAGCCTGCTGCGCGGGGCGCCGTCGGACCCCGCCCGGCGCGCCCGGCAGGCCGCGCAGGCCCTGGTTCCGGCCGGGAGCTGACGCGGCCGGAGGAAGGGCTCAGGCGCGGTGCTCGGCGGGGTGCCGGGTCCGGCCGAGGGTCTGTTCCAGCCAGCCCAGCACGGTCCGCTCCCACCGCTGCGGATCCACGTTGTACTCCTTGGTATGCCGGGCACGGGTGAACCCTTCGAAGGTGACCACCTCCGGGTTTTTCCGCGCCAGCTCGGCGGACGGGCCGACGGGGACGAAGTCGTCGTCCTCGCTGTGCAGGATCAGGGTGGGGGTGCGCACCTCTTCGGCCCGGGCGGTCCAGTCCATGCTCTTGAGGTCCAGCGGCGCCGCCAGCCCGGTGAGGGTGCGCCCGGCCTGGTTGGAAATCAGCCACTGGCCCAGCCGCCCGGCCTGCACGGGGACGTTGTTCAGGCGGGCCTGGTAGGCCAGCACGTCCACCCAGTTCACCACGGGTCCGTCCAGCACCATCGCGCGGACATACCGGCCCAGCGCGGACCGGTCCGCGGCCTGCAGGCAGATGGCCCCGCCCATGGACCAGCCGAACAGCACGACGTCGCGGGCGCCGTGGTCGAGGGCGTAGCGGATCGCCGCCTCGACGTCCCGCCATTCGGTCAGGCCGAGCCCGTACCGCCCGTCGGCGGCACCGGGGGCCTCGCCGTCGTTGCGGTAGGAGATGAGCAGGCTGGTCAGCCCGGCTGCCTGCGCCGAGCCCACCGCGCGGATGCACTCGGCCCGGGTGGCGCCGCGGCCGTGCACCATCACCGCCCAGGTTCCGGTTTCGGAGGCGGCGGCGCTGTCGGCCGGCACCAGCCACGCCGGCGCCTCGCCGCCCTCGACCGGGATCAGCACGTCCTGCTGCGCGAATCCGGCGGCCGCGGGGGTGGGATGGATGGAGCCGCTCCACCAGCCGCGCACGGCCTTGGCCAGGTCGCCGCTGTAGACCTCCTCGACGTCGCGCTGCACCGTGCCCTCACGCGGCACGTAGGAGCGGATCGCCCCGATCCGGACATGTCCGCCTCCGCCGTCGAAGTAGAGGCTGTAGGTGCCGTCCACGGTGGTGTCCGCGTTGGCGGGCAGGATCACCTGGCGCCCGTGCGCCGCGGAGGTGGTAACGGCCAGGATCTCCAGGTTCTCGTCGCGCACATGCCGCGGGGTGACCACCTGCCGGGCGAAGTAGACCCCCAGGCCACTGGCTGCGGCCAGGACCGCCGTGGAGGCGGCCACTCCGACGCCGGCGCCGAAGGCGGTCCAGCGCATCCAGGGGGCGGTCGTCGTGAGGGCGCCGTCCTCGGCCTGCGGGCCGCCGGCGGAAGCAGTGTTAACCATGGAACCTTTCTACCCTCCTTCGGCTGCGGGTTCCCATTTCGGCGTGCCGGTGTCGGCGGACGCTTCGCCTCCTCCCCTGTCGGCGGTCCCTGCTGCCTGCCCCGGCTCCGGCTGGGCCGGGGCATTCGGGCTCCGGGAGGACACCCGGCGGGTACTAGGCTGTGCGCATGAGCGGAACAATCCTTGTGCTGACCGAAGAGGCCCTGAACTCCGTGGACGTCGCCAACCTGGCGTCCCTGGCCGAGGTGGAACCGGCCGCCTTCGAGCTCCTGGTGCCCGCCGAAACCGGCGGCAACCTGCTGGTGGAGTTCCTCGACAGGCTGAGCCTGCTGGAATTCGCCGAGGCGTTCCGGAACCTCTCGGGAGACCGGCCGGGGCCGGCGGAGCAGCAGCGCGAGGCAGGCCTGGACCTGGCTGCCAGCCTGCGCCTGCTGCACGAGGCCGGGCTGGACGCCCGCGGAGCCGTGGTGGACGGGGACCCGGTGGCCGCCGTCGTCGACGCCGCCCGCCGCACCGCGGCCAGGCAGGCGGTGGTGATCACGACGCCGCACGCGGTGGAGGACACCCTGCGCACCGACTGGGCGAACGAGGCCCAGGAACGGCTGCAGATTCCGGTGCTGCACCTGTACTCCGGATCGGGATTTATTGGCGACGCTTAAGCGTTGTCGCTGTCATGACCACACCCGAGACCTCCCCCCAGGACACCGCCGCCGCCACCGGTGCCGTGCGGAAGACCGATGAGCAGTGGCGGGCCGAACTCAGCCCGCAGGAATACCAGGTGCTCCGGCAGGCCGGCACCGAGCGGCCCTACACCGGCGAATACTGGGACACCAAGACCGCCGGCGTCTACCAGTGCCGGGCCTGCGGCGCCGACCTGTTCACCAGCACGGAGAAGTTCGATTCGCACTGCGGCTGGCCTTCCTTCTTCGCGCCCCTCGCCGAGGACCGCGTCCGCTACCTGCACGACCGGTCGATGGGCATGGACCGCATCGAGGTCCGCTGCGCCGCCTGCGAGTCGCACCTCGGCCACGTCTTCGAGGGCGAGGGCTTCCCGACGCCCACCGACCAGCGCTACTGCATCAACTCCGTATCGCTGAAGCTCGTTCCGCGCGGCGACACCTCCGACGCCCCGGCCTGAACCTCCTGCCCGAGCCCCGGCGGCCTTCCCGCTGCCGGGGCTCCGCTGTGCCACGGGCGTGGCCCCGGCCCCGGACCGCAGCCGGACGGGCGCGTGGCGGGGGTCCGGCGCCGGCCGGAATGGTCAGGACCCATTGTGTGCCCCGAGGCGCGAAACGTACGCTCGATGAGTTACTGATCTGCACCGCCGGGGCCCTGCTCCAAACGGCCCGGCGGCCTTTCAAGGGAGCCGTCATGGGCACCGAGCAGTATCACGAACCGCCGGAGGAACTGCCGGCAGAAACCAGGACCTTCGCCAGGATGTGCGCCTCGCTGGCCGAGGAGGCCGAGGCGATCGGCTGGTACATGCAGCGGATGGCCGTGGAGCCGGACGCGGAATCCCGGGCCATCATGCACGACTCCCTGGGCGAGGAATACAAGCACTTCTGCATGGAGCTGGAGTTCCTGCTCCGGCGCACCCCGCTGTGGCGCGACATCGCCCGGGGCATCCTGCTGGTGGATGGCGACATCGTCCGCAACGGCGAAGCCGCCGAGGCCCGGGCGACGGGCGACTGACCCGATGGCCAGGCGCAGCCTGCTGGACCGTTTCAGGCCCGTCGGCGCCCCGGGGCCGGCAGGGCCCGCCGCCGTTCCCGCCGAGGACCGCCCGGGACCGGAGGCGGAACTTGGACCGGTGTTCGCCGCCCTGCAGCCCGACGTCGACGCCGCCGCCCGGCGGATCGAGGAGGCGCGCCGCGCCGCCGAGCAGCACCTTGCGGCCGCCCGCACCCAGGCCGCCGGGATCCTCGAAGACTCCCGCCAGGCCGCCGCGGCAGCCCGGGCCGCGGCCGCAGCGGAAGCGGCCGACGCCGTCGAGGCGGCCGACGCGCGGCGGCTCGCCAAGGCGCGTGGCCGGGCCGAACAGCTCCGGAACCGGGGCCGCACCCGGCTCGGTCCCACCGCCGCCGCGCTCCTGGATCGGATGGTGGCGCAGATGCAGGCCGGAATGCCGCAGGACGAGCCCGCCGGAGGGGACGGAAGAGCGTGAATTCGGACTGGGTGGCCGCCGCTGTTCGGTCCCGCTCCATGGCCCGGCGCCGGGCCGGCAGCGGGCTGATCGACCGGGTGGCCCGATCCGGCAGCCTCACCGCGGCGCTGGACCTGCTCCGGGACACCGGATACGCTGCCCGGCTGGCATCAGCGGACACCCTGCTTACCGCCCAGCGTGCCACCCGGGACGCGGTGCTCTGGGAAGTACGGGTGCTGGCAGGCTGGGTGCCCCCGGGCGGCACGGCGCTGCTGCGCGCCGTCGCGTCCGCCTACGAAGCGGACAACATCGTTCAGCTGGCCCGGCGGCTGGCCGCCCCGCCTTCCGAGCCCGCCGGCCGGACCACCCTGAACGGGCAGGACGAAGCGGCGCCGTTCGAGCTCGGGAGCCTCGCCACCGCCTGGCCCCGGATCTCAGCGGCGGATTCCCCCGCCGAGCTGGCCGACCTGCTGCGCCGCTCGCCCTGGGGTGACCCGGACTCGGACCTGCCCGCGGTGCTCACCGCGGTCCGCCTGCGCCGCCTCGGCGCGGCGGCCCCGGAAGCCGCCGACAGCACCGCCCGGGCCGCTGCCCTGCTCGCCGCCCGGGTGCGGCTGGCGGGCGGCACCCCGCCGGCCGCCCGCCTGGTGTCCCTGCTGCGGCCGCTCCTCGGCATCGGCTGGACCGAGGCGCGGAGCCTGCCCGAGCTGCGCGAGGCCCTGCCCGCACGGCTGCAGCCGCTGCTCGCGGACCTGTCCACCCCCGCGGACCTGTGGCGGGCCGAGTCCACCCTGCCGGTGCTGGAGGAGGCGGAGGGTTTCCGCCTGCTGCGCTCCGGGGTGCCCGGCCCGGAGATCGTGTTCGGCGCCGTGCAGGTGCTGACGTCCGACGCATGGCGCCTGCGGGCCGCGCTGGCGGCCGCCGCGGGCGAGACCGGATCCAGCGAGGTGCTCAATGCCGTGGCGTGAGGAGCTCTCCCCGGTGCGCATGGAGCGCGTATCAGTGGTCTGCCCGAAGGAACGCCGCCGCGAGGCACTCACCGAAGTCGCCCGGCACGGGACCGTGGAACTGGACCTGCCCTATGAGCCCGGCACCGACGCGGGCGAGCTGGACCGGGCGGAGGCGGCCGCCGTCGTGCGCGGCCCGGTCGCCGCGTGGGCGGGCTGGTCCCCCGCCCACGACGTGCCTGCCCTTGCCGATGCGCTGGCACCGCGCGGCGCCGGCCTGGTTCCGCTGAAGAACCCGCGTGGGGTGGATCCGCCGACCTTGCTGGCCGGCGGCGCCTCGAAGCAGGCCGCCCCCCGGCCCTCGCGGCTGCTCGTGGACACCTACACCACGGTTCCCTACGGCGGAGTGGACCCGGCGCTGCTGGCGGCCCTGGCCTACGTGATCATGTTCGGGATGATGTTCGGCGACGCCGGGCAGGGCCTGCTGCTGGTGGCGGCCGGCCTGGTCCTGCGCAGCGGGCGGGTGGCACGGCTGCGCCGCTGGCGGGGCGCCTGGCTGTTCGTCACCGGGGCGGGGATGGCCGCCGTGGTGTTCGGGGTCCTGTACGGCGAGTTCTTCGGCCCCACCGGTGTGCTGCCGGTGCTCTGGCTCGATCCGCTCGAGGAGCCGATTCCGCTGCTCATCGCCGCCGTGCTGTTCGGCGCCGTGCTGCTGGCCGGGGCCTACGCGCTCGGCACGATCAACCGGGTCCGCGAGGGCGGATGGGGCTACGCCCTGTACGCCCGCTCCGGGCTGGCCGGGTCCGCACTGTTCCTCGCCGTGGGACTCCTGGCCTGGGGGCTCGTCGCCGGCGCGGGGCCCCTGGTCCTCGCCGCGGCGATCCTGGGCGCGCTGGCCCTGGGCCTGATCTTCGTCGGTCTCTTTACCGAATCCGGCGGCGGAGCGGGCGGCGGCCTGCAGGCGTCCGTGGAGCTGGTGGACACGGTGGTGCAGCTTGGCTCCAACCTGGTCTCCTTCACCCGGCTGGCCGCCTTCGGGCTCACCCATGCCGCGCTGATGGGCGTCGTCTGGGACGGCACCACCGCGCTCTGGGCCCCGGACTGGCGGGCCGCGGCCGCGGTCCTGGTGTTCCTTATCGGCAACGCCGTCACCTTCGCCCTCGAGGGCCTGGTGGCGGGCATCCAGGCACTGCGCCTGGAGTACTACGAACTGTTCTCCCGCGTCTTCCAGGCCGAGGGGCGGCGCTTCCGGCCCTGGGCGCCGGACCTGGACGGAACCCCACCGGCCGCGGACGGCACCACCGCTCCGGCCGGCACCACCGCCGTCACCGCGGAAACCGCCACCGGGAATCCCCGGTCCAGTGAAAGGCATCAGCCGTGAACCCCTGGCTTACCGCACTTCCCGCCGTCCTGCTGCTGGCCGGGCTGTTCGCCGCCAGCCTGGTGCTGCTCGCGCGCAGGCACCGCCGGTCCGGCCTCCGGCTGCTTGCCGGCACCAACGCCGCGCTCATGCTGGGCGCCCTGGTGCTGCTCGCGGCAGCACTGACCGCACCCGAGGCCGCCGCCGATCCGGCGGCCGCACAGACCGCGGTGGACACGGCGGTGCCCATGCAGACCGAGTCCGACGGCGGCCGCGGCGCCGCCCTGATCGCGGCGGCCATCGCCGTCGCCGGGTCCTCCATCGGTGCCGCCATCGCCGTGGCCTACACGGGCTCCGCCGCTCTGGCGGCGATGAGCGAACGGCCCGAAATCTTCGGGCGCGCCATGGTGGTGCTCGGGCTGGCCGAGGGCATCGCCATTTACGGGCTCATCATCTCCATCATCCTGATCGGCCAGGCATGAGCGGGCGCGGGCAGGACGGCCGGGTGGCCGCCATCGGCGAGGACTACCGGATCGCCGGCTACGCGCTCGCCGGGGTGCAGCTTCATCCGGCCGCGGATGCCGCCGCCGCCCGGCGGGCCTGGGCCGGGCTGGCGGCCGACGTCGTGCTGGTGCTTTTGACGCGGGCCGCTGCGGACGCGCTCGCGGACGGCGCCACGGCCGGCCCGTCCGCCCCGCTGACGGCGGTCCTGCCGTGATGGGGCTGCCCCGCGAAGCCGGCCCGGCCCTGGACCCGGTACGTGCCGCGCTCGCGGACGACGCCGGCGCCCAGGCCCGACGGATCACCCTCGCGGCAGGGGAAGAGGCCGGGCGTATCCTCGACGGCGCCCGGCGCCGGGCCGGGGAGACGGTACGGCAGGCCCGGGCGGAGGGAGCCGAGGCCGGGCGGGCGGACGCCGCCCTGCGTTCGGCGCGGGCCCGGAGGGAGGCCGGCGCCCTGGTGCTCGCCGAACAGGAGCGCCTGCGCACCGCACTTCAGGAGGAACTGCTCGCCCAGGCCGCGGCCCTGCGCAGCGACCCGCGCTATCCCCTGCTGCTCCAGGCGCTGCGGCGCCGCGCCGTGGCCCTGCTGGGCCCGGAGGCGGAGATCACCGAGGCTCCCGGGGGCGGGCTGCACGCCCGCGCCGGTACCCGCACCCTGGACCTGTCCCTGCCGGCGCTGGTGCGCCAGGAACTGGCAGCCGATCCCGTGGAGGTGAGCCGGCTGTGGGCGGCATGAATCAGGACCGAACGGGCCGCGTGACCCGGATCAACGGCCCGCTGGTGGAGGTCCAGGGCCTGCCGGAACTGTCCATGCTCGAGGTGCTGGCCCTGGGCTCGGAGCGCATTGCCGCCCAGGCCGTCTCGATCAGCGGCAGCCGAGCCACCCTCCAGGCCTACGAGTACACCGGCGGGCTGCGCGCCGGCGATGTCGCCGAGCCCACCGGCCGCCAGCTGTCCGCGCTGCTGGGCCCGGGGCTGCTCGGCCGGGTCTTCGACGGGCTGCTGCGTCCGCTCTCCACGGCCCCGCTGTGGCTTTCGGCGGACCGGCAGTCCGCCACCGATGACCCCGCCGTGCTGGACGAGCGCTGGCTGTTCCGGCCCACTGCCCGGCTGGGCGGGGACGTCGGGCCCGGTGACGTGCTCGGCGTGGTGGCCGGCGCCGGGGCCGTCGAGTTCCGCGTCCTGGTGCCGCCGCATCTGAGCGGTACGGTGCACTGGCTGGCGGAGGGCAGCGTGCGCGCCGCCGATCCCGCCGCCCGGGTCGGGGACACGGACATCCCGCTGGCCCAGCCGTGGCCCGTGCACCGGCCGCGTCCGTTCCGGGAGCGGCTCGCCGGAGCGGTGCCGCTGCACACGGGCCAGCGCGTGCTGGACCTGCTGTTCCCGCTGCCGCGCGGCTCGGCGGCAGCGGTGCCCGGCGGCTTCGGCACCGGCAAGACCCTCCTGCTGCAGCAGATCGCCAAGTACTCCGATGCCGACGTCATCATCTACGTGGGCTGCGGCGAGCGCGGCAACGAAATGTCCGACGTCCTGGACGGGCTGTCCCAGCTGGAGGACGAACGCACGGGCGGCAGGCTGATCGACCGGACGGTGATTATCGCGAACACGTCCAACATGCCGATGATGGCCCGCGAAGTGTGCATCGACACCGGGGTCACCGTCGCCGAGTTCTTCCGGGACATGGGCCACGACGCCGTGGTGATCGCCGACTCCACCTCCCGGTGGGCCGAGGCGCTGCGCGAGTTCGCCAACCGCAACGGGGACCTGCCCGCCGAGGAGGGCTACCCGGCGAACCTCGCCAGCGAGCTGGCGTCGTTCTACGAGCGGGCCGGGCGGGTCCGCACGCTGGGCGGGCCGACGGCGTCGGTCACCGTGATCGGGGCCGTCTCACCCCCGGGCGGAGACATGAGCGAACCGGTCACCACCGACACGCAGCGGTTCGTCCGGTCGCTGTGGCTGCTGGACCGGGAGCTGGCCTATTCACGGCACTATCCCGCCGTCAGCTGGCGGGGCTCCTTCGCGCGCGACGCCGAGGAGCTGGGCCGCTGGTACGCGGACCAGGGCGACCCCGGCTGGGCCGGACGCCGGGCCCGGGCCCAGCTGCTGCTGGCCGACGCCGACCGGGTGGCTGCGCTGGCCGAGATCATCGGCGCCGGATCCCTCCCGGGACATGAACAGATGGTGCTGCTCGGCGCCCGGCTGCTGCGGGACGGGGTGCTGGTGCAGAATGCGCTGAGCCGCAACGACGGCTACTGCTCCGCCGCCAAGGGCGCGGCGCTGCTGCAGGCCGTGCTGGACACCGTGCAGGCCTGCCAGGACCTGGTCGGACGCGGGATCCCGCCGTCGCGCATCGAGGAAGTGGACTTCACCCCGCTGCTGCGGCTGCGCGAGGACACGGGCCCCGAGGACGCCGACGGCGCGGCCCGGGGCGGAGCGGACTTCCTCCGGACCCTGCAGGAGCTGGCATGAGCAGCGCCGCCGGACGGCCCGAACCGGACCGGCAGGATCCCGCCGGCGCGGATTCCGCGCTGGCCGCCGCGCGGCGCCTCGTGGGCTACACCGACGTCCGGGAACTGCGCGGCCCGCTGCTGGTGATGGGCGGGGTGCAGGGCGTGGGCTGGGACGAGTTCGCCGTCGTCGAGGTCGACGGCGCCCCGGACCGCCATGCACTGGTGCTGGAGGTCGCCGGCTCCGACGCGGTCCTGCAGGTGCTGGAGGGCACGGGCGGGCTGGCGCCGGGCGGGCTGCAGGTCCGCTTCGAGGGCCGGCCGCTGCACGTGGCGGTGGGCACCGGCTGGCTGGGTCGGGTCTGCAACGGCCGCGGCGAGCCGCTGGACGGCGGGCCGCCGGTGGCTGCCCAGGATGCGGCGCCGGTGAGCGGCTGGCCGCTGAACCCCGTGTACCGGGAGCCGCCGCGGGATCCGGTGCTGACCGGCGTGTCGGTGATCGACGCGCTGACCACCCTGGTGCGCGGGCAGAAGCTGCCGATCTTCTCCGTGGCCGGGCTGCCGCACCTGGACCTGGCCACCCAGCTGGCCGCGCAGGCCACCACCGCCGGCCGGCCGTTCCGGGTGGTGTTCGCGGCCATGGGAATGACGCACTCCGACATCGCCTACATCCGGGACCGGCTGGAGGAGCGGTCCGCCGCCGGTGAACTGGTCCTGCTGCTCAACGCCGCGGACGATCCGGTGATCGAGCGGATCCTCACTCCCCGCATCGCCCTGACCATCGCCGAGTACCTGGCCTATGAGAACGGCGACGACGTCCTCGTCGTGATGAGCGACATGACCAGCTACGCCGAAGCCGTCCGCGAGGTGTCCGCGGCCCGCCGCGAGATCCCGGCCCGGCGCGGCTATCCGGGCAACCTCTACAGCGACCTGGCCACCCTGTACGAGCGGTGCGGGCGGGTGCGCGGACGTGAGGGATCGGTGACGATCGTGCCGGTGCTGACCATGCCCGGCGGGGACATGACCCACCCGGTGCCGGACCTCACCGGCTACATCACCGAGGGGCAGGTCGTCCTTTCGCCGGACCTGGATGCCCGCGGCATCTATCCCCCGGTGGACGTGCTCTCCTCGCTCTCGCGGCTGATGCGCAGCGGTGCCGGTGCCGGGCGGACCCGGGAGGACCACCTCGACGTGTCAGCGCAGATCCTCTCTGCGATGGCCCGTGCCCGGCAGGCCGCCGAGCTCGCCGAGCTGGTCGGAACCGCCGCCCTCAGCGACACCGACCGGGCCTACATCGAGTTCCGGACCGCGGTCGAGCAGGAGCTGTTCAACCAGGGCCGCAGCGAGGCGCGCACCCTGGACCAGACGTTCGACCTGGCCTGGCGTGCCCTTTCCGTGCTGCCCAGGCGGGAACTGATCATGCTCAGCCCGGAGCTGATCGCGCGGTACCTGCCGGCGCCCGACGCCGACGACGCCCCGGCGGAGGGCGGCGTCGGCTCAGGAGCCGGAACGGCGGGAAGCGGCGCCGACGGCCCCGGTGCCGGGAGCCCGGAGGACGACGGCGGCACCCCCGGACGCGCGGCATGAGCCCGGCCGCCGGGCGGGCCGGGCGGGCCGAGGCGGAGCGCCGGCTGGAGACGGCACGGCGGGGCGCGGAGCTGCTCGAACGCAAGCAGCGGATCCTGGAGCACACGGTGTCCCGGCTGCGGGGCCGTGCCGCGCAGGCGCAGCGGGCCTGGGAGGACGCCGCCCGTGACGCCGCGGTGTGGCTGCAGCGGTCCGCGGCGCTGGACGGCATGGAGCGGATCCGCGAAGCCGCGCCGCCGGCCACGGCCCGGGTGCACGTCCAGCTGGCCGTTGCCATGGGGATCGAGTATCCGGAGTCCGCCGGCTGCGAGCTTCCTGCCTTCACTGTCCAGGCGGGCTCCTCAGCGCTGGTCTTCGCCGCACAGTCCCACGGCGAGGCGCTGCGGACCGCCGCGGCGTCCGCAGCGGCCCGGCGGTCCCTGGAGCTCGTCGAAGCGGATCTGGGGGGAACCCGCGCGCGGCAGCGGGCCGTGGAGAACCGGTGGATTCCGCGGCTGGAGCGCGCCCTGGAGCAGATCGTTCGGCGCATTGAGGAGCAGGAGATGGAGGAAACCCTGCGGCTGCGCTGGGCCGCGGACCGGTCCTGAGCCGGTTCCGCCGGCGCCGCGGGCTCAACGGAGCGGACGGGCGGAGCCGGGCGCCGTCAGGCGCTGAAGGCGACCGCCCGGACCGGGGAGCCGTCAGCCCCGTCCAGCCGCAGCGGCAGCACGGAGACCAGCGGATCGGGCCAGGTGACCTCGGCGAGGTTGGCGAGGTTCTCGATGATCGCCCCGCCGGCCCCCAGGAACACGTCGTGGAAGGGCAGCGCGGGCGCACCGTCGGGCAGGGCCGGAGCCGGGTACGAAGGATCCGGCGTCGGATCCGGGTTCAGGGTGTCGAAGCCGACCACCCGCACCCCGGCAGCGACCAGGATCCGGGCGATGTCGGCGTCGAACACCGGATGGGCCAGATACCGCGCGGTGCCGAACCACAGGGAGAACCCGGTCTCGAAGAGCACGATGGTCCCCGGAGCCAGTCCCGTCAGCTGGTCCGCAACCTGGGACCAGCTGACGAGCGAGTGCGGCGCCGCCTCGGGAAGCCGCACGATCCGGGCCGGCCCGATCAGCCGGTCCAGGGGCAGCTCATCGATGGCCGCACCGCCGTCAACGGTGTGCCGGGGCGCGTCGAGGTGGGTGCCGCTGTGGCTGCCCAGGTGCAGCTCGGCAACCTCGAAGCCGTCCGCCGGGACCGTTGCCGCCTGCTGCACACGGACCTGCGGGTCTCCCGGAAAGACCTGCATGCCGGTGCGGATCGGATGGCTGAGGTCAACGACCCGCACGTGTCGCCGCTTCCGGTTCCTCACCCGCGCTGTCGTCGTCGCACAGGTGGCGTGATGCCGGCCGGCCGCGCACGACCTTCCTGGCCGCGGCGCACCAGCCCAGGTACAGGACGAACGTGAGGGCGAACGTTGGAATGGTGGCGCCCACGGGGCTGGGCAGGACGTAGGTCAGCAGCAGGGAGGCCGCTGCGCCGACCAGCCAGGCCAGCAGTGCGGCCGGGTTGATGCCGCCGCGGTACCAGTAGCGGCCGCCGCGGCCGAGCAGGATGTCCCTGGTGTAGGAGCCCTTGTTGACCAGGTAGTAGTCGGCGATCATCACCGCGAAGACGGGAATGAAGAGCGCCCCGATCACGGTCAGGAAGGAGGTGAAGCTGTCCAGCAGGCCCAGCCAGGTGGACCCGAGGATGGACACCGCGCCGAGCACGAGGGCGGTCGGCAGGAAGC
The DNA here is from genome assembly GCF_059090665.1 of Arthrobacter saudimassiliensis. Lineage (NCBI taxonomy): Bacteria > Bacillati > Actinomycetota > Actinomycetes > Micrococcales > Micrococcaceae > Arthrobacter > Arthrobacter saudimassiliensis. Next base: position 231,531 of record NZ_JBNHFX010000002.1, on the reverse strand, counting down.
GTACCCGCCGGGAGGGCACCATGTTCACCACGGACGAGACCATGCCGTAGACCACCATGGTGTTCGTGGCCATCACGGACAGGAAGATCACCACGGCCAGCGGCGCGCCGAAGACCCCCACAATCAGGGCCGGGTCGAAGCCGACCGCTTCGCCGCCGTCGAGCACCACGTAGCCGATGGCGGTGGCGCCCAGGGCCATGGCGAGGACGGTGGAGAGGGTGTAACCCACCGCCGAGCCGACGGTGCCGGCCGCCTGGCTGCGGGCCAGGCGGTTGAACTCCGCCGAGAGCACGGTCCAGGAGATGGCAGTGGAGATGACGATGTCGAGCACGATGACGCCGGTCAGCCCGGCGTCGGGATCAACCGGGATGGCGGCGAAGTCCGCCGCCGGGAACTCGGTGAAGGCCACGGTGAAGATCCAGCCCATGATGGCCAGGATCACCAGGGCCAGCCACGGCTCGACGCGGGCGATGCCCTTGTGCCCGAAGATGGCCAGCGCCACCACGAGCAGCTGGCACAGCACCGAGAACAGGATGGGGCTGGAGAACCCGGTGGCGCGTTCGACCAGGAAGTTGACGGTGACGCCGGCGAGCATGGCCTGGACCCAGCTCCATCCCATCAGGATGACGACGTTGGCCGCCACGGCCAGGAACGAGCCGCGCAGGCCGAAGGCGCCCTTGGTCAGGGACATGGTCGGCAGGCCGGTGCGGGTGCCCATGTTGCCCACCAGCACCAGCACGGCGCCGCCGATCACCGTGCCGAGAACGATCATGCCAAGGGCGAGGGGCCAGCTGACACCCGGAACGAACAGGGTGCCGGTCAGCAGCGTGGTGACCACCAGGTTGGCGGCCAGCCAGATCATGCCGATGCGGCCGGTGCCGAGGGTGCCGCGGAGCGGACCGTAGCCTTCGGAATCTTCATCCAGGCGGCGGGAGAGCCGCGACCAGGCGGAGGGTTGGGTAGACATGGGGCCTCGAATCTAGGCGTCGGCGCCGGCGGACGGCCGGGCGGAAGCGGGCAGGGCGGAGAGGTGCTCGTGGACGGCGAGCAGGCGGCCGTCACGGCGGGCAAACACGATGGTTTCGCGTTCGCTGGTGGTCTCCGGGGCGGCGGCGGGGCCGGCCGTGGTGCGCACCGTGTGGCTGAACACCGCGGTTTCGCCCAGGACCTGGACCAGGATGTCGCTGCTCCGGCACGCGGTGACGGACCACCCGTCGGCGAGCCAGGAGTTCCACAGCGCTTCGTATTCGGCCCGGCTTTCCAGCCGCCGGTCTTCGGTGTGGAACACGAACGTCGCGTCGGGGGCGAAGGCCGCGAAGTACTCGTCGGTGCGGGTGGCGCCGAAGGCCTCAACGAGGGCCGCGGCCGCGGCCAGGACTTCGTCTTCGGTCAGGGGTGCGGGGCTGGAAGGCATGGCCGGCTTTCGGACGGGGCGCCGCGTGCCTGCGCCGGTGACGGCCATCGGCTGAGGTAAACACGCGATGCATATTTGAAAACTGTCACCTCAGTTTTGGGTGGCCCGCGTCACCTGTCAAACATCGCCGGAATATGACGCGGGCGACGATCTTCGCTCAGCGGTTCATCACCCGGGCCGCGGCCGTGCGGCCTTAACGCGCCGGGGCCGGGGGCGCGGCGTGCATGCCGCTCCCCCGGCCCCGGCGACGTGGACCTCCCGGCCGATCCGGTCCGGCCCGTTACGGCCGGAAGCCCTCGTCGAGGCGCTCAATGATGGTGACGTTCGCCTGCCCGCCGCCCTCGCACATGGTCTGCAGGCCGTAGCGGCCGCCGGTGCGCTCGAGCTCGTGCAGCAGGGTGGTCATGATCCGCGCTCCGGTCGCGCCGATGGGATGGCCAAGGGAGATGCCGCCGCCGTTGACGTTCACCTTGGCCATGTCGGCGCCGACCTCCCGCTGCCAGGCCAGGACCACGGAGGCGAAGGCTTCGTTGATCTCCAGCAGGTCGATCTCGTCCAGGCTCATCCCGGTGCGCTTGAGCGCGTGGCGGGTCGCCTCGATGGGCGCGCTGAGCATCATGATGGGGTCGTCTCCGCGGGCGGTGATGGAGTGGATCCGCGCCCGGGGCTTCAGCCCGTAGCGGCGCACCGCAGCCTCCGAGGCGAGCAGCAGCACCGCCGCGGCGTCGGAGATCTGGGACGACGTCGCCGCCGTCAGCGAGCCGCCTTCCGCCAGTGGTGCCAGGGTCGCGATCTTCGCGCGGTCCGGATCCCGCGGGCCCTCATCGGCGGTGACGCCGTTCATCGGCAGGATTTCCCGGTCGAAGCGCCCCTCGGCCTGCGCGGCGATGGCCCGGACATGGGACTCGACCGCGAAGTCCTCCATCTCCTCCCGGGTCAGGCCCCACTGCTTCACCATCATCTCGGCGCCGATGAACTGGGACACCTGCTGGTCCCCGTAACGCTTTTCCCAGCCCGCCGAACCGGCAAACGGGTTGGGGAAACCCAGTTCCCGGGCGGCCGTGTTGGCGAAGGACAGCGGCACCGAGGACATGCTCTGCACGCCGCCGGCAATGACCAGGTCGCTGGTGCCGCTCATGACCGCCTGCGCCGCATAGGAAATGGCCTGCTGGCCGGATCCGCACTGGCGTTCGACCGTGGTGCCGGGAACGCGTTCCGAGAGGCCGGCCGCCAGCCAGGAGGTACGGGCGATGTCCATGGCCTGGGGCCCGACCTGGTCGATGGCACCCAGGATCACCTCGTCGTATTCCTCCGAGTCGATGCCCGCCCGGCGGACCGTCTCGGCAATGACGTGCGCGGCAAGGTCTGCAGGGTGGATCCCGCTCAATCCGCCCTTCCGCTTGCCGACGGGGGTACGGACGGCGTCGATGATGAACGCTTCAGGCATTGCTGTGAACCTTTCGTTGAGCCGGCCGCCCGAAGGACTGCCGGAGGATTGCGTCCCGGCGGATGCGAGGTAACCGGCCTCCACCCTAGGCCCCGGATGCGGGTTGTGTCCCGGCCCACACCACTGAATGGGACAGTTGTTTTCGGAGGACTCCCGTGGGGCCTGCCCTGAACCTCCGGCTCGTGCACAGCCGCTAGACTGGAAAGGCTGTGTCCGCGCAGCCGTTCGCTGCGCTTCCGCAGCACCCACCACCTCAGCCGTCACCGGAAAGCAGCCTCGTGTCCCAGGCCTCCACCACCTCCAGCTCAGCCCCCGCCGCAGCGCAGATCCGCAGGGAAGCATCGCGGCGGCGCACCTTCGCGGTGATCTCCCACCCCGATGCCGGCAAGTCCACGCTGACCGAAGCACTGGCCCTGCATGCCCGGGTGATCGGCACCGCCGGAGCCACCAACGGCAAGGACAACCGCCGTGAGACGGTCTCCGACTGGATGCAGATGGAAAAGGACCGCGGCATCTCGATCAGCTCCGCGGCCCTGCAGTTCGCCTACCGCGACACGGTCATCAACCTCCTGGACACCCCCGGTCACGCCGACTTCTCCGAGGACACCTACCGGGTGCTGGCCGCCGTGGACTGCGCCGTCATGCTCGTCGACGCGGCCAAGGGCCTGGAGACCCAGACCATGAAGCTTTTCGAGGTCTGCCGGGCACGGAACCTGCCCATCATCACGGTCATCAACAAGTGGGACCGGCCGGGCCTGGATCCGCTGGCGCTGATGGACGAAATCAACGAGCGCACCGGCCTGACCCCGATGCCGCTGACCTGGGCCGTGGGTTTCTCGGGCGATTTCCGCGGCGTCTGGGACCTGCGCGGCGACGAGTTCGTCCGTTTCACCCGGCAGAACTCCGGCGCCTCGCTCGCCCTGGAGGAGCACCTGGACCTCGACGCCGCCGCCGAGCAGGAGGGTGAGGCCTGGTCCACCGCCCGGGACGAAGTGGAGCTGGTGACCGATTCCGGCGCCGAGTTTGACCGCGACCTCTTCCTGGCCGCCAAGGGCACGCCCATCCTCTTCTCCTCGGCCGCACTGAACTTCGGCGTCAGGCAGATCCTCGACACCCTGGTCGACATCGCTCCCCCGGCCACCGACCGGCAGGATAAGGACGGCGACCGGCGGCCCGTCGAAGCTCCCTTCTCCGGCTTCGTGTTCAAGGTCCAGGCGGGCATGAACAAGGCCCACCGCGACCACGTCGCGTTCATCCGGGTCTGCTCCGGCGTCTTTGAACGCGGCATGGTCGTCACGCACGCCAACACCGGGAAGACCTTCGCCACCAAGTACGCCCAGCACCTGTTCGGGCGGGAACGGGAAGTGATTGATGAGGCCTGGCCGGGCGACGTCGTCGGGCTGGTGAATGCCTCCGCGCTGCGGGTGGGCGACAGCCTATATCTGGAGGAGCCGGTGCAGTACCCGCCGATTCCGCTGTTCAGCCCCGAGCATTTCCGGGTGGCCCGGTCCAAGGACCCGAGCCGCTACAAGCAGTTCCGCCGCGGAATCGACCAGCTGGAGCACGAGGGCATCATCCAGGTGCTGCGCTCGGACCGGCGCGGCGACCAGGCCCCGGTGCTGGCCGCCGTCGGCCCCATGCAGTTCGAAGTGGTCGAGGACCGCATGACCCAGGACTTCAACGCGCCCATGCGCTACGAGCAGCTGCCCTATTCGCTCGCCCGGCTGACCACTCCCGACGCCGCCGAGGTGCTCTCCAACGTGCACGGCGCCGAGGTGCTGCAGCGCTCCGACGGCGAGTTCCTGGCCCTGTTCAACGATGTCTGGGCGCTGCGCCGTGTGGAGAAGAACCACTCGTCCGTGCAGCTGACCCCGATCGGCACCGCGGCGCCGACCAGCACCGCCTACTAGTCCGCCCGGGCGCGCGGGTCGAGCAGGTCGACCGCCTTCCGCAGCCGGCGCTCCCGCACGGCCGCGTTCGGCGCCGTGATGATCGGATGCAGGACGGCGTAGCGCTTCTGCCCGGTCAGCGCGGCGAAGGCCTCCGCCGCCGCGGGTACGGCAGCGAGCGCGGCGGCCAGATCCTCCGGGACCTCCGCCCGGCCCGGCCCGGGGTACGCCCGATCCCATCGTCCGTCGGCCTTGGCGCGGTCAATCTCGGCGTGGCCCCTCGGACGCATCCTGCCTTCCGCGATCAGCCCCGCCACCAGGCCCAGGTTCCGCTCCGACCAGAGCGAACGCGCCCGGCGCGGGGTGAACCGCTGCCGGAACGTGGCGGCGTCATGCCCCTGCCGTTGGCCGTCGATCCATCCGCTGCACAGCGCCTCGGCCAGGGCATCGGCGTAGCTCAGGGAGGTCGGCTCCACAGTCCCCTTTTTGGCCAGCAGGAGCCAGACGCCGTCGGATGTCTCCTCGTGCTCATCGAGCCACGCCCGCCATGCCGGTGCGTCAGCGAGCACCAGAAGCTCCGCACTCCCGACCGTTGCCATCGTGCCCTCCCCTGCTTCGACCTGTCTCAGGCTGCAAGCGTAGACGCGGCCGTCGGCCGTCGCCCCGTGCATTGCGGACAGCATCCGTCCGCGGAGGGCGGGGAATGCCGGGCCCGAGCTGCAGTGCTCTTTGCCGTTACTGCAGCCTCGGCGCGCCCATGCATACGACTTCCTAACGGGTGGCCCCCTTTTCCATAAGCAACGCTGTGCCGTTGGTAGCGTCGTCGGCATCACGGCAGCGGCTGTATCCGCCGCTGCCGCACCGCACGCCGGGAGCCCGGCTCCCCGTCCTGGAAGGGTCAGCGCCATGTCCTCCACCGCCGTCCGACATCCCGCCGCCGCAGCCCACGGGATGTCCGTGTCCCCGGAGACCACCGAAGCCTGGCAGCGCCTCAAGGAGGCCGCCACGGCCCTGCAGACGCTGCAGAACCGCGACGGTTCGGTGGAAACGGAGCACCGGGACCGGGCCGAAGCCCTCATCGCCGGGATCACCGCCGCCATCCGGGAGCTCGCCCCGCTCTTCCCGCATGACGCCGACTACCTGGACCTGGCCGTCGCCGACTTCCAGCGCTGGGTGGACTCCGGGCTCGGGGAGCCGGACTTCCTGGACTCCCTGATGGCCTTCCAGCCGCAGCAGCAGCGCACCCACGGCCTGCGCCACCTGGTGGTCTTCCCCATGTACACGCAGAACGGCAGCTCCAACCGCCTCGTCGAGGCCGTGCTCGTGGAGGTCCTCTGGCCGGAGTTCGTGGCCGAGCTGGAGGCCGGGGAGTACTCGAACAAACTGTTCGTGCCCATCCGGTTCCTGGACTTCACCCCGGGCTACGACACAAACTCGGCCGTACTGTTCCCCGAGACTGTCGCCGTCCGCTCCACCCCCACCTTCACCTGGGGCGCCATCTTCGCGGACCGCGAGGCCGCCCGGTTCCGCCGCGTGCTCCGCGCCGCCGCCGAGATCACCAGCCTGGAGCTGCCCGACGACGCCGCGCAGCTGCTGGACGATCAGCAGCTGACCGAGCAGACCTTCGTGATGTGGGACCTCATCCACGACCGCACGCACATGCGCGGAGACCTGCCCTTCGATCCCTTCATGATCAAGCAGCGCATGCCCTACTTCCTGTACTCCCTGGAGGAGCTGCGCTGCGACCTGACCGCCTTCCGCGAAGCGGTCCGCGTCGAGGCTGACGAGGATGCCTCCCCCGAGGCCCGCAGGCACGCCGCCCTGGTCCAGTACGCGGTGATCTTCGACCGCATCTTCCGCTTCGCCATCACCGGGTCCCGGGTACGCAACTACGACGGGCTGGGCGGCCAGCTCCTCTTCGCCTGGATGCACCAGAACCACGTCCTGCACTGGACCGACGGCAAGCTCAGCATCGACTGGGACGAGGCCGCCCCCGTGGTGGTGCGCCTGGGCGCCGCCATCGAGGAGCTCTACTGGCGCTCCATCGACCGACCCAAGGTCGCCCACTGGCTCGCCGCCTATGACCTGGTCTCGGCCACGCTGACGCCCAACCCGGCCTCCACCTGGGCCAAGGGCCCGGACGCGCTGCCGCTGGACGGGCCGCCGCGGGCGCTGACCGACCTGGTGATGGATGACGAGTTTCCGCTGTCCATGTTCTACGAGGCGCTGTCCAGGAAGATGGCTCCGGTCATCGAGTCCACCTGCGGAATCACCGGCAGCAGCCGGGCATGAGCAGCGGCGGCGGGGCGCAGGGCGCCGTCGTCCTGGTGGCGGGGGCGGGCAGCCCCAGCGGCGTGGCCGTCTGCGACGCGCTGACGGCTGCGGGGGCCCGGGTCGTCGCCGTCGGCAGCAGCGGGCCGAGGCTCGAGGCCGCCCTCGGGCACCTTGCCGACGTCGACCTGCGCACCTGCGACCTGGCCGAGGCCTCCGAGGTCCGCTCGCTGGCCTCGGACCTGCAGGAGGCCTACGGCGGGGTGGACGGCCTGATCCATCTGGTCGGCGGCTGGCGCGGCGGCAACGGCATCGGCGGGCAGAGCGACGAGGACTGGGACTTCCTGGAGCGCAACATCCTGCGCACCCTGCGCAACGTCAGCCGCAGTTTCTACGGCCAGCTGGCCGCCTCCGGGCGCGGCCGGCTGGCGATCGTCTCCTCCACCGCGGTGGACTCCCCCACGGCGGGCGGTGCCGGATACGCCGCGGCCAAGGCGGCCGCCGACGCCTGGGTCCGGGCACTGGCCCACGGCTTCCAGAAGGACCAGCCGGGCAGGAAGGCCCATCCGGTGCCGCTGCACTCGGCCGCCGTGGTCTTCGTGGTCAAGGCCCTGGTGGATGAGGGGATGCGCCGGGAGAATCCCGAACGGGCCTACCCCGGCTACACCGACGTCGACCGGCTGGCCGCGGCCGCCGTCGACCTCTTCAACCAGCCCGCCGACCGGATCAACGGCCGGCGGATCAGCCTCATCCCCGCAGGCTGACCCGCGCGTCCCGATCCGGGCGCGGCAAGAGAGATACTGGAACCGTGACTGACTACGCACCCCTGCATGACATCGCCCTGCGCGCCTTCGCCTCGGACAACTACTCCGGGGTCCACCCGGAGGTCATGGCGGCACTCAGCGCCGCCAACCTCGGCCACCAGGTGGCCTACGGCGAAGACGCCTACACCGAACGGCTGCACCAGGTGATTGCCGAACGCTTCGGCCCCCGCGCCCGCCCGTTCCCGGTCTTCAACGGCACCGGCGCCAACGTGGTGGGCCTGCAGTCGCTGCTGCCCCGCTGGGGCGCGGTGATCTGCCCGACGACGGCGCACATCAACGTGGACGAGAACGCCGCACCGGAGCGGGTGGGCGGCATGAAGCTGCTGACCGTCGAGACCCCGGACGGCAAGCTCACGCCCGAGCTGATCGATAAGGAGGCGTGGGGGTGGGGTGACCAGCACCGGGCCCAGCCCCTGGCGGTCTCCATCACCCAGTCCACCGAGCTGGGCACCCTCTACACGGTGGAGGAGATCCGGGCGATCGCCGAGCATGCCCACGCCCGCGGCATGAAGCTGCACATGGACGGCGCCCGCCTGTCCAACGCCGCCGTCGCCCTGGGCGTAAGCCTGCAGGAGATGACCACCGACGCCGGCGTGGACATCCTCAGCCTGGGCGGAACCAAGAACGGGATGATGTTCGGCGAGTGCATCGTGGTCCTCAATCCCGAGGCTTCCACCGGCCTGGAATACCTGCGCAAGCTGAACATGCAGCTGGCGTCGAAGATGCGTTTCGTGTCCGCCCAGCTGATCTGCCTCTACGAAGGGGATCTGTGGCACCGCTCCGCGGCCCACGCCAACGCCATGGCCCGCCGGCTCGCGGACGCCGTGGGACGGATCGACGGGGTGCGGATCACCCAGCCGACGCAGTCGAACGCGGTGTTCGCCGCGCTCCCGGCCGGCGTCGCGGACCGGCTGCGCGGCGTGTTCCGGTTCTACGACTGGGACCAGGCCACGGGCGAGGTGCGCTGGATGTGCACCTTCGACACCAGCGAAGAGGACGTTGACGCCTTCGCGGAGGCCATTGCCCGGGAGGTCGCCGCAGCCGGACTCGCGGTGGGCGGCGGGCAATAGCACCCCGTTCCTGTCGGCCGCAGCGGGACCCGGCGTAAGCTGGATCACGTAACGAATGGGACACGGCGGCGAGCCTGCCCACCCGCCGTGCCCGGCCGGCCGTAATCTGCGGGGGTGAGTGCAATTGGTGACCTCTCCCAGGTGCCCCCGGATTTCCTGACCGCACTGGGCGATCTGCGCCGCGCCGAGTGCAGGCCCGAGCTGCTGCTCGAAGAGATCCCGGCCCCCACACGCCTGGCTCCGTTCGCCGTGTCCCTGGGCGCCGAGGTCCGGGCCCCGGGCCCGGGCGGCGGACGTCGTCGGCTGGGCCTGCCGGACCCGGGCAGCGAGCCCGAACTGGCCACCGGACGCTTTATCCTGCTGCACGACCCGCAGGGGTCTCCGGTGTGGAACGGCACGTTCCGCGTGGTCACCTACATCCGCGCCGAGCTGGAGCCCGACATGGGCAACGACGAACTGCTCGGGCCGGTCGCCTGGACCTGGCTGGTGGAGGCCTTGGAGCAGCACGGCGCGGCCTACACCTCGGCCGGCGGCACCGCCACGCGCATCCTCTCCGAAAGCTTCGGCACGCTGTCCGGGCGCGGCGGGGCGATCGACATCGAGCTGCGTGCCTCGTGGACCCCGGCCGGCCCGGCCGTCCGCGCCCATCTGGAGGCCTGGTCGGACATGGTGTGCTCCTTCGCCGGCCTGCCCCCGCTGCCCGAGGGCGTTACGCCGCTGCCGCGCCGCCGCCCCTAGCTTCCGCCGCCGCCGAGCGCCTGATCCGGCCCTCCCACGCAGCCAAGGGGCCGTCGACGGCGCGGATGGCCTCCCTCTCGATAGACTGGAATCCTTATGACCGCCCAAACCCCCGCTGCCGCTGCCCGCACCCCCGACACGGATGCCGACGCCGGCCCCCCGGAGCAGCCCCTGCCCCTGCTTGAGGCCCCGCGGGACGGGGTTCCCCTGATCATCGACACGCCGCAGGGACTGGAACGCGCCGCGGCCGCGCTGGCGGCGGGCACCGGCCCCGCCGGCGTGGACGCCGAGCGTGCCTCCGGCTTCCGCTACGGCCAGCGGGCCTTCCTGGTCCAGATCCGCCGCGAAGGCGCCGGCACCTGGCTGATCGACCCGGAGCCTTTCTCCGACCTGCGCATCATCGACGAGGCGCTGCGCGGAACCGAGTGGATCCTGCACGCCGCCAACCAGGACCTGCCCTGCCTGGCCGCCCTGGGCATGCGGCCGGACCAGCTGTTCGACACCGAGCTGGCCGCCCGGCTGGCCGGGCTGCCGCGCGTGGGCCTGGCCGCCGTCATCGAGCAGCTGCTCGGCTTCACCCTGGCCAAGGAACACTCGGCGGCGGACTGGTCCACCAGGCCCCTGCCGGAACCGTGGCTGCGCTACGCCGCCCTCGACGTCGAAGTCCTGACGGATCTGCGGGTGGAGCTGATCCGTCTGCTCCAGGACGCGGGCAAGCTCGGTTTTGCCGAGGAGGAGTTTGAGGCGGTACGGCTCGCGGCCCCGACGCCGCCGCGCACGGATCCGTGGCGGCGCACCTCCGGGCTGCATCAGCTCAAGGACCGCCGCCAGCTGGCCGCCGTCCGGGAACTGTGGCTGGAGCGGGAGCAGCTGGCCGAGCGGCGCGACACCGCCCCCGGCCGGCTGATTCCGGATTCGGCCATCATCGCCGCCGCCCGCGCCATGCCGTCCACGGTGCCGCAGCTGCTGAACACCCCCGGCTTCCACGGGCGGGCCGCGCAGCGCGAGGCACCGCGGTGGCTGCGCTGCATTTCCGCAGCCCGGTCCGCGGAGGATCTGCCGCCGCTGCATGTGCCCACGAACGCACCGCCGCCGCCGCGGACCTGGGCCCGCACCGATCCCGAGGCTGCGGCCCGGCTGCAGACGGCCAAGACCCGGCTCGCTGCGACAGCGGCCCAGCTCGACCTGCCGGTGGAGAACCTGCTGACCCCGGATTACCTGCGCCGCGTGGCCTGGCGGCCGCCGACGCCGATCGATTTGGAGTCCATCAGCCAGGCCCTGCGGGACCTGGGTGCGCGTGAGTGGCAGATCCGGCATACAGCGGCCGTGATCACCGTGGCGTTCCTGGACCCCGATCCCCTGCCCGAGAAGGACGGCGGCACGGATTCGAGGGCCTGAGCCGCGGCGGTCCCGGCCCGCGGGGCCGGTGGAGCTGCCCGCTCGGCTCCGACGCTAGGCTGGTAGGGCAGGGTGAACGGCGGCGGAAAGGCAGCAGATGAGCGCGGATCAGGCCCGGAGCCGTTCCCGGCTGCACCGGTTCAGTCCGGCGGCCGCGGCTGCGGGGCGTTACGCGGTCGCCGTCGTCGCCGTCGCAGCTGCCGTCCACCTGGTCAAACCCCTGCAGATGCTGCTGTCGGCCGGTCTGATGCCGATGGAACGGCAGGCGGTCTCGGCGCTGTCCGCTGCGCTTGTTCCCACGTTGGCCCTGGCGTACTGGGCGCTCCTGCTGCGCTGGGAGCGCCGCCACGACACCCGCGGCTACGCCGGGCCGGCCATGTTCCTGCTGGCCCTTGCGCTGGCATTCGCCGTGCTTACCCTCGGCGGCACCGCGTTCAGCTACTTCTATCCCGTGTTCCTCTTCCTGGTGGGGCTGAGCACCGGGCAGCTGATGCTGTCGTCGGTGGCCCTGCTGGCGGCCTTCGCCGCTGTCCAGGAACGGTTCGTGCTGGTGCCCTGGCTGCCGCCGACCATGGTGTTCTGGGTGCTGGCCGTGGCCTGCGTGGGCGCCTGGCTGCGCCTGCGCTCTCCGCCGCCTCCACCGGGCTCCGCCGACTGACTCCGGCCGTCCCGCCGCTCAGCGGCGGCGCAGCCAGCCCCAGCGCCGACGCCGGGCCGCCGCGGCTGCCGCTTCCTCGGCCGCCTGTGCCTGCCGGGCAGCGTCGGCGCGCACCTGGCGCCGTTCCTGCCAGCGCCGCACCTCCTGCTCGACGTCGCGCAGCTTGGTGGTCACGGGCGGTCCGCCCTGAAGCTGCCGTCGGGCGTCGATGACCCGGGCGTTGAAATCCTCGACCACCGCCCGCGCCTGTGCCTCGGTGTACCGCCGGTCGAGGGTCTCGTCCAGTTCGGCATCCTCGGTGCGCAGCAGCAGGGCACGCGGCCCGAGGCCGGTGAGGTTCTCGCGCTGGATCAGCCCTTTCAGCCACCAGTCCGGATCCGGGTCCCCGACCGTCTGCGGCAGCGGTTTTCCGGCGTACTTCAGGTTGTCGAAGGCTCCCTGCGCCATCGCGTCGCGGACCAGGTAATCGGCCCGGGCGGCGGGGTCCACCCGCCGCTTCTCCTCCTCCTGCGTGTCCCGGCCGTACTCCGCGTCTCCGCTGGCGCGCAGGCCGGCAATCCGTTCCAGCCGCCGACGCCGTTCTTCGGCTTCCCGTCCCATGGTCAGCACCGTCCTTCCGCCAGGTGTGGGAACACCTGCACTCCGACCAGTATTTCGGCCGCCGGGGGCACCGGCAACACCGGCCGCGGAGGAGCCGCGCCGCCGAGGGCCCGGTCAGCGCAGCGCCGTCGGTTCAGGCAGTCGGCGGCCAGACGAAGTCGAAACGCTCGAAGACAATCTCGTCCTCCACGCTCCAGGCCGCGCCGCGGGCCGCTGCCGTACGCTCCCAGAAGCTCCGGTGGGCCTGCTGCCAGGCCGCGAGCGAGCCGTCATCCTCCCCCTCATCACGGGCGAAGCCGGCGTCGGCGTCCGCGAAGGTGCCCAGCCTCAGTTCCACCGTCCGCAGCACCGCGCGCGGCCGCCCCCGCCCGTCGCAGGCAATCCAGTGCGCCCCGATGCGTGGAAGCTGGGCTCCCTCCTGCAGATACTCGGCCACCAGGGATGACGTTGCCCGCTTTTGGCCGGTGAGGACCAGTTCCAGCAGTGCGTCGGCCATCTCCGGCCCATCGCCGAACATCTCCACTTCGTATTCGGGATCGGCGGCTGCCTGCTCCGGCCTGGCCTCCGCGTACTCGTCCCACAGGACAGCTGCGGCTTCAAAATCCGGGCCCCCGGCCATCTCATCGCTCATGGCCGCCAGTCTGCCACGGGCAGCGCGGCGGCGTGCCCCTGCCCGCGCATCTGCCGGGCCCGATCCTCAGTGAACTTGCCGTTGGGTACGCGGAACCGAAAGGATGGAGGCTGACGGCACGAGGAGCGGGACGGCAATGCAGACGCAATCTGACCAGGAGATCTGGGATCGGCGGTACTCCGGCCGTCCCGTCTGGAGCGGCGAACCCAATCCGACGCTGGTCGCCGCCGCCGAATCCCTGGAGCCGGGCCGTGCCCTGGACCTTGGCTGCGGTGAGGGGGCCGACGCGATCTGGCTGGCGGGCCGTGGCTGGGAGGTCACCGGCGTCGACGTCTCCCCCGTCGCCCTGCGCCGCGCCGCGGTCCAGGCCTACGAGGCCGGCGGCCGGCTCGCCGGCCGGACCCGGTGGCTGCACCGCAACGTGGCGACCTGGCTGCCGACGACCGGCGGTTTCGACCTGGTCACCATGCATTTCCTGCACCTGCCGGCGGAGCGGTTCCGGCCGGTGCTCCGCCGCGCAGCGGCCGCTGTGTCCCCCGGCGGCGTCCTGCTGGTCGTCGCGCATCACCCCGACGATGCCCGGGCCGGCGTGCCCCGGCCCGATCCGGACCTGCTGCCCGCCCCCGGCGACCTGCGGGCGGCGCTCGATCCCGCACTGTGGCAGGTCCTGGCCTGTGAGGCCCGGCCGAGGCAGGTCCCCGGCCCGGAGGGCGAACCCGTTACCGTGCAGGACACGGTCCTGCACGCGTCCCGCCGGCCTTCCTGACCGGGCCCCCAGCCGTTTCGCCCGGCGGCTGCGACCTTCCGATGAGAAGAGGTGAGCGGATACCCCTTCAGGTAACCGACCGCTCAGTATAGTGTGGGCCACGTAACAGCACCCGACATCCCGCCGTCCGACAGCAGGCGCGCTCCGGTCGACGGCCGACGGCACGGCCGGCCTGTTGCGGCCTAAGTTACTCACGAGTAACATCGAGGCGGACCTTGTGCCGTATTTCATATCTCTCAAAGAGGAGTTGGACGTGAGCCCACAGAGCCGGAACCGGCAGATCAGGGACGTTGTATTCGTGGACGGCGTGCGCACACCCTTCGGCAAGGCCGGTGAAAAGGGCATGTACCACGGCATGCGCGCCGATGACCTGGTGGTCAAGTGCATCCGCGAACTGCTCCGCCGCAACCCGCAGCTGCCCAAGGACCGCATCGACGAGGTGGCCATCGCCGCCACCACCCAGACCGGAGACCAGGGCCTGACCATCGGCCGCACCGCGGCCCTGCTGGCCGGCCTGCCGCAGACCGTTCCGGGCTTCGCCATCGACCGCATGTGCGCCGGCGCGATGACCGCCGTAACCACGACCGCCGCAGGCATCGGCGTCGGCGCCTACGACGTCGTCATCGCCGGCGGCGTCGAGCACATGGGCAACCACCCGATGGGCCAGGGCGCGGATCCGAACCCGCGCTTCATGACCGAGCGCATCGTGGATCCGGCAGCCCTGAACATGGGCAACACCGCAGAGAACCTGCACGACCGGTACCCGCACATCACCAAGGAGCGCACCGACGCCTACGCGGCCGCCTCGCAGGAGAAGCTGGCCAAGGCGTACGCCGGCAACCACATCCAGCCGGACCTGGTGCCGGTGGCCGTGAAGAAGCCGGGCCAGGGCTGGGCCCTGGCCACCCGGGATGAGCCGCCGCGGCCGGGCACCACCGTGGAGGACCTGGCGCAGCTGCGCACCCCGTTCCGTGCGCACGGCCGGGTCACCGCCGGCAACGCGGCCGGCCTGAACGACGGCGCGACGACGGCGCTGCTGGCCTCCGCCGACGCCGCCGAAGAGCTGGGACTGCCGGTGAAGATGCGCATGGTCGCCTCGGCGTTTGCCGGCGTCGAGCCCGAGGTCATGGGCTTCGGCCCGGTCCCCTCCACCGAGAAGGCGCTGCGCCTGGCCGGTCTGGAGATCTCCGACATCGGCCTGTTTGAAATCAACGAGGCCTTCGCCATCCAGGTCCTGGCCTTCCTGGACCACTTCGGCATCGCCGACGACGACCCCCGGGTGAACCGCTGGGGCGGGGCGATCGCCGTCGGGCACCCGCTGGCCTCCTCCGGCGTGCGCCTGATGACCCAGCTGGCCCGGCAGTTCGAGGAGGATCCCTCCGTGCGGTACGGCATGACCACCATGTGCATCGGCCTGGGCATGGGCGGCACCGTCATCTGGGAAAACCCCAACCACCCCGACTACACCACCGATCCGGAGGCCTAGGACCCATGACTTCTTCCGAATTCACCCGCCTGGCGGAAATGTTCCCCCACGAGGTCGTCACCCACTCCTACGTCCAGGACGTGGAACTGCCCGGCGGCGCCGGCACTTTCGCGCTGATCGCCCTGGACAACGACGCCGACCACCGCCGTCCCACCACGCTCGGCCCGAACACGCTCATCGAGCTGGGCAACGTGCTGGACGCCCTGCGCGGCCGCGCCGACGCCGGCGAGATCGTGGGCGTGGGCGTGACCGGCAAGCCGCACTACCTGGTCGCCGGGGCCGATCTGTCCTCCACCAAGTCCCTGGTCGGGGAGGCCGACGGCCGGGCCATGGCGGCCCTGGGCCACGAGGTCTATGAGAAGCTCGGCACCCTGGGCGTGCCCAGCTTCGCCTTTATCAACGGCGTCGCCCTGGGCGGCGGCCTGGAGATCGCCCTGCAGTCCGACTACCGCACCGTCTCCACCGGAGCCGGCGCCCTGTCGCTGCCCGAGGCGTTCATCGGTCTGGTCCCGGGCTGGGGCGGGGTCTACCTGCTGCCGCGCCTGATCGGGCCCGCCAACGCGGTGAAGGTGATGATCGAGAACCCGCTGAGCAACAACCGCACGCTCAGCGGCCCGGCCGCCTACAAGCTCGGCATCGCCGACGCACTGTTTGAGCCGGCGGACTTCGTGGAGCAGTCCCTGGCCTGGGCGGCGCGCGTGATCACCGGCCAGGAGACCGTGAACCGGCCCAACGCCGTCGCCGATCCCGCCGCCGTCTCCGACGAGTGGGACGCCGCCGTCGCCGCCGGGCGCGCCTTCGTGGAGAAGCGCACCTCCAACGCCGCACCGGCGCCCGCCAAGGTCCTGGACCTGATGGAGGCCGGGAAGAACTGGACCGAGGAGCAGTCCCGCGAGGCCGAGTGCGACGCGCTGGCCGAGCTGATGCAGACTCCGCAGTTCTCCGACACGGTCTACGCCTTCCTGGACCTGGTGCAGAAGCGCGGCAAGAAGCCCGCCGGCGCCCCGGATCCCAAGCTCGCCCGCCCGGTGACCAAGGTCGGCGTCGTCGGCGCGGGCCTGATGGCCAGCCAGCTGGCGCTGCTGTTCGCGAAGCAGCTGAAGGTGCCGGTCGTCATGACCGACATCGATCAGGCGCGGGTGGACAAGGGCGTGGGCTACGTGCACGCCGAGGTGGACAAGCTGGCCGCGAAGGGCCGGATGTCCGCCGACGCCGCGAACCGCACCAAGGCGCTGGTCACCGGCTCGGTGTCCAAGGACGTGTTCGCCGACGCGGACTTCGTCATCGAGGCCGTGTTCGAGGAGATGAGCGTCAAGAAGCAGGTGTTCGCCGAGGTGGAGGCCGTGGTCTCCCCCGAGTGCATCCTGGCGACCAACACGTCCTCGCTGTCCGTGACTGAGATGGCCGCGGATCTGCAGCACCCGGAGCGGGTGGTCGGCTTCCACTTCTTCAACCCGGTGGCCGTGATGCCGCTGCTGGAGATCGTGCGTGCGCCGAAGACCGACGACGCCGTCCTGGCCACCGCCTTTGCCCTGGCCAAGCAGCTGAAGAAGACCGCCGTGCTGGTCAAGGACGCGGCCGCCTTCGTGGTCAACCGCATCCTGGGCCGCATGTTCGGCGAGATCACCAAGGTGTTCGACGAGGGCACCGACGCCGCCGTCGCGGACAACGCGCTGCGCCCGATGGGCCTGCCCATGACGCCGTTCAACCTGCTGGCCCTGGTGGGCCTGCCGGTGGGCCAGCACGTGCAGGAATCCCTGCACGCCGCGTTCGGCGACCGGTTCCACGTCTCCGCCAACCAGCAGAAGCTCATCGACAACGGCATCAAGTCGCTGTGGCAGCAGGGCGGGGACGGCTCGCAGTACATTCCGCAGGAGACGCTGGACCTGCTCGAATTCGGCGACTCCCCCTCCACCTCCGAAGAGGTGCTGCGCCGTGCGCAGGACGCCCTCGCCGAGGAAATCGGGCTGATGCTCGAGGAAGGCGTGGTGGCCGGGCCCGAAGACGTCGACCTGTGCGTCATCCTGGGGGCCGGCTGGCCGATGCACCTGGGCGGCATCACCCCGTATCTGGACCGGGTGGGCGCCTCGGAGCGGGTTCTCGGGCACCGCTTCCACGCTGAGCGGGAACCGGCTTCCGTGTAGGTTCCCCTCGCACTAACGCGCGCCGGACGGACCGGACGGCCGCTGCCGCATTTCCCCTTCCAGGAAACGTGGCGGCAGCCGTCCGGGCCGTCCGGCGCATTTTTCGCAGGAGTATAAGCATCTTCATCTTCTTGGAGTCCCCGGGCACCGATTGATAAGGTTCCTTCGTCCGTTGCCGGCCTGCAGAGCCGGTACACATTTTTTTGAGGGGGATTTTCATGTCTCGGGTGTTGTCCACGGAGCAGGCGAAGACTGCCATCAACCAGGTGCAGTCGATCATCAACGGCGGTTTTACGGATCAGATCTCGGCCCTGGACGCGCAGGGGAAGATCCTTTCGGATCCGAACGTGTGGGACGGCCCGCTGGCGGCACAGTTCCGCGGCTCGACCTGGCCCGAGACCAAGGCCGCCCTGGACAAGGCCCGCGAGGAGCTGGAGCAGCTGCGTTCTCAGCTGCAGCAGATCTCGCAGAACATCTTCTCCGCAGGCGGCGGCGCCTAAGCGTACGTGCCGACGCGCCAGGGCCGGGCATTCCCGCCGCTCCTGCGGCATGCCGGATGCCCGGCCCCTTGGCGCTCCCGGTACTTGGTACCGGTTTCGGACGGTTGACGACGAGGCAAAAACCAGCGTGTTCGCTCCCCATCGTCGACCCGACAAATCTTTCATTTCGAGCTGTGTTTTTCTCTGGGGGCCCTGACAGTGACGTTCGTTGAGATGCCGTTGTTGCCGGACGATTCGCGTGGACGATTCGTGTACGGCGTGGCAGCCGAGATGAAGTCTGCCTTCGAGTCCGCAGCGTCGCGGCTCGAAATGCAGTTGGGTCCCCGCCTTTCCTACGCCACGGACGCTGGACAGGACTTTTTGGGCCGCTTTTCCGAAGTCTTCCAGGCCAACGCCGCAATCGCCCGTCAGGATGCCGGTGCCCTCGCTGAGGCTCTGCGGACAGTCGCCGGGTACGTCGACGTCATGGTCAGGGCAGCGAAGGAAGAAGACGCCCGCCGGGAAGAAAACAACGACTGGGTCCGCCGGAACAACGACCGCAGCTGGCTGGAGGAGATCGGCGACTGGATCTGGGGCGCGGACCCGCGGCCGAACATGGACCCGGCACCCGCACCCTCCTTTCCCCAGGCGGCACCGACCAACGGCGTCCGGCAGACCCCTGCCCCGGGCAGCGGAGGCGACGCCGGAGGCGGCACCTCCTCGGCGCGGCCGTCGCATCTGCGGACCTTCGCCGCCCGTTCCCGCAGTCTCGACGATGCTCTGGCCTCCACGCCGGGAACTTTGGAAGGCCACTTGGCCTCCTTTGCCACTCAATGCACTTGGGGCCACATCGACGCCGGCGGGGTCGTGCGTGCCTTCCGGCAATACCTGGAAGCCAACGAACACGACGCCGTCTGGGCGGTAACGGTGGCGGATGCCTTCGCTGCTGCCGGCGGTGAGGGGAACGTGTCGACGGTGTCCGATGCGGCGTTGGCGGAGGCGCTGGCTGCGGCGGGGGTGAGCGCCACCCGCACGTCGCTGCAGATTGATCCGCCGACGGCGTGGGGCGCGAAGCCGACGACGGGGTATGCGAATGATCCGGTGAACACGGCGACGGGCAACTTTATTGAGCCGGAAACCGATCTGGGTTTTGCCGGGGTCGCGTCGAACCTGGTGCTGTCCCGGATGTATAACTCGCTGGCCGTGGCGGCGCAGGACGCGGATGAAGTTTCGGCGGCGCCGGGGGTGTTTGGTCCGGGCTGGGCGTCGGTGCTGGATCAGCGCCTGGTGTTCAGTGATGAGGGTTGCCGGTGGGTGATGGCCGACGGTCGGGCGGTGGACTTCCCGCGCGAGGGTGAGGGCTGGGGCCGGGCGGTGGAGGAGAACTACTGGCTTTCCCGCGAACCGGTCCACGTACCTTCCCTGACGGAGCTGGCGTCGGTTCCTGCCGGGACCGCCCACCTCATGGTGGTCCGGGACAACAAGGGTTCCTGGTGGGCCTACACCCTCACCGGCGCCTGGCTGGGCGCCGGCTCCGGGCCAGGGCGCACCATGTCGGTGTACCGCCAGGCACCTGCCCCCGCGGACACTGTTGCGGACGGTGCCGCGGACGGACAGACCATGCCCACCGGCGCCGACCTCGGTCACACCGGTTCGGTGTCGCGCCTGTCGCATGTGCGGGGCCGGTTCCTGGAGGTGGAGTACGTGGGCGGCCGGGTGGCCGTGGTGCGGGCCTCGGATGGTCGCCGGGTGGAGTATGGGTATGACGACGCCGGCCGGCTGACCGAGGTGAGCACGGCGGCGGGGACCCGCCGGTACCGGATCAACGGGGACGGCCTGATCGACGCCGTGTACTCGGCCGCCGGGATGCTGGAGGCGGAGAACAGGTACGACGCGCAGGGCCGGGTGGTGCTGCAGGTGACCCAGCATGGGCGGCGGACCCGGTTCGCCTACCTGCCCGGCCGGGTGACCGTGGTTTCAGACGAGGACGGCACCCGCTCGAATTCCTGGATCGCGGACGCCCGCGGCCGGCTGGTCGGGGTCCGGGACTCGCATGATGAGCGGCAGTCCATGGCCTATGACCGGCACGGGAACCTGGTCTCCTTCACCGAACGCGACGGGTCGGTCACCGTCCACGCCTATGACGAGCGGGGCCGGCGGATCCGGACGGTGACGCCGGAGGGCGCGGACTTCACCTACGGGTGGGACGAGCAGGACCGGATCACCA
The DNA here is from genome assembly GCF_059090665.1 of Arthrobacter saudimassiliensis. NCBI lineage: Bacteria > Bacillati > Actinomycetota > Actinomycetes > Micrococcales > Micrococcaceae > Arthrobacter > Arthrobacter saudimassiliensis. The sequence continues at coordinate 211,489 of NZ_JBNHFX010000002.1, read as the reverse complement.
CCCTGGTCACCGACACCGGGTCGGTCATCACCTACGAGTACGCCGATGAGGTCACCCGCGACCCGTCCGTCGTCACCGACGCCCTGGGTGGGCGGACCGAACTGGTGTGGGAGCAGGGCCTGCTGGTGCAGGTCACCGACCCTGCCGGAGTCACCATCGGCTTCACCTATGACCAGTTTGGTGATCTGATCGCCAGCACCAACGCGGCCGGGGACACCGCGGTCATCGTCCGCGATGCGGCGGGCCGGCCGGTGGAAGCGACCACCCCCTCCGGGGCCCTGACCCGCTGCGCGTACAACCCGGCCGGGCTGCTCACCCGCCGCGAGGACCCGGACGGAGCGGTCTGGGCCTTCGAGCACGACGACGCCGGCCGGCTCACCGGCGTCACCGCACCGGACGGGGGCCGCACCGCACTCGAGTACGCGGCTAACGGGGAACTGGTGCGCACCATCGACCCGCTCGGCCGGTCCGTGGAACGGGTCTTTGACGACCTGGGCAACGTGGCCGCGGCGGTCCTGCCCGACGGCGCCCGCTGGGGCTTCACCCACGACTCCCTGTCCCGGCTGACCCGGATCACCGACCCGGCCGGGAACGACTGGATCCGCGAGTACGACACGGTCGGGAACCTGACCGCCGTCATCGACCCGACCGGCGTCCGCGCCGATGCCGCCACGGACCGCAAGACCGGCACCGCGACCCTGCGGGACGCGTTCGCGTCCACCACCTACACCTTCGACGAGTACGGGCGCCCCACCCGGGTCCAGTCCGAAGACGGCACCGCCGAACTGATCACCTACGATGCCGCCGGCAACCCGGTCGAACTGCTCGACGGGGAAGGCGGGCTCACCGTCCTGGCCCGCGATGTTGCGGGCAGGATCACCTCCATCACCTCACCCACGGGGGCTGTCACCCGCTACGAATACGACAACTGCGGCCGGCCCTGGAAGACGATCGACCCGTTGGGGGCGGTCACCGAACTGGCCTACGACGCGGACCAGCGTGTCATTTCCCGGATCCTGCCGACCGGGGAAACCGAGACGTTCAGCTATGACGGGGCCGGACGGTTGACCGGCCGCCGGACCCCGGGCCAGGGTGTGGCCAGGTACGGGTATGACAAGGTCGGGCGGCTGACCTTCGCCCAGGACACCTGGTACGGCACCCGCCGTTTCAAGTACAACACCGCCGGTGAACTCGTCGAAACGGTCAACGGGGTCGGCGGGCGGACCCGGTTCGAGTACGATCCCCGCGGCCGGCTGGTGAAGATCACCGACCCGTTGGGCGGGGTCACCACCCGCACCTACACCGACACCGACAAGGTCGCCTCGGTCACCGACCCGCTGGGCCGGGTCACCACCGCGACCTATGATCCGGCCGGCCGGCAGCTGTCCCAGACCGACCCCGACGGGAACACCACCACCTGGACCTACAACACCGCCGGGCAGGAAACTGCCACCGCGTTCAACGGCCGGATCATGGCGGAGATCCGCCGCGACAAGCTCAACCGGCGCATCGTGATCGCGGACTCCACCGGCACCGACGGGCTGGTCATCGAGCACGAACTCGGATTCAACCGGCGCGGCCAGCTCACCACCCGCACCCGCGGCAGCCAGGGCATGACCTGGGCGTATGACGCGGACGGACACCGCACCGCCTACACCGACCCCACCGGAACCACCACCACCTACACCCGCGACCCCGCAGGCCGCGTGGTCACGGTCAGCAACCCCCGCCTCGGTGAGGCCGCCTTCTCCTACGACCCGTCCGGGCGGCTCACCACCGCCACCGCCGGGAACCTCGCCCAAACCTGGGCCTACCGCCACGGGTACCTGGCCGAGCACACCCGCACCACCACCAGCACCGACCAGCGCGGCGCATCCGAGCACGACACCACCCTCATCGGCAGGGACGACGACGGACGGATCACCGGCCTCACCCGCAGCGGAACAACAACCCGCTACGCCTACGACGGCGCCGGGCAACTCGTCGCCGCCGCCACCACCGGGCAGGAGGGCAGCCTGCCCTCAACCAGCTCCGACACGGTGTCGGAATGGCAGTACGACGCCGGCGGACGCCTGATCCGCGAACTGAGCCCTGCCCGAACCCGGACCTACCGCTATGACTCATCCGGCCAGCTCGCAGCCGTCCTCACCTCCGATGGGTCCGGCGTGGAGTACATGTATGACGGGCTGGGCCGGCGGACCCGGCTCATCCGCGCCGACGGGTCCGCAACGGATTACGCCTGGGGCCCCACCGGCTACCTCGCGGCAGTCATCGAACGCTCACCAAGCGGAAGCGCCGTTTCCCGTCATCAGCTGTGGGTCGACGCCCTGGGCGAGCTGACCGCCGTCGACGGCTGCGACCTGTGGTGGGACACCGCCAACCCCGTTCCCACCCTCGCCGGCATCGCCGACCAGCAGGTCCTGAACCTGCCCGGCGGCATCACCGGCGTCGGCAGCACCTGGCTCTCCCCCACCTGGCGGGCCGCCCGCCCCACCGATCCGGCTGATCCCTGGGCCGTCGTCGGCGCGTCACCGGTTCCGCAGCCGGGAGCCGCTGCGCAGGTCGGTGGGAGCACGCTCGGCGCCCTGGCGGCCCCTGCCCTTCCCCCGGAACTCAGCCTCACCGCCGGAGGCGGGCTCGGCGTCGCCGGTCTGGAATGGCTTGGGCGGCGGGCGTACGACCCCTCGACGCCCGGGTTCCTCTCCACTGACCCGCTTCCGCCCGTGCTCGGGGCCGGGTGGGACGGCAACCCCTACGCCTACGCCGGCAACAACCCCCTCAACGCCAGCGACCCCACCGGCCTGCGCCCCATGACCGATGCGGAACTAAAGGCCTATGATCAGCAGGCCGGCAGTCATTGGGAAACCCTTTTGGGGGCGGCGGCCGTCGTCGGCGCCGTAGCGGTGATGTTCGTACCCGGCGTCAACCTGATTGCCGCCGGAGCCATCGCGGGCGCCCTCGCCTCCGGAGGCCTGTCGATGGTGTCCCAGGACCTGCAAACCGGAACCGTGGACTGGTGGTCGGTCCTCGGCAACGCAGCAATCGGCGGTGCCGTCGGTGCCGCAGGCGGTGGAGCAGCGCTGTGGACCAAGAACCTGCTGGCCGCAGCTCCCGCAGGCCAGGCCGCTGCGGCCCTGGGGGTCAGTGCCGGCGCCAACGGAGCCGTCGGCGCCGGGGCGGGCGCGCTGGGCTACCTCTACCAGAACGGCTGGCAGATCAAGGACGGGTGGGATTTCGCCGGGAAGGTGACAGGCAGCGCGTTCGCCGGTGCCGTCGGCGGCCTGGCAGGGCCTGCCGGCGGGAGCCTGGCCCGCGGCATGTCCGCCTCCTCCACCGGCGGAATAGCCCGGCTCGGCACCATGGGGATCAGCGGCGCCGGAGCCGCTAGCGGGTCCATGCTGGAGAACGTGGTCGCCGGAGACTCGATCGACCTCACCAAAGCCGGAGCCACCGGCCTGTTTGGCGCCGGTGCAGCGGGCCTGCCGCTCGGCTCGGTCCCGGGGCTGGGACAGACCGGCGTCAGCACGCTGAAACAGATGCCCTACTTCGCTCCCCGCACCTGGGGCGGCATGTTCAACGTGGGTCAAACGAATACAGTTGGTTTGTGGGGCGGCGGCCTGTCCGGAGCCGGCGTCGGCTTTGGCGGCGAAAAGCTGCAGGAGGCCGTGGGCTGGTAGACGCCCCCCCCCGACGCAACATGACTGAGAAGAGTAAGTGTGCAAGCTAGGCAGCAGGTCAGGAACGCCCTGGCCTTTTCCGGCGGGTTGCTGGCCGCAACCGCCGCAGTAATTCTGGTCGGCCCGCAGGACCACGCACCGCAGGAGTGGCTCGCCCTGGCGGCCGGCCTCGCGGCGGGGATCTGGCTGCTCCGCTTCGCCCCCGCCTGGCGGTGGCTTTCCGCCCTCGTCCTGCTGCTCGCCTTCGTGCTCCTCCTGGTCCTGGGCCCCCTCGGAATCGCCTGGATCGGCGGTTTCGTATCCGGAACACAGGCGGGGCTCGCCTGGCGGCAGCACGTGCGAGCCGGCAGGAAAAGCGCAGGAGGCGCACGGTCCCGGGCCCCGCGTTCCGCAGCCGGGCGGCAGCAGCTGTGGACAGTGGACGGTCGGAGCTTCACCTCTTCCGAGGAGGCCAGGAACGCGGCGCGCGCCGCCGTGCAGGCCCTCGATCCGGTGACCGGCGGAACGGTAAAGGCCGAATACGGCCCCGCGCGCCTGGAGATAGCCGGCAGCCCTCAAGCCGGCGTGGTGTGCCACCGCAACCCCCGGTCCGATGACGAATCCACCTGGACCGTCCTGGGCCGGACCGGTCCGGGCCCGGACGCAACCGTTGAAGTGCCCATGGGCCGAAGGACCGCCGTGCTTCCCGCGCGGCTGGTGCAGCAGCCTGCAGCCGCCGAGGCCGTCATCGAGGACTTTTTCGCCAACCCCGGCGGAACGCCGTCCGGCCCGGGCTGGCTGACAGGCGACGAGGCTGAGTCCTCCCGCCTGACCACGTACTGAGCCCTCCGGTGCGACCTCCCCCTGGTCCAGCGGCCCGGACGTGTTCGAGCTGAGGTTCGGCCAGGGCAGCGCCTCGGCAGCAGCCGCGCCGTGCCGGCGGGCGTGCCTGGAAGACGTAGCATGGCCGGATGACTTCTTCTCCCCTGGCCGGACGTACCGCCGTCGTCACCGGCGTCAGCCGCCGCGCCGGCATCGGTTCTGCCGTTGCCGCCCGTTTGGCGGAGATGGGCGCCAGCCTGTACCTGCAGCATTACGCGCCGCATGATGCCGAGCAGCCGTGGGGCGGGGACGACGTCGACGCCGTCATGGACGAGCTGCGCGACCGCCTGCAGCCCGGAGCCCGGCTGGCGCATGGGGAGCACGATTTTGCCGAGCCCCACGCCCCCGCCGCCATGCTCGACGCGGCCGCCTCGGCGCTGGGCCATCTGGACATCCTGGTCTGCAACCACGCGCGCAGCGGCGGGGACGGTCCCCTGCAGTCCCTGGACGCAGCGATGCTCGATGCGCACTGGGCGGTCAACGCCAGGTCCGTCCTGCTGGCCACGGCCCGCTTCGCCGACCAGCATGACGGACGCCCGGGCGGGCGGGTGATCTGGTTCACGAGCGGGCAGCTCCTGGGGCCGATGCCCGGGGAAATCGCGTACGCCGCGTCGAAGGCTGCCCTGGCCGGGATCACCGCCTCAGTGGCTGCCGACCTCGCCGACGGTGGCATCCTGCTCAACACCGTCAATCCCGGCCCGGTCAACACCGGTTACCTGGACGCCGAGACGGCTGACCGTCCGCTGGAGGTCCTTGATGACGTCCGCGCCGCGTTCCCCGCGGGCAGGATGGGTGCACCCGATGATCCGGCGCGCCTGATCGCCTGGCTCGTCTCGGATGAGGGACGGTGGGTGGTGGGCCAGACGATCAGCAGCGAAGGCGGGTTCCGCCGCGGCTGAGACCGCGCCGGGGCCGCCGCGCCTCAGGCCAGGCGTTCCAGCGCGGCGGTCAGGTACGGCGCCGTGCGGCTTGCCCTGCACGCGGCGACATCCCCGGCGGTGCCGGCGCAGATGATCCGGCCGCCCTCGTCTCCGCCGGCCGGGCCCATGTCGATCACCCAGTCGGCCGCCGCCACCACGTCCATGGCGTGCTCGACCACGACGACGGTGTTGCCGGCATCCACCAGCCGGTTCAGCTGGGCCAGCAGCAGCTGCACGTCCTGCGGGTGCAGGCCGGTGGTGGGTTCATCCAGCAGGTACAGGGTATGGCCGCGCCGGGCCCGCTGCAGTTCCGTGGCCAGCTTGATCCGCTGCGCCTCACCGCCGGAGAGTTCGGTGGCCGGCTGACCCAGCCGCAGGTAGCCGAGGCCGACGTCGAGCAGCGCGCCCAGGCTGCGCGCCGCGGCCGGCACATCGGCCAGGAACTCCGCGGCGGTTTCGACCCGCATGCCCAGCACGTCCGCGATGGTCCTGTCCCGGTAGGTGATCTGCAGGGTCTCTTCGTTGTAGCGGGCACCGTGGCACACCGGGCAGGGTCCGTACGTGCCGGGCAGGAACAGCAGCTCGACGGCGAGGAATCCCTCCCCCTGGCACGTTTCGCACCGCCCGCCGGCCACGTTGAAGGAGAACCGGCCGGCGGTGTAGCCGCGTGCCTTCGCCTCGTCGGTACCGGCGTAGAGCTTCCGCACGGCGTCGAACAGACCTGTGTACGTCGCCAGGTTGGAGCGCGGCGTGCGGCCGATGGGCCGCTGGTCCACCCGCACCAGGCGGTCAAGATGCTCGAGGCCGGAAATGCTGCGGACCCTTGCCGTTTCCCGGGCCGTGTCAGCGCCGGCTTCGGCGCCGACGTCGCCCTCGCCGTCCTCCTGGTCCTCGGCGGCCGGCGGGGCGCCGTTCACCTCGGTGCCCACGGTCTCGGCCAGGACCTGGCTGACCAGGGTGGACTTGCCCGAGCCCGACACCCCGGTGACGGCGGTCAACACGCCGAGCGGTATCTCCGCGTCCAGGTCCTGGAGGTTGTGCCGGGTGATGCCCTTCAGCGACAGCCACTGCTCGGGCCGCCGGCGCGGCGGCGCCGGCCGGTCGGCCTCCCCGAACAGGAACGGGCGGGTGGCGCTGTCCTCCACGTCGGCCAGCCCGGCCACGGGGCCGCTGTACAGCACGGTGCCGCCGCCGTCGCCGGCCTGCGGACCGACGTCGACGACCCACTCCGCGTTGCGGACCACATCCATGTTGTGTTCGACGACGAAGACCGAGTTGCCGGCGTCGCGCAGCTCCTGCAGCACCTCCAGCAGCGGCTCCGCGTCCGCCGGGTGCAGGCCGGCCGACGGCTCGTCCAGCACGTAAACGACCCCGAACAGGCCCGAGCGGAGCTGAGTGGCGATCCGCAGCCGCTGCATTTCCCCCGGTGACAGGGTGGGAGTGGCGCGGGCGAGGCTGAGATATCCCAGGCCCAGGCTGATCAGCACGTCGAGCCGGGCGAGCAGGTCGCGGGTGATGGTGACCGCCACCTCGGTGTCCTCGTTGGAGGCCGCGGAACGGGACGCGGTGCCCGCGGCCTGCAGTTCAGCCGTGGGGCGGATGATGTCCGCCAGCTCGGCCAGCGTGGCGCTGTTCAGTTCGGCTATGTTCCGTCCGGCGAAGGTGACGGCCAGGGCCTCCGGCCGCAGGCCCGCTCCCCCGCACACCGGGCACGGTCCGGACACCATGTACTCCAGCACCCGCTCACGCATCTTCGCGCTGGCGGAGTCGGCGAGGGTGTGCAGCACGTAGCTGCGGGCGCTCCAGAAACGGCCCTTGTACGGTTTGGCCACCCGGTCACGCTGCGGGGTGATCGTCACCACCGGCTGCTCCTCGGTGAACAGGATCCAGTCCCGTTCCTTCTTCGGCAGCTTCCGCCAGGGCACATCGACGTCATAGCCCAGGTGGATCAGGATGTCGCGCAGGTTCTTCCCCTGCCAGGCCCCCGGCCAGGCGGCGATCGCACCCTCGCGGATGGTGAGGTTCGGGTCCGGGACCAGCGAGTCCTCGGTCACGGTGTGCGCGACGCCGAGGCCCGAGCACTCCCGGCAGGCGCCGGCGGCGGTGTTCGGCGAGAACGCGTCGGAGTCCAGGCTGCCGGGCTCGAGGTCCGCGGGGTAGGTTCCGCCGCGGGAGAAGAGCATCCGCATCGAGTTGGACAGCGTGGTGAGGGTGCCGACCGTGGACCGTGAGCTGGGCGTGCCGCGGCGCTGCTGGAGGGCGACGGCGGGCGGCAGCCCGGTGATCTGTCCAACCTTCGGGTTGTGTCCCTGGGCGAGCAGCCGCCGGGCGTACGGAGCCACGGACTCGAAGTAGCGGCGCTGGGCTTCCGCATAGATGGTGCCGAACGCCAGGGACGACTTTCCGGAACCCGAGACCCCGGTGAAGGCGACGATTGCGTCCCGGGGGATGTCGACGTCGACGCCGCGCAGGTTGTTCTCCTCCGCGCCCCGGACACGGACCATGCCGGCTTGGGTGGCTGCGGACCTGGGGGCCGGACCGGAGGACGGCCGCTGCTTGGATCGGTTGGAAGTACTCACCCTTCGACCCTAGCCGCGGACCCCGGCGGAATAATAATCAGCACCCTTAGGACGCCTGTCCCACCGGGCGTCGTCCCGGCGGGCAGGCGTCCCGGAAGCGCTAGAACAAAGCCACCTTCGGTGTCTTCGGGAAGATCCGGTCCAGCTCCTCGAGGTCTTTTTCATCCGGCACCCAGGACGCCGCGTCGGCGTTCTGCTTCACCTGTTCCGGCTTTGTTGCTCCGGCGATGACCGATGCCACGGACGGGCGGGACGCCAGCCAGGAGAAGGCGACCTGCACTTCGGTCAGCCCGCGGTCCCGGGCGAAGGCACCGAACTCGGCCAGCTGCTCCAGATCGGCCTTCTCCAGCAGGTTCTGCCGCGAGTGCGTCAGGCGGCTGCCCTCCGGCGCCTGGCCGGAGGAATACTTGCCGGTCAGCAGGCCGTTGGCGAGCGGGAAGTAGGGCAGCACGCCGAGGCCGTAGGCCTCCGCCGCCGGCGTGACTTCCAGCTCGGCCCGGCGGTCCAGCAGGTTGTAGTGGTTCTGTGCGGAGATGAAGGGGGTGTATCCGCCCATCCGGGCCGTGAACTCGGCTTCGGCGATCTGCCAGCCGGCACGGTTGCTGTGCCCGATGTAGCGGACCTTTCCGGCGGTCACCAGGTCATCGAGGGCGGCAAGCGTCTCCTCGATCGGCGTCAGGTCATCCGGGGTGTGGAACTGGTAGAGGTCGATCCAGTCCGTGCCGAGGCGGCGGAGCGACGCCTCCGCGGCCCGCACGATGTACCGGCGGGATCCCCGTGCGCCAAAGTCGGGCCCGTTGGCCCCGGCCATGTCCATGCCGAACTTGGTGGCCACCACGACGTCCTGCCGCCGGGTGCCCAGCGCCTTGCCCAGCATCTCCTCGCTGAGGCCCGGGTGGGCTCCGTAGCTGTCGGCCACGTCGAAGAGCGTGATGCCGGCGTCGAGGGCGGCGTTCACCACCGCGTCGGTGCCTTCCTGGGTTCGGGTGGCGGTTCCGGTGCGTCCGAGATTGTTGCAGCCCAGGCCAACAGTGGAGACGGTCAGGCCGGAGCGGCCCAGTCGTGTGTAAGAGGTCATGGGCCCTACGCTACCAAGCCTGATTCAGGTCCCCGGAAGCAGGTTCAGGGAGCTGTTGAGGCTGGGCGGTTTGTCCGTTTCGAGGATGTACTGGATGGGTATGGGCCCGGTGGGCAGCACTCCCGGGTACACCTGCTCCTGGTGCCGCCGCTGCGGTTCCAGGCCCTGGCCCCGCGCGGCAGCTGAGAACGCCTGCACCGAAGCCGGGGTGCCGCCCGCCTGTTCACACCAGATGATGTACATGCCGTAGAGGTCTGCGGCGGGGGTGGCGGCGGTGTCGTCGAGGCCGCCCACGGTGCAGTCCGCGAGGAACCGGGCAATGTCCTCAGGGGTTTCACCGGCGTCCGGCGCCCCTTCCGATGCGGGGACATGGGTATAGGGATGCATCTCACTCACCATGTCCCCGACCCTAGTCCGGCGTCCGGACGCCCGCCAGAGGCCAGGCGGGAACCGGGGCCCTGTTCACCAAAGGTTCATTGAAGCAGGTAGCGTTCGAGCCGGATCGGCGGGGAACCGGTGAGCTGCTCCACGTCCTGGCTGACGGCGGAAAGCTGCCCGGCGGCGACGGCTGCGTAGGTGCTGGCCCAGGCCTCGGCCTGCCACGGTGAGGCGCCCGCGGCCTGCCGGGACTCGATGGCCTCCGGAAGGGTCTCGTTGTGATAGCTGACCCGGGACCCGGTCACCCGCGTCAGGATTGCGGCGATCTCGGTAAAGTTCAGCGCCTGCGGGCCGGTAAGCGTGTACGTCCGGTCCCGGTGGGCCTCCGGCGCGGCAAGAATCCGGGCCGAGGCCCTGGCGATGTCGGCGCGGGCCACCGCTGCCAGCCGGCCCTCCCCCGCGGGTCCGCGGATCACGCCGTCGGGACCGGCGAAACCGGGCAGCACATCCTGATACAGGCAGCTGCGGAGGAAGGTGTGGGTGATCCGGTAGCCGCGGATGTGCTCCTCGGTGTCCCAGTGATCCCGGGCCAGGGTGAACACGGCGTCCGGGGCGGCCGCCATGAACGAGGTGTAGACAATGTGCCGCACGCCGGCCTCGGCGGCAGCGTCCACGAAGGTCCGCTGTTCCTCCCAGCGGCGCGGGTGTTCGTCCACGGACACCATGAACAGGACCTCGACGCCGCGCAGCGCCTTCTCCGCGGCGGGGCGGTCTGCGTAGGTGACGGCGTACACCGGGACGCCCGGCAGCGGAGGCAGCCGCGCCGGATGGCGGGCGAGCAGCCGGTGCGCGACGCCGGCCTCGGCCAGGAGCCGGGCGACGGCACCGCCCAGCGCGCCGGTGGCGCCGGTGACAGCGAGTGCGGGAAGGTTCTGTGCCATGGTGTTTCCATCCTTCGCTCACTGCCCCCGGCCGGCGGCCGGCGGGCTACTGGATCTTGGGTATCTGCCCGGTGGGCAGCTCCTGTCCCGGCAGCGGCCGGGCGAAGGGAACCTTGGTTCCGAGCACCTGCGCCGTGACGTCCTGCGCAACCTGGCGGGCGGTCAGGCCCACCCTTTCGAGCACCTCGGCGCGCGTGCCGTGGTCGAGGAACTCCACCGGCAGGCCCACCTCGTTCAGTGCCGTGTCCACGCCCGCCGCGCGCATTTCCTGCCGGATGCGGGAGCCGACGCCCCCGGCCCGCACGCCGTCTTCAATGACGATCACAATCCGGTGTTCGGCGGCCAGGCTGATAATTGAGCGCGGCACCGGAAGCACCCAGCGGGGGTCCACCACGGTGGAGCTGATCCCCTGCGCGGCCAGCCGCTCCGATACCTCAAGCCCCATCTCGGCCATGGCGCCCACGGTGACGATGAGCACGTCGGCGTTGTCGCCGTCGGTCCGGCGCCGGCGGAGGACGTCCACGCCGTCCGCGGTGCGTTCCTCGGCATTGATGTCCGCACCCACGGTGCCCTTGGAGAAGCGCACCACGCTGGGCGCGTCGGAGATCTGCACCGCCTCGCGCAGCTCCTCCTTGAGCCGGGTGGCGTCGCGGGGCGCGGCCAGGTGCAGGCCGGGAACGATCTGCAGCATGGACATGTCCCACATGCCGTGGTGGCTCGCGCCGTCGGGCCCGGTCACGCCGGCACGGTCGAGCACCACGGTGACGCCGGCCTTGTGCAGGGCCACGTCCATCAGCAGCTGGTCGAAGGCGCGGTTCAGGAAGGTCGCATAGACCGCCACCACCGGGTGCAGCCCGCCGTAGGCCATGCCCGCCGCGGAGGCGAGGGCATGCTGTTCCGCGATGCCGACGTCGAACACCCGCTCGGGGTACTTCTCGGCAAACCGGTGCAGGCCCACGGGAATCAGCATCGCGCCGGTGATGCCCACGATGTCGGGCCGTTCCTCGGCGATCTGGGCGATCTCGGTGGCGAAGACGGAGGTCCAGGACTCCTTGCCGCCCGGCGCAACGGGCGCCCCGGTCTCGGGGTCGATCACGCCGACCGCGTGGAACTGGTCGGCGACGTCGGCCCGCGCCGGAGCGTAGCCGCGCCCCTTCTCGGTGATGGCGTGGACGATCACCGGACCGCCGTAGTTGCGGGCCTTCTGCAGCGCCTGTTCGACGGCGGCCAGGTCGTGGCCGTCCACCGGCCCGACGTACTTCAGCCCCAGGTCCTCGAACAGGCCCTGCGGGGCCCACCAGTCCTTGATGCCCTTCTTGGCTGCGTGGAGGCTGTGGTAGGCCAGGCGGCCGACCGGTCCGCCGCTCTGCAGCCGGCTCTTCCAGTAGTTAAGGGTGCGCTCATACACACGGTGCGTCCGCACCGAGTCGAGCGTGGGCCGCAGCGACGCCAGGTAGTCGGCGACGCCGCCGATGGTGGGGGCGTAGGACCGTCCGTTGTCGTTGACGACAATGACCACGCGGCGCCGCTGATCGGCGGCAATGTTGTTCAGGGCCTCCCAGGCCATGCCGCCGGTGAGCGCACCGTCGCCCACCAGGACGACCGTGTAGCGCTCCGAGTCCCCTGACAGCTGCCGGGCCCGGGAAATCCCGTCCGCCCAGGACAGCGAAGACGAGGCGTGCGAGCTTTCCACGATGTCGTGGACCGACTCGGCACGGGAGGGGTATCCGGACAGGCCCCCCTGCTGGCGCAGCGTGGCAAAGTCGCGGCGGCCGGTGACGATTTTGTGCACGTACGACTGATGCCCGGTGTCGAAGATGAAACTGTCACGCGGGGAGTCGAAGACCCTGTGCATGCCGAGCGTGAGTTCCACCACGCCGAGGTTGGGGCCGAGGTGCCCGCCGGTCTGCGCAACGTTCCGGATGAGGAACGTGCGGATCTCTTCAGCCAGGTTCTCGAGCTGCCGCTGCGAAAGCCGGCTAAGGTCCCGGGGATCTTGGATTGTTTCCAGAAGTCCCAAAAGGGTTGCCTCCCTTGTTCGAAGGGCGACGGTAAGCGCCGCCGCATCGGTTAACTTTAGCGCGTCGGCCCGGCCCCGGCACGCGGAAGGCCCCGGGCCCGGCCTCCGTCCGCGTGATGCGGATGGTGGCCGGACCCGGGGCCTTCGCCCGCCTGAAGAGGCTGGACGCGCCTGGCGCTGCTACTTGGCGGAAATCTGGCGCAGCACGTACTGCAGGATGCCGCCGTTGCGGTAGTAGTCGGCCTCGCCCGGAGTATCGATGCGGACAACCGCGTCGAACTCGATGGCCTCGCCGTTCTCGGGCTGGGCCGTGACCTTGACGGTCTTCGGGGTGGTGCCGTTGTTCAGCTCGGTGACACCCTCGACGGAGAAGGTCTCGGTGCCCGTCAGGCCCAGGGTCTCGGCGTTCACGCCGGCCGGGTACTGCAGCGGCAGGACGCCCATGCCGATGAGGTTCGAGCGGTGGATCCGCTCGTAGCTCTCGGCGATGACGGCCTTGACGCCCAGCAGCGCGGTGCCCTTGGCGGCCCAGTCACGCGAGGAGCCCGAGCCGTATTCCTTGCCGGCCAGGACGACCAGCGGGGTGCCGGCGGCCTGGTAGTTCATCGCGGCGTCGTAGACCGTGTTCTGCGGTCCGTCGGCCTGCGTGAAGTCGCGGGTGAAGCCGCCCTCGACGCCGTCCAGGAGCTGGTTCTTGATGCGGATGTTCGCGAACGTACCGCGGATCATCACCTCGTGGTTGCCACGGCGGGAGCCGTACGAGTTGAAGTCCTTGCGCGCAACACCGTGCTCCAGCAGGTACTTGCCGGCGGGGGTGTCGGACTTGAAGGAGCCGGCCGGGGAGATGTGGTCGGTGGTGACCGAATCGCCCAGCTTCAGCAGCACGCGGGCGCCGTCGATGTCGGAAACCGGCTCGGGCTGCGCCTGCATGCCCTCGAAGTACGGGGGCTTCCGCACGTAGGTGGACTCGGGGTTCCACTCGAACGTCGCGCCCTCCGGCGTCGGCAGGGACTGCCACCGCTCGTCACCCTCGAAGATGGTGTTGTAGCTGTCGGTGAACATCTCCTTGTCGATGGACGAGTCGATGATCTGCTGAACCTCGTTCGGGTTCGGCCAGATGTCCTTGAGGAAGACATCGTTGCCGTCGGCGTCCTGGCCCAGCGGATCGTTCTCGAAGTCGAAGTCCATCGTGCCGGCGAGGGCGTAGGCGACCACCAGCGGCGGGGAAGCCAGGTAGTTCATCTTCACATCGGGGTTGATGCGGCCCTCGAAGTTGCGGTTGCCCGAAAGCACCGCGGTCACGGCGAGGTCGGCCTCGTTGATCGCGTCGGAGATCTCCTGCTCCAGCGGACCGGAGTTGCCGATGCAGGTGGCGCAGCCGTAGCCGACGATGAAGAAGCCGAGCTTCTCCAGGTACGGGATCAGGCCCGACTTCTCGTAGTAGTCGGTGACCACCTTGGAGCCGGGGGCGACCGAGGTCTTGACCCACGGCTTCGAGGCGAGGCCCTTCTCGACCGCGTTGCGGGCCAGCACCGCGGCGGCCATCATCACGGACGGGTTGGACGTGTTCGTGCAGGAGGTGATCGACGCGATCGTGACGGCGCCGTGGTCCAGCTCGAAGCTGCGGCCGTCGGCCATCGTGACCGGCACCTGGTGGGAGGCGCGGCCGTCGACGTGGTGGGCGTGGTCCTCGCGCGGGCGATCCTTCTCGGACTGCTCGTCCGTGGCGTCGAACGCCGGGGCGTCGGAGGCCGGGAAGGACTGGGCGGAGGCGTCGTCGGCGGTGTCGCCCGCGGTGACGTCTTCATCCACGTGGGTGACGTAGTTCTTCAGGTCGTCACGGAACTGCGCCTTGGCGTTCGTCAGTTCCACACGGTCCTGCGGCCGCTTCGGGCCGGCGATGGACGGCACCACGGTGGACAGGTCCAGCTCGAGGTACTCGGAGTACTTGACCTCGTTGGACGGGTCGTGCCACAGGCCCTGTTCCTTGGCGTAGGCCTCGACCAGGGCGACGTTCTCCTCGGAGCGGCCGGTCAGGCGCAGGTAGTCCAGGGTCACGTCGTCGATCGGGAAGATCGCGGCGGTGGAACCGAACTCGGGGCTCATGTTGCCGATGGTGGCGCGGTTGGCCAGCGGCACGGAGGCAACGCCTTCGCCGTAGAACTCGACGAACTTGCCGACGACACCGTGCTTGCGCAGCATCTCGGTGATGGTCAGGACGACGTCGGTGGCGGTGGCGCCGGCGGGGATCTCACCGGTCAGCTTGAAGCCGACAACGCGCGGGATCAGCATGGAGACGGGCTGGCCGAGCATGGCTGCCTCGGCCTCGATGCCGCCGACGCCCCAGCCGAGCACGCCCAGGCCGTTGACCATGGTGGTGTGGGAGTCGGTGCCGACACAGGTGTCGGGGTAGGCGCGCAGCACGCCGTCAACTTCGCGGGTCATGACCGTGCGGGCCAGGTACTCGATGTTGACCTGGTGGACGATGCCCATGCCCGGGGGGACGACCTTGAAGTCGTCGAACGCGGTCTGGCCCCAGCGCAGGAACTGGTACCGCTCGCCGTTGCGCTGGTACTCAATCTCCATGTTGCGCTCGAGGGCGCCGGAGTTGCCGAAGGCGTCGATCTGCACGGAGTGGTCGATGACCATTTCCGCCGGAGCGAGCGGGTTGACGCGCTTGGGGTCGCCGCCGAGGTCGGCGACGGCTTCACGCATGGTCGCCAGGTCAACGATGCAGGGAACACCGGTGAAGTCCTGCATGATCACCCGGGCCGGGGTGAACTGGATTTCGGTGCTGGGCTCTGCATCTGCGTCCCACTGCGCCAGGGCGCGGACGTGGTCGGCCGTGATGTTGGCACCGTCTTCGGTGCGCAGCAGGTTCTCCAGCAGTACCTTGAGGCTGAACGGAAGGCTCTGGGCGCCTTCGACCGAATTCAGCCGGAAAATTTCGTACTCGGATCCACCGACGTTTAGAACGCCTTTGGAACCGAAGCTGTCCACATTAGTCATAACAGGACTCCTCTCGCCACCGTCTTATCTTTGTCCAGCGCTCCACCACCCGCCAGTTAGGTTTTCCTAACCGGCTCCCTTATGGGCAGCAGGCAAAACGGTGGTCTGTTTTCACTGCCGGGGCACCTGCCTGCGCGCCGGCGGGAGCCGATTTCACAGTCCGGCAGCCGTGCCGGGCCATATTATGCAGCAGGCTTTCCCCAGGCGGAACGGGACAACTGGTCCCCATCCTATCGGTTTCGGACCCGGTTGGGGCTGAATGTCGGACGCTCCGCGAGTTGTGCCCAGGCTGCTCAGTCCCGCGTCAGGACGGCAAAGGACTCCATGTGATGGGTATGCGGGTACAGATCGAAGACCCGCAGTGAACGCAGCCCCCATCCTGCACGGCGCAGGTCGCCCAGGTCCCGGGCGAACGAGGCCGGGTCGCAGGAGACGTATCCGACGGCGCGCGGCGAGGCCGCGTCGATCTGCGCGATGACCGGTTTTCCGGCGCCGGCGCGGGGCGGATCCAGCAGCACCAGGTCCAGGGCCCGGCGGTCCCGGCCCAGCACCCGGTCCACCCGGCCCTGGACGATGTCCACCTGCGGCTGGTCGAACAGGTTCTTCCGGGCGTCGCGGCTGGTGCCGGGTGAGCCTTCGACCGAAAGCACCGAGCCGCCGGGCCCGACGGCGGCGGCCAGCGGGGCGGTGAACAGGCCCGCCCCGGCGTACAGGTCCGCGGCGCGCTCCCCGGGCTCCGGCTGCAGGCCGCCGAGTACGGCGTCGACCAGGGTCTGCGGGGCGCTGCGGTGGATCTGCCAAAAGCCTGCCCCGGTGACCCGGTAGCGGTGCCCGGCGGCCTCCTCGCGCACCCAGGTGCGGCCGCGCAGGCGGGTCAGCCGGTGGGTCTCCGGTTCCCAGGCGGCCACGGAGCAGGTGTCCGGCAGCTCGGCGGCGATCCGGGACAGGCGTGCGGCACGCGTTCCGGCGGCCGGGATCAGCAGGACCAGGGGGCTGTCGCCGGCTGCCGGAGCCGCGACCTCGACCCGCTCGACGCCGGTGAAGTCCGTCTTCCACAGGTCCAGGGCGTTGATCGCCGGCACGGCCAGCGGCATTGCCTCCACCGGCACCAGGGACTCGGAACGGTGGGGGTGCATGGCCAGCCGCCCGTCGGGCGTCACCGAGAAGGAGGCCCGCGTCCGCCAGCCCAGCCCGTCCGGGGCCTCCGCCAGGGCGGGTTCGACCTCGACGGTGTGGTCCAGGCCGGCCAGCCGGGCCAGCTGCTCTTCGAAGATGCGGGCCTTGAGCCGGCGCTGTTCGGCCAGGTCGATGTGCCCGAACTCGGCGCCTCCCACCGGGAGGCGGTCCGCGGCGGCGGCGCGAAGCGCGTCGGCCTCGGCCCAGAAATGCTCCCTCCGGCCCTCGGCCGGCTCCAGAACCTCGACGGTGTCGGCGCGCCAGAATTTCGCGTCCGGGCCGCCGTCGGTCAGGCGTGCCCTGACCCGCTCGCCGGGCAGGGCATGGCGGACGAAGACCACGCGCCCTTCATGGCGGGCCACGAAGTGGCCGCCGTGCGCCGGGGCCTCGACGGTGAGCTCGAGGGTTCCCTGGTTGTCTGTGTTCACGTTCGTTGTGCCGTTCATGGTGCCGGTGCTTCTTCCTTGCTCGATGACTCCATCTCACCACGGCGCCGCCGCGGAGGCGGAATGCCTCCGCCCTCAACTAAGCTTTCGATACGTATCAGCCCGGCGCGGCATGCCGCAGCCGCCGGGCAGCGCAGCGGCCGCCCGCGCAGGCGGCCGGGAAAATCGAGGTGGAACGGGCGTGGCCCACTACGTGATCATGGGGTGCGGCAGGGTTGGGATGACGCTGGCCCACACCCTGGACAATGCCGGCCATTCGGTGGCCGTGATCGATCAGGACGAGAGCGCCTTCCGGCGGCTGCGCCACACCTTCTCCGGGCGGCGGGTGACCGGCGTCGGCTTCGACCGGGACACCCTGCAGGAGGCCGGCATCGACCAGGCCTACGCCTTCGCCGCCGTCTCCAGCGGCGACAACTCCAACATCCTGGCCACCCGCGTGGCCCGCGAGACCTTCCACGTGCCGCACGTGGTGGCCCGGATCTATGATCCCGGCCGGGCCGAGATCTATCAGCGCCTCGGCATCCCCACCGTCGCCGCCGTGCGCTGGAGCGCGGACCAGGTGCTGCGCCGGATCCTGCCCGAGCAGAGCATCAACGGAGACTTCCGGGAGTCCTCCGGACGGCTGATCCTGGGCGAACTGACGCTGGCCGAGGCCTGGCTGGGCCGGCCGCTGAGCCTGATCGAGGCTGCCGCCGATGTCCGGATCGCGTATCTGACCCGGTTCGGGGAAGGCATCCTGCCCGGGGCCGAAACGCGTTACCAGCAGGGAGATACGGTCCACGCCATGATGGCCGTGGAGCGCACCGCGGAGATTTCCCGGATATTGGCCAAAGGGCCGGACGGAGGGAACGGCTAGATGCGGGTAGTGATTGCCGGAGCAGGCAGCGTCGGTTCCTCCATTGCCCGGGAACTGCTCTCCCACGGGCATGATGTGCTGCTGATCGACCGGAAACCCGAGGCGGTGGGGCGCAGCGAAGTGATCGGCGCCCGTTGGCTGATCGGTGACGCCTGTGAGTTCAGCACCCTGCAGGACGCCCATCTGGAGGACGCCGACGTCGTCGTCGCCGCGACCGGTGACGACAAGGCGAACCTGGTGCTCTCCCTGCTCGCCAAGAGCGAGTTCGGCGTGGCGCGCACGGTGGGCCGGGTGAACAACCCGAAGAACGACTGGATGTTCGATGACTCCTGGGGTGTCGACGTCGCCGTCAGCACTCCCCGCCTGATGACCGCCCTGGTCGAGGAGGCCGTCGAGGTGGGCGACCTGGTGCGGCTGCTGACACTGCAGACCGGGGTCTCCTCCATGGTGGAGTTCACCGTTCCGGACGGTTCCGTGCTCACCGGGCGGACCCTGGGCGAGGTGTCCTGGCCCGCGGACTCGACCGTCGTCGCCATCCTGCGCGACGACGTGCCGATCACGCCCAGCCCCGATGACGTGATCGAGCCCGGGGACGAGCTGTTCTTCGTCACGACCATCGCCGCTGAGGACGAGCTGCGGGCGGTGCTGGGCGGGCGCACCGCGGCGGGAGACGAAGGAGCGGCCTAGCGCCCCGCGGCGCCGTCGCTGCCGGGTGCTTCGCCGGCCCCGTCCGGGGCGGCCGGCACCGGCGGGCGGGAGACCATCCACGCCAGCCACAGGCCCAGGGCGTACAGGGGCACACCCATCGCCAGCCGCAGGGTGCCCAGCGCGGCCACGTTGTCGGCCAGGTAGAGCGGGAGCTGGACGGCCAGGCGAAGCGCGAAGACGGCGGCGATGATCCAGGTGGCGAGCTGGTAGGAACGCACCCTGGCCCGGCTGGCGCGCCAGTCGATGCCCTCGCCGCGGATAACCCCGAACAGGAGCCCGGCCACCGGCCAGCGGACCGCGATCGAGACGATAAAGGCCAGCACGTAGGCGCCGTTGGTGTAGAAGCCCGGGAGGAAGTACGTGGTCCCGCTGCCGCTGCGGAGGGCGAAGACGGCGCAGATGAGGACGCCGATCAGCCCGGTGAGGGACTGCATCAGCGGCCGGCGGGCGATCAGCGAGGCGATCGAGAACCCGGCGGCGGACACCACGGCGACGGTCAGGGCCGCCCCCAGGCCTGCACCGACAGTGAACAGGACGGTGAACAGCAGCCCGGGCACCACGGCCTCGACGAGGCCGCGGACCCCGCCGACGGAGGCCAGGACGTCGATCTGCCCGTCGCCGCGGCGCTCCACCCCGGCCCGCTCGGCGTACTGCCGGGCCAGGTCGGCCGCAGAGGGCACGGGCGGTTCGCCGGCCGGACCTGCTGTGCTGCCTGGTTCCTTGCTCATGCTGTGCCCTCCGGGCGTCCGAGGATCTCGTAACGGGGGTTGTAGATGGTGGGCAGCCCCTTCGCGGTGCTGACCATGCCTTCGAAGGCCAGCAGCGTCCCGGCCTCGATGCCGCTGATCCGGCGCTGCCCGATCCACACCAGCCGCACGCGGCGGCGCGGACCGCGGGACCCTGGATCGGCGGCCGTGTCCTCCACATAGGCGGTGAACCGCGGCGGTTCCGACGCCGGCACCAGGGTCAGGGCCTGGACGTAGCCGCTGCACCGGACGCGTCCGCGCGAAGGCAGCTGCGCCACCGGGCAGGAGCGGGGCGCCTGCGAGAGGAGGCGCTCAGCCAATGGTTGTGATCTCCGGGCCGCGCTGCGGCGGAACCGGCGGCTCCTTGCGGCGCGGCAGCGGCGAGGCGTCCCGGGGCAGCCGCAGCTGCAGCAGGTCGCGCGGCGGCAGCGGCTGCTCCCCGCGGACCACCACCACGTTGCGGAAGACGTCCTCGAGGGCGGCCGCGGCCTTCGGGTCCACCGCGGCGGGTCCGCCGAAGACCCCGCGCAGGAACCAGCGCGGCCCGTCCACGCCCACGAAGCGGGCGACCCGGAAACCGCGGGACCCGTCCTGGGCCTGAGCCGGAACCTTGGCCAGAAGCTGGGTGCCGAACGGGCCGTCCAGCTCGTCCACGGTGCCGCCCTGCGATGCGACGGAGGCGCTGATCTGGCCGCGGATCTCGTCCCAGAGCTGCTCGGAGCGGGGTGCGGCAAAGGCCTGCAGCTGCAGGCTCGAGCCTTCGAAATCCAGGGTCACGGCCACGACGCGCTGGCTGCGCTCCTCCACTTCAAGGCGCAGCTGCAGCCCCTGGGTGGCCGCGATCCGAAGCGCGCCGAGGTCGATGTAGCCCTCCTCGCCGGGCTTGTCGGCTTCATCCCAGGGTCCGGCGGCGTCGTCGGCGTGCTGTTCGGGTTCGTTGGGGACTGCGGCAGCCTCGTCAGGCTGCTGCTCTGCGTTCTTCTTCCGGCGCCCAAATGCCATGGCCGGTTCCTTTCCGTAGTGGGTGGGACCAGTGGTTCGGGGCTAGCGCGGACCCGCGCCGAAGCCTCCGGTGGAGCCGAAGCCGCCGGCGCCGCGCGCCGTGCCGTCGAGCTCGTCCACGGTCTCGAACCGGGCGGTCTCCACCCGCTGGATCAGCAGCTGGGCGATCCGGTCGCCGCGGCGGAAGCTGATCGGCTCCGTCCGGTCCGTATTCACCAGTGTGACCGAGATTTCACCGCGATACCCCGCATCGACGGTTCCCGGCGCGTTGAGGACGGTCACGCCGTGCCTGGCCGCCAGCCCCGACCGGGGGTGCACCAGGGCGACGTAGCCGAACGGCAGGGCAATGCTGACGCCCGTCGGGACCAGCCGGCGCTCCCCGGGGCCGAGCGTAAAGTCCTCGCGGGTGCACAGGTCCGCGCCGGCGTCGCCCGGGTGGGCGTAGGCGGGGACGGCAAGGCCGTCGTCGAGCATCTTCAGCTTCACCGTCATGGTGGCACCGGATTCCGTAGCCGTCATTTTGTGCCTGTTCCTGCCTTGTCGTACCGAGCGTGGCCGCGGCACGCGGCCGCAGCACCCTACTTTAGCCGGTCCGATCGGCCGCAGCCGCGGCGCTCCCGGCCCGGCCCGGGCAGCCCGCGGGAGCTCCGCGCCCCGGCGGCCCGATATGAAATCCTGCGGCCGAGGTGGGATGCTGGGATCATGCCCAACTCCGCACAGCAGACCTCCCCCACCGCCCCGATCTACACCGAAAGGCTGCTGCCGTCGTTCTGGATCTGGCTGGTCGTGGCCGGCATCGCCGCCTCATGCGTGCTGGTGTTCGTGCCCATCAGCCTGCAGGCGGGGATCATTGCGGCGATCGTGGCCGCGATCATCATGGCGGTGCTCCTGCTGCTCTCCACCCCGGTGATCGAGGTGACGCCGACGACCCTGCGGGTGGGCCGCGCGCAGATCGAGCGCCGCTTCGTGGGCGACGTCGAGGCCTTCACCGGCGATGAAGCCACCGCCGAGCGGGGCACCCGCCTCAACGGCATCGCCTACCTGTGCATCCGGGGATGGATCTCCCCCGTGGTCCGGATCGAAATCACCGACCCGGCCGACCGCACGCCGTACTGGCTGACCTCCACGCGCCGCCCCGAACAGCTCGCGGCCGCCCTGCGGACACCCCTGGCGGACTGAACCGCGGCGGCCGGGCGCCGCTGTCAGGCGGCGCAGTCGCTGCAGTAGAGCAGGCCGTCCTTTTCGGCTGCTATCTGTGAGCGGTGCCGGACCAGGAAGCACGAGGCGCAGGTGAACTCGTCCGACTGCGCCGGGAGCACGCGGACCAGCAGCTCCTCGCCGGAGAGGTCCGCCCCCGGCAGCTCGTAGGCGTCCGCCGCCTCCGCTTCGTCTTCGTCCACCACCGCGGACCGGGTCTCGGTGCGGCGGGTCTTGAGCTCCTCGAGGGAGTCCTCCTTGATGTCCTCTTCGGACTTCCGCGGAGCGTCGTAGTCTGTTGCCATAATCCGTTCTCTGCGTTCCCTGGAGTCGGAGCCGCGGCGCCCTTGCACCGCAGCCGGCCGCCTCCGGACCAAGAGCGTCCGGGAAGCGGCTTAGGTGTACAACGCCGTCTGCCTCCCCTTCGTGCCCGGTGTGAGCCATTATTTGCAGTTTGTGAGCAAAGAGGCGCCGGGGCGCGGCCCGGATCACCTGCCCGGCCCGTCCCGGGCCCGCGGATCCGCGCCACACCCGGGCAAAGCGTAGGTTTTCCCCCCGGAAAATGGCATTGTGTCAAGAAGGAACTTGTTACCGGCTGGAGGATTTTTCATGCAGGATCTGCGGCTCGTCGGGGTCCACGAAGATGGGGAGCACCTGCTGCTCAGCGGCAAGGGCGGCGAAACCTTCCGGCTCCGCATCGATGAGGCGCTTCGGGTTGCCGCCAACCGCCCGACGCATCGGCCCGTCCAGGCGGGCGAGTCCGACGGTCCCACCATGACGCCCCGCGATATCCAGGCCCGCATCCGTGCCGGCGCCAGCGCCGAGGAGGTCGCCCGGCTTTCCGGGCACGATCTGGCGCATGTGCTGCGTTATGAAGGCCCGGTCCGGGCGGAGCGGGACTACATTGCCCGCCAGGCGCAGGGCGTGGAGGTGGCTGCCCCGGGCGCCGCTCCCGGCGAACGGCACCGGACGGCGTTCGGCGAGCGTCCGGTCAGCCTGGGCGAGATGGTCGCCTACCGGCTGCGTGACTTCGCGGTGGACCCCGAGGACGTGGAGTGGGACGCATGGCGGCGTCCGGACAATTCCTGGGAGGTCGTGGCCGGCTTCTCCCTGCCGGAGGACTCCGCGGTCTCCGTGGGCGAGGAGCCTCCCGCCAAGTGGATCTTCAGCCCGCTGCGGCGCAGCGTCTCCAACGCCAACCGGTGGGCCCAGCTGCTCAGCGAGCTGGAGCCCCTGGACTCCCCCGTTCCGGCCCGCCGGCTGTCGGCCGTGGCGGACCGGGTGTTCGACATCGAAGCGGAAGCCGACGCCGAGGGCGTCGATCCGGACGACACCGACAACCTGCTCAGCGTCCTGCGCTCCCGGCGCGGGCAGCGGCTCGGTGCTGATGAGGACGCCGACGACGCCCTGGCGGCCATGCTGGCCAAGGGCAGCATTCCGGCTGCCCATCCGCGCCCGGGCCAGGCAGCTGATGACGAGGGAACCGCTGCTCCGCGCACCGGCCGCCTCAACCTGGTGACCCCGGCCGATGACGCCGATGAGGTCGACCCGCTGCACCTGCCGGCCGGCAGCGAACCGACGCGGGAGATCACCCTCCTCGCACGGCCCTTCCGCCGTCGCGGCGCCGTTCCCGCAGAGCCCGCCGAGTCCACAGAGCATGCCGACACCGGCCGGGATGAGGCGGACGGCGCGGAGGACCAGGCGGCGGATCAGGCTGAGGAAGAAGCCGTCCAGCCGACGGCGGACCGCCCGGAGCCGGCCCCGGCACGGGCAGGGGCCCGCAGCGGCGGGTTCCCCTGGGACAAGGTTGAACCCGCACCCGGGCATGAGGAGGCCGAGGAGGCCCGCAGCGGGCGTGGCGGGGAGAACGCGCGGGAGCGCCGGACGATCAAGCCCAAGCGCTCCTCCGTGCCCAGCTGGGACGAAATCGTCTTCGGTACCAAGAGCGACTGACCGGCCCCTCCGGCGCGCCGGTCCGCGGCGACTCGGCGGCCCGGTGCCCGGCGCCGCCGTCGAATCGGCCGGCAGGAACCTGCCGGTGCCGTCAGCGCCGGCCCGGAGCGGCCAGGGTCAGCAGCGGGACCTCCCGCTCGGCGCGGGTCAGCGATCCGTGGTAGCCCACCATGTCCAGGGCGGTCTCGGGCTGGCGCCGGGTGTCGAACAGCGCGATCGGTTCCCTCGCGGCCACCAGAACATCACCGATCCGCGGCCGGACCGCCGGATCGACCTCGGCGCCGAAGAGGCCGGCGGACAGCGCCTGGTCCCGCGTGAGGATCCATGCCCGGCTGCCGTAGGCATTCCGCCATGCGGCGAGCAGCGCGTCCCGGTGAGCTTCGGTGGCATCGGGCTCCAGGTAGAGGTGGAGCATGCGCGGCTCCCCGGCCGTGTGCCGTACCCCGGCCACCAGGGCGGGATCCGCTGAGAAGTCGTACCGGTGCCGGGCCTCGACGTCGAGCATCCCGTGGTCGGCGGTCAGGACCACCAGGGTATCCGCCGGCACCCGCCGGACCAGGGTGCGCAGCGCGCCGTCGAGCTCCTCCAGCTGGTCCCCCCAGCGGCCCGACTGGCAGCCGTACCGGTGTCCCGCCTTGTCCAGCTCATTCCAGTACAGGTACATCAGCATGCTCTTCTCGGAGGCCAGGGCCTCCGAAGCGGCGGCGACCCGGGCGTGCATCCCCTCCGCCGAGATGAACCGGCCGCCGCGCAGCGCCGCCCGGGTCATGGCCGAATCGGCAAACCGCGGCAGCGAGACGGTCACGGTGGGCACGTGCTCCTCGGCGCGCTCAAAGACGGTCGGGTGCGGCTGCCAGACTTTCGGATCCACTCCGGGATCCCAGCCGCCGAGCTGGTTGACCACGCGGTCCTGCGCCGGGTCCAGCACGTCGTAGCCGACCATGCCGTGCCGTCCGGGCGGCAGGCCGGTGCCCAGCGAGGCCAGCGACGCCGCCGTCGTGCTGGGAAAGGCCGCGGAGAGCGTCCGGCCGGTGGAGGCCAGGCCGCGCAGGAACGGGGCATGGCCGGCCCGCTGCCGCAGCAGGGACTGGCCGAGGCCGTCCACCATGACCACGCAGACCCGCCGCGCCGGCGGCAGTGCCAGCGCGTTGGCGAAACCGGGCACGCCGACGACGGCGGCCGCGCTGGAGAGCACCTCCGCAACGGTCCGGGACCCGAAGGGCGGAGCCGCCGGCAGGTCCTGGGCGGAACCGGTGTCCTGGAGCACCGCCGCTACCGCTGGTGGTGGCCGCGGTTGAACCGGACGCCCGGCATCCGGCGGTCCAGTCCGGCGTCCAGGGGCCGCGCCGCGGTGGTGGCGTCGGTGTTGACCTTGCGCAGCGCCCTGGCGAACGCCTTGGCGTTCTGCACCGCCTGCAGCCCGTCGGCCTCGGCGCTGACCCGCAGGACGATGTCCTCCTGGGCGACGGTGCCGGTGTAGCCGTGGTCGGCGTCGCACTGGGGATCGGCGCAGCCGGCCGGGCCCATGTCCAGCCGCTGCCCGCCGGACCACGCAATGGCCAGGGTGAGCTCGCGCGCCTGGTCGGACGGCTTGTAGTTCTGCGGCTGGGCGTAGATGTAGCCCAGGACGACGGAGCGGATCTGGGCCACGGGGACCGACTCGGTGGAGACCTGGGCCATCATCTGCTCGCCCGCGTCGTCCAGCTGCTGGTCATCGACATGGGTGACCACCAGCATGTCCTCGGTGAGCACGAGCACGGTGATGTGCCGGTGCACCTCGGTGCGGTCGAAATGGGTTTCCAGGTGGATCAGGTGCGAGAGCGGCTCGCGGTCGTCCAGGGCGTCATGGACGACGTCGGCCAGCAGGGTCGGGTAGAAACCCGCCCGTTCGATCGAAGCGTCGAGGCTGCGTCGGGCAGCGGAAAGTAGCGGAGCCATGCAACCAGTTTCCCCCGTCCCGGCCCCCATCGCCTAAACGGACGCGCCGGACTGTGGGCAGCTGCGCCGCCGGACCGCCGCTCAGCCGCGCAGGGCCCGCCTGGCGCTGTCGGTACGCCGCTGCGGGTTGCCCAGCCGGATGTCGGCGCTGAGCACCGTGACCCCGCTGGCGGAGACCAGGACGGGGTTGATTTCCAGCAGGGCGACCTGCGGATGCTCGTCCTTGAGCAGGGCCAGGCGCGCCACCAGGTCCTCAAGGGCGGCGACGTCGGCCGGCGGCAGGCCCTGGTAGCCGAACAGCTTGGTGGAGGCCCGCGGGGCGCGGATCAGGTCCGCGACGTCGACGTCGGTCAGCGGCGGAATGCCGTGCGCCCAGTCGTCGAGCAGGTTCACCGCATCGCCGGCCAGCCCGAAGGACAGCACCGGGCCGAGCAGCGGATCCTCGATGGCGCGGATGGTGCAGCCCTGGCCGGTGGGTGCCATCGCCTGCACCTCCAGCTCGAAGCTGCCGTAGGGGGTTAGGGCCTGGTGCATGTGTTCGATGTTGCGGCGCAGCGACTCCGGCGTGGAGATGTTCAGGCGCACCCCGCCCAGGTCCAGGCGGTGGCGCAGATGTTCGTCCATGGTCTTGATCGCCACCGGCCAGCCCAGCCGGTCGGCGGCGGCCACCGCCTCATCGGCGGTCCGGAACGGAACGGAGGGCAGCACCGAGACCCCGTAGCAGCCCAGCAGCTGCGCCGTCTGCGCGGCGTCCAGGCGCATCAGCCGATCCCCCGGCACCTGGTCCATCAGCGCATCGATCAGTTCCTGCGCCGCCGCGGGATCCGTGTTGTCCGGCTCAACAAAGTGGCCGTGCTCGCGGGAGGCCCATTCGGTGTACCGCATCACGGCCGCCAGGGCGCTGACGGCCGCGCCGGGGCTCGCGAAGCAGGGCAGCCCGTGCTGGCGGCCGTTGCCGCCGTCGTCGCGGGTGGCGAGCAGGCCCTCGACGTGCGCCATGGGCTCCATGATGCCGGTGAACGCGGCGACCACGGGCTTGCCGAGTTCCTCCACGCATTCGGCGAGGCAGTCGGCGATGGCGTCCATGGTCAGGCCCGGCGAGGGCAGCAGCGTGACCACGGCGGCGTCGACGGCGTCGTCGCCCATCACCTTGGTAATGGTGGCGCGCAGCTGCGGCAGGGCAACGCTCATGCCGGTGTCCAGCTCCAGGTCCGCCTCGACGCGGGCCACCTCCAGGTCCAGCGACACCGCGGCGTCGGCCACCACCCGGCCCAGGGCGGCGGAGTTGCTGAACACCGCGAGCCGGCGGCCGCGCGGCAGCGGCTGGCTGACGGCGATCTGCGCCACATCCATGAGCTGTTCGTTGGTGTCCACCCGGATCACTCCGGACTGGCGGAACATGGCATCGAGGGCCCCGGGCGGCGCCTGCGTGGTGCGGACGGCGTGCCCGGGCGGCAGCCGCAGGCCCGTGACGTCGGACTTGGCGACGATCACCGGTTTGGAGGTGGCCAGCCGGCGGGCGATCCGGGAGAACTTGCGGGGATTGCCCACCGACTCGAGGTACAGGCCCACCACGCGGGTGTCGGCGTCGTCCTCCCAGTACTGCATGGCGTCGTTGCCGGACACGTCGGCCCGGTTGCCGGCGGAAATCGTCGAGGAGATGCCCAGGGACCGCCGCTGCGCCGCGGCGTAGAGCAGCACGCCGATGGCGGCCGACTGGCTGAACAGGCCCAGCCCGCCGCGGCGCGGCAGCTCGGGCGCCATGGACGCGTTGAGGCAGACCCCGGGCCGGGTGTTGATCATGCCCAGCGACGCCGGGCCCACCACGCGCATGCCGTTCGCCCGGGCCCGCCGCACCAGCTCCCGCTGCCGTGCCAGGCCCCGTTCGCCGTCGCCGGCGAATCCCGCCGTGGCCACCAGCAGCCCCTTCACCCCGGCCGCGGCGCATTCATCGACCACGGGAAGGACCTGCTCGTAGGGCACGGCGATGACGGCCAGCTGCACCGGCTCCGGCACTTCGGCGATCCGCGCGTAGGACACCATGCCGGCCAGCTCGAAGGCCTCCGGGTTGACCGCGTACACCGGCCCGTTGAAGCCGCCCTCAATGATGTGTTCCAGCAGCTGGTAGCCCACGGTGCCCCATTCGCGGCTGGCGCCGATGACGGCCACCGACGACGGCGCGAGCAGGTCCGCGACGCTGCGCGCCTCGGCGCGGTGCTCGCGTGCCTCCATCACCGCCCGGGACTTTTCGGTGGGGTCGATGTTGAAGTCCAGGGCGATCACGCCGTCGTCGAAGTGGCGGCGCACCTCGTAGCCGGCATCGGCGAAGACGCCGATCATCTTCCGGTTCTCGGGCAGCACCTCCGCGGAGAACCGGCGGATCCCGTTCTCGCGGGCGGCGTCGGCGAGATGCTCCAGCAGGATGGAGCCCAGGCCGCGGCCCTGGTGGTCATCTGAGATATTGAACGCAACCTCGGCCTCGGCCGGGTCGTCGAGGCGGTCATACCGGCCGATGCCCACGATCTCCGAGCCGATGGTGACCACCAGCGCCACCCGGTCCCGGTGGTCGACCTTGGTGAAGCGGGCCAGCTCCTTGCTGCTCAGTTTGGCCTTGTAGGTGAAGAAGCGCAGGTAGATGGAGTTCTGCGACTGGCGCATGTGGAAGGCCTGCAGGGCTTCGGCGTCGTCGGGGTGCACCGGCCGAAGGTGGGCCGTGCCGCCGTCGCGCAACACGATGTCCGCTTCCCAATGTTCGGGGTACTGTCCCTGGTCCGCCATAGACTCAGGGTAGTGGGATTTTTCCCGCACTGTCAGCAAACCTGCCGGGCGGGTCCGTCAGCCAGGCCCCGGCGTGCCGCCGCGGGCCGCGGCGCATGTCGGGCCCTTGCCCGGCGGGACCGCCCAACCGACCGCAAGGACACAACCCCAGCATGGCCCGGCGCTCCTCCCCGTCCAATCCTCCCGAGCAGATCGCTGAGAACATCGTCGACATCGACGTGACCAGCGAGATGGAGGGCTCCTTCCTGGAGTACGCCTACTCGGTGATCTACTCGCGTGCGCTTCCCGACGCCCGCGACGGCCTGAAGCCGGTGCAGCGGCGCATCCTCTACATGATGGCCGAGATGGGCCTGCGCCCGGACCGCGGCCACGTCAAGAGCGCCCGCGTGGTGGGCGAGGTGATGGGCAAGCTGCACCCCCACGGCGACACCGCCATCTACGATGCGATGGTCCGCATGGCGCAGGACTGGGCGCTGCGGCTGCCGCTGATCGACGGCCACGGCAACTTCGGCTCGCTCGACGACGGCCCGGCCGCCGCGCGGTACACCGAGGCGCGCCTGGCCGCCCCGGCCCTGACACTGACCAGCCACCTCGACGAAGACGTGGTGGACTTCGTTCCGAACTACGACAACCAGCTGCAGCAGCCCGAGGTGCTGCCCGCCGCGTTCCCGAACCTGCTGGTCAACGGCGCCTCCGGCATCGCCGTCGGCATGGCCACGAACATGGCCCCGCACAACCTGGGCGAGGTCATTGCCGCGGCCCGGCACCTGATCCTGCACCCGGACGCCACGCTTGAGGACATGATGCGCTTCGTGCCCGGGCCCGACCTGCCCTCCGGCGGCCGGATCGTGGGCCTGGACGGGATCCGCGACGCGTACGCCACCGGACGCGGTTCGTTCAAGACGCGGGCCAAGGTGGAGATCGAGCAGATCAGCCCCCGGCGGACCGGCCTGGTGGTCACCGAACTGCCCTACATGGTGGGCCCGGAAAAGGTGATCGAAAAGATCAAGGACGCCGTCACCTCCAAGAAGCTCGCCGGGATCTCCGACGTCGTGGACCTCACCGACCGCACCAACGGGCTGCGGCTGGTCATCGAGCTGAAGAACGGCTTCAATCCGCAGGCGGTGCTGGCGCAGCTGTACCGGTACACCCCGCTGGAGGACTCCTTCGGCATCAACAACGTTGCGCTGGTCGACGGCCAGCCGCGCACGCTGGGCCTGCTCGAGCTGCTGCAGGTGTACGTCGCCCACCGCCTCGGCGTGGTGCGCCGCCGCACCGCGTTCCGCCTCGGCCGGAAGAAGGACCGGCTGCACCTGGTCGAGGGCCTGCTGGTGGCCATCATGGATATCGACGAGGTCATCCAGATCATCCGGTCCTCCGACGAGACCGCCCAGGCCCGGGAACGGCTGATGGCGATCTACGACCTCTCCGAGGTGCAGGCCAACCACATCCTGGAGCTGCGGCTGCGCCAGCTCACCCGTTATTCGCGGATCGAGCTGGAGAAGGAGCAGGAGGAGCTGCGCCGCGACATCGCCGAGCTCGAGGAGATCCTGGCTTCGGACACCCGGCTGCGCGCC
Organism: Arthrobacter saudimassiliensis; assembly: GCF_059090665.1. Classification (NCBI taxonomy): domain Bacteria; kingdom Bacillati; phylum Actinomycetota; class Actinomycetes; order Micrococcales; family Micrococcaceae; genus Arthrobacter; species Arthrobacter saudimassiliensis. The sequence goes on along the minus strand of NZ_JBNHFX010000002.1, from coordinate 181,649 downwards.
CTGGTCTCGGAGGAGCTGGCGGAGATCGCCGACAAGTACGCCACGCCCCGCCGGACCCTGCTGCTGGAATCGGAGGCCGACGGCGGAGCCGCCGCGGCGGCGTCGCTCACCGCCAAGGGCAAGGCCGCCAAGGCCGTCCTGCCGCTGGAGATCGCCGACGACCCGTGCTGGGTGATCCTGTCCACCTCCGGCCAGGTGGCCCGCACCGCGGACCAGCAGGAGCTCACCGAATCCGGCAAGCGGTCCCGCCATGACGCGTTCCGCTCCGTCGTGCGGGCCACCGCGCGCGGGGAAATCGCCGCCCTGACCTCCACGGGCCGGATGGTGCGGGTGCAGGTCATGGACCTGCCCGTGCTCGCGCCGGGCATCGGCCTGCCGAACCTGGCCGGCGGGGTGCCGGTGAAGGAGTTCCTGTCCCTGGGGAAGAACGAACGCCTGGTGGCCCTGGTCCCGCTGAACCAGGTCCTCGCCCTGGGCACGCGCAACGGAGTGGTGAAGCGGGTCAATCCCGACTATCCGCTGAACCGTGATGAGTGGGAGGCGATCGCCCTCAAGGACCGCGATGAAGTGGTGGGCGCAGCCGTGGCCGTTGAGGACAGCGATGAGCTCGTGTTCGTCACCACCGGCGGGCAGCTGCTGCGGTTCCCCGCCGCGGCGGTGCGGGCGCAGGGCCGGACCGCGGGAGGCATGGCCGGCATCAGGCTCGCCGACGGCGACCGGGTGGTGTTCTTCGGCGTGGTGTCCGCCGAGGACCCGCAGGCGGTGGTGGTGACGGTGTCCACCGGGGCCGAGACCCTGCCCGGCACGCCGGGAGGCTCGGTGAAGGTCACCCCGCTGCAGGAGTACCCGGTGAAGGGCCGCGCCACGGCCGGCGTGCGTGCGCACCGGTTCCTGAAGGGCGAGGACACGGTGTCGCTGGCCTGGGCCGGGCACGGCCCCGCCAAGGCCGCCGCGGCCAACGGCGTGGCCCGGGCGCTGCCCACCGAGCACGGCCGCCGTGACGGCTCCGGTGTGCCGCTGGCCAGCCAGGTCGACGCCGTCGGCCCCAGCCTCGGATAGCTCAGCGCCGCCCGGCTGCGGGCACCGGAGACGGACAACGGGCCGGCCGCCACCTGGAAGGGTGGCGGCCGGCCCGTTTCATATCTCCGGCCCCGCGTCAGGCCTCCGCTGGCCGGGCGGTCACCGGCCCGGGGCCGGACCCCGGGGCGTGAACCGGCGCAGGCGCAGCGAGTTGGCGACCACCAGGACCGAGGAAGCCGCCATGGCGGCCCCGGCGATCATCGGGTTGAGCAGCCCCAGCGCGGCGACCGGGATGCCGACCGCGTTGTAGAAGAAGGCCCAGAACAGGTTCGTCTTGATGGTGGCCAGGGTCTTCCGGGACAGCTCGATGGCGCCGGCCACCTGGGACAGATCCGAGCCCATCACGGTCAGGTCGGCCGCTTCGATGGCGACGTCGGTGCCCGAGCCCATGGCGATGCCCAGGTCGGCCTGCGCCAGGGCGGCGGCATCGTTCACCCCGTCGCCGGCCATGGCCACGGTCGCTCCCCCGGCCTGCAGCTCGCGGACCACCTCCACCTTGCGGCTGGGCAGGACGTCGGCGTGCACATCCGTGATGCCGACGGCGGCGGCGACCTGGGCCGCGACGGCGGCGTTGTCGCCGGTCAGCAGCACCGGGCGCAGGCCGAGTTCACGAAACCGGGCCACCGCGGCGGCGGAGCTGTCCTTGATCGTGTCCTGCAGGCTGAGGATGCCGGCGGCCCGGCCGTCGACGGCGATGAGCACCGCCGTGTTCCCGGCCTCCTGCTCGCGCAGCAGCGCGGCGCGGGCGGCGTCGGTGAGGCCGATGCCGTTGTCCTCAAGCCACCCGGTGCGGCCGACCACCACGCTGCGGCCGTCCACGGAGCCGCGGACACCGCCGCCGGGAGCGGACTCGAACCCCGTGACCGGGGCAGGTTCCGCGACCGCCTCGGCGATGGCCCGGGCGATGGGGTGCTCGCTGGCGGCTTCGACCGCCGCGGCGAGCCCCAGCAGCACGCCGTCGTCGAGGTCCTGGTCGTCGAAGGCCCGCACATGGGCCAGCGAGAGGCGCCCGGTGGTGACCGTGCCGGTCTTGTCCAGCACGATCGTGTCCACGGTGCGGGTGTCTTCAAGGACCTGCGGGCCCTTGATCAGGATGCCCAGCTGCGCGCCGCGGCCGGTGCCGGTCAGCAGGCCCACCGGGGTGGCCAGCCCCAGGGCGCAGGGGCAGGCGATGACCAGGACGGCGACGGCGGCGGTGAAGGCCGCCTGCAGGTCGCCGCTGAACAGCATCCAGAGCGCGAAGGTCGCCACGGCGACGGCCAGGACCACGGGCACAAACACGGCGCTGATCCGGTCCGCGAGGCGGGCGATCGGGGCCTTGCCGGACTGCGCCTGGCTGACCAGGCGCCCCATCTGCGCCAGCGTGGTCTCCGAGCCCACACGGGTGGCTTCGACGATGAGCCGCCCGGAGGTGTTCAGGGTGGCGCCGGTGACGGAGTCACCGGGTCCGGTCTCCACCGGAACGCTCTCGCCGGTCAGCAGTGAGGCGTCGACGGCGGACCTGCCCTCGAGCACGATCCCGTCCGTGGCCACCTTCTCGCCGGGCCGGACGACGAACACATCGCCGACCGCCAGGCGGTCGGCGGGCACCATGACCTCCCGGCCGTCGCGCAGCACCGCCGCCTCGCGGGCTCCCAGATTGAGCAGGGCACGCAGGGCCGAGGACGCGCGGGCCTTGGCGCCGGCCTCCAGCCAGCGTCCCAGCAGGAGGAACGTGACGACGACGGCAGCCACTTCGAAGTACAGCTCCACGCCTGCGCCCATCCCGTCCATGCCGGGATCGGCGGTGGCTGCGGGGTCCAGCAGCAGTTCGGTGAGGGAGAAGAGGTAGGCGGCGATCACCCCGATGGACACCAGCGTGTCCATCGTGGAGGCTCCATGCCGCGCATTGACCGCGGCGGCACGGTGGAATGGCCACGCCGCCCAGGTGACGACGGGAGTGGCCAGGGCGGCCACCACCCAGCCCCACTGCGGGAACTGCAGTGCCGGCACCATGCTGATCATCAGCACCGGCAGGGACAGCACGGCGGCGGTGACCAGCCGGGGCCGCAGGTCGGCCGCGGTCCCGCCGTGAGCCATGTGGTCCTCGGGGGCGGGCCCGCCCCCGTGCCCGTCATGGTCAGGCTCTTCTCCGCCGTGAGCGTGCGGTTCCGGTGCGGGCCGGCGCAGCCGGGCGCGGTAGCCGGCGGAGTTGACCGCCTCGACGACCTGCTCATCGGTGACATCCTCGGGGACGTGCACCACCGCGGACTCCAGCGGCAGGTTCACCGAAGCGGAGACTCCCTCGATCCGGCCCAGTTTGCGCTCCACCCGCCCCACGCAGGAGGCGCAGGTCATGCCCTCGATGTCCAGTTCCAGGACCCGGGCGGGACGTTGATTCAACAGTTCTTCGGTGCTCATCCAGAACCCCTCCTTTCGGGGCGGAGCGCCGGGCTCAGGAGCCGGCGACGACGGTGTACCCGGCTTCGGCGACGGCCTCGCTCAGCTGCTGCCGGGTGACGTTGGGGTCATGGCGGACCACCGCGGCGGAGGCCTGCCCGCTGTTGAGGGTGACGTCCACGCCTTCGACGCCGGGCACTGCGGTGAGCTCCTCGGTGACGGAGGAGACGCAGTGGCCGCAGGTCATGCCGGTGATGTTGAGCACGGTTTCCATGGTGGTGCCTTTCGGTAGGTTCGGTGGGTTCGGCTTCTTCGGTGGGGGCGGCGGCCGGCGCGCGCTCAGCGCAACAGGCGGCCGATGGCGTCGGCGGCTTCCTGGACCTTTTCCTGGACGACGGAGGGGTCGCCGGTGGCCTGCGCCTGCTCGGCGGCCCCCACCACGCAGTGCGACATGTGGTCGCGGACCAGGCCGAGGCTCACCGCGTGCAGCGCCTTGTTGATCGCGGCAACCTGCGTGAGGATGTCGATGCAGTACTTGTCCTCCTCGACCATCCGCGCGATGCCGCGGACCTGCCCCTCAATGCGGCGCAGCCGCCGCAGATAGGCTTCCTTGTCCTCGGAGTAGCCGTAGCCGTGCCCGGAGGCTGCCGATCCCTCGGGCTGCAGGTCGATGTCCATGGCGGGCTCCTCGATGAGGTCGGCGGCGTATGTCTACAGCCCTCAAGGTATACCCCCGGAGGGTATCAGTCAAGTACCCCCAGGGGGTATCAGCAGCCCCGCCTCCGACCGGCTCCACGGGCTCTGGCGTATGGTGGACGGGTGCCCGATATCCAGCTTTCAGCCGCCGCTGAGGACTACCTGAAGGTCATCTGGACAGCGCAGGAGTGGACCAGCGCGCCGGTGACCATCTCGGCCCTGTCCGCCCATATGGGCTTTTCCCCGTCCTCGGTTTCCGAGGCGGTGAAGCGCCTGACCCGGCAGGGCCTGCTGCAGCACGCCCGCTACGGCTCCATCGCGCTCACCGAGGCCGGGCACCGGGCAGCGGTCGCCATGGTGCGGCGGCATCGGCTGATCGAAACGTTCCTCGTGGAGTACCTCGGCTATGGCTGGGACGAGGTGCATGACGAGGCGGAGCAGCTTGAACACGCTGTCTCCGACAAGATGGTCGATGCCCTGGCCGAGCGCCTTGGCCACCCGCTGCGTGATCCGCACGGCGACCCCATCCCCGGCCGTGACGGCAGCTTTCCACCCCTGGACGCCCGCAGGCTCAGCCGCTGTGAACCGGGCGAGCAGGTGCAGGTGGCACGCGTTTCGGATACCGACCCCCAGCTGCTGCGCTACCTGGCCGGGCTGGGCCTGAACCTCGACGTCGGGCTGCAGGTCCTGGAGCGGCAGGCCTACGCCGGCACCGTGACCCTGCTGGCCGCCGGGAAGCGCCTGGACCTGGGCCTGCCCGCGGCCGAAGCCATCTGGGTGGTTCCGCGCGCCGCGGATCCGGCTCCCGCCGACTGACCGCCCCGGCGCTTCAGCGCAGGGGGAAGTCGAACACCACTTCGCGGTGCGTGGGCCGGTAGCCGAGGTTCTCATACAGGGCCAGGGCTCCGGAGGGATTCTCCGTATCCACGGCCAGCGCCGCCTCCTGCATCTGCGAGGCGGCGTAGCGCCGCATCGCCTCGGCCAGCATGGCGGGCGCCAGGCCCTGGCCGCGCCAGCCGCGCCGCACGCCGAGCAGTTCGGTGTAGCCCTCGGTGTGCCCGTGGATACGCTCGCATTCCGGGTCATAGCTGGCCAGGTGGTAGCCGGCGACCTGCCCCTCGCCGTCGAGCACCGCGAAGCTCCAGTCCCGCCGGAAATGCGGGTGCGTGGTGGTGAACTTCCAGCGCTCCAGGTCCCGCGGCTCGCTGCCCCAGTGGTCCCGGAAGGCCTCGTTGTGGGCCTGCCGGATGGGTTCGGAAAGCCGGTTGCTGAACGTTGCGAAGCTCATGCCGTCCGGCAGCGGAGCCTCGGGCGGAGCGGAGTCCAGGGAGCGGGTCATTTCCGTGAAGTACCGGGACACCGATCCTCCGGCCGCGGCCAGCAGCCCGACATGCCCGGCGTTGGCTTCCTCGGCGTAGACGCGCAGCACCGGGCGGCGGTGCCCCGGGCCGTGCAGCCGCTGCCGGGCGCGCTCCAGCTGCCAGCGCAGCACCTCCCGGCCGATCCGCCGGCCGCGCAGTTCGGGGTCGACGCCGCCGTACCCGTCAGCGGTTTCGGACCCGCGGTTGAGCGCCACGCGGCCGAAGGCCCGCAGCGCCCCGGTGCGGTCGAAGCCGGCCAGGGTGTCGCGTGCGGGATCGTTGCTGCTGTTGGCCAGGGCGTGTTCCAGATCCGCCGTGGTGTCGGTCCACGGCGGCCGGTCGGCGGCCGCCATGCGCTGTACCAGCGCGTGCCAGGCCGGGACATCGGCGGTTTCAAGGGCGCGCCAGCGCAGGCCGGTCTCCGGGCCGGGGCGGCGGGGTTCGATGGGTGCCGTCATTCCTACAGCCTAGCCAGAACCTCCGCCGGGGGCTCCATTCGGCCGTGCTCCAGGTGCATGCGGCGCTCACACCACGCTGCATCGTCGGGATTGTGGGTGACCATGACGACAGTCCGACCGGCCAGGCCGCTGCGCAGGTCGGCCATCAGCTGCCGTCCGGCTTCGGCGTCGAGGTGAGCGGTCGGTTCGTCCAGCAGCACGACGTCGGCGTCCGTGAGCAGCGCGCGGGCCACCGCGACCCGCTGCCGCTGGCCGCCGGAGAGGAAGTGGCCGCCGGCACCCACCCGGGTATCGAGTCCTTCAGGCAGCCGCTCGAGCAGCGGGCCGAGGCCCACGGCCTGCAGCGCCTGCTCCAGCTCCGGTTCCGTGGGGGCGTGCCCGCGGTCGCGCGCCAGCAGCAGGTTCCCGCGCAGCGTGGAGTCGAAGAGGTGGGCCTCCTGGGGGCACCAGGCCATGCGTCGGGCCGCCGGGGGCAGGTCGTCCGCCGGGCGCCCGTTGATCAGGATCCGGCCTTCCTCCGGCCTGAGGAAGCCGAGCAGGACGCCCAGCAGCGTGGACTTCCCGCTGCCGGAGGGCCCCGTGACGGCCAGCCAGTCGCCGTTCTCCAGCGTCAGGTCAATGCCCTGCAGCGTGGCTGCCGGTGCGCCCGGATAGCGGTAGCCGACGCCGTCGAGCTCCAGGGTGCGGACCGGCGCGCCATCGGCGGCCGGCTGGGACTCCGCGGCTGCGGCGCCGGTCCCGGTGGTTCCGGCGTCGTCGACGTCCGGGCTGCCGAGGTCGGGCAGCACCCGGTCCCCCAGGGTGCGCCAGGCGCTGAGCTGCTGGATGGAGCCGTTGACGGCCACGAAGGGTTCAATCAGGGCGAGCTGCATCAGGATGATGACCGCTGCGATCGACGGCGCGGTGCCGCCGGTGTGCAGGCAGGCCCAGAGGGCGGAGCCGGCGCAGGCCAGTGCGGTGAGCGCGTTGGCCAGGCCCTCGGCCCAGGCGCTGCGGCGCACGGCTGCGGAGGCCTGCGCCTCGAGCGCGCGCTGCCGGGCCAGCACCGGGCCGGCGGAGCCGTTGGCCTCCAGGTCGGGGGCGGCCGCCAGCAGGCGGGCCATTGCGGCCATGGCGGAGGACTGCAGGCGGACCGTCCGTGCCCGGGCGGCCGCATCGGCGGCCAGGGCGAGCAGCGGGGATAGAACCAGCCCGAACAGGCACAGCAGCAGGACGCCGGGCAGGGCCGCCGGCATCAGCAGCCCGGTGGCGAGGCAGGCGACGGCCGCGGTGAGCAGGCCGGTCATCGGGGCGAAGACCACGCGCGGCGCGATGTCGCGCAGCTCGTCGACGTCGCCGACCAGGCGTTCCAGGGCGCCTCCGCCGCGTGCCAGCCGCCGCCACCCGGCCGGGCGCTCAAGCAGTCCGTTCCAGAGCCGGATGCGCAGGGCGTTGGTGGCGCGGAAGACGGCGTCGTGCAGGTGCAGGCGTTCGCGGTAGCGCAGCACCGCACGGCCGATGCCGAAGAAGCGGACGCCGACGATGGCGGTCAGCAGGTAGAGGATCGGCGGCTGTTCGCTGGCCCGGACGATGAGCCAGCCGGAGAGCGAAGACAACGCGACCGCGAAGAGCGTGGCCCCCGTGCCCAGGAGCAGGGCCAGCAGGAACTGCGGGCTCCACGGCCGCAGGACCAGCAGGTTGAGCCGGAACGGCTGCCGGGCGGGGGTTTCCTCCGCCGCGTCGGCCGTTCCCGTCGCCGCGCCGGGAGCCGTGAAGTCAGCAGCGGGATCGGCGGCGTCCACGACGGGGGCCTCCGGCGCAGCGGCGCCGGGGTGCACCGGGATGTGCAGGTCCGCGGCGGCGGCGGTGGCCGCGTCGTGGGCCACGAGCAGGACCGTGGCCCTCCCCCGCAGCCGCTGCAGGGCGGCGATGACGGCGCGGGCGCTGGCGGCGTCGAGGTGGGCGGTGGGTTCGTCGGCCAGCAGCAGCGTGACCTCCGGCCGGTGCGCCAGCCGCGCCAGCGCCCGGGCCACCGCCACGCGGCGCTGCTCGCCGGGACTGAGGTCTCCGGTCGAGGCATCGATGAGATGGCCGGCGTCGATGTCGGCCAGCGCCCGGACGGCGGCCGCGCGTCCCTCCGCGGCGGTGGCGGCGCCGGCGTAGAGCGCGATCTCGGCGGCTACGGTGTCCTCGACGAGCACCGGGTGCTGCGGAATCCAGGCGGTGGTGTCCGCGGACGCACCGGTCACCGTCCCGGTGATGGCGGCGCCTTCGGACGGGGAGTCCGAACCGCCGGATCCGGCGTCGGGAACGGCCCGGCGCAGGCCGGCCAGGACTTCGAGCACGGTCGTCTTGCCGGTCCCGCTGGGGCCGGTGAGCGCGGCGATGCGGCCGGCGGGAACGGTAAAGCCGAGGTCCTGGACCACGGCGCCCTCCCGGGCGGGATAGCGGACCGTCAGGCCGGTCACGGTGAGGTCGCGTGGCCCGGCGCTCCCGGCGGCGGCGTCGGCAGCCGCCGGCGCGGCGGCCGGAACCAGCGGCGTGGAGGCGGGCGCCGTCAGCACCCCGTCGGTGCGCCGCAGCGCTTCCAGCCCGTCCTCGCTGGCGTGGTGGGCCGTGCCCAGGTCACGCAGCGGCTGGTAGCACTCGGGCGCCAGGATCAGGGCCAGCAGGCCCAGCTCCAGGGACATGTCGCCGTTGACCAGCCGGATGCCGATGAAGACGGCCACCACGGCCACCGAGATGGTCGAGATCAGCTCCAGGGCCAGCGAGGACAGGAAGGCCACGCGCAGGGTCTGCAGCGTCGTCTTCCGGTACTCGTCGGCCACGTCGCGCAGGGCGCGGGCCTGGGCACGGGCCCGGCCCAGGCCCACGAGCACGGGCAGGCCGCGGACCAGCTCCAGCATGTGGTCGGAGAGGCGGTGCAGGGCGTCGATGGCCTGGGCGGTGCGGTCGCCGGTATGCAGGCCGATCAGGATCATGAACACCGGCACCAGCGGAACGGTGAGCACAATGACGACGGCGCTGACCCAGTCCGCCGCCAGGATCCGCAGGCCCACCAGGGCGGGAACGACGGCGCAGGTCACCAGGGCCGGCAGGTACTTTGAATAGTAGGTGTCCAGGCCGTCCAGCCCGCGGGTGAGCAGCACGCTCAGCGCGCCGTTGCCCATGCCCGGCACGGTGCCGCCCTCGGCAAGGATCCGGTCGGTGAGCCGGGCACGCAGTTCGTCCTTGACGCCGACGGCGGCCCGCTGGGACACCGATTCCTGCGCCCACATGGCCAGGGACCGCAGCACGGCGCCCGCGGCGCCGGTGCCGAGGGCGTGCGCCCAGTCGACGCTGCCCGCGGCGATCCCGGCGATCGCCTCGGCGGCGCCGCCGGCGAGGAGCACCAGGCCCACGGCCTTGACCGCGGCTACGAGGCCCAGCAGGTACAGTGCGCGGCGGCTGGCGGCACTGACGGGCAGGACCGGCTTCACTGGGCGCTGAAGGTATGGGCCGCCGGGATGGAGTCCGCGGAGACACGCTTGCGGAACACCCAGTAGGTCCAACCCTGGTAGAGGATCACGATGGGCAGGCCGAGCAGCGACACCCAGCTGATCACGGTGAGGGTGTAGGAGCCGGAGGAGGCGTTCTGAACGGTCAGGTCCCACGCGGCGTCGAGGCTGCTGGGCAGCACCACCGGGTACATGGCGGTGAAGATCGACGCCGCTCCGGCCACCAGGAACGTCCCCAGGGAGGCGAAGGCGAACCCTTCACGTCCCCGCCGGGCGAAGTCCCAGGCCATGGCGACCGCCACCACCGCGACGGCGAGCAGCACCAGCGAGGCCAGGCTGCCGCTGTCCAGGTTGACGCCCACCGCCCAGACGGCCATCGGCGCGATGCCGAGCGGAAGCCAGCGCACCAGGGCGCGGCGGGCCCGCAGGCGGATGTCGCCGTCGGTCTTCAGCATGAGGAACGCCAGGGCGTGCACGAGGGCGAAGCCGACCACGGCCAGGCCGCCGATGACTGCCCACCCGTTGAACCAGGCAAACGGTCCGCCCACCCGGTCGCCGTTCTCGTTCAGCGGCAGTCCGGTGCTGGTCAGGGCCAGCGCGGCGCCCACGCCGAACGCGGAGACGAAGGAGCCCAGGGACAGTGCCCAGTCCCAGCGGCTGCGCCACCGGTCGTCGTCGTGCTTGCCGCGGTACTCGATGGCCACCGCGCGGAAGATCAGTCCGAGCAGGACCAGCACCAGCGGCAGGTAGAGGGTCGAGAAGAGCGAGGCGTACCAGAGCGGGAAGGCGGCGAAGGTCATGGCGCCCGCGGTGACGAGCCAGACCTCGTTGCCGTCCCAGACCGGGCCGATGGTGTTGAGCATGACCCGGCGGTCCTTGTCGTTGCGCGCCATCAGCTTCATGAGCATGCCGACGCCGAGGTCGAAGCCTTCCAGGAAGAGGTAGCCCATCCACAGGAAGGCGATGATGATGAACCACAGAGTGGGAAGCGTCACGTCAGTTCTCCAGGAGTCGGTCGCGGGTCAGTACGCGAAGTCGAGGACATCGTCGGCCTTCTTCCGGCCGCCGTCCGGGTCATCGCTGCCGGCCGAGTCGAGGCCGCCGGACGGGCCGTCGTCGCCGTCGTGGAGCAGGCCCGGCATTGAGGACGGAACGCCGCCGCGGACGAACTTGACCAGCAGGCGCACCTCGACCACCAGCAGGGCGAAGTAGACCAGCGTGAACGCGATGACCGAGAACAGCAGCTCGCTCAGTTCGACGCCCGGTGAGACGGCGGCGGCGGTGAACATGAAGACTCCGTCGTTGCCGCCGAAGGCCAGAGCGGCCGGGTTGGGCGCCACCACGAAGGGCTGGCGGCCCAGCTCGGTGAAGACCCAGCCGGCGGCGTTGGCGCCGAAGGGCGCCAGGATGCCGAAGACGGCCAGGCGCATCAGCCACTTGGACTGCGGAACGGTGCCCTTCCGGGTGACCCAGAGCGCGGCGGCGGCCGCCGCGGCGGCAACGGCGCCGAACCCGATCATGATGCGGAAGGCCCAGTAGGTGGCCGCCAGGTCGGGCACGTAGTTGACGGGCGCACCCGAGTAGTCGCCGTACATCTCACCTTCGGGCAGGAACTCGCCGTAGGCCTCCTGATACTCCGGGATCAGGGTGTTCACGCCCTTGACCTCGGTGGTGAAGTCGCCGTTGGCCAGGAAGGAGAGCAGGCCCGGAACCTCGATGAGGTTGGTGACGTCGTTGCAGTCCGTGGAACCGACGTCGCCGACGGCGAGCACGGAGAAGCCGGTGCCGTCGTGGCAGGCGGATTCCGCCGCGGCCATCTTCATCGGCTGCTGCTCGAACATCAGCTTGGCCTGGAGGTCGCCGGTGACGGCGACTCCGGCGAATGCGATGACGGCGATCCAGGCGCCGATGCGCAGCGAACGGAACCAGACCTTATGGTCGGCCTTGTCCCGGCCGGTGCCGGGAACCTCGCCGACAACCACGCGGCCCGAGTCGTCCACGGTGTCGATGCCGTCCTTCCGGCGCTTCCACAGGTGATACCAGGCGATGCCGAGCAGGAAGCCGCCGGCAACGGCGAGGGCGCCGGTAATGGTGTGCGGGAAGGCGACCAGGAGGGTGTTGTTGGTGAGGACCGCCCAGATGTCCGTCAGCCGGGCGCGGCCGTCCACGATCTCCGTGCCGACCGGGTGCTGCATCCACGAGTTCGCGGCCAGGATGAAGTAGGCGGAGACGACCGAGGCCAGCACCGCGGCCCAGATGGTGGCCAGGTGGATCTTCTGCGGCAACCGCTTCCAGCCGAAGATCCACAGGCCCAGGAACACGGACTCCGTGAAGAAGGCGAGCAGCGATTCCAGGGCCAGCGGGGCGCCGAACACGTCGCCGACGAAGCGGCTGTACTCGCTCCAGGCCAGCCCGAACTGGAACTCCTGGACCAGGCCGGTGGCGATGCCGAGGATGAAGTTGATGAGGAAGAGCTTGCCCCAGAACTTGGTCATCCTCAGGTATTCGTCCTTGCCCGTGCGGACCCAGACGGTCTGCAGCGTTGCCACCACCAGCCCGAGGCCGATGGTGAGGGGAACCATGAGGAAGTGGTAAACGGTGGTGATGCCGAACTGCCACCGTGCGATGTCTAGAGCGTCCAACGCGGGATCCTTCGAACCAAAGAAACAGAACTTCTACCTTGTGTAGAAATATCTTCTTCTACAGATCGTAGAACACCGCCGTAAAAATTTCTACGGTTCGTAGAAACATGGCGGAAAACACGGTACATTTGGTGGTACAGTTTCGTGCCTCGGCGGCCCGGCCTCCGCGCCGCACACCCTGGAGGACACGGACGCAGCATGACGCAGCACGACCGGATAGACGTAAGGACGGAAGATGGCAACCCTCGGCGAGCTTGAGCGGGCGATGATGGACCTGCTGTGGGATTCGGCCGAAGCGGCCACCGCCAATGAACTGCGTGAACAGCTCGCGGCCCGGGGCGGTGAGGGCAAGGACCTTGCCGTGACCACGGTCCTCACCGTGCTTTCACGTCTGGAGAAGAAGTCCCTGGTCGAGCGTGAGCGGGACACCCGCCCGCACCGCTACCGGGCCGTCACCACCCGGGCCGAGCACACCGCCGAACTCATGCATGAGGCCCTCGGCTCCGCCAGTGACCGCGAGGCCGTGCTGGCCCGGTTCATCGGCTCGGTTTCCGAGAGCGAGGCGCAGACGCTGCGCCGCCTGCTCGGCGCCGTCACGCCGTAGGGCTCCGCCCAGGTGTTCCTGGCCTCCTACCTGCTGGCCGGGCTGGCCATCATCCTGGCCTGGCCCGTGCCGATCCTGCTGTCCAGGGCCGCATGGACCGCACGGTCCCCGTTTGCCGCCCTGGTGCTCTGGCAGGCGATCGCGCTGGCCGGCGGCCTGTCCATGATCGGTGCCATGCTCACGTGGGGCCTGGAGCCGCTCGGTGACAACCTGCCGGCCGCGTTCCGCGGGCTGTGGGGCATCCTGATCCACGGCGAGCCGGCCACCACGCTGGGCCTGGTGCACGTCTTCGCCCTCAGCGCGGCCCTGCTGCTGGGCGCGCATCTGGTGTTCACGCTGCTGCTCACCTACTACCGCATCACCAGGGACCGCCGGCGCCACCGTTCCATGCTGCAGCTGCTCAGCTCCCCCTCCCCGGATTACGGCGCGACGGTGGTGGTGCCCTACGCTGCGCCCGTGGCCTACTGCCTGCCCGGCGGCGGCCGGGCCGTCACCGTCCTGTCCGACGGGCTGCTGGAGATGCTGACCCCGGGCGAGCTGCAGGCGGTCCTCACGCACGAACGTGCCCACCTGCTGCAGCGCCATCATCTGCTGCTCTGGGCGTTCGCCGCCTGGCGTGCCGCGCTGCCCTGGCTGCCGACGTCGCAGCTGGCCCAGCAGGCCGTGCACGAACTGATCGAAATGCTCGCCGACGACGAGGCGCTGCGTGAGGTGGACCGTCCCACCATGGTGCGGGCGCTGGCCCTCGTCGCGAACGGCTCGGCGCCGCTGCCGCCCGATACCGCTCCTGACGGCCCGCCCGCGCTCGGCGGGGCACAGTCCTCGGAACCGGTGGACGCCGCGCGTCGGCTGGGCCGGCTGCTGACTCCCCGCCCGCCGCTGGCAGCCTGGCAGCGGGCGCTGGTGCTGCTGGCGGCCCTGGCGCTGGTGGCCGTGCCGACCGTCCTGCTGCTTGCGCCCCAGCTGGTGCCCTGGCGCTGAACCGCCGACGGGCCTGCCGGCCGTCTCAGGCGTCGATGCGGTCCCGGTCCAGCATGGACGCTCCGGCCACGATGAAGTCCTTGCGCGGAGCGACATTGGAGCCCATCAGCAGCTCAAAAACCTGCTCGGCGGCCGCAGCCTCACCGATCCGCACCCGGCGCAGCATCCGGTGCCGTGGGTCCATGGTGGTCTCCGCCAGCTGATCGGCGTCCATCTCGCCCAGGCCCTTGTAGCGCTGGATCGGCTCCTTGTACCGCCGCCCCTCCTGTTCCAGCTTGGAGAGCAGCTGGTGCAGCTCCTTGTCGCTGTACGTGTACACGGTCTCGTTGGCCTTGGATCCCGGGTTGATGATCTCCACGCGGTGCAGCGGCGGCACGGCGGCGAAGACGCGTCCGGCCTCCACCAGCGGGCGCATGTAACGGTAGAACAGGGTCAGCAGCAGGGTCCGGATGTGGGCGCCGTCGACGTCGGCGTCGGTCATGAAGATCACCTTGCCGTAGCGGGCGGCGTCCAGCTGGAAGCTGCGCCCGGACCCGGCGCCGACCACCTGGATCAGCGCCGCGCACTCGGCGTTGGACAGCATGTCGGAGATCGAGGCCTTCTGCACGTTCAGGATCTTGCCCCGGATGGGCAGCAGCGCCTGGTAGTCGGAGGACCGCGCCATCTTGGCGGTGCCGAGCGCGCTGTCGCCCTCCACGATGAACAGCTCGGAGCGCTCCGGATCATCCAGCCGGCAGTCCGCCAGCTTGGCGGGCATGGACGAGGTCTCCAGGGCGTTCTTGCGCCGCTGGGTCTCCTTGTGCACGCGGGCCGAGATGCGGGACTTCATTTCCGCGACGACCTTGTCCAGCAGCTGCGAGGCCTGGTGTTTGTCCGCCTTGGAGGTGGCGTTCAGGCGCGCGGTCAGCTCCTTTTCGACCACCTTGGCCACGATGGACTTCACGGCGGAGGTCCCGAGGACCTCCTTGGTCTGGCCTTCGAACTGCGGTTCCGCCAGCCGGACGGTCAGCACTGCGGTGAGCCCGGCGAGGACGTCGTCCTTTTCGAGCTTGTCGTTGCCCGCCTTGAGCTTGCGGGCGTTGGCCTCCACGGTCTTCCGGAAGGTCTTGAGCAGCGCCTGCTCGAAGCCGGCCAGGTGGGTGCCGCCCTTCGGGGTGGCGATGATGTTCACGAACGAACGGATGGTGGTGTCGTAGCCGATGCCCCAGCGCAGGGCGATGTCCACCTCGCATTCACGCTCGACGTCGGCGATCCGGCTGTGGCCGGATTCATCGAGCACCGGGACGGACTCGGTGAAGCGGCCGGATCCCTGGAAGCGCCAGGTGTCGGTGACCGGGGCGTCGGCCGCGAGGAACTCGGCGAATTCGGAGAGGCCGCCGTCGTAATGGAACACCTCCTCGACCGGGCCCTCTTCGCCCGCCGTGCCGGGCAGCCGGCGTTCGTCCCGCAGCGTGATGCGCAGCCCGGGAACCAGGAAGGCGGTCTGCCGGGCCCGCGCCTGGAGCTCCGTGTAGGAGAATTTCGCGTCGGGGGTGAAGATCTGCCGGTCCGCCCAGTAGCGGATCCGGGTTCCGGTGACGCCGCGCTTGGCCTTTCCCACCACTTCGAGGCGGGAGCTTTCCAGGAAGGGCGAGAACGCCGCATCGGGAGCCGGGCGGGCGCCGTCGTCGAAGGTGCCGGGCTCGCCGCGGCGGAAGGACATCTGGTACGTCTTGCCGGCGCGGTCGACCTGGACGTCCAGCCGCGCGGAGAGCGCGTTGACCACGGAGGCGCCGACGCCGTGCAGGCCGCCGGAGGCGGCGTACGAGCCGCCGCCGAACTTGCCGCCGGCGTGCAGCTTGGTGAAGACCACCTCGACGCCGCTGAGGCCGGTCCGCGGTTCGACGTCGACCGGGATGCCTCGCCCGTCGTCATGGACCTCGACGGAGCCGTCGGCGTGCAGGATGACCTTGATGCTCTGGCCGAAGCCGGCCAGGGCCTCATCCACCGAGTTGTCGATGATCTCCCAGAGACAGTGCATCAGGCCCCGGGAGTCGGTGGACCCGATGTACATGCCGGGACGCTTCCGTACCGCTTCAAGCCCTTCCAGGACGGACAGGTGCCGGGCGGTGTACTCAGAACTGGGCGCCACGTGTGTTGGAACTCCTCCGGCCGCAGGGCCGATCGGCGGCCGGAACGCTGCCGGCCGGTGTGCTGACGGTCCGCGGGAGGGGACCTTTTCCTCAAGGTTAGTGCCCGCCACCCCCGGAACGGGCCAGCGACGTGGAGGACGTGTCCGGCCCCACACGCGCCGTACGCGCTGAGCGAAAGCGGGGCGCGTCCGGAAAGACCCTGACGGCAAAGGTGGTTGAATGAAGTATCAACACCCTTGAGGAGGCATCCAATGACAGCTGCAGTAGCTAATCGTACGTTGACTGCGCTGGACCGCTGCGACCGCTGCGGAGCCCAGGCGTATGTTCGGGCCGTGCTTGAGTCCTCCGGCGGGGAACTGCTTTTCTGCGGGCACCACGCCCGCGCAGTGGAGGCGAACCTGCGCCCGCTGACCTCGGAATGGCAGGACGAGACCTCCCGTCTGCACGAGAAGGCAGAGGCCTGATCGGCGGGAACATCCCGGCGGGGCTGATGCCCTGAACGAGCTTGGAAAGGCCCCTTCCGCATCTGCGGAAGGGGCCTTTTCCTTCGTCCCGTGAGGACCCGGTCCTGACGGGCCGGGCCGGAGGACGATCTGCCGGAGCATGACCGGAGCATGAAAAAGGCACCCCGGAGCGGGGTGCCTTTTTCATGCTCCGACGGGCGGTTCCGCACTGCGGCGGACCGGAGTCAGTCGAGGTAGTCGCGCAGCACCTGGGACCGCGAGGGGTGGCGCAGCTTGGACATGGTCTTCGACTCGATCTGGCGGATACGCTCACGGGTCACCCCGTAGACCTTGCCGATCTCGTCGAGGGTCTTCGGCTGGCCGTCGGTCAGCCCGAAGCGCATGGCCACGACGCCGGCCTCCCGCTCGGACAGGGTGTCGAGCACGGAGTGCAGCTGTTCCTGCAGCAGCGTGAAGCTCACGGCGTCCGCGGGGACCACTGCTTCCGAGTCCTCGATCAGGTCGCCGAACTCGGAGTCTCCGTCTTCGCCCAGCGGGGTGTGCAGCGAGATCGGCTCGCGGCCGTACTTCTGCACCTCGATGACCTTCTCGGGGGTCATGTCCAGCTCAAGGGCCAGCTCCTCCGGAGCCGGCTCCCGGCCCAGGTCCTGCAGCATCTGACGCTGGACACGGGCGAGCTTGTTGATGACCTCAACCATGTGCACCGGGATGCGGATGGTGCGGGCCTGGTCGGCCATGGCCCGGGTGATGGCCTGTCGGATCCACCAGGTCGCATAGGTCGAGAACTTGAAGCCCTTGGTGTAGTCGAACTTCTCGACGGCACGGATCAGGCCCAGGTTGCCTTCCTGGATGAGGTCCAGGAACAGCATGCCGCGGCCGGTGTAGCGTTTGGCCAGCGAGACGACCAGGCGGAGGTTGGCCTCGAGCAGGTGGTTCTTGGCACGCTTGCCGTCGTGCACCACCCACTGCAGTTCGCGCTTGAGCTTGGCATCCATGTCCGGGTCCTCGGCGAGCTTCTGCTCGGCGTAGAGGCCGGCCTCGATGCGCAGCGCGAGGTCCACTTCCTGCTCGGCGTTCAGCAGGGCGACCTTGCCGATCTGCTTCAGGTAGTCCTTGACCGGATCGGCCGTGGCGCCTGCGGACACGACCTGCTGGGCGGGGGCGTCGTCGTCATCGGCGTCGGAGTAGACGAACCCGGTGCCGGTGGGAGTCCCGGCCTTCGCGGTGTCGGTATCCTCCGCGTCGGCGGAAACAATGGCGTCGGCGTCGGGCTCGGCTTCGAGATCGTCGTCGCCGTCCAGGACCTCGTCCTCTTCGGGCTTCGGCTCTTCCTTGGCCGCGGCCTTCTTGCGTCCACCGGTCTTGGCCCCGGCCTTGGCCGTGGTCTTCCGTCCGGCTGCCGGCTTGCGGGGGGCCTTGGCAGCGGTCTTGGTGCCGGCAGCAGCCTCAGCGGAGCCGGCCTCAACGGTCCCGGCTGCAGCGGTGAGCGTACTTGCAGTGTCAGTCTCTTCGACTGCAGTTGTCTTTCTCGGCGACACAGAAAACCTTTCACATACGGCGGGTTGTGGCGTCACCATCGGTCGCAACACCACTATGACCCTGTCAAGTCCGTGTTTTGCAACCAAGTGGCCGGCAGCACTGCTGCCGAAGCTGCAACAACTGCCGTGCACGTATTGTTCCCTGCGCCTGCGGCGCCGGAGCAAACGTGACACTTGATACACGAACCCGACCGGGTCTCGGTTCCCATTGTCGCACGGATTCCGGGCGGCGGACAGCACGCCGCCCCTGCGGCGGGCGCGCGCTGCGTGCAGTGCCCGGGAAACTCAGGGTCGACCGGGGCTCCAGGCGGTGGCCGGCCGCCTGGTCCAGCGGGGCACCGTACCCCCGGCGAACAGTTCGGACATCAGCACGGCGAGGCGGTAGCCGGGATGGTCCGCAAGCGTCTGCTCCAGCAGCAGCCTGGCGCGCGAGCCGCGGCCGCGCGCCCATTCGATCCATGCGAGCAGGGTCGGAACCGCCGGCTCCGCGGTGGACATCACGAGGCCTGCGCCTGCCGGAGGACGGGCAGGCGCGGCGTCCGGCGCGTCCGCGACGGATTCGCCTGCCGCGGCCGGCTCCGTGGGCAGGCAGGCGAACCACGCCAGCAGGCGGAAGGCACTGTCCAGCCGGCCCCAGTCCGGCGCGCCGTCCCATTGCCCGGTGAGGACCTCCCCCAGCCCGGGCTGGGGGCCAGGCGCCGGCGGGCCCTGCCTTTCCGCAGTCCCCCCGGCGGCGGCGTCCGGGCCGATTCCGGATTCGAGGCGCAGCGCCGCGCGCACGTCCGGCGGGAGGGCGGGGAGGTTCATGAGCACCGCGGCAGGCACCGGTCCGTCGATCATCAGCCCGGCGCCCGCGGCTCCCCGGAGGGCCGGCACCAGGCCGACGGCCGCCTGCACAGGCAGCAGGTCCCGTACCGTCCGGCTGGCGAGGCTCGCCGCCAGCAGGGCTGCCTCGGCGGGGGCCGGCGCCGCCCCCTCGGCGGCGCCGGCCAGGGCGGCTTCCCATGCCCCGAGGACGTGGCGCAGCACGGTGGCATGCTGCCACCAGCCGCGGAACACGCCGGGGCGGTCCTCGGTACGTTGCAGCCGCCGTGCGGCGTCGCCGCGGGCCATCGCTGATGGACCCGGCGTCGCGTGTTCCGCTGCGGGATCCGCTCCGGAGCTCCGGAGCCGGGCTGCCGCTTCCCTCAGCTCGCGGCCGATGGCCTCCTCCACGGTCTCGGCCGCCACGCTGCCGCGGAACACCAGTTCGGTGCCGAGCGGAGCCGAGGCCAGGTCCGCGGTCGGGCGCCCGGGCAGCGGGCAGCAGCCTGGATCGGTGCAGAAGCTGCTCCGCCAGTAGCCGGCACCGACCGTCCAGCCGTCCTGGACGGGCAGTCCCGCCCGGACCGCCTCGTCCGCCAGCCGCTCCGGCAGTTCTTCCAGGGACCCGCCGGGCGAGGTCAGGGCCTCGGGCGCATAGAGAACCATGAGCATGCCGTCGGCCTGCCGGTCGCTGCGCAGCAGCCGCACCGCCTCGCGGAGGAACCGGCCGTGCAGCGCCTGCCGGGGCAGGTCGATCCGGACGGCTGCGCCGAGGTGCTGTCCGCGCAGGGCCAGGAGCACCAGCGAGCGGTCCGGGGTGAACCCGAGGAGGTGGGGCACAAGGGCGAGCACGTCCTCGGCGGCGCGGATGCGCAGGCCGGAGGCTTCGCCGTGGGAGATCTGACTCATGCGCAGCAGTCTTAGGCCCATCCGGTCCGCCGGCGGGCGCGGAGCCCGGATTGTGCGTCCGGCCCGTATCAGGGAGCCGGAACTTCGTGCTGTGGAGGACAGGGGCCCGGTGCCGGAAACGGGCGGGCCGGCGCGTCCTCAGTCGGCGGCGTCGAGCCTGGCCTGGCGCCGTCGGGCCCGCTCACGGGCCAGCGCTTCGCGCAGCGGGGGCAGCCGCAGCCCGTCGGCGGCCATCGCCCGGCGCACCTTGCCCCGGGTGGTCAACACGCCCACGGCTCCCCCGAGGACAACCGCCAGCTGCACGGCCATCGCGATCCGGAAGGAGGTCAGTTCATAGAGGTTGCCCCCGGAGAAGCCCGATGCGAGCAGCAGATCGAGGATCAGTCCGATCAGGTACATCGAGACCAGGGACGCAAAGAACCCGCCCACGTTGACGATCCCGGTGGCGGTGCCGAGCCGGCTGGCCGGGTTGTAGGTGCGGGCGAAGTCGAAGCCGATCATCGAGCCGGGTCCGCCGACCGCGAGCATCGCCACCAGCACCGTCAGCAGCCACAGCGGCGCCGGCCCGGGCTGAAGCAGCACGGCAATCCAGGCGGCCGACATGGCGCCCGCGATCAGCAGCACCATCGTGGAGCGGCGCAGCGGATGCCGCGCCACCCACGATCCCAGCCAGGGGCCGCACAGGATGCTGACGATGACAAAGACGGTCATCAGCGCCGACGCGGTCGACGGCGCGACGCCCTCGGCGCTGACCAGGTAGGGGTAGCCCCACATCATGACGAACACGGTTCCCGGGAACTGGATCGTGAAGTGGGTCCACAACCCCAGCCGGGTGCCGGGATGGCGCCAGGCGGCCAGCAGCGAAGAGCCGGTCTGGCGCAGCGGCATCGGCACGGGAGCCTCGGCGGCCGGGGGGCGGTTCCGCACCAGCGCGGCCACCAGCACCAGGGCCAGCAGCGACAGCGCCGAGGCGCTGATGAAGGCGGTGCTCCAGCCGGAGAGCTGCAGCAGCATTGCAAAGGGGACGGCGCTGAGCACCTGGCCCAGCTGGCCGATGATGCCGGTCCACTGCGTGAGCATCGGCACGCGCGGGCCGGAGAACCAGGCGGGCACCAGGCGCAGGACGGAGATGAAGGTCAGCGCGTCGCCGGCTCCGACGAGCAGCCGCCCGGTAATTCCGCCGGCGATCGAATCGGCGGCGGCAAGCTGGAACTGCCCGGCAAACATGAGCGCCGCACCGGCCGCAATGAGCAGCCGGGGGCCGTAGCGGTCGACCATGACGCCGACCGGCACCTGCAGCAGGGCGTACACGAGCAGCTGGACGACCGTGAAGACGGACAGGACGGAGGCGGAGGCGTCGAAGCGGTCGGTTGCCGCCAGCCCCGCCACGCCGAAACTGGTGCGCTGCGTGACGGCGGCCATGTAGGCCAGGACGCCGATCCCCCAGACCAGCCAGGCGCGCCGCGTGTTCACCTTCCGCCTCCGGCGGGCCGGCGGATCTCAGCGCCCCGTTTCGTCGCCGCGTGGTCCGTGGTGTGCCCTGTCCGCCTGTCCACTGCTGTCCGTTTCCTCCGTTGCCCCGGCACCGCCGGCCTCGCCGCTCTCCGCCGCCTCCGCGGCGCCTGCCGCGCTGGCCAGGAAGGCCTCGGCCGCGGCGCCGAGCTCCTCGGCGTCGGCAATCTCGTCATTGTCCTTCACCAGCAGGCTGCGGCGCACGGTGCTCTCCGTGTATTCGTCGTAGCGCCGCTCAAGGGTGGTGACCACGCCCTTGACCTCCGCCGAGGCCTCCACCTGCTCTGCGATCTGCCGTTCGATCTCCCGGCCCGCCTCGCGCAGCCGGTCGGTCGGCAGGACGACGGACGCGGTCGCGCCGAGGTATTCCAGGCCCGCCACAGCGGCGGGCGGAAACTCCGCATCGGCGAGGTAGTGGGGCACGTGCACCACATGCCCGACGACGTCGATCCCGGCCGCGGCCAGCCGCAGCTCCAGCAGGTGTCCAATGGACGCCGGGATCTGCGCGGTCGGACGCCAGGAGCTGATGCCCTCGATGAGGTCGGGCCGGTTGCCGTGCACGGTCACCCCGATCGGACGGGTGTGCGGCACCGGCATGGGCACCGAGTGGATCCAGGCGACGAGTCCGACGTCGAGGGTGCGGACCAGCTCGAGGACGGCGGCCGTGAAGCGTTCCCACTGCAGGTCCGGCTCGAACCCGGTCAGGAACAGGAACGGCTCGCCGAGCCCGTCCGACATGCGGTGCAGTTCGATGCGCGGCGCCTCGTACTCCTCGAGGTGGTCCTCGAGGAACGTGATGGTCGGGCGGCGGGAACGGTAATCAATGAGCTGATCGGCGTCGAACGTTGCCACAAGCTCGTGCTCGAGGTTTTCGAACAACTCCTCGCGG
The DNA here is from genome assembly GCF_059090665.1 of Arthrobacter saudimassiliensis. Lineage (NCBI taxonomy): Bacteria > Bacillati > Actinomycetota > Actinomycetes > Micrococcales > Micrococcaceae > Arthrobacter > Arthrobacter saudimassiliensis. The sequence continues at coordinate 159,724 of NZ_JBNHFX010000002.1, read as the reverse complement.
ATCTGTGACACCACGTGGCCGGCGTCGGCGAATCCGGTGAAGCCGGCCAGCAGCGGTGCTCCGCGCAGGTCGCCGTCGGCACCGGCCGCTGCCGGATCAATGTTGAACAGGGTCTGCGGATCAAGCATTCCTACCCCTTTCCGGCCTTCGTGCCTGTACGTGGTCCATGCGGGCGGCGCAGCCGCTCCCGAAATCCGCGCCCGGGAACCGTCCCGGGCCTGCTGATCGCTCCATTACAGACTAAACGCCGCCGGTGCCGTCTTTCATTCCATCCCGCCGCCGGCCGGCCGGCGGCGGGGGTGCCCGGGCTGAAGGAGGGGCAGGCTGCCGGGGCGCCCGGGGCGAGGGACTACGATCGGGAAGGGAAGGCAACCAGACACCGAACGAAGTGAGGAAGTAGTTTCGTGAGCAAAGCCAACGAGCCGGTTCTGTCCGTCACCGCGAAAGACGTCCGCCGGGTCCCGGCGCAGGCGCTGGTGGTCGGAGTCGGCAAGGCCGCAGGCGGGCCGGCGCTGATTGACAGCCCGCTGCCCCCGAAGGCCTCGGCCGCCCTCTCCGGTTCCCTCGCCCTGCTGGGCGTTACCGGTGCCGTTGACCAGGTGCACCGCCTCCCCGGGCTGCCTGAGGTCGACGCCGAAATGCTCGTCCTGGTCGGCGTGGGGGACGTCAGCAACGGCGTGCAGCTGAGCCCCGAGGCGCTGCGCCGTGCCGCCGGCTCCGCCGTCCGGCAGCTGGCCGGCACCGGGTCCGTCGCCCTGGCCCTGCCCGCCGGCACCGTCGCCGACGCGGCCGCGATCGCCGAGGGCGCCCTGTTCGGCGCCTACAGCTACACCGAGCACCGCAGCACCTCCGCCGCCTCCGCCGCCCCGGTCCGGGACATCACCGTCATCACCCCGGCCGCGGACGAGCGCGGCCTGCCCGAAGCGCTGGAGCGTGCACGGATCCTGGCCCGGGCCGTGAACTCCACCCGCACGCTGGTCAACCAGCCCCCCAGCCACCTCTACCCGGAGACGTTCGCGGCGGCGGCCCGTGAGGCCGCCCGCGGCCTGCCGGTCAAGGTCACCGTCTGGGACGAGAAGAAGCTCGAACGCGAGGGCTTCGGCGGCATCCTCGGAGTCGGCAAGGGGTCCTCACGCCCGCCGCGCCTGGTCAAGGTCGAATACGCCCCGGCCAGGGCCAAGGCCAAGCTGGCCCTCGTCGGCAAGGGCATCACCTTCGACTCCGGCGGACTCTCGCTGAAGCCGGCGGCCGGGATGCAGACCATGAAGTGCGATATGGCCGGCGCCGCCGTCGTCCTCAACGCCGTGCTCGCCGTCGCCGCGCTCGGGCTGCCCGTCAAGGTGACCTCGTGGCTCTGCCTTGCCGAGAACATGCCGTCCGGCACCGCCCAGCGGCCCTCCGATGTGCTCACCATGTACGGCGGCAAGACCGTTGAGGTGCTGAACACCGACGCCGAGGGCCGGCTGGTCATGGCCGACGGCCTGGTGGCCGCCAGCCAGGAGGAGCCCGACGCCCTGATCGACGTCGCGACCCTGACCGGCGCCCAGATGATCGCCCTCGGCAACCGGGTCAGCGCGGTCATGGGCGATGAAGGGGTGCGCGACGCCGTCAAGGCAGCTGCGGACCGCGCGGGTGAGCTGTTCTGGACCATGCCGATCCCGGAGGAGCTGCGGGCCAGCCTGGATTCGCAGGTCGCAGACATCTCCAACCACGGCGAACGCTTCGGCGGCATGATGACCGCGGCCAGCTTCCTGCGCGAATTCGTCGGCGAGGCCGGCGGCAGCCCCATCCCCTGGGCGCACCTGGACATTGCCGGACCGGCCTTCAACGAAGGTGCCCCCTACGGCTACACGCCCAAGGAGGGAACCGGCGTCGCGGTGCGCACCCTGGTCGCCTACGCGGAGGACGTCGTCGCCCGTTCGGAGTAGCACCCGTTACGCCAACTGCAGGCCCTCCTGCAACCTGTGCGCCTCATGTGGCGCGTGTTTCTCATTACAATCGCCGCGGCCCGGCCTGCAGCAAGTGGAGCAGGCCCGGCCGTGGCGATAGGGTGAGACGAGATCATCACCACCCACCAATCACCAGGCGCGCCCCTCGGCGCGTCGTTCGATTACGCGAGGGAGCGTTTCCGTGGCCGATAAGGCAGCAGAGCAGGAATTCGATATTTTGGTCCTCGGGGGAGGCAGCGGCGGTTACGCGGCCGCGCTGCGCGCCGCCGGCCTCGGCATGTCCGTGGGCCTCGTGGAAAAAGCCAAGCTGGGCGGCACCTGCCTGCACAACGGCTGCATCCCCACCAAGGCGCTCCTGCACTCGGCGGAGATCGCCGAGAACGCCAAGTCCGCTGAGAAGTACGGCATCAAGGCCAACTTCCTCGACGTCGACATGGCTGCAGTGAACGCGTACAAGGACGGCATCATCGCCGGCAAGTTCCGCGGCCTGCAGGGCCTGGTGAAGTCCAAGGGCATCACGGTCATCGAGGGTGAAGGGCGCCTGACCGGCAAGGACACCATCGAGGTCGCCGGCACCGCCTACCGCGGCAGGAACATCATCCTGGCCACGGGCTCCTACTCCCGCACCCTGCCGGGCCTCGAGATCGGCGGCCGGGTCATCACCTCCGACCAGGCGCTGACCCTGGACTACGTGCCCAAGAGCGCGGTCATCCTCGGCGGCGGCGTCATCGGCGTCGAGTTCGCCTCGGTGTGGAACTCCTTCGGCGTCGACGTGACCATCGTCGAGGGCCTGCCCTCCCTGGTTCCCAACGAAGACCCGGCGATCATCAAGAACCTGGAGCGCGCCTACAAGAAGCGCGGCATCAAGTTCAGCACCGGCATTTTCTTCGAGAAGGTCGAGCAGAACGAGAACGGCGTCGTCGTCACCCTGGCCGACGGCAAGACCTTCGAGGCGGACCTGCTGCTGGTCGCCGTCGGCCGCGGCCCGGTCACGGCCAACCTCGGCTTCGAGGAAGCCGGGATCACCATCGACCGCGGATTCGTTATTACCAATGAGCGTCTGCACACCGGCGTAGGCAACATCTACGCCGTCGGCGACATCGTTCCGGGCCTGCAGCTGGCGCACCGCGGCTTCCAGCAGGGCATCTTCGTGGCCGAGGAGATCGCCGGCCTGAACCCGGTGATCGTCGAGGACGTCAACATTCCGAAGGTGACCTACTGCGAGCCCGAGATCGCCTCGGTCGGCCTGACCGAGCCCAAGGCCAAGGAGAAGTACGGCGACGGCAACGTCGAGGTCCAGGAATACAACCTGGCCGGCAACGGCAAGACCTCGATCCTCGGCTCCTCCGGCCTGGTCAAGCTGGTCCGCGAAAAGGACGGCCCCATCGTGGGTGTCCACATGATCGGCGGCCGAATGGGCGAGCAGGTGGGCGAGGCCCAGCTGATCGTGAACTGGGAAGCGTACCCTGAGGACATCGCCGGGCTGATCCACGGCCACCCGACCCAGAATGAGGCTCTCGGCGAGGCCGCCATGGCCCTCGCCGGCAAGCCGCTCCACGGCTGACACAGACGTTTGCCGGCCGGATCAGCCTGATCCGGCCGGCTGCAGGACCACCGCCACCAGCGCCACGGCTGGTGACAGAAGATCTACACAAGGAGAGACGGGGACGAAATGTCTGAAACCGTGAACTTGCCCGCCCTTGGTGAAAGCGTCACCGAGGGTACCGTCACCCGCTGGCTGAAGCAGGTCGGCGACCGCGTCGAGGTCGACGAAGCGCTGCTGGAGGTGTCCACCGACAAGGTCGACACCGAGATTCCGTCCCCCGTGGCCGGCGTCATCGAGGAAATCCTGGTGGCCGAGGACGAGACCGCCGAAGTCGGTGCCCCGCTGGTGCGCATCGGCGACGGCTCCGGCTCCGAGGCCAAGGACGACGGCGGCAGCGCCGCCAACCAGGAGGCCCCGGCCCAGGAGGCTCCCGCCGAGGAGACGCCCGAGCCCGCAGCGGAGGAGGCTCCCGCCCAGGAAGCATCCGCATCCGGCTCCGCCGACGGCACCGACGTCACCCTCCCCGCACTGGGCGAGTCGGTGACCGAGGGCACTGTCACCCGCTGGCTGAAGCAGGTCGGCGACGACGTCGCCGTCGACGAGCCGCTGCTGGAGGTCTCCACCGACAAGGTCGACACCGAGATCCCCTCCCCCGTGGCCGGCAAGCTGCTGGAGATCAAGGTTGCCGAAGACGAGACGGCCGAGGTCGGTTCCGTCCTCGCGGTGATCGGCTCCGGCGCGGGCGCCCCCGCCAAGGCCGAGCCGAAGGAAGCCGAGCCGGTGGCCGCGGCGTCCAAGGACGAGCGCGAGGCTCCCGCCGCTGAGCCCGAGCCCAAGCAGGAGGCCCCGAAGCAGGAGGCTCCCAAGCAGGAGGCTCCGAAGCAGGAGGCTCCCAAGCAGGAAGCGCCCAAGCAGGAGGCCCCGAAGCAGGATTCGGGCGACCGGTCGGAGGGCACCTACGTGACTCCGCTGGTGCGCAAGCTCGCCAACGAGCACGGCGTGGACCTGTCCACCGTCAAGGGCTCCGGCGTGGCCGGCCGCATCCGCAAGCAGGACGTGCTGGACGCCGCCGAAGCCGCGAAGGCCAAGCAGGCCGAACCGGCTGCCGCTGCGCAGTCCAAGGCACCCGCTGCAGCCGCTCCGAGCGCCGAGGCCTCGAAGCTGCGCGGCACCACGGTCAAGGCTCCGCGTATTCGGCAGACCATCGCCCGCCGCATGATGGAGTCCCTCGAGGAGTCCGCTCAGCTGACCCAGGTGCACGAGGTCGACATGACCCGCATCGCCAAGCTGCGCGACGCCGCCAAGGCGAACTTCCAGGCGCAGAACGGGGCGAAGCTGACCTTCCTTCCGTTCATCGCCAAGGCTGTGGTCGAGGCGCTGAAGCAGCACCCGAAGCTCAACGCGTCCTACGACGCCGAGAGCCAGGAGATCACCTACCACGACGCCGAGCACCTGGCGATCGCGGTGGACACCGAGAAGGGCCTGCTGGTTCCGGTGATCAACGACGCCGGCGACCTGAACATCACCGGCCTGGCCAAGAAGATCGCCGACGTCGGGGCACGCACCCGCAGCAACAAGATCGGCCCGGACGAGCTCTCCGGCGGCACCTTCACGATCACCAACATCGGAAGCGTCGGCGCCCTGTTCGACACCCCGATCATCAACCAGCCGCAGGTGGGCATCCTGGGCACCGGTGCGATCGTCAAGCGCCCGATGGTCATCCAGGATGCGGACGGCAATGACACCATCGCCATCCGGTCGATGATGTACCTTTCGCTGACGTACGACCACCGCCTGGTGGACGGGGCGGATGCGGGCCGGTTCCTGCAGACGCTGAAGGCACGCCTTGAGGAGGGCAACTTCTCCGCGGACCTCGGTCTGTAGCTTTTAGGGCAGCTGCAAAGCTGAAGGGCCGGTCAGGCACTCCCCAGTGGAGTGTCCGGCCGGCCCTTTTCCGTATCTTCCCCAGATACTTCTACGTGTTGTAGAACTGTTATCCGACGGATTCGGAAATGCCAACACCGCGTCGGTAAGCTGGAGGCATGGACTTCCTTCACAGCTTCCTTGTCTTCCTGCACATCCTCGGTGCCGGCCTCATTGTCGGCCTCTGGATCGCCCGCATCAAGAACCCCACCGTGGTCCCCGGCCAGTTCCACGCCGCGCTGCTGCAGCTGGTGACCGGCATTCTGCTCGTGGGCCTGAACGAGATGGGCGACGGCGCGGTCAACCACATGAAGGTAGGCGTCAAGCTCCTGATCGCCCTGGTCATCGCCGTCATGGCCTTCATCGGCCAGCGGCGCTACAAGAAGGACCAGCCCGTCGGCAAGGGCATGGCCAACGGCGTCGGCATCCTCACCGTGGTCAACGTCGCCCTCGCCACCATGTGGAACTAGTCCATCAACGGTCTGCTCCAGGGCCCCTGCCGCGCCGCGGCAGGGGCCCTGCCCGTTTAACGGGCCTGCCCCTTGAGCAGGCACGGAATCGCCTCCCTGCCGATGGCCCGGGCAGCACCGCTCCGCGGAGGGCCGCCGCTTCCGGGCCGGCGGTCTGGATGCTCCGCGGGCGCCGCCCCTAGGATGAAATGTGACGCCGGTCCCGGTGCCGGCACCACGTCCCCCGACTAAGGAGCATCATGGCTACAGTCCGATCGGCCCACACCGTCTGGAACGGCGACCTGTTCAAGGGCAAGGGCGACGTCACCCTGGACAGCTCGGGGCTGGGCACCTACGACGTCACATGGAAGGCACGCGCCGAGGAATCCGGCGGGAAGACCAGCCCCGAGGAGCTGATCGCCGCCGCCCACTCCGCCTGCTTCTCCATGGCCTTCAGCAACGCGCTGGCCGAAGCCGGCAGGACCGCCGAGCGGATCACCACCGACGCGAAGGTCAGCTTCGTACCCGGCACCGGCATCACCGGCAGCCACCTGACGGTCTCGGCGGTCGTGCCGGGCATCAGCGCCGAGCAGTTCCTCGACCTGGCCGAGAACGCCAAGGCCGGCTGCCCCGTCTCCCAGGCCCTGGCCGGCGTCGAGATCACCCTCGACGCCAGCCTCGAGTCCTAGGCCCTGCCGTCCTGCGGCCGCGGCCCAAGCGCCGGCGGCCGCAGCGACGGATAGCCTGAACGTGCCGGCGGGCGGTCCGTCGGCAGTTCCGAGAGCATTTCCTTGAGGATGGCCACGCCCTGCTCCAGCTGCGGGTCCTCCCCCGCCGCCCACGCGTGCGGCGGGAACGCCACCTCGATGTCCGGCTCCACGCCACGGTTCTCCACGCCGAAGCCGGCTCCGCCGCTGAACCAGTAGGCGTAGCGGGGCTGGTTCACCACCGTGCCGTCCGCCAGCGCGAAACGGTTGTCGATGCCGACGACGCCGCCCCAGGTCCGGGTGCCGATGACCGGGCCGATCCCGCGCAGCTTCACGATCTGGGTGATGATGTCGCCGTCGGATCCGGCGAACTCGTCGACCAGGACCACCACGGGCCCGCGCGGGGCGTGGGAGGGGTAGGAGGTCGGTTCCTGTCCGCGCGGGAAGGTCCACGCGTTGACCTTGCGGCCGATCAGCTCCGCCACCAGCTGGGAGGTGTGTCCGCCGCGGTTGCGGCGCACGTCGATGACCAGGGCGTCCTTGGCCGTCTCCGCGTCAAGGTCGCGGTGCAGCTGCGCCCACCCGTTGGCCGTCATGTCGGGGACGTGCAGGTAGCCGAAGCTGCCGTCGGAGGCCTCCCGGACCACGCGCCGGTTGCCGTGGACCCAGTTCTGGTAGCGCAGCCGCTCCTCGCTGCCGACCGGCACCACCGCGATCCGGCGTACCGTGCCGTCGCCGGGCCGTCGGACCGTCAGCTCCACGGTGCGCCCGGCGGCGTTGACGAGCAGGGCCGCCGGCCCCTGGGCAGCCGGCACGGCCACGCCGTCCACAGCCTCGATGACGTCGCCCGGATGGACGTCGGCCCCGGGGGCGCTCAGCGGCGACACCGCCTGGGGATCCGAGCCCTCGGAGGCCAGCACCCGCTGCACTTCCCACCCGCGCCCGGTGCGGTGCAGGTCGGCCCCGAGGAAGCCCTGGCCGGTGTATCCCCGCTCCCCGGCGGGCCGGGGAGTCACGTACGCGTGCGAGGTGCCAAGTTCTCCGTGCATCTCCCAGAGCACGTCGACGAGGTCGTCGTGCGAGCCGATCTGCTCAAGCAGCGGGCGGTAGCGGTCCCGGACCGCGTCCCAGTCGATGCCGGCCATGTCCTCGGCCCAGAAGAAGTCACGCTGCAGGCGCCAGGCCTCGTCGAACTCCTGCCCCCAGACGGCGGCGGGATCCAGCAGGACCCGGATGCGGCCCAGGTCGACATCCACGTTCTCCGGCGAATCCGCGTCAACCGGTGCGGCGGCCGGCACCGCGCGCACCCGACGCTCGTGCACCAGCACAACGGTCTTTCCGTCCGCGCTGACTTCATAGGAGTCTGCAGCCGGCACCAGGACGGTGGTTTCGCGGCGGGCCAGGTCGAACCGTTCCAGCCGGGCCGCGGGGTCCCGGTCCTGCGGGCGTGCACGGCCCTCGCCGGTGGTTCCGCTGCTCTCGCGCGCGAGCCACAGCAGCCCGCCGTCGACCGCGGTGAGGCTGTTGTAGCGCCCCTGGGCCACGGGCACGGGGATGATGCGGTCGGCGATGTTGGCGGGATCCACCCGGACCGGTTCCGGCTTCCCGTCTCCGGCGGCGGGGTCGTCGGAGGCGGCACCCGGTTCCTGCACCGCCGGCGGAGCCGGGTGGACGGAGGGACCGAACGGCGACGGCGTGTCCGCGGCCAGGGCCGCCAGGTAGGGCTTGGTGGACGACGGGAAGCTCAGGTCGAACCGGTGCGTGTCGTACACCGGATCGAAGCTGCGCTCGGAGAGGAAGGCAAGGAACTTCCCGTCGCGGGTGAACGACGGCGAATGGTCCGCGAACCGGCCGTCCGTGACGTCAACGGCGTCGCCGGAGCCGTCCACCGGCTGCAGCCGGATGCGGGTGCGCTCGGTGCCCGCCACCGGCTCGGCCCACGTCAGCCATCGGGCGTCCGGCGAGAATGCCAGATCGGTGACCGCTCCCCCGGCGGTTGCGGCCAGTTCGGTGAAGGAGCCGTCGGCGACGTCGAGCAGCAGCACCTGGCCCTGCTCGGTTCCGGCGGCCACCCGGGAAGCGTCCGGAGCAACCGCCAGCGCGGCGATCCGGGTGGGTGCCGGCAGCGGGAACCTGCGCGGGCCCTGCTGCTGCGCCTCAGGGGCGGCAGCCGCCCCGATGGCTTCCGTCGCCTGCTGCCCGGATGCCTCATCGGAGCGGTCCCCGTCAGCTGCCGCTGCGCCGGACCCGGCGGCGGCTTCAGCGGCGGGCAGGGTGCGCGGCAGTCCGGAGGAAGCGGCAACCGGCTTGGGCAGGGGCAGTTCCTCCTCCCCGGTTTCCGCCGCCGGTGCGGGCGGCGCCTGGACGGCGTCGTCGGCCGCCGTCGCGGGCCGGGCCGGCGCGGCGTCGAACAGCGGGGCTATGCACAGGGTTTCCACGCCGTCGTGGTCGGAGACGAACACGGTCCGGTCTCCGCCCAGGGGCCGGCCCAGCCGTGCCCGCACGCCCGGGGTCGCCTCGATGGTGCGCGACGGTCCGTCGCGGTGGGTCAGCCAGTGAAGCGTGCCGTGGCTTTCCACGACGCTGGCCGTTCCGTCCGCGGCCGGAACCACGCCGGCGAGGTGCGCGGCGACGTCCAGCGGGCGGGGCCGGCGTCCGGTGGCCGCGGAGCCCAGGCGGATGTCCAGCACCCGGGCTTCGGCGTCGAGCGAGTCAAGCAGCCAGATCCGGCCCGCGGACTCGAATACGATGCGGCGGCCGTCGGTCGCGGCGTGCCGCGCGTAGAAGCCGTCGAAGTCGGTATGCCGCCGCAGGTCCCCGCCCTGCGGAGTCACGGAATAGAGGTTGCCGTAGCCCTCATGGTCGGACAGGAAGGCGATCCTGTCGCCGATCCACATCGGATCGGAGAGGTTGCCGTCGAGCTCCGGCACCAGCCGGACGAATTCACCGCTGCCGTCGCGGTCGATCCAGAGCCGCCCGGCGGTTCCGCCGCGGTAGCGCTTCCACCAGGCCTGCTCCCGGGTGATGACGGTGCCGACGAGGACGGGACGCTCATCGCCCACCGCGGGACCGTGCACCACGGTGTCCGCCGGCCCGAAGGGCAGCAGGCGCGGCGCGGAGCCGTCCAGCGGAACCTCGTAGGCACGGGGCAGCCGGCGGTCCTCGTGGCCTGCCGGGCTGGTGGCCAGGACGTGGCCGGCCGGGGTGAAGCCCCTGACCCGGGTGTTCGGGGTGCCCCAGAACGTGAGCTGGCGGAACTGCCCTCCTTCAACGTCTGCCGAGACCACCTCGGGGGCGCTGCCCTGGATGACCGTCCACGCGATCGTGCTGCCGTCCGGCGAGAAGCGCGGATTTGCGGCCGGAAGCTGCAGGGCCGAGAGGCGCCAGGCACGTCCGCCGCCCACCGGGGCGAGCCAGACGTCGTTCTCGGCCACGAAGGTCACCAGGCCGTCGTGCAGGTGCGGGTATCGCAGATAGGGAAGTGGGCTCATGAAACCGATCCTATCGGCCGGTGCACCCGCGGCCCGGTCAGGGCGCGTCCGGGAACACGTCGCGGATCAGCCACCCCCCCTCTCCCTGCACCAGCTGCAGGACAATCCGCTGGGTGACCGGCCCCGCCGGGGTCCGTACCGCTGCTCCGGCCAGGTCCCGCTCCTCCCATCCCGGGACCGACAGTTCCAGCCGGACCAGCGCTGCACCGGCGTCGCGCTGCAGCACCTCCACGGCCAGGACCTCCGGTTCCCCGGCGGGAACGAGGCGGCGGCCAGCGGCCTGCAGCCGCTCCACCTGGGCGGCGTCGGCCTTCATCGCCGGCGAGTCCGGCTCGTTGACCCGCCCGAGCGCCGAGGCGTCCGCCGAGGCAAGGGCCTGCATCCGGAGCCGCGCCAGCTCGGCCACCGCGCTGGCGGGATCCGCCGGCCCCCCGGCGGACGCGGCCGGCGCCGGGCCGCCGCCCGCCGGGGACGGGTCCTCCGGGGGGCTGCCTGCCGAGGCGCCGACTTCCGGCATGCCGGCGTCAGGACCGGCGGTCGCGGGGTCCCGGGGATCCGGGCCGCCGGCCCGCGGCCGGGTCTCCGTCGCTTCGCCGGCCTGCGGCGGCGCGTCCGGTCCCGGTGCGGCGGTTCCCCGCACCGCCGCCGGACGCGGCTGTACGGCATCCCGCGACATGGAATCTCCGGGACCGCCCAGCAGCCCGGGGGCCGTCACCGCGACGACGGCCAGCAACACCACGACGGCAGCGGCGCCCGTTGCCGCGACCAGAAGCGCCCTGCTGCCTACACGGGGCCCGGATGACGTCCGCCACCATCGCCGTCCCCTCCGCCAGGGATGCGGGGCGCCGCCGTACCCGGCCAGCCGCTCCCGCAGCCGGCGCAGGCCCCGCCGGCGCGGTTCCGCCGAGGGACGCCGGTGCCGGGTGCGCAGGATCGGCAGTTCGCTCACATGGGCTCCCGGAACCAGATCCAGCGGCGCGGGAGGTGCCGCGGCGTAGACCAGGCGGGCCAGTTCATCGGCTCCGGGACGCTGCCGCGGGTCTTCGGCCAGGCCCGACTCCAAGGCCGCAGCCAGCTGGACCGGCACGTCGGGCCGCAGCACGGGCAGCGGAGCCCTGCGTTTCCCGGGCGGCGGGGGCGCCCCCGTGAGCAGGTACCAGCCCACCGCGCAGAGGGCGAAGACGTCGGAGGCAAGGTTCAGCAGGGGTCCGTCCTGGGCCGCCGGATCCTCGAACCCCGGGGTGCCGGCCGGGGCCTGGCCGGCTCCGAGCAGGCGGACGGCCCCCAGGTCCGCCAGCAGCGGACGGCCCTCGGCATCAAAAAGCACGTTCGACGGCGAGACGTCACCGTGCGCCGCACCCTGCCCGTGGAGGCAGGCGAGGGCCTGGGCGATGCCCACCAGCACCGTCACGGCCTCGCCCACCGGCAGGGACCCGCGCGCGGACACCATGGCGGCCGCACTGCCGCCGGCAGCATATTCAAGCAGCAGGGCCGGGCCCTGGTCGGTATCGAGGATGCCCTCGATGCGCAGCAGGTTTTCGTGCCGGTACCGGGACAGGACGTTGGCCTCACGGCGGATCTCGAACGTCGCGGCATCCCCCGCCGTCCGGAGCCCCACTTTGAGGGCGGCAGGTCCGCCGGGGCCCTCCACAAGCCAGACCCGGCCCGCCGATCCGGCGCCCAGATATCGGCGGACCCGCAGTCCGGGGCCGGGATCCGGAGGCACCGGGGCCTCAACGGCGGAGACCGCCGACGACGGCCTGTCGGCCCCGGCCGAAGCGGCATGGGAACGGTGTCCGGGAGAGTCCATGCGCCATGTTTAGCGCATCGGAATCCGCGCTGCCGGGCCTGTCCACAAGTAGGCCGGGCGCGGCTCAGCGTAAGAAGGGTGATCCATGCCGCAAAGGGGTCTAGGCTGTTGCGCATGGCATTGGAGTTCTCGCGCATCGGGCTGGATCCGAACTTCGTGGATTACCTGGAGGGCTGGGAACACCAGCGGCGGCTGCACGCCGCCGTGCTGGCGGACGATGCCCCCGACACCGTGCTGCTTTTGGAGCACGCCGCCGTCTATACGGCGGGCAGGCGGACGGAGCCGCATGAGCGCCCCTTTGACGGCACTCCGGTGGTCAACGTCGACCGCGGCGGCAAGCTCACCTGGCACGGTCCGGGCCAGCTCGTCGGCTACCCGATCGTGCGGCTGGCGGACCCGGCGAGGGTGGCCGACTACGTCGACACGCTGGAAGACGCCCTCATTGCGGTCCTGGCCGGCTACGGTCTGTCCGGGGAACGCATAGCCGGGCGCTCCGGCGTGTGGATCCGCGGCGTCGACGGCGCCGCGGACCGGAAGATCGCCGCCATCGGCATCCGGATCGACCACGGCGTGACCATGCACGGGTTCTCCCTGAACTGCAGCAACGACCTGGCACCGTACGCCCAGATCATCGCCTGCGGCATCACCGATGCCGGCACCACCTCCCTGTCGGCCGAGCTCGGCCGCACCGTCACCCCGGCGGACGTCCTCCCCCGGGTCGAACACGAACTGAGCCTGCGCAGCGCGCGGCTCACCGGCGCCGGCGCGCCGCTGGAAGGAGCCACGCCATGACCATCGCCCCCGAGGGCCGCCGCATGCTGCGGATTGAACAGCGCAACTCAGCCGTGCCGGTGGAGCGCAAGCCGGAATGGATCAAGGCCAAGGTGCACCTGGGCCCGGAGTACGTCGAACTCAAGCAGCAGGTGAAGCAGGAGGGCCTGCACACCGTCTGCGAGGAAGCAGGCTGCCCCAACATCTTCGAATGCTGGGAGGACCGTGAGGCCACGTTCCTCATCGGCGGCTCCGAATGCACCCGGCGCTGCGACTTCTGCCAGATCGACACCGGCAAGCCCTCCCCCGTCGACCTGCTGGAGCCGCTGAAGGTGGCCCGCTCCGTGCAGTCCATGAACCTGCGCTACGCGACGGTCACCGGCGTCGCCCGTGACGACCTGGCCGACGAAGGGGTCTGGCTCTACGCCGAGACCATCCGCAGGATCCACGAACTGAACCCCGGCACCGGCGTCGAGATCCTGATCCCGGACTTCTCCGGCCGTCCCGAGCACATCCAGGCCATCTGTGACGCCGCCCCGGAGGTCTTCGCCCACAACGTCGAGACGGTGCCGCGGCTGTTCAAGCGCATCCGGCCCGCGTTCCGCTATGAACGGTCCCTGGACGTCATCACGCAGGGACAGAAGCTCGGCATGGTCACCAAGTCCAACCTGATCCTCGGCATGGGCGAGACCCGCGAAGAGCTCTCCGAAGCGATGCGCGACCTGCAGGCGGCCGGCTGCGACCTGCTCACCATCACCCAGTACCTGCGGCCCAGCGAACGGCACTTGCCGGTGGACCGCTGGGTGAAGCCCGAGGAGTTCGTCGAGCTTCGTGACGAAGCGCTGGAGATGGGATTCCTCGGCGTCATGAGCGGACCCCTGGTGCGCTCGTCCTACCGTGCCGGCCGTCTCTGGGCCACCGCCATGCGCCGCAAGGGCCTGGAGCTGCCCGCGCATCTGGCGCACATCGAAGACGCCGGCACCACCCTGCAGGAGGCCTCCTCGGTCCTGGCCCGGCGCTGAGTCCGCCCGGCTCCGCGCCGGGGCTGCCCGCCGTCGTCCGCCCGTCCCCTCCTGACCGTTCCGCCCGCCCCCGCCGTCGGGCCCGGCGCAAGCTTGATGCTGCCGTCGGGCCCCGGCACCATCACGTAGAATTGACGCATTATGGCCAACAGCACTGACCCCGACGCATCCAAGACTCCCCGCCGCGGCGTCTTCTCCCGCAAGCCCAAGGAGAAGAAGAACAAGGAACCGGGCCGGTTCAAGCAGATGGGCGACATCTTCCGGATGACGCGCCGGAACGACCCGAACCTGGTCTGGATCATGGTGGGCGTGTTCCTAGGCGTCGTCGCCGTGGGCCTGCTGATTGGCCTGCTGATCAACAACTGGATCACGATGCTCATCATCGCGATCCCGCTGGGCCTGCTCGGAGCCATGCTGGTGCTCTCCCGCCGCGCCGAGCGCGCCGCCTTCGGCCAGCTTGAAGGCCGTCCCGGCGCCGCCGGCGCATCGCTGAGCGTGCTGCGCCGCGGCTGGATCGTGGAGGAGCAGCCCGTGGCGGTCAACCCCCGCAGCCAGGACGCGGTCTTCCGTGCCATCGGCCGGCCGGGCATCGTCCTGGTGACCGAGGGGCCCGCAACCCGTGTGCGGACCCTGGTCGACGGCGAACGGCGGCGCATGTCCCGCATCGTGCCGAACGTTCCGGTCCACGTCATCCAGACCGGCCGCGGCGAGAACCAGGTGCCGCTGCAGCAGGTCGCCAAGAAGATGAAGAAGATGGACAAGGCCCTGACCAAGCAGGAGGTCCAGGCCGTCAACAAGCGCCTGGCGGCCCTGGGCAGCAAGCTTCCGATCCCCAAGGGCATCGACCCGTACAAGGCCCGCCCCGACCGCCGGGCCATGCGCGGACGCTGATCGCCCGCCGTCGTCAAACGCGGAAGGCCCCCCGGATTTCTCCGGGGGGCCTTCCGCGTTATGTGCAGGATTCGAAGGTGGGATGTGCGACGGCGGACGCCGGCGCGCGGCCGGAACGGTACCGGCCGCGCGGATCAGGAGCCGGAGCGGCGGCGGAAGTCGACCTTGACGAGCACGGTGCCCATCGCCCGGTCGTGCAGGCCGCGCTGGTCGGCGTCGAAGATCAGCGCCGGCACCACGAGGCAGAGCAGCAGCGTCCGGACCACGCCGGCCAGGGGGCCGGCCGGGCCGCCGCTGAGTTTCTGCACCTGCATGCCGAAGATGCGGTGGCCGACGCTGAAGCCCAGCAGGCCGACCAGCAGGATCTGCTCCACCGCGAACACCACGAGGATGGAGATCTCGGTTCCGCCAAAGAAGGCATAGGCGATCAGGGAGGCCAGCGCCCAGTCCACGGCCAGCGCTCCCACCCGGGGCCCGACCCGGGCGATTGATCCCGGACCGGTGGGCGGCAGGCCGAGCCTGCGGCCGGGCCATTGCGATTCATCTGTCGGCGGGCCCTGCAGCCAGGAGCCGATGTCTCTTCTGTCAACCACCGTTTAAGCCTACCCGCGATGGCCGTGCCGGGGCTGCCCGGGCCGGGCCGGCGACCTTTTATCAGGTTGCTGGGCGTTCCGCGATAGGGTGGAAAAAGAACCCGGTTCACCGTAACGTCCCGGAAACACATGCGTCATGGACGGGAAATCGGCGGCCCATAGAGTGCTGTTCAAGCGCAGGGCGGCCGTCCCGTCCGGCCGCCGGAGGCCCCGCCACAGGGCGCACCTCCACCCATACAGGTAAAAGGAGCACAGAAACGATGTTCAAGAACGCGGACGAGGTCCTCCAGTTCATCGCCGAAGAAGATGTGAAGTTTGTCGACATCCGGTTCACCGACCTGCCGGGCGTGCAGCAGCACTTCAACGTCCCCGCCAAGACCGTCGACGCGGACTTCTTCGTGAACGGCCAGCTCTTCGACGGGTCCTCCATCCGCGGCTTCCAGGGCATCGCCGAGTCGGACATGCAGCTGATTCCCGATGTGACCACCGCCTTCATCGACCCCTTCCGCGTCGAGAAGACCCTGGCCCTGAACTTCTCCATCGTGAACCCGCGCACCGGTGAGCCCTACCACCGTGATCCGCGCGGCGTCGCCGAGCGTGCCGAGGCCTACCTGGCGTCGACCGGCATCGCCGATACCGCTTTCTTCGCCCCCGAGGCCGAGTTCTTCATCTTCGACAACGTCCAGTACGAGTCCAAGCCGGAGGGCAGCTTCTACAAGGTCGATTCCATCGAGGCTCCGTGGAACACCGGCCGCGAGGAGGCCGGCGGAAACCTGGGCAACAAGACTCCCTTCAAGGGCGGCTACTTCCCCGTCTCCCCCGTCGACAAGCAGGCCGACCTGCGCGACGCGATCTGCGTGGAGCTGGACAAGGCCGGCCTCGAGGTCGAGCGCTCCCACCACGAGGTCGGCGGCGCCGGCCAGGCGGAGATCAACTACAAGTTCACCACCCTGACGCACGCCGCTGATGCGCTGCTGAAGTTCAAGTACATCGTCAAGAACGTCTCCAACGCCTGGGGCAAGTCGGCGACCTTCATGCCGAAGCCGATCTTCGGTGACAACGGCTCCGGCATGCACTGCCACCAGTCGCTGTGGAACGGCGGCGAGCCGCTGTTCTACGACGAGAAGGGCTACGCCGGTCTCTCCGACATCGCCCGCTGGTACATCGGCGGCCTGCTGGCCCACTCCTCCGCGGTCCTGGCCTTCACCAACCCGACGGTCAACTCCTACCGCCGCCTGGTCAAGGGCTTCGAGGCTCCGGTGAACATGGTCTACTCGCAGGGCAACCGCTCCGCCGGCATCCGCATTCCGATCACCGGCTCGAACCCGAAGGCCAAGCGCATCGAGTTCCGCGCTCCGGACCCCTCCTCCAACCCGTACCTGGCCTTCGCTGCGCAGCTGATGGCCGGCCTGGACGGCATCCGCAACCGCATCGAGCCGGAGGCCCCGATCGACAAGGACCTCTACGAGCTGCCCGCTGAAGAGGCCAAGAACATCAAGAAGGCCCCGGGCTCGCTGGAGGAGGCGCTGGACGCCCTCGAGGCCGACAACGAGTTCCTGCAGGCCGGCGGGGTATTCACCCAGGACCTGATCGACACCTGGATCGAGTACAAGCGCGAGAACGAGATCAAGCCGCTGCTGCTGCGCCCGAACCCCTACGAGTTCGAGCTCTACTACGGCTGCTGATCCCGTTCCGGCCCCGGGCCGGCACTGATCGCCGAAAGTCCCCGTCTCCCGCCCTTCGGCAGGAGGCGGGGACTTTCCGCTTCCCTGCCCTAGGTCCCCTTGCCTGTACCAGGTGGCGGGGCGAAACGGCCCACCGCCTCAAGGACCAGCGCGTCGTGCTCGTCAGGGCCGACGACGCCGCAGCTCATGAGCGCCGCGAGGCCCTGGATAGTTGCGAGGAAGGTCAGGGCCGCCGGCCGGGCATCCTGCTCGTCAGCGGCCCCTGACGCCTGCGCAAACACCGCCTGGATGGGGGCGAAGGCCTCGGCCGCCTTACGGGCGATGGCGTCGCCGCCCGGCCCGCGTTCGTGGGCGAACATCAGTTCGACGAGGTTCGGTTCGGCAGCCGCGAAGCCGAGATAGGCGTGCGCAAGCGCGCGGATCCGGTCCTCGTGGCCGCCCGCTCCTGCTGCTGCCTCGCCCATCCGGGCACCGAGCCGGGCAAAGCCCTCAACGGCAAGGGCGTCGAGCAACGCCTGGCGATCCGGATACCAGCGGCGCGGAGCGGCGTGACTGACACCGATCTCGGCGGCGAGTTCCCGGAGGGAAAGCTCCCCCGCCGCCTTCTCCCGAAGCTTAGCTACCGCCCCGTTCAGCACCGCCTGCCGCAGATTGCCGTGGTGGTAGGGACGGGAACCGGTCATGTCGTCAGAATAGCAAGTGGTTCCCATTGACTACATTGTTTCCAGTGGCTACTTTAACGCCATGGCTACCCTCTCCTCACCCTTGCAGATACCCGACCAGACCGGCCGTACCGCCGTTGTCACCGGAGGCGCCAGCGGCATCGGCCTGGCTGCGGCCGCCGCCCTCGCCGCACGGGGAGCACACGTGATCCTCGCCGTCCGGGACCCTGCCAAGGGCCGCGCGGCGGCCCGCGCCATCGGCGGCCATTCCGACGTCGGCCGGCTGGACCTGGCCTCCCAGACCTCGATCCGGGAGTTTGCCGGATCTCTTCGGGGGCCGATCGACGTTCTTGTCAACAACGCCGGCTTCATGACAGCTGACCGCAGGCAGACCGAGGACGGGTTTGAAAGCCAATTCGGAGTCAACCACCTCGGCCACTTCGCGCTGACGAACCTTCTCCTGGACCGCATCACCGACCGGGTCGTGACCGTCTCCTCCACCGCCTATCGGGGAGCCCGGCTCGACTTCGGCGACCTGCAGTGGGAACGCCGCCGCTATCGCCCGTTTGCGGCGTACGGCCAGTCCAAACTGGCCAACCTGCTGTTCACGGCGGAACTCCAGCGGCGCCTGACGGCGGCCGGCTCCCCCGTGATCGCTGCTGCGGTCCATCCGGGCTGGGCCTCCACAGGGTTCCGGATGACCAGCGGGAACCGACTCCTCGACGCCCTGCTGTCACGTGCCACGGCGCTCCTCGCTCACGGCCCCGAGGGCGGCGCCCTTCCGACCCTGCTCGCTGCCACAGGCGACATTCCAGCCGGCGGCTTTCTGGGACCCAGCCGCCTAGGAGGAATGCGTGGCGCCGCGGGCCCGGTCGCCCGCTCAGCCGAGGCCACAGATGCCGGCACCGCTGCACGGCTGTGGGACGTATCCGAAGGGCTTACCGGCGTCCGATTCCCGTTGACCGGCGACGCCGCCGTGCAGCCGCAGGCCTAGAGACCAAAAACCCCGCCCGGCTGCAGCCGGGCGGGGTTTTTCTCAGTCTGTGCGCCCCCCGGGACTCGAACCCGGAACCCATTGATTAAGAGTCAATTGCTCTGCCAGTTGAGCTAGAGGCGCATGCTTTGCGGCGAACCGCAACGACGAATAACTCTACCATCCCCCTGTCGGATCTCCCAATCGGCGGAGCCCGGCCGACGGCTTCCCCGGTACGACGGCGGCGCGCTCCCCTGGTGGGGGAACGCGCCGCTGTCATCGCCAAGGCTGCGGGCCTAGAGGACCTTGGCCAGGAAGTCCTGCAGGCGGGGAGCCTGCGGGTGGTCGAACAGCTCCGCGGGGACGTTCTCCTCCACGATGTAGCCGTCCGCCATGAAGATGACCCGGTCCGCCACCTCACGGGCGAAGCCCATCTCGTGGGTGACCACAACCATGGTCATCCCGTCCCTGGCGAGGTCGCGGATGACCTGCAGCACCTCGCCCACCATCTCCGGGTCCAGCGCGCTGGTGGCCTCGTCGAAGAGCATGATGTCCGGCTGCATGGCCAGGGCACGGGCGATCGCAACGCGCTGCTTCTGGCCGCCGGAGAGCTGCGCGGGGCGGGCATCGGCCTTGTCGGCCAGCCCCACCCGGTCCAGCAGGCCCAGGGCTCGCTGGCGAATCTCCGCCTTCGGGCCCTTCTTCAGCTCCACCGGGGCCAGCATGATGTTCTCCAGCACGGTCATGTGCGGGAACAGGTTGAAGTGCTGGAAGACCATGCCGATGTGCTGGCGCACTTCGTTCAGGTTCACCTTCGGGTCGGTCAGGTCGAACCCGTCCACCGCCACGGTGCCGGCGGTGATGTCCTCGAGCTTGTTCAGGCACCGCAGGAACGTCGATTTGCCCGAGCCGGAGGGCCCGATGACGCACACCACCTCGCCCTCGGCCACCGCCGCGTCGATGCCCTTGAGGACTTCATTGGATCCGTAGGACTTCTTCAGCCCTCGAACGTCGATCTTGTTCACTTGTTGAACCTCTTATCCAGCACGTTCGCCAGCTGGGTCAGCAGCGTGATGACGATGAAGTACAGGGCGGCGATGATCAGCAGGACCTCGGCGGTGCGGAAGTTGACCGCGTAGATCTGCTGGGCCTGGTAGGTCAGCTCCGCGAAGCCGATGACGGCCAGCAGCGAGGTGTCCTTCAGGGTGATGACGAACTGGTTGATGAACGAGGGCGTCATGATCTTCACGGCCTGCGGAACGATGACCTTCTGCATGGTCTTGCCGTAGCCCAGGCCCAGGCTGCGGGCCGCCTCCATCTGGCCCGGATCCACGGACTGGATGCCGCCGCGCACGATCTCGGTCATGTAGGCGCCGGCGTTCAGGCTCAGGGTCAGCACGCCGGCGGTCAGCACGTCCACCGGCTGTCCGATGATCTGCGGCAGGCCGAAGTAGAAGAAGAACGCCTGCACCAGCACCGGAGTGCCGCGGAAGATGCTCACGTACGCGGTGGCGAGGCCGCGCAGGATGCGGTTGGCGCTGACCTTGAAGAAGCCGAAGATCACGCCCAGGATCAGGGCGAAGAACAGCGAGAGGGCGGTGGCCAGCAGGGTCAGTCCCAGGCCCTTGGCAAAGGCCGGGGCGTTGTCCTTAAGCAGGGCCCAGAAGCTGGTGTCGGCGGCGCCGGCGTCGAGGTAGGTGTCCAGGATCTCCTGGTAGCGGCCGCTGTCCTGCAGCTCGGCGAGCCCCTCGTTGAAGGCGGCGAGCAGCTCCGGATTGGCGTCCTTGTTGACGGCGAACCCGTAGGAGCTGCCGGCTTCCTTCTCGGTGACGGTCTTCAGCCCGTTGCCGGACTTGATGCCGTACGCCAGCACCGGGTAGTCATCGAAGACGGCCACGGAGGCGCCGGACTTCACGTCGTCGTACATCTGCGCCGACTGGGCGAAGGCGATGACCTCGAACCCGTACTCATCCGCAATGGACTCGGCGAAGGTCTGTCCTTCGGTGCCGGTCTTGACCGCCACCCGCTTGCCTTCGAGGTCCTCGTAGCCGCCGACCTCGTCATTGTTCTCGGCCACGGCCATCTGGACGCCGGACTCGAAGTACGGATCCGAGAAATCGAAGATCTGCCGGCGGTCGTCGGTGATGGACATGCCGGCGATCACGCCGTCGACCTGGTTGGACTGCAGTGCCTGCAGCGCGGCGTCGAAGCCAAGCGAGCGGACTTCCACGGTGAAGCCCTGGTTCTCGGCGATCTCGTTGATCAGGTCCATGTCGATGCCCACGAGTTCGCCGTCCTGGCGGAACTCGAAGGGAGCGAACGTGGTGTCGGTGCCGATGACGAAGGTTTTGCCTTCGGCTGTCTCGGCGGCGTGTGCCCCTGGTGCCGGCAGTCCCAGCAGCAGCGCGAAGGCGGCCAGAACGGCAACCAGCGGCGCAGCCAGGCGTGCCGGGCCGGTCAGGGCCCGTTTTCCGCTGTGCAAAGTGTTTCTCCTAGCTCTGGATCGCGGTCGGCGGACCGCTGAAAAACCTCCTAGAGCCTACCGAGCCTCAGGCCGCTGCAACGAACCGGCAGGGCCGCCGGAACCGCCCGCAGAGCCGCTCAGCCGTAGAAACGGTCTTCGAACACGTGCCGGGCGCGGCGGGTCAGGCGGAGGTAGTCCTCCTCCAGAACCCCGCCCTGACCTGCGGAATAACCGCACCAGCGGGCTACGGCGTCCAGGTCGCGGCGGGATGCGGGCAGCACGTCGGGGTTCCGTCCGCCCCGGATAACATTTGCGCTACGAATCCTTCCGGCCAGCTGCCAGGCCTCCCGCAGGGTCTGCACATCCTCGGCCGGCAGCAGCCCGGCGTCCTCGATGGCGTCCAGCGCCGGAAGCGTGGCGGTGGTCCGCAGCGCGGGCCGGGCATGGGCATGCTGCAGCTGGAGCAGCTGCACCAGCCACTCCACGTCGGTCAGCCCGCCGCGGCCCAGTTTCAGGTGCCGCGAGGGGTCCGCCCCCCGGGGCAGGCGCTCGGCTTCCACCCTGGCCTTCACCCGCCGGATTTCGCGTGCGTCCTCCTCCGAGAGGTGCTCCGGGTACCGCACCGGGTCAACCATCTTCAGGAAGTCCGCGCCCAGTTCATCGTTGCCGGCCATCTGCCGTGCCCGCAGGAGGGCCTGTGCCTCCCAGATCAGGGACCAGCGCTGGTAGTACTCGCGGTAGGAGTCCAGGGAGCGCACCATCGGACCGTTGCGGCCCTCCGGCCGCAGCGCGGCGTCCAGGCTCAGGGTGCGTTCGGCCAGCACGGCGGGGGTGACCGGCTGCTGCAGCAGGGCCGAGAGGCGGGTCACCAGCCGTTCCGCCTGCGCCTGCGCCGCGGCGGCCTCGACGCCGGGATGCGGCCGGTGCACGAAGAGCACGTCCGCGTCGGAGCCGTAGCCGATCTCCCGCCCGCCCTGCCGGCCCATGGCGACCACCAGCAGGTCGGTCAGGGCGGGCGTGCTGCGGTACTCCTCGAGCTCGGCGATGTGGAGGGCTCCCGTGACGGCGGCCCGGTCGGCGTCCGAAAGGGCCCTGCCCACCTCCTCCTGGGTCAGCAGCCGGGCGCTGTCGGCAATGGCGATGCGCAGCATTTCCCGGCGTCGGATCAGCCTGACCAGGCGGATGGCCTCTCCCGCTTCCGGATGCCGGGCCACCTTGGCGCGGATTTCCTGCCACTGGGCGTCGAAGGACCGCGGGACCAGGTCCTTGTCGGTGCCGAGCCATGCCGCCGCCTCGGGCGAGACCTCCAGCAGATCGGTGATGAACCGGCTGGAGGACAGGATGCTGCACAGCCGTTCCCCGGCGGCCGCGGAGTCCCGCAGCATGCCCAGGTACCAGTGGGAGTCCCCGAGGGATTCGCTGAGCCGCCGGAACCCGAGCAGGCCGGCGTCGGGGTCCACGCCGTCGGCCAGCCAGCCCAGCAGGACCGGCAGCAGGTGCCGCTGGAGCCGGGCGCGGCGGGTGACGCCGTTCGTCAGCGCCTCGATGTGGCGCATGGCGCCCTTGGGGTCGGCGTAGCCCAGGGCCGCGAGCCGTGCCTGTGCGGCCTCCGGGGTCAGCCGCACCTCGTCGTCGCTGAGGTTGGCGGCGGTGTTCAGCAGCGGGCGGTAGAAGATGCTCTCGTGCAGGCCGCGGACCCGCCGGCGGATGCGCATCCATTCCTCGGTGAGCCGCTGGGCTGACGGGCGCACCCGGGTCAGTGAACCCGAGGCGGCCTTGTCCAGGGCGCGCAGTGCGTCCTCGCTCTCGGGCATCAGGTGGGTGCGGCGCATCTGCGTCATCTGGATGCGGTGTTCGAGCACGCGCAGCCAGCGGTAGGCCGCGTCGAAGTCGACGGCGTCCTCGCGGCTGATGTACCCGCCCTCGTTCAGGGCCGCGATCGCAGCGGTGGTGCTGCGCAGCCGCAGCGTTTCGTCCACCCGGCCGTGCACGAGCTGCAGCAGCTGGACGGTGAACTCCACGTCGCGCAGGCCGCCGGTGCCCAGTTTCAGCTGCCGCGATGCCTCCGCCGGCGGGATGTGCTCGGTGACGCGGCGGCGCATGGCGCGCACCGAGTCCACGAACCCCTCCCGCTCGGAGCTGGACCAGATCAGCGGTGCGACGGCCTCCTCGTAACGCCGGCCGAGGTCCAGGTCGCCGGCGACGGCGCGGGCCTTCAGCAGGGCCTGGAACTCCCAGGTCTGGGCCCACCGGCGGTAATAGTTCAGGTGCGAGTCGAGGGTGCGCACCAGCGGCCCGTCGCGTCCTTCGGGCCGCAGGTTCGCGTCCACTTCCCAGAGCCCGGGTTCGGCCGCCGGGGAGTTGATCACCCGGGCGATTCCGGAGGCCAGGGCGGTGCCGATGCGCGCGGCGAGGGACTCGTCCAGTCCTGGGGCGTCAATGACGTAGATGACGTCCACGTCGGAGATGTAGTTCAACTCCCCCGCCCCGCACTTGCCCATGCCGATCACGGCCAGGCGCACCGCCGCGATGTCCTGCGGCTCGTACTGGGCGGCGAGTTCGGCCCGCGCCACCGCGAGGGCGGCTTCGAGGGCAGCGGCGGCCAGGTCGGCCAGTTCCTGCCCGACGGCGGGCATCGCGTCGGTGGGGGACGCCGCGCCCAGGTCCCGCACGGCCAGATCCACCAGGTGCCGCCGGTAGGCGGTACGCAGGGCAGCCCAGGCCTCCGGCCCGGAGGTGCCTGCCACGGGGTTGGGCACCACGCTCGCCTGCACGGCGTGCAGCAGCGAGGCGCGGAGCCGGTCCGCGGGCACGGCCGACGGTTCGGCGCGCAGCGGAACCAGCGCGGCGTCGGCTGCCTCGGGGTGGCGGACCATGAACTCGCCCAGGGCCTCGGAGGCGCCGAGCACCCGGAACAGCGCCTCGGATTCATCGACGCCCGCATTCACCACGGCTGCGAGGTCCGGGCGGCGCTCCAGCAGCCGCACCAGCCCGAACAGCGCGGCATCCGGGCTGGCCGCGCAGGCCAGCCCGGCGAACAGGGCGTCGTCGTCGATGCCTTCCAGCTCGCGCGCGGCAAGGAACCGCGAGCCCTTGTCGAGGTCGGCGAATCCGGCCGCAATCAGGCGCCTGGTCAGGCTCATGGTCACTCCTCCTAGAGGATGCCCAGGTTCTTCTTCAGCTCGAACTGGGTGACGTGGTGCCGGTACTCGTTCCACTCCGCGCGCTTGTTGCGGAGGAAGGATTCGAAGACCTGCTCGCCGAGGATCCCGGCGACCAGCTCGGAGTCCTCCATGGTGCGGACGGCGTCGTGCAGGCTCGCCGGCAGCGGGTCGTGGCCCATCGCGCGGCGCTCGGCCGGCGACAGGCTGTCGATGTCGTCCTCGGCGCCCGGAGGCAGCTCGTAGCCTTCCTCGATGCCCTTCAGCCCGGCGCCCAGCAGCACCGCGTAGGACAGGTAGGGGTTCGCGGCGGAGTCGATGCCGCGGTACTCGATGCGGGCGGACTGACCCTTGTTCGGCTTGTACAGCGGCACGCGCAGCAGAGCGGAGCGGTTGTTGTGGCCCCAGGACACGTAGCTGGGAGCTTCCCCGCCGCCCCAGAGCCGCTTGTAGGAGTTCACGAACTGGTTGGTGACGGCGGTGAACTCCGGCGCGTGGCGCATGATCCCGGCCATGAACTGGCGGGCGGTCTTGGAGAGCTGGTACTCCGCGCCGGCTTCGAAGAAGGCGTTGGTGTCTCCCTCGAAGAGCGAGAAGTGGGTGTGCATGCCCGAACCGGGGTGGTCCGAGAACGGCTTGGGCATGAAGGTGGCGTAGCAGTCGGTCATCAGCGCCACCTCCTTGATCACCGTGCGGAAGGTCATGATGTTGTCGGCGGTCTGCAGGGCGTCGGCGTAGCGAAGGTCGATCTCGTTCTGGCCGGGACCGGCCTCGTGGTGGCTGAACTCCACGGAGATCCCCACGGCCTCGAGCATGGACACCGCGCGGCGGCGGAAGTCCTGGGCGACGCCGCCGGGGACGTGATCGAAGTAGCCGCCCTGGTCCACCGGCTCCGGTTCACCGTTCGGCCCGATCGCGTCCGAGCGCAGCAGGTAGAACTCGATCTCGGGATGGGTGTAGCAGGTGAACCCCATGTCGGCGGCCTTGGCCAGCTGGCGCTTGAGCACGTTGCGCGGATCCGCCGCGGAGGGCTGACCGTCGGGGGTGAGGATGTCGCAGAACATGCGCGAGGTCTGCTCCTGCTCGCCGCGCCAGGGCAGGATCTGGAACGTTGACGGGTCCGGCTCCACCAGCATGTCGGACTCGAACACGCGGGCCAGGCCCTCGATGGAGGATCCGTCGAAGCCGAGGCCCTCCTCGAACGCTCCCTCGACTTCGGCAGGCGCCAGCGCCACCGATTTCAGCGAGCCGACGACGTCGGTGAACCACAACCGCACAAACCGGACATCGCGCTCTTCGATGGTGCGCAGAACGAATTCCTGCTGGCGGTTCATCCCTACCTCTTTCCGTCTGAATCGTCTTCCCGAGGCGCCGGCAGATCCGGCGTGCTCAACCTGTCCTCACTCTACCGGCGGGACCGGCCGGATCATGCCGCCGCCGCCGGCGGCGACGGCAGGTTACATCGGCCGAACGCCGCTCCGGCGCCCTGCTGCCGCTAGGCTGGGCAGCATGAGCAGCCAAGAACAGCCCGCACCCTACTCAGGCGCGCAGGGTGCGCCCGCGGCGTCCGCCGCCGCCCCGCGCCGGATGCGTACCTTCCACCTGCAGCAGATCAAGGACAGCGGCGGCCGGTTCGCCATGCTGACCTCCTACGACCAGTACACCGCAGGCATCTTCGACGCCGCGGGCATTGAAGTGCTGCTGGTCGGAGACTCGGCCGCGAACAACGTGATGGGCCATGCCACCACCCTGCCCATCACCCTGGACGAGATGCTGGTGTTCTGCCGGGCAGTGACCGCCGGCGCGTCCCGGGCGCTGGTCGTGGCCGACCTGCCCTTCGGCAGCTACGAGGTCTCCCCCGCCCAGGCCATCGGGTCCTCGGTGCGGCTGATGAAGGAAGGCCTGGTGCACGCCGTGAAGATGGAGGGCGGGCGGCACTACGCCGAACACGTCCGGGCCATGACGGCCGCCGGCATTCCGGTGATGGCGCATGTGGGCTTCACCCCGCAGAGCGAACACTCCCTGGGCGGCTACCGCGTCCAGGGCCGCGGCGACGCCGCGCAGCAGGTCATCGACGACGCCGTCGCCCTGGCCGAAGCCGGGGCCTTCTGCGTGCTGATGGAAATGGTCCCCGCCGAGGTCGCGGCCGCCGTCGACGCCGCGGTCCCGGTGCCCACGATCGGCATCGGCGCCGGCAACGCCACCACCGGGCAGGTGCTGGTCTGGCAGGACATGGCGGGGATGGGCGAGGGCCGGACGCCCCGGTTCGTCAAGCAGTTCGCGGACGTCCGCACGCTGCTCACCGACGCCGCCCGCAGCTACGCGGACGAGGTGCGCTCCGGCACGTTCCCGGGCCCGGAGCACAGCTTCTAGCCCCCGCCGCAGCTGCCGGGCCCGCCCTCCACCGGAGGCGGACCCGGGACACCGGACCGGAGCTAGAAGAACCGGTTCTCCTCGTCCTCCTCATCCCACTTTTCGTTGCGGGCCCGGACCTTCTCCAGGGCCTGCTCCGCCTCCTCGCGCGTGGGATAGGGGCCGATCAGCTTCCGCCAGTCCGACTGCGGCCCCTTCTCGACCTCATGGGTGACGACGTTGTACCAGTACTCCGCCATGCGGAACCTCCGTAAAGCTCGGGGACGGGACCCGGGGGCGGCCGGCCCCCATGCCGCGGGCTCTGCCGCTGGCGATAAGATCGATGGTATGCCCCACAACGTCGCCACCGCACCCGTCGGCCGCCTGCAGCCCGGAACCGTCAGCCCCCGCCGCCCGGTTCCCGCCTCGATCCCCCGGCCGGAGTACGTGGACCGCCAGGCACCGGCCAAGTTCACCGGCTCCGAGGTCAAGACGCCGGAAACGATCGCCCGGATCCGCACCGCGTCGCGCATCGCCGCGCAGGCCATCCAGGAGGTCGGCCGCCACATCCGGCCCGGCGTCACCACCGACGAACTGGACCGCATCGGTCACGACTTCCTCATCGCCAACGGCGCCTACCCCTCGACGCTGGGCTACCGCGGCTTCCCGAAGTCGCTCTGCTCGTCGGTGAACGAGGTCATCTGCCACGGCATCCCCGACAGCACGGTGCTGGCGGACGGGGACATCATCAACATCGACATCACCGCCTACAAGGACGGCGTGCACGGCGACACGAACTTCACCTTCCTCGTGGGTGATGTGGACGAGGAGTCCCGCCTGCTGGTGGAGCGCACCCAGGAGTCGCTGCGCCGGGCCATCAAGGCCGTCGCCCCGGGCCGGGAAATCAACGTCATCGGCCGGACCATCGAGTCCTACGCCAGGCGCTTCGGCTACGGGGTGGTCCGCGACTTCACCGGCCACGGGGTCGGTGAAGCCTTCCACACCGGGCTGATCATTCCGCATTACGACGCCGCGCCGGCCTACAACCGCCTCATCGAACCGGGAATGGTGTTTACCATTGAGCCAATGCTGACGCTCGGCACCATCGAGTGGGACATGTGGGACGACAACTGGACCGTGCTGACCAAGGACCGCCGCCGCACCGCCCAGTTCGAACACACGCTGCTGGTGACGGATTCGGGTGCCGAAATCCTGACCCTGCCCTGACGAGCAGACGCGCCAGCCACGACAAGCAAGCAGGGGAGAAGCATGGCCAAGAAACACAAGAGCAAACACGCCAGGGCGGTCATCGGCATCGACATCGGCGGCACCGGCATCAAGGGCGGCATCGTCGACCTGGACAAGGGCAAGCTGATCGGTGATCGGTACCGGATTCCGACGCCGCAGCCCGCGGTTCCGGAGGCGGTGGCCGGCGTCGTCGCCCAGATCGTGGCCGAGCTCTCCTCGCGCCCCGACGGCCCCGGACCCGAGGTGCCGGTCGGTGTCACCTTCCCGGCCATCATCCAGCACGGCGTGGCCCGCTCCGCGGCCAACGTGGACAAGAGCTGGGTGGATACCGACGTCGACGCGCTGCTCACCAAGGCCCTCGGCCGCGAGGTGCAGGTCATGAACGACGCCGACGCGGCCGGCCTGGCCGAGGCCCGCTACGGCGCCGGCAAGGGAATTGACGGCACCGTGCTGGTCATTACCCTGGGCACCGGCATCGGGTCCGCGCTGATCTCCCAGGGCCGGCTCGTCCCCAACGCCGAACTGGGCCACCTGGAGATTGACGGCGTCGACGCCGAGTCGCGCGCCTCCGCCTCGGCCAGGGAACGGGACGACATCGGCTGGGAGGAATACGCGCAGCGCCTGCAGCGCTACTTCTCCCACGTCGAGTTCCTCTTCTCCCCCGACCTGTTCATTGTCGGCGGCGGCATCTCCAAGCGCAGCGAGGACTTCATGCCGCTGCTGGACCTGCGGACCCCCATGGTCACCGCGAACCTGAAGAACAACGCCGGGATCGTCGGCGCCGCCCTGCAGGCGGCCGTGCACTTCGACCTCCTGGACTGAACCGGGCAGGACAGCCGAAGGGCCCGGACTCCATCGCGGAGTCCGGGCCCTTCGGCTGTCCCGGCGCGGCGTTTCCGCCGGGCGCCGGCCGTGGTCCTAGCGGGCGCTCAGCGGCCGCTGCGCACCGGCGGGAACGCCGGTGCCGCGTGCGGCCTCCTCGCGCAGCTGCCGGATCGCGGTTTCAAAGTCCTCCAGGGATTCGAACGCCTGGTAGACGCTCGCAAAGCGCAGATACGCCACCTGGTCCAGCCGCTGCAGCGGCTGGAGGATGGCCAGGCCCACCTCGTGGGCGTCAATTTCGGCCACGCCGCTGGCCCGGATATTCTCCTCGACCTCCTGGGCCAGCATGGCCAGGTCGTCCTCGCTGACCGGACGGCCCTGGCAGGCCTTCCGCACGCCGTTGATGACCTTGCTGCGGCTGAAGGGCTCGGCAACGCCGGACCGCTTGATCACGGACAGGCTGGTGGTCTCCACCGTGCTGAAGCGCCGGCCGCAGTCGGGGCATTGCCGCCGGCGCCGGATGGCCGAGCCGTCATCGACGAGCCGGCTGTCCACGACGCGGGAATCCGCGTTGCGGCAGAACGGGCAGTACATGCGTGGTCCTTTCGCCGTACCGCCGCCCGGGGCGCTTCCCGGAGACGGCTGGTCGGTGGTTTCTGGCTGGTCCGGCCGGGGCTGATCGGGAATGTTCGGGGCCCTTGACCGGTCGCTGCCATTGTAGGGGTCCGGGACTGCCGGAAACAACCAAGTGACACTACATGTAGTGGTGGGTACTACTACATGATGGGTTTAGCCGGCGAAACGGACCTGCACCGCGTCGCCGTGCGCCGGCAGGTCCTCGGCAGCGGACAGGGCAACCACGTGCCCGCGCACTTCGGAGAGGGCCGCTTCGGTGTACTCGATGACCTGGACGGCCTTCAGGAAGGTCGTCACGTTCAGCCCGGAGGCGAACGCCGCGGTTCCCGACGTCGGCAGGACGTGGTTGGAGCCGGAGCAGTAGTCGCCCAGGCTCACCGGGCTGTAGGGGCCGACGAAGATCGCCCCCGCCGAGTGGATGCGCCCGGCGACCGCCCCGGCGTCGGCGGTGTGGATTTCCAGGTGCTCCGCGCCGTAGGCGTTGGAGACGGCGATGCCCTGCTCCAGGTCGGAGACCAGCACGACGCCGGACTGCGGCCCGGAGAGCGCGGTGCGCACCCGTTCGCTGTGCTTGGTCCCGGGCACCTGCACGGCCAGTTCCCGGCGGACCGCCGCGGCCAGCTCCTCGGAGTCGGTGACCAGCACCGAAGCGGCGTTGGGGTCATGCTCGGCCTGGCTGATGAGGTCCGCGGCGATGAGCCGTGGGTCGGCGTCGGCGTCGGCCAGGACGGCGATCTCGGTGGGCCCGGCCTCGGAGTCGATGCCCACCACGCCCTTGACCAGCCGCTTCGCGGTGGCGACGAAGACGTTGCCCGGCCCGGTCACCACGTCCACGGGCGCCAGGGCGGGCCCCGCGTCGGAGGCCGGTATCCCGTAGGCAAACGCGGCGATGGCCTGCGCGCCGCCGACGGCGTAGACCTCGTCGATGCCCAGCAGTTTGGCTGCGGCGAGGATGGTCGGGTGCGGCAGCCCGCCGTGCTCCTTCTGCGGCGGGGAAGCCAGAGCCAGGGATGCGACGCCGGCGGCCTGCGCGGGCACCACGTTCATGATCACCGACGACGGGTAGACCGCCAGTCCCCCGGGCACGTACAGCCCCACCCGGTTGACCGGCTGCCAGCGGTGGGTCAGCCGTGCACCGGGGCCGATCTCAAGGTTAACGTCCGCGGGGCGCTGCGCTTCGGCGAACATCCGGGCGCGGCGGATGGACTCCTCCAGCGCCGTCCGGACGGCCGGATCCAGCTCGGCCAGCGCCGTCTCCAGGGCCGCGGCGGGCACCAGGGGATGCTGCTGCGCCACCCCGTCGAAGCGCTCCGCCAGGGCGGCCAGCGCGGCGAAGCCGTCGCGGCGGACGGCGTCGATGATCCCGGCCACGGCGTCGGAGGCCCCGTCGAAGGTGGTCTCCGCGCGGGGCATCGCCGCCTTCAGCGCGCCGGCGTCCAGCCGGCGGCCGCGCAGGTCGATGGTGCGGAAAGCGGAGAAGGTATCTGCAGAGGTGCTCACACCGACATTCTACTTTCCGCGGGCACGGACGCCGCCCGGTTACACCGGCCGGGCCTATCCGTCGAGGCAGGCCGGGCCGAGCAGCACCTTGAGGTCGCCGAACAGCGACGGCGTGGGATTCACCCGCAGGTCCACGCCCAGCTTCATGACCTCCACTTTGCGTGAGCCGTTGAGCCGGATGAGCACCTCGGAGGTGCCCGGGTGGGTGCGCAGCACGTCGCCGAGCTGGTTCACCACCGGCTCGGTGGCCTTGTAGGTCGCCATGTTGATCACCACCGGCCCGGAGTGCCCGTCGCTGAGGTCGGGGACGCTGAGCTCCTGGGCGTTGAGGGTCACGGATCCGTCGTCGCGCCGCTGCACCCGGCCGCGCACGACGACGATCAGGTCCTCCGCGAGCACCGTGGCGATCGGCGCGTAGGCCTGGCCGAAGAACATGACCTCCATGGACCCGCCGAGGTCCTCGATCTCGCAGCGGGCGTAGGCGTTGCCGCTGTTCTTGGCGATCCTGCGCTGCAGCGAGGTGATCATGCCGGCGATGGTGACGATCGATCCGTCGGCGGGGCCCTCCTCGCTGATGATGCGGGTGATGCCGGCGTCGGCATGCTGGCTGAGCACGCCTTCGAGGCCCTGCAGCGGGTGGTCGGAGACGTACAGGCCGAGCATTTCGCGTTCGAAGGACAGCTTGTCCTTCTTGTCCCATTCCGGCAGGTCCGGGACGTCGACGCTGAGCGTGCCTCCGGAGCCGGCGTCGTCCCCGCCGAAATCCATGGTGCTGAACAGGTCGAACTGGTTCGCCGCCTCGTTCCGCTTGAGCACGATCACCGAATCGACGGCTTCCTCGTGGATCATCGCCAGCGCGCGCCGCGGGTGGCCCAGCGAGTCGAATGCGCCGGCCTTGATCAGGGATTCGATCGTGCGCTTGTTGCAGACCACGGCCGGAACCTTGTGCAGGAAGTCGCTGAACGAGGTGAAGGCGCCCTTCTCCTCGCGGGCGCCGATCATCGCGGAGACCACGTTGGCGCCCACGTTGCGGATCGCGCCCATGCCGAAGCGGATGTCCTTGCCCACCGGAGTGAAGTTCAGGCTCGACTCGTTGACGTCCGGCGGCAGCACCGTGATGCCCATGTGCCGGCACTCGTTCAGGTACATGGCCAGCTTGTCCTTGTCATCACCCACTGAGGTGAGCAGGGCGCCCATGTATTCGACCGGGTAATGCGCCTTCAGATAGGCGGTCCAGTAGGAGACGAGACCGTAGGCGGCGGAGTGCGCCTTGTTGAAGGCGTAGTCGGAGAAGGGCAGCAGGATGTCCCACAGCGCCTTGATGGCCGCCTCGGAGTAGCCGCGGTCCACCATGCCCTGGTGGAAGCCGGCGTACTGCTTGTCCAGCTCCGACTTCTTCTTCTTGCCCATGGCGCGGCGGAGGATGTCCGCCTGGCCGAGCGAGAAGCCGGCCACCTTCTGGGCGATGGCCATGACCTGCTCCTGATAGACGATCAGGCCGTAGGTCGTGTCGAGGATATCCTTCAGCGGTTCCTCGAGCTCCGGGTGGATCGGGGTGATCTCCTGCTGGCCGGTCTTTCGCAGGGCGTAGTTGGTGTGCGAGTTCGCGCCCATCGGGCCCGGACGGTAGAGGGCGATGACGGCGGAGATGTCTTCGAAGTTGTCCGGGCGCATCAGCTTCAGCAGCGACCGCATAGGCCCGCCGTCGAGCTGGAACACGCCCAGCGTGTCGCCGCGGGCCAGCAGCTCGTAGGAGGCTTTGTCGTCCAGCTCCAGCCGCTCAAGGTCCAGGTCGACGTCCTGGTTCATCTTGATGTTCTCGATGGCGTCGGAAATGATCGTGAGGTTCCGCAGCCCCAGGAAGTCCATCTTGATCAGGCCGAGGCCTTCGCAGGTCGGGTAGTCGAACTGCGTGATGATCTGGCCGTCCTGCTCGCGGCGCATGATCGGAATGATGTCGATCAGCGGGTGCGAGGACATGATGACGCCGGCGGCGTGCACGCCCCACTGGCGCTTCAGCCCCTCCAGGCCGATGGCCGTTTCGAAGACCTTCTGCGAATCGGGGTCGCTGGAGAGCAGCTCCCGCAGCTCCTCGGCCTCGCCGTAGCGCTTGGCGTCCTTGTTGTGCACGTCGGCCAGGGAGATGCCCTTGCCCATGACGTCCGGCGGCATCGCCTTCGTCAGCCGCTCGCCCACGGAGAACGGGTAGCCCATCACCCGGGAGGAGTCCTTCAGCGCCTGCTTGGCCTTGATGGTGCCGTAGGTGACGATCATCGAGACGCGGTCTGCGCCGTACTTCTCGGTCACATACTGGATGACCTCGGAACGGCGCCGATCATCGAAGTCGACGTCGAAGTCGGGCATGGAGACGCGGTCGGGGTTCAGGAACCGCTCGAAGATCAGGCCGTGGTTCAGCGGGTTCAGGTCGGTGATGCGCATGGCGTAGGCGACCATCGAGCCGGCGCCGGAACCGCGGCCGGGACCGACCCGGATGCCGTTGTTCTTGGCCCAGTTGATGAAGTCGGCCACGACCAGGAAGTAGCCCGGGAAGCCCATCTGGACGATGATGCCGATTTCGTACTCTGCCTGCTTGCGCACATCGTCGGGGATGCCGTTCGGGAACCGGTACTGCAGCCCCGACTCGACCTCCTTGATGAACCAGGACTCCTCGTTCTCCCCCGGCGGGCAGGGGAAGCGCGGCATGTAGCTGGCCTTGGTGTCGAACTCGACGTTGCAGCGCTCGGCGATCAGCAGGGTGTTGTCGCAGGCCTCGGGGTAGTCACGGAAAATGGCCCGCATCTCCGCCGGAGACTTGAGGTAGAACTCGTCGGCGTCGAACTTGAACCGCTTGGGGTCGGCCAGCGTCGAGCCGGACTGCACGCACAGCAGGGCCGCGTGCGCCTTGGCGTCTTCGGCGTGCGTGTAGTGCAGGTCGTTGGTGGCCACCAGCGGCAGGTTCAGGTCCTTGGCGAGCTTGATCAGCTCCGCCTGGACGTTGCGCTCGATGTCCAGTCCGTGGTCCATCAGCTCGCAGAAGAAGTTCTCCTTGCCGAAGATGTCCCGGAAGTCCGAGGCGGCCTGGCGGGCCTCCTGGTAGAGGCCCAGCCGCAGCTTGGTCTGCACTTCGCCCGACGGGCAGCCCGTGGTGGCGATCAGGCCCTTGCCGTAGGTCTGCAGCAGGTCCCGGTCCATGCGCGGCTTGTAGAGGTAGCCCTCCAGCGAGGCGAGCGAGGACATGCGGAAGAGGTTGTGCATGCCCTCGGTGGACTCGGCCCACATGGTCATGTGGGTGTAGGCGCCTGCGCCGGAGACGTCGTTGCGCCCGCCGTCGCCCCACTTCACGCGGGTCTTGTCGGACCGCGCGGTGCCCGGCGTCAGGTAGGCCTCGACGCCGACGATGGGCTTGATCCCGGCGTTGCGGGCCTTGTTCCAGAAGTCGAAGGCTCCGAACACGAAGCCGTGGTCGGTGGTGGCCAGGGCGTTCATGCCCAGTTCCTCGGCGTGCTGGAACAGGTCGGTCAGCCGGGCCGCGCCGTCGAGCATCGAGTACTCGGTGTGGTTGTGCAGGTGGACGAAGGAGTCTTGTGAAGTCGCTGATGCCACCTGCCCATTCTAGGCCGCCGTGCAGGGCCCGCCGGCCAGGCGGCACGGCGCGGCGGAGCCTCGCGCGTCACACCGGGCGGGCCCGTCCGGCCCTACGGAGCCGGTCAGCCCCGGCCGTCCCGCAGGGCGTCCAGGGCGTACCGCAGATCATCCGGATAGCTGCTCGTGTACTCCGTCCACTCCCCCGTGCCGGGATGGTGGAAGCCCAGCTTCCGGGCGTGCAGCCACTGCCGGGTCAGTCCCAGCTCCGCGGCCATTCGCGGATCGGCGCCGTAGGTGAGGTCCCCGGCACACGGATGGCGCAGGGCGGAGAAGTGCACGCGGATCTGGTGCGTGCGTCCGGTCTCGAGGTGCACCTCAACCAGGGAGGCGCGGCCGAAGGCCTCGAGCACCTCGTAGTGCGTCACCGACGGCCGCCCGTCCTCGATGACGGCGAACCGCCAGTCATAGCCCGGATGCCGGCCGATGGGCGCGTCGATGGTTCCGGTGAGCGGATCCGGCAGCCCCTGGACGACGGCGTGGTAGGTCTTCTCGACCGTCCGCTCCTTGAACGCCTGCTTGAGCAGGGTGTAGGCGTGTTCGGTCTTGGCCACGACCATCACCCCGGAGGTGCCGACGTCGAGCCGGTGCACGATGCCCTGCCGTTCGGCGGCGCCGGACGTGGAGATGCGGAAGCCCGCACCGGCGAGGGCGCCCACGACGGTGGGCCCCACCCATCCCGGCGAAGGGTGCGCGGCCACGCCCACGGGCTTGTCGATCACGACGAACTCGTCATCGTCGGCCAGGATGCCCAGGCCGTCGACGGTTTCGGGAACCACGGCCAGCGGGTCGCGCTGTTCGGGCACATCCACGTCGAGCGCGGCACCGGCCGCGAGCCGGTCGGACTTGCCCACGGGCCGCCCGCCGGCGGTGACGTAGCCCTGTCCGCACCAGGCCGCGGCGGTGGAGCGGGAGACGCCCAGCAGTCGTGCGAGCACGGCGTCGGCCCGGGTTCCGGCGTCGGCTTCGGTGATGTCCAGCCGGGTGCGCAGCGCCTCCATCAGCTCCGCTTCCCGTCGGTGCCGCCGTCGGCGGCGTCGGTTCCGGTGCCGATGGTTCCGGTGCCTTCTCGGGTTTCCGGGGACTCGGCGGAGGCCGCGGAGCGGCGGCCCGCGCGGCGCGGCGGCAGCTCCTCGCGCTGTCCGTCCAGGCCGATGCCGCGCAGGGTCAGCAGGCAGACCAGGATCACGCCGGAAACCACGCAGGAGTCGGCAATGTTGAAGATGGCGAAGTTGGGCAGGGCGATGAAGTCGACCACGTGCCCCTGCCCGAACGAGGGTTCCCGGAAGAGCCGGTCGGTCAGGTTGCCGAGTGCGCCGCCGAGGACGAGGCCAAGCGCCGCCGCCCAGGCCATGGAGCGGACCTTGAACAAAAGGTAGATCAGGAAGCCCGAGACTCCGACCATGATGATGGTGAAGACCCAGGTGTAGTCGGTGCCGATGGAGAACGCGGCGCCGGGGTTGCGGATGAAGTGCCACCGCAGCAGGGGCGGAAACACGTCGATGACCTGGCCTTCGGTCATGGTGGACTCGACCCGCCACTTGGTCAGCTGGTCGAGGACCAGCGCCACCAGGGCGCACAGGGCCATCAGGACGGCGAAGCGGCGGCCGTAACGGGTGGTGCCGGTGCTCGCGGGGACGGGCCCCGCCGGGGATGAATCAGTCATGGTGCTTTCGTTATCGTCCGGTCGGGCGGACCTGGTGGCGGACACACCACGGGCCGGTGGCCGGGGCTGCCCGGCCACCGGCCCGTGGTCTCTGTTCTCCAGTCTATGCCACGCCGCCTGGCCGTGGGCGGCGCCGTGCTTCCGCCTGATCAGGCGTCGGCGGTCTCCGAGGCGACGGAGCCGCGGGCGTCGAGGTCGCGCAGCTGGCCTTCGATGTAGGCCTTCAGGCGGCTGCGGTAGTCACGCTCGAAGACACGCAGCTGCTCGACCTTGCGCTCCAGCACGGCCTTCTGCTGCTCGAGGGAGCTGAGGACCTTGCGGCTCTTCTCCTGCGCCTCGTTGACCAGGCCGCTGGCCTCGATCTGGGCTTCGGCGATGATCTTGTCGCGCTGCTCGATGCCGGCGCCGACGTAGTCGTCGTGCATCTTCTGGGCCATGGCGAGGATGCCGGCGGCGTTCTCGGCCGTGTTCTCGGACTTGGCCTGGACGGGCTCCGGAGCGGGAGCCGGCGCGGCGGGCTCCGGCTTCGGCTCTTCGCGGACCGGCTCCTCCTTGGGCGCCTCGACCGCTTCGGTCTTCGGGGAGGCCGCGACAGGGGCCGGGACGGCTGCTTCACGGGGGCCGTCGGCGACGGCTTCGGCCAGCTGGCGGCGCAGGTCCTCGTTTTCCGCGTTCAGGCGGCGGAGTTCGACAACGATCTCGTCAAGGAAATCGTCGACCTCGTCCTGGTCGTAGCCCTCGCGGAACTTGGTCGGCTGGAACCGCTTGTTGACTACATCTTCTGGCGTCAGAGCCATCTGGTCACCTCATATGGTTCATAGAGACCCGCCCGCGAAGCGCCGGCGGTTCTTCGTACAGAATTTCGAACAGAAAAGATCAGGCGTTCATATCGTTTTCACACTACAACTTTTGCCTACTGAAAACTAACCTGACGCCGGGCCGCAGGCGGCGCTGATCAGGCACGGAACCCGATTGCGGCCACCACCTGCATCAGGATTCCGACCACGATGAACAGGATAAGGAACGCCAGGTCCAGCGAGACGCCGCCGAGCCGCAGCGGGGGCACCACCCGGCGCAGGGCGCGGATAGGCGGATCGGTGGCGCCGTAGATGGCCGAGGCGAGCAGCAGGGAGATCCCGCGCGGCCGCCACTGGCGGGCAAACATCTGCACCGCGTCAAACACGATCCTGATGATCAAGGCCAGCTGGAACAGCATCAGGACCAGGTACAGAAGGGAAAGGATGATACTCACGCGCTGGGTTTCATTTCCGTGCCGGCCGCCTGGCTGTCAGGCGGG
The DNA here is from genome assembly GCF_059090665.1 of Arthrobacter saudimassiliensis. Taxonomy (NCBI): domain Bacteria; kingdom Bacillati; phylum Actinomycetota; class Actinomycetes; order Micrococcales; family Micrococcaceae; genus Arthrobacter; species Arthrobacter saudimassiliensis. The sequence continues at coordinate 122,464 of NZ_JBNHFX010000002.1, read as the reverse complement.
TCAGCTCTGGTTGAAGAACATGGACTGGGACTCACTGACCTTCTTATCATCCCCGAGGACCTCAATGTAGGCCGGGGAGAGCAGGAACACCTTGTTGGTGACCCGTTCGATCGAGCCGCGCAGGCCGAAGACGAGCCCGGCGGAGAAGTCCACGAGCCGCTTGGCGTCGGCCTCGCTCATGTCGGTCACGTTCATGATCACGGGGATGCCGTCGCGGAAGCTCTCGCCGATGATCTTCGCATCGTTGTAGGAGCGCGGGTGCACGGTCGTGATCTGGCGCAGGCCGGCGACGTCCTCACGGGACGAGGGCGCGCGCTTGATGGGGGTCACGGGGGCCCGGTACTCCTCAACTGCGGTGCTCTTCGGTGCCGGGGCGGCGGGCTCCGGCCGGGTGCGCTCAGGCTCCGGCTGGGGTGCGCGCTCGGCGCGGCGCTCCTGCTCCGGCTCGAAGTCCTCGTCACGGCCGGGCGCCTCGCGCAGGTTCTTCTGCTCGGACTCGTAGTGCTCATCGCCGTCGGCGAGCCCAAGGTAAATCATCGTCCTGCGCATAGCGCCAGCCATGGCTGCTCCTTCTTGTCTTCCAGCGTGCCCGGGTGCCCCGGGGCCTGATCCGGGACGGGCCCGGCATCCTCCGGGTCCCGGTTCCGACGCTACCGCAGGGAGGGCCGGGGACCGAGAATATCCGAGCCGATGCGCAGGTGTGTCGCTCCGTGGGCGACGGCGGCCTCCAGGTCCGCGCTCATGCCCGCCGACAGGCGGTCGGCGCCCGGGTGGTCGGCGATCAGGCGCCGGGAGAGCTCCCGGAGCCGGGCAAAGGCGTCGGCGGGGTCCTCCCCCAGCGGCGCGACCGCCATCAGCCCGCGCAGGCGCAGCCCTTCCGTTGCCGCCACCGCGTCCGCCAGGCCGGGCAGGTCAGCCGGATCCGCCCCGCCGCGCGCCGCGGGCCCGGACGCATCGGCGGGGCGGGAGACGCGCAGGTCCACCTGCAGGAAGCAGTCCAGGTCCTCGCGCGGCTGCAGCCCCTGCACCTCCCGGCGGTCCTGCTCGGCGGCCATCGCCTTGCCCAGTGCGGCAATCAGGCCGGGACGGTCCACGGAGTGCACCGCATGGGCGTAGCGGACCACCGAGCGTGCCTTGTTGGTCTGCAGCTGGCCGACGAAGTGCCAGCGCAGGCCGGGCTGATCGACGTCGGCGGCTTTGGCGGATGCTTCCTGGTCCTTGTTCTCGCCCACATCCGTGACGCCCAGCCCGGCCAGCAGCCGCACGTCGTCGGCCGGGAAGTACTTGGTGACGGCGATCAGCTGCGGCGGAACGGCGCCGGCGTTCCGCGCTGCCGCGGCGATCCGGTCCCTGACCCGTTGCAGGCGGGCGGCAAGTTCCTCCCGGCGGTCGGCAGGGGAAAGGAGTGGTTCTGTCATTGCATGTCCTTGCGTGCCGGGCTCCGGCTCAGGGGCCGGGGCGCCAGATCAGGCCTGCGAAGCGGCCGGAGCGGTTGCTGCGCCGGTGCGAGTAGAGACCTTCGGTTTCGAGCGTACAGGGCCCGACGCGGCTCACGTCGACGCCCAGCGCGCCCAGCTGGGCGGCGGCGGCGGCGGGCAGGTCGAGACCCGGGGTGCCGGCACGGGTGGTGCTGATCAGCTCGGGGATGCCGGGCAGCGTTGCGGCCGCCTGGGCCTGCATCTGCTCAGGAACCTCGTAGCAGCGTCCGCAGATGGCCGGTCCGATCCAGGCACGCAGGGCCCGCGCCCCGTGCGCCTGCATCCGCTGCACGGTGGCGGGCAGGATGCCGTCGAGCAGTCCGGCGCGCCCTGCGTGTGCGGCGGCGGTGACGGAGCCGCCCGGGCGGTCCCCGGCCAGCAGGACCGGCACGCAGTCGGCGACCATGACCGCGAGCGGCACGCCGGCGTCCGCGCTGACCAGTGCGTCCACGGACGGGGCCGGGCCGGGCGGGTCATCGCGGCTGACGTCGGCGACCAGCGCGGAGTGCACCTGGTTCATGAAGCGCAGGCTGCCGGACGGCACGCCCATGCCCTGTTCCAGGTCTCGGCGGCGCGCCAGCACCGCCTCCCGGTCATCCCCCACGTGCAGGGCCAGGTTGCCTTCGTCCGTTCCCGTGAAGGCCGCCAGGAGGCCGTCGCCGACCTCCTGGCGCCACCGGAATCCGGCACTCACGGCCGGTCCTACTTGAGGAAGTCGGGCACGTCCAGGTCGTCCCGGCGGCTGCCGGGCAGGTCCGACTCGACGACCGCGGGCAGGTCGATGTCGAAGCCGGCGTCGGCCGGAACATCGCTGTGCTGCGCGCTGCGCTGCTGCGACCAGGCCGACAGGCCGGCGGAGGCCGGTGCTGCGTAGGCCGGGGCGGCACCTGCGGCCGTGGGCGGCACGGCGGGCTCGGCCGGCTTCTGCGCGGCGGCCGCCGGCTGGGAGGTGACGTCCACCTGGTCGAAGCCTGCGGCGATGACGGTGACGCGGGCCTCGTCACCCAGGGCATCGTCGATGACGGCGCCGAAGATGATGTTCGCCTCGGGGTGGGCGACTTCCTGCACCAGGCGGGCGGCCTCGTTGATCTCGAACAGGCCGAGGTCGGAACCGCCCTGGATGGACAGCAGCACGCCGTGGGCGCCGTCGATGGAGGCTTCAAGCAGCGGCGAGGCGATGGCAAGCTCCGCGGCCTTGACGGCGCGGTCCTCGCCGCGGGCGGAACCGATGCCCATCAGCGCGGAGCCGGCGCCCTGCATGACGGACTTCACGTCGGCGAAGTCGAGGTTGATCAGGCCCGGGGTGGTGATCAGGTCGGTGATGCCCTGGACACCGGAGAGCAGCACCTGGTCGGCGGAGCGGAACGCGTCGAGCATGGACACGTTGCGGTCGCTGATCGAGAGCAGGCGGTCGTTCGGGATGACGATCAGGGTGTCGACTTCATCGCGCAGCGTGTCGATGCCGGACTCGGCCTGGTTGGAGCGGCGCCGGCCCTCGAAGGTGAAGGGACGGGTCACCACGCCGATGGTCAGGGCTCCGAGGGAGCGGGCGATCCGGGCCACGACGGGCGCGCCGCCGGTGCCGGTGCCGCCGCCTTCGCCGGCGGTCACGAAGACCATGTCGGCTCCGCGCAGGACCTCTTCGATCTCCTCCGCGTGGTCCTCGGCGGCCTTCCGGCCCACCTCGGGATCAGCGCCGGCGCCGAGGCCGCGGGTCAGTTCGCGGCCGACGTCGAGCTTGACGTCGGCGTCGCTCATCAGCAGCGCCTGGGCGTCGGTGTTGATCGCGATGAACTCCACCCCGCGCAGGCCGACGTCGATCATCCGGTTGACGGCGTTTACGCCGCCGCCGCCGATGCCTACGACCTTGATGACGGCCAAGTAATTCTGCGGTGCTGCCACGTCCTGTGTCCCTTGTTCGAATCTGTGCACTGATCAATTGCGGCCGGGCTCCGGCCTAACCTTCAACCCGAACAACCTTAACCCTATGGTTGAGGGTTATAGTTATGTCAAGTAAATCTCTAGTTCAAGACGCTATGGGTCCGGAGGAAGCGGCGCAAACACCGGCCCCGCGTGTCGGGCAAAGTTTGCCGTGTTCCCGCCGCCGGCCCTCCGCCGCACCGGCCTGTCCCGGGCCTCATCGCACCGCCGGACGGTTGGGTGCGCTGACGTCGTAGGTCTTCACCGGAGGGTCCTGCTCCGGCATGCCGAGCAGGGCCTGGAGCGCCCTGGCCTTGGCGGCATTGGCCTCCGCGCTGCCCCACAGGACCGTGCGGCCGTTCAGCAGGCGCAGCTCCACCGAATCCACGGTCGGCGCCGAGGCGTGGTCCAGCTGCTGCAGCACTTCGGGCGGCAGGGCGGCCAGGACCTCGGTGACGGTGGCAAAGACGGAGCTGTCCACGGCGTCGCTTCCGCCGTCGATCAGGGGCAGCTTGGCGGCGGACCGGTCCGCTACGGCGGACAGGCGCCGGCCCTCGCGGTCGATCAGCACAAACTCGCCCTCCTGCTGCAGCACGGCGACCGGCACCCGTTCGGTGATCTCCACCCGCAGCGTCGACGGCGGTTCCGCCGCTGCGGTGACGTCGGCCACCTCGGGCCGGTCGGCCAGCAGCCCGCGGACCTGGTCATCGGTGATCAGCGTCAGGGAGCGTCCCTCGAGCGGAGCCAGCGCGGCCTGCGCCGTCTCCTCGGGCAGCAGGGAGTGGCCCTCCACAATGATGGTGCGGGTGGCCAGCAGCGGCGTGAAGATCAGCACGGCGAAGAAAGCCGCGGTCAGCACGGCCGCGATGAGGGTCCCCAGCAGCACGCGGCGCCGCCGGCGCCGGTGCGGCGGCTCCGGAAAGGCCAGCACGGTGGCCTCGTCCGGCGCCGTCCCGCGGGTACCGGCATCGCTGCCGCCGGGTCCCGGCTTCGCCTGCCGGTCCCCCCGGGCTCCGGAGGCGGTGGCGTCAGCTGCGGTGGCTGCCGGTCGTTCCGTTTCGGAAGTCCGGGCGCGGCCGCCGTCGGCGGTGAGTGACGGGACGGCGGGCGAAGCGCCGCCCGGGGTTCCCGTTCCGGATGTTCCCGACGCTCCGGAAGCCAACACTGCGGAACCGAATGCTCCGGTGCCGGGCGGCCGGCTGCCGGGACGGTCCTCCCCCGCCGCCGCGGCGGACCGTCCGGAGCGCCGTGGGCGCGGAACGCGGGGCAGGGCCCCGGCCTCGCTCTCCGGCTGCGGCCCGGCCGCGGCGGGGCCGCCGCGGCGGGCGGTGCGCCGAGGCTTCGGCTCTCCGGCCGCCAGGGTGCCGGGCCTATCCGCGGCCGAAGGCGCCGGGTCGCTGCCGGTCGCCCGTTCACGTCCGGCCTCCGGCTCCTGCGGCGTCTCCTCGGATCCTTCCCTGCCGCGCCGCCGTTTGGATCCGCGGCGGCCCCGGCCCCTGCGGCGGGACCGGCCGTCGTCGGGCTCCTCCTCGGGCAGCTCCCGGACGGCTGTGACAATGTGCTCCGCCTCGTTCGCGGTGTGCCCGGCGATCGCGGTGCCATCGGCGCGGCCGGCAGCCCCATCCGGCAGGGCCTGCGGTGCCTGGTCGGCCCGGGCGCCGCCCTCCTCGGCGGGGAAGGGCTCCGGGCCGGGATGGCCCGGAACCCTGGGCCGCCTACCGGCCATGGTCGGTGGGTGCGGCCGTCCGCGCGGCCTTGCCGGCGAGCTCCGCCACCAGCTCCGGGCCGAGACGGGTCACGTCGCCCGCTCCGACCGTGAGGATGATGTCCCCCGGCTCGGCGCGGGCCGCCACGGCACGGACGGCGTCGGCGGCGTCCGGGACATAGCCGCCGGGGACGTCCAGGCGGCTGGTGATCAGCTCGCTGGTGACGCCTTCGATGGGGTCCTCCCGCGCCGGATAGATGTCCAGCACGGTCGCCGAGTCGCCCAGGCCGAGGGCGGCGGCGAACTCGGCGGCGAAGTTCCGGGTCCGGCTGAACAGGTGGGGCTGGAACAGCACGTGCACCCGGTGCTCCCCCGCAACCGTCCGGGCCGCGCGCAGGGCGGCGTCGAGTTCGGTCGGATGGTGGGCGTAATCGTCAAAGACCCGCACCCCGGCCGCCTCGCCGCGGGGTTCGAAGCGGCGGGCGGCTCCGGAGAACGCGGCCAGCCCGGCGGCGGCTGCTTCCGGGGCGACGCCGAGGTGGAGTCCGACGGCGAAGGCGGCGGTGGCGTTGGCGACGTTGTGGCGGCCGGGCACCTGCAGCCGCAGGGTGCACTGCCCGCTCCGGCCTTCACGGGTGAACGAGAGCGTGCTGACCGTTCCGCTGCCCTCGGCCACCGTCTCCAGGATCCGGACGTCGGCCTCGGCCGCGTAGCCGTAGGTGAGCACCGCCGGAGCGCTGCTGCGCCGGACCAGGTCCGCGGCACCGGGGTCGTCGGCGCAGGCCACCAGCAGCCCGTCGGCCGGGAGCAGCTCGACGAAGCGGTCGAAGGAGGCGTACACGGCTTCGGCCGTGCCGTAGTGGTCCAGGTGATCCGCTTCGACATTGGTCACCACGGTCACGGAGGGGGTGTAGTTCAGGAACGAGCCGTCGGACTCGTCGGCCTCGGCCACGAAGACGTCTCCCCCGCCGCAGGCGGCGTTCACGCCCAGGCCCGAGACGTCGCCGCCGATGGCAAAGGACGGGTCCAGCCCCGCCGAGCGCAGCAGCACGGTGGTCATGGCCGTGGTGGTGGTCTTTCCGTGCGTGCCGGCGACGGCCACCAGGCGGCTGTCCTCCATGGCCGCGGCCAGGGCCATGGAGCGGTGCAGGATCCGCAGCCCCGCCGCGCGTGCTGCGGCCAGCTCCGGGTTGTCCGGGCGGATGGCCGTGGAGATGACCACGGTGTCGGCATTGCCCACGTGGGCGGCGTCATGCCCGACGTGGGTTTCCGCGCCGAGCGCGGCCAGAGCGCTCAGCGCGGCGCTGTCCTTGGCGTCGGAGCCCGAGACGGGGGTGCCGCGGCCGAGCAGGATCCGCGCGACGGCGGACATCCCGGCTCCGCCGAGGCCGATGAAGTGCACGCGGCCCAGGTCCGCCGGGCGCAGGCGCTGCCGTGCACCGGCCTTGGCGGGTGCGGTAGCTGCGGCGTCGTCCATGGTGCTGTTCCTTGCTGTGGTGTGGGGGGTGGTGCTCATGCCCGGCGCGCCGCCTTGATGATGATGTCGGCCATCCGCTCGTCGGCGTCGCGGATGCCCAGCGCCGCGGAGGCCGCGGCCATGCGCTCGAGCGCCGTGGCGTCGGTGAGCAAAGGTAGCAGCTGCGTCCTGATGACGTCAGCGGTGAAGAGGCGGTCCTCCACGAGCCGGGCGCCGCCGCCGTCGACGAGCCCGCGGGCGTTGAGCGCCTGCTCGCCGTTGCCGTGCGGCAGCGGCACGAAGAAGGCCGGCAGCCCGACGGCGCTGACTTCGCTGACGGTGCCTGCTCCGGACCGTGCGAGCAAGAGGTCGGCTGCGGCGTAGGCGGTCTCCATCGCGTCGACGTACTCCACCTGCCGGTAACCGGGTGCGCTGAGCGGCTGGCCGTCGGCGGTGCGGACGGCCTTGTCCCGTCCGGTGATGTGCAGCGTCTGGATTCCGGCGGCGCCGAGGTCGGCGGCGGCGTCGGCGACGGCCCGGTTGATGCTGGCGGCGCCGGAGGACCCGCCGGTGACGATCAGGGTGGGCCGGTTCTCCTCCAGGCCCAGGGCGGCGCGCGCCCCGGCCCGCTTCCCGGCGCGGTCCAGCTGGGAGATGGCCTGCCGCATGGGCATGCCCACATGGACGGCATGCGGCAGCGGGGTGCCTTCGAACGCGGTGCCGACTGCGGCGGCGCCGCGGGCGCCGACCCGGTTGGCCAGGCCAGGGCGGGCGTTGGCCTCGTGCACGACGACGGGGATGCCGCGCCGGCGGGCGGCCAGGTACACGGGCGTGCTGACGTAGCCGCCTACGCCCACGACGACGTCGGCCGCCGCCTCGTCGAGGATGGCCCCGGCCTGGCGGACGGCGCGCACCAGGCGGGCGGGCAGCCGCAGCAGGTCGCCGGAGGGGCGCCGGGGCATGGGCACCCGGTCGATGGTGGCCAGGTCGTAGCCGGCCAGGGGCACCAGGCGGGTCTCCATGCCGGCCTTGGTCCCCACGACCCGGACGGCAGTCTCGGGGTCACGTCGGCGCAGCGCGTCGGCGATCGCCAGCAGGGGGCTGATGTGGCCGGCGGTGCCGCCGCCGGCCAGAACTGCGGAAAGGGGCTGGTTCATGAAGCGGGAATTTCCTTCTGCGGGATCTTGCGGGCAAAGGAGAGCAGGACGCCGACGGCGGCGAGGGTGAACAGCAGCGAGGAGCCGCCGTAGGAGATGAAGGGCAGCGGAATGCCGATGACGGGCGCCAGTCCGGTGACCATGGCGATGTTCACGAACGCCTGGCCCACGATCCAGACGAGGATGGAGCCGCAGGCGATCCGCGCGAACGGGGCGGTGTGCCGGACCATCACGCGGATGGTGGCCAGGGCCAGGGCGGCGAAGAGACCGATGATCACCAGGGTGCCGAGCAGGCCGAACTCCTCGCCGATGATCGCGAAGATGAAGTCGTTGTGGGCCTCGGGGATCCAGTTCCACTTCTGCCGGCTCTGGCCGATGCCCACGCCCCACCAGCCGCCGCTGGCGAGGGCATACATGCCGGCGTTGGCCTGGTCGCAGAGGCCGCCGGAGCAGTCCAGTTTCAGCCAGGCGGAAATGCGGCTGGAGCGGTTGCCGCTGAAGACGGACAGCAGCAGCCCGGCCCCGGCTCCCAGCGCCGAAATCAGTCCGAGCAGGCGCAGCGGAGCGCCGGCGAAGAAGAGCGCGGCGAGCAGGATCAGGCCCATGATGATCACCGTGCCGAGGTCCTTGCCGAGGACGACAAGGAGGATCAGCACGCCGCCGCCGGGAACGACCGGAATGAAGGCGTGCTTGGGCTGGTTGATCAGCCGGCCCTTCCGGGACAGGACGGCGGCAAACCAGATGGCCATCGCGAGTTTCGCGGCCTCGGAGGGCTGGCCCTGGACGGGTCCGATACGGATCCAGTTCTTGTTGCCGTTGACCTCCTCGCCCACCAGCAGCACGGCCACGAGCAGGCCGGCGGCGACCACCATGGCGATCCACCCGATGGCCGGGTACCAGGACGGCGGGACGCGTGAGAGTCCCAGCATGGCCGCGACCCCGATGGCGGCGAAGATGGACTGGTTGACGAACAGATCGAACGTGCTGGCGCCCAGCGGTTCGCCCGCCGACGCGGCGATGGACTCCACGGAGGACGCGGAGAGCACCATCATCAGGCCGATGGCGGTCAGCGCCAGGGTGGTGCCGAGGATCCAGTAGTAGGCGCCGCCGGTGGCGTCGTGTTCGCTGCCTTCGAGCCAGATGAGCAGCCGCTTGATACGGCCCCGGCGCGGGGCGGGTACGGCCGTGGAGCCGGCGCCGTCGGCCGCACGTCCCGCGGCGGGTGCGGTGCGGCGGACCGCCGGTTTCCGACCGCTTCCGGTGGACGTGCTGACCATTTACTGCTCCTTTACGGCCTGCGCCTGTCCCTCCACGTATCCGCGGACGGCCTCGATGAAGGCGTTGCCGCGGTGTGCGTAGGAAGTGAACTGATCCATGGAGGCGGCCGCCGGGGCCATCAGCACCGTGTCGCCGGGCTCGGCCGCAGCTGCGGCGCGTGCCACGGCCGCCGCCATGATCTCTTCCCCGGCAGCGGGTCCGCCGGTGGTGTCGTCTCCACCAGTGTGGTCGGTCGCGGCGTCGATCACGGGCACCCCGGGGGCGTGTCGCACCAAAGCCGAGCGCAGGGCGCCGGTGTCGGTGCCGATCAGCACGACGGCGCGCAGCCGGTCCGCGTTGGCGGTCACCAGCTCGTCGTACTCCACGCCCTTGGACAGGCCGCCGGCGATCCAGACGACGCTGGAGAAAGCGGACAGGGACGCGGCGGCGGCGTGCGGGTTGGTGGCCTTGGAGTCGTTGATCCAGAGCACGTCGTCCAGCCGCGCCACGGGCTGGATGCGGTGGTCGCCCGGCTCGAAGCTGCGCAGGCCCTCGCGCACCGCCGCCGGTTCCACGCCGGCGGCGCGGACCAGCGCGGCGGCGGCGAGGGCGTTGGCCACGGTGTGCCGGGCGGCGTTGCGGCCCAGGTCGGCCAGGGTGGCCAGCTCGGCGGCGGAATCGCGGCGTTCGGCGATGAACGCGCGGTCCACCAGCAGGCCCTCCACGACGCCGAGCATGCTGATGGCCGGCATGCCGGTGGTGAAGGCCACCGCGCGGCAGCCCTCCACGACGTCGGCGTCCTCGACCATCCGCTCGGTCTCCGCCTGTTCGGCGTTGTAGATGCACGCGACCCGGGTGTTTTCGTAGACCTTGGCCTTGTCGGCCAGGTAGGCCTCGAAGGAGCCGTGCCAGTCGACGTGGTCTTCGGCCACGTTGAGGCACACGCTGGCCAGCGGCGACACGGACCAGGTCCAGTGCAGCTGGAAGCTGGAAAGTTCGACGGCGATGAAATCCCAGCCCTCGGGATCCCGGATGGCGTCGAGGATGGGGGTGCCGACGTTGCCGGCCGCGATGGCGCGGAGCCCGGCGGCGCGCAGCATGGCCTCGGTCATCCCCACGGTCGTGGTCTTGCCGTTGGTGCCGGTGATGGCCAACCACTCGGCGGTCTTCCGGCCCTCGCGGATCCGCACCCGCCAGGCCAGTTCGACGTCGCCCCAGATGGGAATGCCGGCGGCGGCGGCCTGCGCCAGCACCGGATGGTCGGGACGGAAGCCGGGCGAGGTGACGACGACGTCGGCCGGCACGCCGTCGACGTCGGGCAGCACGGCTGCCGCCTCCGCTCCGAGGAGCACGTCGGCCGCGCCGACAATGCGCAGGGTGTCGGCCTTGGCCCGGTTGGCTTCGGTGTCCGCGCCGTCGACGACGACCACGCGGGCGCCGAGCTCGACCAGGGTGTCCGCCGCGGAGAAGCCGGACAGGCCGATGCCGGTGACGACCACGCGCAGGCCGGACCAGTCGGCGTCCCAGGTGGTCAGGGAATCAAGCCGGGAGGCCCCGGCGGCATCGGTGCTCACTGGCCCACCACCCATTCCGCGTAGAAGATGCCCAGGCCTGCAGCGACGCAGAGCCCGGCGATGATCCAGAACCGGACCACCACGGTGACCTCCGCCCAGCCCTTGAGCTCGAAGTGGTGCTGCAGCGGCGCCATCTTGAAGACCCGCTTGCCGCCGCTGATCTTGAAGTAGCCGACCTGGATGATCACCGACAGGGTGATCAGCACAAACAGGCCGGCCAGGATGACCAGCAGGATCTGTGTGCGGGAGAGGATGGCGAACGCCGCGATCGCTCCGCCCAGGGCCAGGGATCCGGTGTCGCCCATGAAGATCTTGGCCGGCGAGGTGTTCCACCACAGGAAGCCGATCAGCGCCCCGGCCAGGGCGCCGGCCAGCAGCGCGAGGTCCATCGGATCACGGACCTCATAGCAGCGGTTTCCGGGCTCGGGGCCGAAGCAGCTCTGGTTCGACTGCCAGATGCCGATCAGGAAGTACGCGCCGAAGACCAGTACGGAGGCGCCTGCCGCCAGGCCGTCGAGCCCGTCGGTCAGGTTCACGCCGTTGGTGGTGGCGGTGGCGATCAGGTTCGCCCAGATCACGAACAGGATGGCGCCGATGGTGGTGCCGGCGAACGCCAGGTCCAGCCCGGTGTCGCGGATGAAGCTGATCTGTGTGGACGCCGGTGTCAGTCCGTCCCGGTTGGGGAACTGCAGGGCCATGATCGCGAAGGCCACGCCGACGGCGGTCTGGAGCACGATCTTCGCGGTGGCATTCAGGCCGAGGCTGCGCTGCTTGGAGATCTTGGTGTAGTCGTCGATGAAACCGACCAGGCCCATCCCCACCAGGAGGAAGAGCACCAGCAGGCCCGACGCCGTCGGGCCCGGACTTCCCGGGTTGATCACCGAACTGGCCAGATGGGTCAGGAAATAGGCAGCCACCACGGACCCGACAATGACGGCGCCGCCCATGGTGGGGGTGCCGCGCTTGGTGTGGTGCGAGGTGGGCCCGTCGTCGCGCACGAACTGGCCGTAGCCGCGGCGCACGAGCAGGCGGATGAACAGGGGCGTCCCGGCGAAGGCGAACAGCAGCGCCAGGGACGACCCGACCAGCAGGGAGATCACAGGTCGTGTCCCCCGGTCTCCGGATGGCTCCGGGTGGTGTCCGTGTCGGCGGAGGGCGGTGTTGCTGGGGTTTTCAAGGCTATCCGATCACCGAGGAAGCGCAGGCCTGCGCCGTTGGAGGATTTGAAGAGGATGATGTCGCCGGGGGCCAGTTCCTCGGCCAGGATGGCCTCGGCCTCCGCGGCCGTGCGGACAAAGGTGGACTCATCCCCCCATGAGCCCTCCATGACCGCCCCGGTGTGCATGGCGCGCGCGCCGTCGCCCACGACGATGAGCTTGGAGATGTTCAGGCGCACGATGTAGCGGCCAAGCGCGTCGTGCTCCAGGACCGAGGCGTCGCCGAGTTCGAGCATTTCGCCCAGGACCGCCCAGGTGCGCCGTTCCCGGCCGAGCTCGGCGAGGGTGCGCAGCGCGGCGCGCATCGACTCCGGGTTGGCGTTGTACGCGTCGTTGATCACCGTGATGCCGTCGGGCCGGTCGGTGCGTTCCATCCGCCAGCGGCTGGCCGGGCCCTGCCCGGTCAGCGCCTCGGCGATGGACGCCCCGTCGATCCCCGCGGCCCAGGCGGCTGCGGCCGCAGCCAGCAGGTTCGCCACATGGTGCTCGCCGATCAGCCCCGACACCACCTCGTAGCTGCTGCCGTCGGGCAGTTCAAGCGTGAAGGCGGGGTGCCCGGCGTCGTCCGTGCGCAGGTCGAGGGCGCGGACGGTGCCGTTCGCGGCCGCCAGGTCCGGGTCGGAGGAAAAGCGCAGGACGGGCGCAGCGGTCCGCGGCGCCATGGCGTTGACCCGCTGGTCGTCGGCGTTCAGGATCGCCGTGCCGTCCGCTGCGAGGGCCTCGACCATTTCGCCCTTGGCCTTGGCGATGTTTTCCACGCCGCCGAACTCCCCCGCGTGGGCGGAGCCAACGCACAGCACCACGCCGATGTCGGGCCGGACCAGCTCGGTGAGGTAGCGGATGTGTCCGATGCCCGTGGCGCCCATCTCCAGGATCAGGTAGCGGGTGCCGTGCGGCGCCGTGAAGATGGTCAGCGGCATGCCGACCTCTCCGTTGTAGGAGCCGATGGGCGCCACCGTGCTGCCGTGGCGACGGAGGATGCCCGCCAGCAGGTCCTTGGTGGTGGTCTTGCCGGCCGAGCCGGTGATGCCGATGACGGTGAGCTCGCCCTCGGCGCGGAGCCTGCGCACGATGTCCGAGGCGATCCTGCCCATGGCCAGGACGGCGTCGGGCACCTGGACGGCAGGCAGGACGTTGCCGGAGGCGTCGGCCACCGGGCGTTCGACCAAGGCCAGTGCCGCACCGCTGTCGAAGGCTGCGGGCACGAAAAGGTGTCCGTCGGTCGTCTCGCCGGGCTTGGCGATGAACAGGGAACCGGGACCGGCGTCACGGGAATCCGTGGTCGCGGAGGTGACGGTCAGCGAGGGGTTGCCGGCCGCTGGCCCGATGAGCTCTCCGCCGGTGATGGCCGCAATTTCGGCTGCGCTTAGTTCAATCATGACGGTTTAGGACTCTACCCGCTCGGCGGAAAGGCCACTGAATCCATGCTTTGTCAAAGCCTGCCTCAACTCGACCCGATCATCGAGCGCCAGGTTGACGCCTTTCACTTCCTGCCAGACCTCGTGTCCGCGGCCGGCCACCACGATGGTGTCCGCAGGTCCTGCCAGCTGCACGGCGCGCTCAATGGCGGCTGCACGCGGGGCGACTTCGAGGATCTCGCAGGACAGCGACCCGGTCCGCTGCGCCTCGCGGGCACCGGCGAGCACGCCGGCGCGGATCCGCGCCTCGTCCTCGTCGTGGGGATCGTCATCGGTGATGATCACCACGTCCGCCAGTCGTGCCGCCACGGCTCCCATCAGCGGACGCTTGGTCTCGTCCCGCTGGCCGGTGGCACCGAAGACCGCGATCACCCGGGATCCGGTCCCGGGCCGGCGGACGCTTTCAAGCGTGCGGGAGAGCGCATCGGGGTTGTGCGCGAAGTCGACGATGGCCGCCGGCTGCTCGCTGATCAGCTGCATCCGCCCGGGCACTTCCACCGTGAACGGGTCGCGGGTGTCCAGCGCCTCCTGCAGCCGGTCCGCGGGCACGCCCGAGGCCAGGACCATGACCGCGGCCAGGGCTGCGTTGGAGACATTGAAGGTGCCCGGCAGGCCGGTGGCGGCCCGCAGGACGGTGCCGTCCGGTCCGTGCAGTTCGAACCCGTGCCCGAGCCCGCGGCGGGTGAGGCCCCGGACCGTCCAGTCGGCGGGGGCGCCGGATTCGCCGCGGAAGGGCGTGCCGCCGGAGGCGGCGGAGGTGTCGAGGCTGAGGACGGGAATGCGGGCCTGGCGGGCCAGGCGGGCACCCCACTCGTCGTCGACCGTCACCACGGCGCGCCGCGCCCGCTCGGGTGTGAACAGTGCGGCCTTGGCCTGGAAGTACTCCTCCATGGAGCCGTGCAGGTCAAGGTGGTCCTGGGTGAGGTTGGTGAACCCGGCCACGTCGTAGCGCACCCCGTCCACCCGCCGGTAGGAGATGGCGTGGGAGGAGACCTCCATGGCCGCGGCGTCCAGGCCCTTCTCCCGCATGAGGCCGAGCAGGCCGTGGACCTGCGGGGATTCGGGGGTGGTGAGGGTGCTGGGGATCGGTTCGTCGCCGGCCTTGATCTCGATGGTGCCGATCAGGCCGGTGCTGCGGCCCAGGGCGGCGAGCAGCGAGGTGATGAAGTAAGTGGTGGTGGTCTTGCCGTTCGTCCCGGTCACGCCCAGCAGGACCGGTGCGCTGCCGTCATCGGGCCGGCTGCCGAAGATCACGGCCGAGAGCGGTCCCACCAGGCGGCGAAGCTCCGGCGCGGTGAAGACGGGCACGTCCAGTCCGCGGACGTGCTCCAGCCCGGCCTCATCGGTCAGGACGGCGGCGGCGCCGGCAGCCACGGCGTCGGCCGCGAACCGGGCGCCGTGGTGGCGTGCCCCGGGCAGGCCCAGGTAGAGGTCGCCGGGAACGACGTCGGCGGAGCTGATGCTCAGGCCGGTCACCGGCACCTGCCAGGCGTCCGCGGGCGTGCCGGGAGCCGGGCTGAGCCCGGGCAGCCCGGCGGGCAGGGCGTGGACGGCGTCGGCCAGGGACACCGGGCTCACCCGGGTGGGCCGCATGCGCGCGGCAGGCCGGGAATCTTGTGTTGCAGGCACTGGTGCTCCAGGAACTAGTACTCGATGGGGTAAATGTCGGGCTCGCCCTGGGAGGGGGGTACGTTGTGCGTGGTCAGGACCTTCTCCATCACTTTTTTGAAGGACTCCCCCGGCAGCAGGTAGTACAGGTCGCCCTGCGGCCGCTGCAGGGTCACCACAACGACGTATCTGGGGTCCTCCATGGGTGCCATTCCAGCATACGAGAGCGTGTAGCCGTCATAGCCGCCGTTGGGTCCCGGCGCCTCCGCGGTGCCGGTCTTGGACCCCACCCGGTACTGCTCCAGGGCTCCCGTGGCACCGGAGCCCTCCACGGTGACCGTCTCCAGCATCCGCTGCAGTTCCTTGGCCGTCTCGGTGGACATCACCCTGGTGCCGTCGCCGGCGTCGGTCTTCTGCTCGTTGCCGTCGGCGTCGATGCGGGCATCGACGAGCCGCGGGGGCAGGCGCACGCCGTCGTTGGCGATGGTCTGGTAGACCATCGCGGTGTGCAGCGCGGTCTGGGCCAGGCCCTGGCCGAAGAGCACCGTGTACTGCTGGCGGGGATCCCACTGGTCGGCGGGCGCCAGGATGCCGGCGGTCTCGCCGTTCAGGCCCACGTTCAGCGGCTCGCCGATGCCGAACTTCCGCAGCCACTCATACCGCTGGTCCGGGGTGAGCTGGCGGCCGATGGCCACGGTGCCGGTGTTCATGGACCGGGCAAGGACCCCGGCGGCGGTCATCTGCATCCGGCCGTGCTCGAACGCGTCCTTGAAGGTCTGTCCATCCACCGTGTAGGTGTTGTCGAGCTCGAACTGGCTGGTGGGCTCGATCAGGCCCTCCTCCAGGGCCGCCGCCATGGTGATCACCTTGGTGGTCGAGCCCGGCTCGAAGGAGGCGGCGACCGACAGCGGCTTGCGCGATTCGGCCGGCGTGGCGCCGGGGTTGTTCGGGTCGACGGTGCCGGACTCGGCCATGGCGACGACGTTGCCGGTGTCCGCTTCGACCACCACGATGTTGCCCCATTCGGCACGGTATTCCTCGACCTGCGCGCTGATGGTCTCCTCGGCGAACCACTGGATGTCCTGCTCAATGGTCAGGCGGATCGATTCGCCGTCGCGCACCGCCGTGTCTTCATTGGTGGCGTACGGGATCCGGATGCCGTCGCCGCCGATTTCGAAGGTCTTGCTGCCGGCCTCTCCGGCGAGGACGGAATCCTGGGTCAGCTCCAGGCCTTCCAGCGGGCCGTCGGTGCCCAGGAAGCCGACCATCGCCCCGGCGACCGACCCGGAGGGGTAGGTGCGCAGCGTGGTGCGGTCGGCGTAGATGCCGGGGAAGCGGACGGCGAGCACCTTGTCCCGGATTTCCGGCGTGACGGTCTTGGCGACGAAGTTGAAGCCCTTTTCTCCCAGCACGGAGGCGCGCAGTGTCTCCGGGTCCTGGCCGAGGATGGCGGAGAGTTCGCGGAAGGCCTGGTCGTAGCTGACCTCTTCCTTCTCCCCCTCCGGCGTGGTCCGGGTGTAGCTGTCCTCGCCCTGCGACAGGCGCTGGTCGACCACGATGTCGAACCGCTCCACGCTGCGGGCCAGGTAGTTGCCGTCGGCGTCCAGGATGCTGCCGCGCAGCGGCGGCACGGTGGTGGTCACCAGGCGGTTTTCGACCGCCGTCTGGGCCATGCCTTCAGGATCCAGCGCCTGTACGTGGAAGAGGCGTCCGGCCAGGACCAGGAGCAGGACCAGTGCAAGGATCATTCCAGCGCGCAGCCGGTATGCGACCACGGCGGTACGGGGTGCTGCCCCGTCCGTCTGCGAACTTGGTGCCACTGGCGAACTCCGATGTCTGTTGCGCTGTTACTGTCCGCTCCGCTGCACGGGGGCGGGAATGGTGCCGCCGTTGAGGTCCGGTTCGGGTTCGGCCGCCGGCGGTGCCTCTGCGGCTGCCGGGGCGGGGGCGGATTCGCCCTGGCCGGCCCGCTGCTCCGCCGCCCGGGCGGGCTCGGGCGCCGGTTCCGGGGCCGCGGCTCCGGGCGGAAGGACAGGATCAGTGAGCACCGCCGGCGCCGGGACCCGCGACGGGACCTTGCCGCCTTCGGCCGCCGGGGCGGGCGTGCCGGTCACTTCGAGGGTCTGCAGGTCGACGGCGCCGACGGCGGCGGCCGGGACCATGCCGAGCTCGGCGGCCCGTGCGGCCAGGTTCTGCGGTGCCTGGTGGCTCTCGACGCGCTGGCTCAACGCTTCATTGCGCTGTGCCAGCTCCGTCCGCTCGTTCTGCAGCTGCACCAGGCGGTACTGGCCGCTGGACACGGAGATGTTCAGGACCAGGACGGTGGCCAGTGCCGCAACCAGGAACATGAAGCAGAGCACGGCGAACGGCACGCGGCGGCGGCCGGCGGCGGCCGGAACCACCGACAGGACCGTGCGGCGCCGGGGTGCCCGGGGCTGCTCCGGCTGGGCGCCCAGCGCAAGGGCGTTGGCGCCGCTGACGGCCGGCCGTCCGGTGCGCACGGCGGCCGGTCGGCGGGCGCCGCTGCCTGTGATGGGTCCGCTCATGATCGTGCCCCGTCCCTGCTCGTGCGGATGCGTTCGACGGCGCGCAGCCTGGCTGAGGCGGCACGCGGGTTTTCGGCGATTTCCTCGGCCGTGGGCGTTTCGGTGCCCTTGGTCAGGCGCTTGAAGCGCGGCTTGTGCTCCTCCAGCTCCACGGGGAACCCCTTGGGCGCCGAAGAGGAGGACTCCGCCGCGAAGACCGACTTGACGATCTTGTCCTCCAGCGAGTGGTAGGACATGACCACGGCGCGCCCGCCGAGGGCGAGGACGGAGAGCGAGGCGGGAATGGCCCGCTCCAGGACGTCCAGCTCCTCGTTGACCTCGATGCGCAGCGCCTGGAAGGTGCGCTTGGCGGGGTGTCCGCCGGTGCGGGCGGCGGCGGCCGGAACAGCGGTGCGGATGACCTCGACGAGGCGGCCGGTCGTGCTGAACGGCTCTTCGGCCCGGGCGGCCACGATGGCCGCGGCGATCCGGCGGGCGAACTTCTCTTCGCCCCACCGGCGGATCACGGAGGCCAGCTCGGCCTCGTCGTAGGTGTTGACGACGTCGGCTGCGGTGGCTCCTCGGGAGGTGTCCATCCGCATGTCCAGCGGGGCGTCGTAGGAGTAGGCGAAGCCGCGGCTCCGCTCATCGAGCTGCAGGGAGGAGACGCCGAGGTCGAACAGCACGCCGTCGATGGTGTCGAACCCGAGGTCGGCGACGACGTCGGCGATCTCGTCGTAGACGGCGTGAACCAGGTCGATGCGGTCGCTGTAGGGAGCCAGCCGCTCTCCGGCCAGGCGCAGGGCCTGGGTATCGCGGTCCAGGCCGATGAGGTGCAGGTTGGGGAACCGCTCGAGCATCGCCTCGGAGTGGCCGCCCATACCCAGGGTGGCGTCGACGACGACGGCGCGTCCGGTCTCGGCGGCGGCGGCCTCGAGGGCGGGGGCAAGCAGGTTGACGCACCGGTCACGGAGCACCGGAACGTGGCGTTCCGAGGCGGGACGCTCTTCGCTCATGTGCTGCTTCCTTCCGCGGAGCCGCACCGGGTTCTTGGATCAGATCCCCATCCGCGCCTCGCGGCCGGGCCTGGCTCCGGGGAAGGTAAGCCAGGAACCGCGCCTGGCGGCCGGGGCCTGGCTCAGGGGAAGGTGAGCCAGGATCCTGATCCGCGGGGCGGCTGGAGATCTCATGCAAGAACCGGCGTGGCGCCTGTCCGTTGCTGGGTCTGGGGTGCTGCTGTTTCCGTTGCCCTGTCCGAGCCGCCGGCGGCGGAAACGGTCAGAAGACTCCGGGAATTGCGTCTTCGTCGGTGTCGGAGAAGGCGGCTTCCTTCTCGTCCAGGTATTCCTGCCAGGCCTCGGCATCCCAGATCTCGGCCCGCGTACCGGCTCCGATGACAGCCAGTTCACGGTCCAGACCGGCATACCTGCGCAGCGCCGGCGGGATGGTGACCCGCCCTTGCTTGTCCGGCACTTCGTCGGAGGCGCCGGAGAGAAACACGCGGATGTAGTCACGGGCCTGGCGTGAGGAAAGCGGGGCTTCCCTCATCTGCTCGTGGATCCGTTCGAACTCTTTCCGACTGAAGACGTAGATGCATCGCTCCTGGCCCCGGGTCAGTACCAGCCCGTCGGCCAGCTCGTCCCGGAACTTGGCCGGAAGGATGATCCTGCCCTTGTCGTCAAGGCGCGGCGAATGGGTTCCGAGGAACATCCGCCACCGCCTGTCTGAAAGGGAGAAATCTCCTTCTGCATCGCCGTAACTCCGATGTCCTCCACTTTACTCCACTTCCCTCCACAGTCAACGACGCCGCGCGGCTTTTCACGCGTGGCGTGTCGCGACCGCGGCGCCGCCGGTTCCCCGTCATTTCAAGGCAGAACCGGGCATCGGCCGCCCGGCCTCCGGGGCTCGGCGAAGTGGAGGAAAAGGGAGCGGCCGGGGCCCGATTTATCCCCGCCAAGCCCCGTCCGACCGCCCCGGAGGACGCAGCCCCGCTGCTTTTGGGAGGTGCGTGGAGGAAAGTGGAGCCCGGGGAGGAAAGTGGAGCGGGCATGAAAAAGAGGGCCCGGCCTGGCCGGACCCTCTCAAGCTGTGCTGCTGTTCAAGCGGTGGTGCTGTTCAAGCGGTGGTGCTGTTCAAGCGGTGGTGCTGTTCAGGCGGTGTGCAGTTCAGGCAGTCCTGGTGACACTGTGCTGCGGCTGCTGTTTCCAGCTGCCGGACCCCCGCTGCTACGGCTGGTCGCGCTTGCGCTCGTCCCATCGGGACTCGAGGTTGCTCATGAAGCCCTTGGGCGAGGATGCCTCGCGCTCACGGCGGCTGCCAGCGACGGCCGCTTCGACGCGCTTGCCCTTGGTGGTGGCGTAGTACACGCCGGCACCCATGACGAGGAAGCCGAGAATCCCGACCGCAATGCCCCACGGCATGGACTGGGACACCCCGAAGATAAGAACAGCGATGCCGGCAACCGCAACGAGGGCACCCAGCACAATCCTCCGGGTCGATATCCCGGTGGCCGAGCTTGCGGCCATGGAGCTGGCGAATTTGGGGTCTTCGGCGTGCAACTGCTGCTCCAACTGCTCAAGCAGGCGCTGCTCGTGTTCGGAGAGTGCCATCACTGCCTCCTTGCGGTTCGTATGTGCCGTGTAAAGCAGTGAACGTGTCCCGACCTCCGGTGGTTCCCTCACACCGGTGGCTGCCACGCCCGCTTTGCACCTACCCCTAAGGATAGGTTGCTTCGGTGGCAGGCGAAAGCTCCGGCCGACGGCGGTGGAGCGTTGCTACCCGTCCTGCGCGGCGGGCGGCCGGGGGGCAGGACGCAGCAGCCGCGCCGGCATGACGCCCTTGTCGCCGAAACGCCGGTTGACCCGGTCCAGGGCGTCCTCCGCGGAGCGCCAGTTGTCGTCGCGTCCGTCGAGCGTCAGCTGCTGGGCGGCTCCCCCGGCTTCCTCGAGATTCTCGGCGCGCAGCCCGATCAGCCGCACGCTCATGGGCCGCCGGCCCAGCCCGGCCAGCAGGGAGCGGGCGGTCTCGTAGAGCAGCTGGGCGCTGTCCACCGGCTCGGTCAGCCGATGGCTGCGGGTCAGGGTGGAAAAGTCCGCATACCGCAGCTTGAGCGAGACGGTACGGGCCTGCATCCCCGCCGCCCGCATCCGTGACGCCGTCCGGTGGGCCAGCCGCAGCAGCTCCGTATGCAGGACGTCGTCGCTGTCGACGTCGCGGGCGAACGTCTCCTCCGCGCCGATGCTCTTTTCCTGCCGCACCGGCGTCACCGGCCGCGGATCCCTGCCCCAGGCAAGTTCATGGACATGCAGGCCCGTGCTCCCCAGCAGGCGGCGCAGAGTGGGCACGGGAGTGTGCGCGAGGTCCGCCACGGTCCGGATGCCCACCCGGGCCAGCACCTCCCGGGTCCGCTCCCCCACGCCCCAGAGCGCCGACACGTCCAGCCCGTGCAGGTACTCGACTGTGCGGTCCCGGGGAATCAGCAGCAGCCCGTCGGGCTTGGCCCGCGTCGAGGCGATCTTGGCCACGAACTTGGTGGCGGCGATGCCCACGCTGGCGGTAATGCCCAGCTCCGCGCGGATGGTGGCGCGCAGCTGCTCGCCGATAGCGCGCGGAGGCCCCAGCCTGCGCAGCGCTCCGGCCACATCGAGGAACGCCTCGTCCACACTGAGCTGCTCCACCAGCGGGGTCACGGTGCCGAAGATCTCCATGATCCGCGACGAGACCCGGCGGTACGCCTCCTGATGCGGCTCCAGCACCACGGCCTGCGGACACATCCGGCGGGCACTGGCCATTGGCATGGCCGAGCGCACTCCGAACCGCCGCGCCTCATAGGAGGCGGAGAGCACCACCGACCGCCCGCCCAGTCCGCCGACGATGACCGGCCGGCCGACCAGGTCGGGGCGCTGCAGCAGCTCCACGGACACGTAGAAGGCATCCATGTCGACATGCATGATCGTGCAGTCCCGGTCTTCGCCGCTTGGTTCGGTGCCCACGCCTCTCATCGTAGGCATCGGGTCCGACATTCGCAGTCGCCTAGACTGGGGTCCAGTCCATCGTTTCCCAGCAGAACCGAAAGACCATGAAGAGAACCCCCATAGCCCTCACCGCCGCTGCCGTCCTGCTTGCCGCCGCCGGCTGCGCGGACAGCTCCGGCGATGCCTCCGCTGCCTCCCCGAGCCCGACGTCGGCCTCCTCCTCCCCCTCGCCGGCGGCTTCCGTCACCGGTTCCGGTTCAGCCACGGCCTCGGCCGAACCGACGGCCGACCCGATTGCGCCGGGATTCCCGGTGGAGGTGGTGCCGCCGATGGACGGCGCCACCGTCCTGGCAACCAGCTTCGACCAGGAAGGCGACCTGGTCACGGTCAGCCTTACCGGGCGGACGGCTGC
The DNA here is from genome assembly GCF_059090665.1 of Arthrobacter saudimassiliensis. Taxonomy (NCBI): domain Bacteria; kingdom Bacillati; phylum Actinomycetota; class Actinomycetes; order Micrococcales; family Micrococcaceae; genus Arthrobacter; species Arthrobacter saudimassiliensis. Next base: position 100,763 of record NZ_JBNHFX010000002.1, on the reverse strand, counting down.
CACCGCCGAGGAGGTCGTGGCGTGGTACGCCAGGGCCTTCGAGGAGCGCGGCTTCCACCCACTGGAAGGCGAGACCGTCGGCAAGACCGTCTCCAAGGACTTTGTGCGCGACGGCGGGGAGGAGACCGCCAACGTCAGCGTGGTGCCCGGGGACGGCTCCTCCGCGTTCACGGTGGGCGCGAACGTGCTTTCCTCCACCGTCGACGGAGCCAGGGAGTGAGCGTCCCCGACGCCCCGACGTCGGCCCCGGTTCCACCGGATCCCGACGCCGTCGCCGCCGCCCGGGACGAGGAGGACCGGTTCCGCGCACTGCTCGAGGCGGAGCTGGAGTCCTTCCTCACCGAGCGGACGCAGATGCTCCGCGAGGTCTCCGCGGAGTCGGTGCCGCTGCTTGAGGCCATCCATGCCCTCGCCCGCGGCGGCAAGCGCCTTCGGGCGCTGCTCTGCTACTGGGGGTTCCGCGGGGCGGGCGGAGCGCCGCTCGATCCGGCGGCCGTCCGGGCCGGCCTCGCGCTGGAGCTGTTCCAGAGCGCCGCGCTGATCCACGACGACATCATTGACCGCTCCGACACCCGCCGCGGCGCGCCCTCCGTGCACCGCAGGTTCACCGGCACGCACCGCGACTCCGGCTGGCACCTGGACGGAGACCGGTTCGGCACCTCGGCGGCCATCCTGGCCGGAGACCTCTGCCTGGCCCTGAGCGAGGAGGTCTTCACCTCCGTCGGCCCTGCGGCGGCCTACGGGACCGCGGCCCGCGACATCTTCAACCGGATGCGCACCGAGGTGATGGCCGGACAGTACCTGGACATCCTGGAAGAGGTGGTGGGCCCCGGACACCGTCCGGAGGACGCCGTCCGCCGGGCGCGGAACATCCTGCGCTACAAGGCGGCGAAGTACACCACGGAGCATCCGCTCGCCATCGGCGGAGCCCTGGCCGGAGCCGACAGCGCACTGCAGCACGCCTACGCCGCGTTCTCGCTGCCGCTGGGCGAGGCCTTCCAGCTGCGCGATGACGTCCTGGGCGTCTTCGGCGATCCCGAAACCACCGGCAAGCCTGCCGGCGACGACCTGCGCGAAGGCAAGCGGACGGTGCTGATCGCCTACACCCTGGAGCACGGCGACGCCGCGGTCCGTGCGGAGGTTTCAGCCAGCCTGGGCGCGGCCGACCTGGACGACGACGGCGTGCAGCGGCTGCGCACCCTCATTACGGACACCGGGGCGCTGGCCGCCACGGAGGAGCTGATCACCGGACACACGGCCGCGGCGGACCGGGCACTGGCCGCTCTGGACCTGCCCGCACCGGCCGGCGCCGCCCTGGCCCGGCTGGCGGACGCGGCCGTCCGCCGCCGCGCCTAGCCTGACTCAGTACACCCGACCCGGACGTCGGAGACGGCAGCAGGGCGGGACCACAGTGGTCCCGCCCTGCTGCCGTCTCCAGCTCACAGCCGGAGAGTCACGATGAAATCCGACGCTGCTGCTACCAGGCCAGCGCCTGCGCGCGACGCCGGATTTCGGTCTTGCGGCCTTCGCGCAGGGCGTCCACGGGGCGCCCCGGCAGGGTCTCATCCGGGGTGAACAGCCAGCGGACCATTTCGTCGTCCTGGAACCCGGCATCCACCAGGACGGAGATGGTTCCCTTCAGGCTGTCCAGCACCGCGCCGTCGGTCAGGAAGGCGGCGGGGATGCTGCGGACCTTCCGCTCACCGATCCGCAGGGCGACCAGCGCCCGTTCCTCCAGCAGGCTGTGCACCTTCGTTACGGACAATCCAAGCTGTTCGGCGGCATCGGGCAGGGTCAGCCAGTCGCCGACAAGTTCCTCAAGTTCATTCACCCGTCCAGATTGCCACGGTACGGGCCTGCGGGCCACTTTTCCGGCGTCGGCGGGGGCGGGGCGGGCCTTTCACCCGGCGCCTCCGGCGTCCCGGGCGGAGCGGCTTCCGCAGCATGGCTGCCGGTCCCGTCAGGGTCCGTACCCGTCATCGAAGCGGGCGCCACCGAAACGAAGACGCACTGTGGCCGTTTTGCGGCCTAACGGCTATTGGTGATCGGGCTCATTCGTGTAGATTCGCATTAGTAACAGAAGCAACATCAGCAACAAAAGCAACAGCAGACACTAAAACTCCGCCTGTTGCAATACTCGATTTGTTCCACAGGCGGGTTCGGCCTGCCAAGCACAGATGAGGGAAAGCACCATATGACAGCCACACCGACGCAGGGCCCCGGCGCACAGCCGCATTCCGCCGCTCCGTCCAGGCCCCGGCGGCTCAGCGTCGCCGTTACGACGGCGGCCATTCCGGCCGTCATGATGTCGGCCCTGGCCGTCGCGGAACCTGCCACGGCCGCCCCGGTGCAGCCTGACTCCAACGCGCTGTTCCCCCACCTGCCCCTGCAGGCCATCAAGAACCTGAACATCTCCGCGCCGGCCGCGCCGTCGTTCGCGGTGACGGTGCCGGCAACGGTGCCGGCTGAATCCGCCGCACCGGCCGAATACACCATCCAGCCCGGCGACACGGTCAGCTCCATCGCCGCCCGGTACGGGCTCGACCTGGCCGAGGTCCTGCGCATCAACAACCTGCAGCCGGACAGCCTGATCTTCGCGGGCAAGACGCTGAAGCTGGCCGCCGGTGCACCGGCGGCGGCAGCCGAGGCGCCCGCAGCCTCGGGCTACACCGTCAAGGCCGGTGACACGCTCAGCGCCATCGCCGCGGCCCACGGCGTCTCCCTGGACTCGGTCCTGGCCGCCAACGGGCTGACGCTGACCTCGATCATCCAGCCCGGCCAGGTCATCTCCCTGGGCGGCGCCGACACCGGCACGGTGACCACCATGGGCACGGCCGAGCCCGCACCTGCAGCGCCCGCGGCAGCCCCTGCCGACCTGGTGCCGAACACCTTCCTGCACTACACCTACCCGGACCATGTGGTTGCCGACGCCAATGCGAACAAGCACGCGCTGAACGCCATGCAGGTCCCGGACCGGGCGCAGATGCAGCAGATCATCGCCGACACCGCGGCCGCCATGGGCGTGGATCCGGCGCTGGCGCTCGGCCACGCGTACCAGGAGTCCGGCTTCGACATGCGCGCGGTTTCCCCCGCCAACGCCATCGGCGCCATGCAGGTGATTCCTTCCTCGGGCGAGTGGGCCTCGGAACTGGTGGGCCGGCAGCTGAACCTGCTCGACCCCTACGACAACGCCACCGCCGGCGTGGCGATCATCCGCTCGCTGCTGCGCACCAGCCCCAGCACCGAAGTGGCCGTGGCCTCCTACTACCAGGGCCAGTACTCGGTCACCACGAACGGCATGTTCCCTGATACGGAGCAGTACGTCGCCAACGTCATGGCGCACCGGGCCGGCTTCCAGTAAGTCCGCAGCCACCACGGGCGGGCCCTGCCGACAGCTGTGTCGGTGGGGTCCGCCCGCTGTGCTCCAAGTAGGATCGGTAAGGTGCGAGAGTCCGTGAATGATTCCCTGGTCCAGGCCCTGGTGGACAACCGGTACCTGGTCCGAGCCCGCGTTGCCCGCGGCGGCATGTCGACGGTCTATCTGGCCACGGACACCCGCCTGGACCGCGACGTCGCGCTGAAGGTCCTCTCTCCCCACCTCGCCGCCGATCCCGGGTTCCTGGACCGTTTTGAGCGGGAAGCCAAGTCCGCGGCCCGCCTGTCGCATCCCCACGTCGTCGGCGTGCTGGACCAGGGCATTGACGAGAACGGCCTGGCCTACCTGGTCATGGAGTACGTGCCGGGACGCACGCTGCGGGACCTGCTGCGGGAGCGCGGCACGCTCACGCCGCGCCAGGCCCTGGCCATGCTCGACGCCGTGATCGAGGGGCTCGCCGCCGCCCACTCCGCCGGCCTGATCCACCGCGACGTGAAGCCGGAGAACGTCCTCCTTTCCGACGACGGCCGCATCAAGATCGCCGACTTCGGGCTCTCCCGGGCCGTGACCACCAGCACCAACACCGGAACCCTCGTCGGGACCGTGGCGTATCTGGCCCCCGAACTGGTCACCGGCGGCGGCGCGGATGAACGCAGCGACGTCTACTCCGCCGGCATCATGCTCTATGAGCTGCTGACCGGCCGGCAGCCCTTCACCGGAGATGTGCCCATCCAGGTGGCCTTCCAGCACGTGCACGGCACGGTGCCTCCGCCGTCGGCCGCCTGCCCGGGGCTGGCGGAGGACCTGGACGAACTCGTCCAGTGGTGCACCCGCCAGGATCCCGAGGACCGGCCGGTGGACGGCAGCGCACTGCTGGGCGAACTGCGCCACATCCGCACCTCGCTCACTGATGAGCAGCTGGACTTCCGCTGCAGCACCGGCGGCCCCGGAGACGGAGCAGCGCAGGCCGGGGCAGCGGTCCCGGACGGTGCCACCGACGTGATCGACGGAGCCGGCGGAACCGAAGTCATCGGCGACCGGGCCGGAACCGAAGTGCTGGGCGTCGTGCCCGGCGGGGCGACCGAGGTGCTCGCCCGCGGGGGCGCCGGCCGGGACAATGCCACCGCCGTGTATCCGGGCGCGCGTCCGCCGGCCTCCCCGCCGTCCGCCGCCCCGCCCTCCTCCGACACCGACGGCGGTTACGGCGACGATGAGGACGCCTGGGACGACGACGCCGAGGAGCCCCGCACTCCCCGGCAGGCACGCCGAGACCTGCTGGCGATGCAGAAGCAGCGGGAGCGCGATGCCCGCCGCCCCGAGGTCTCGCTCCGCACGCACCCGCGCCGCCGCGGCGCCCTGCTCGGACTGCTGGTTGCCCTGCTCGTCGCCGCCGCGGTCTTCGCCGGATGGTTTTTCGGATCCGGGCCCGGCGCCCTGGTGATCATCCCCGACGTCGCCAACGTCAGCGAGCAGGAGGCGGGCGACCGGCTCAGCGGCGAGGGGCTCAGCTACAGCACCGACCGGATCCACGACGAAGTGGTTCCCGCGGGGCTGGCGGTGGGAACCGACCCTGCCGGCAGCCAGGAGATCCGCCGCTTCCAGGCCGTCACCCTGCTTGTCTCCCGCGGGCCGGAGCTGTTCGCCGTCCCGAACCTGATCCAGCGCAGCGTCGAGGAAGCCTCCGCTGAGCTGGAGGAGGCCAACCTTGCCGTGGGCACGGTCACGGAGGAGTACAGCGAGACCGTGCCCGCCGGACAGGTCCTGGCCCAGGATCCCGCCGCCGACGCCGAACTGCGCCGCGACACCCAGGTCGCCCTGACCGTATCCAAGGGACCCGCGCCGGTGGAGGTGCCTGCCGTCGCCGGGCTGAGCGAAGCCGAGGCGGTGGCCGCCCTCGAGGACGCCGGCCTCGCCGCCCAGGTCTCCCCCGAGCGGGTGCACTCGGCCACGGTGCCCGACGGCGCCGTCGTCACCCAGTCCCCCGCCTCCGGCACCCTCGAACGCGGCGGCACCGTGGTGCTGACCCTGTCCATGGGGCCGCGGATGGTGGAGGTTCCCAGCTTCGTGGGCCGGCAGGCCGGCGACGCGCGCCGCGAGCTGGAGGCCCTCGGCTTCCGGGTTGAGGTCAACGAGGTGCTCGGCGGGTTCTTCGGCACGGTCCGGGCGCAGGATCCGGTGGGCGAGTCCGTCCCCGAGGGTTCCGTCATCACCCTGACCGTCGTCTAGCCTTCCCTGCGCGGACGGGCGGGCCGGGCCGGCGCTTCGGCCGGCCTCCCCTCACCTTCTGTCCCGACGGCGGCAGGCCCCGGCCCGCGGAAGCGGTCCGGGGCCTGCCCGCGTCGGTGCCGGCGGTCCTACTTCTTGCCGGCCAGGGCCCCTGCCACGAGGAACGCCATTTCCAGGGACTGCATGTGGTTCAGGCGCGGATCGCACACGGAGGCATAGCCGTCGACGAACGCCTCCTGGTCCACCGGGTCGGCTCCGCCCAGGCACTCCGCCACATCGTCGCCGGTCATTTCCACGTGCAGGCCGCCCGGGAAGGTGCCCAGGGCCTGATGGACCTCGAAGAAGCCGCGCAGCTCATCCATGATGTCGTCGAAGTTGCGCGTCTTGTACCCGTTGGGTGAGGTGACCGTGTTGCCGTGCATCGGGTCGGTGACCCAAAGCACCTGCGCGCCGCTGGCGGTGACCTTTTCCACCAGGTTCGGGAGCTTCTCACGGATGTTCTTCGCGCCCATCCGGGTGATGAACGTCAGCCGGCCGGGTTCGCGGTTGGGATCAAGCTTGTCGATCAGGGCCAGGGCGTCCTCCGGCCGCGTGGTGGGGCCGAGCTTGACGCCGATGGGGTTGCGGACCCGGGAGAGGAAGTCGACGTGGGCGGAATCCAGGTCGCGGGTGCGCTCCCCGATCCAGAGGAAATGCGCCGAGGTGTCGTAGGGCAGTCCGGTGCGGGAATCGGTGCGGGTGAGGGCCCGCTCGTAGTCCAGCAGCAGGGCCTCGTGGCTGGCGAAGAACTCCACCCGCTTGAGCGCCTCGAAGTCGGCGCCGCACGCGTCCATGAAGCGGACCGCGCGGTCAATCTCCGCTGCGAGCGACTCGTAGCGGGAGTGAGCGGGGTTGGCCGTGAAGCCCCGGTTCCAGTCGTGGACCAGCCGCAGGTCGGCGAAGCCGCCCTGCGTGAAGGCCCTGATCAGGTTCAGCGTGGAAGCCGAGGTGTGGTACGCCCGCACCATCCGGGCGGGGTCGTGGGCACGGGAGGCCGGCGTGAAGTCGAAGCCGTTGACCATATCGCCGCGGTAGGCGGGCAGCGTCACGCCGTCGCGCGTCTCCTCGTTCGAGGAACGCGGCTTGGCGAACTGTCCGGCCATACGGCCCATCTTGATGACCGGAAGGGACGCGCCGTAGGTCAGCACCACGGCCATCTGGAGGATGGTCTTGACGCGTGCGCTGATCCGGTCGGCGGTGGCACCCTCGAAGGTTTCGGCGCAGTCTCCGCCCTGGAGCAGGAAGGCCCGTCCCGCCGCCGCTTCGGCCAGCCGGCCGCGGAGGACATCCACCTCGCCGGCAAAGACCAGCGGCGGCAGCATCGACAGCTCCGCCACCGCGGCGCCATACCCGGGGTGGTCGTGCCAGTCCGGCTGCTGGCCGATCGGCAGCGTGCGCCAGTGGTCCACGGCGGCGTCAACCGCCCCTGCCCCGGCGGTCGTGGGTGTGCTGGGCGTGTCAGTGCTGTTGAAGGTCACGGCTTAAATCCTATCGGGCCGGCGCCGGCGAGGAAGCGGAGCCGCGTAACGCTTGCGTCCGGTTCGCCACACTTCGACATCCGGCATCCGGGAGACGCCGGCTGTCCCGGTCAGCGGGATCGGCGGCCGACGTCCCGCCCTGCTCCGTGTTTGGTTGGGCCCTCCAATCGAAAGGGGCTCAAAGGTGAGCGACCAACGGACAGTGCGAACGGTGGATGCGGACGGCATCGGCAGCGTCGATGTCGAGGTGGATGTGCTGGTGATCGGGTACGGGTGTGCGGGAGCGGCCGCGGCGCTGGAGGCGCACGCCCGCGGCGCCGATGTCCTTCTCCTGGAGCAGGCCGGCGGCGGTGGCGGCTCGTCCGCCCTGTCCGGCGGGGAAATCTACCTGGGCGGCGGTACCCCCATCCAGCAGGCGTGCGGCTTCACGGATACGCCGGAGGAGATGGAGGCTTATCTGCTGGCCGCGCTGGGGCCGCAGGCCGACGGGGACAAGATCCATGAGTACTGCCGGGGCAGCCTGGACCACTACGACTGGCTCACGGGCCACGGGGTTCCGTTCAAGCCGGGTTTCTGGGACTCCCCCACCTGGGTGCCGCCCACCGATGACGGCCTCATGTGGCTGGGTGAGAACGCCTGGCCGTTCACCGACATCGCCAAGCCCGCACCGCGCGGGCATCGGGTGGCGTCGGAAGGCTTCGGCGGCAAAGTGCTGATGAACGCCCTCAGCGCAGCCGTGGAGGCGGCAGGCATCCAGGTGCGGACCAACACGCAGGCCCTCCAGCTGATCATGGACGGCCCCCGCGCAGCCGGCGTCCTGGCCCGGCATTTCCGGGACCGGATCGCGATCCGGGCCCGACGGGGCGTGGTCCTCGCTACCGGAGGATTTGCCGACAATCCGGAAATGGTGGCCATGCATGCCCCGCTGCTGACCGGCCTGGGGGTGACCAGCGACGGCGGGGATGACGGCCGCGGCATCCGGATGGCGCAGGCCGCCGGCGCCGCGGTGCAGCGGATGTCCACCGCCCAGGTGGGCATCGCCCTGGTCCCCGGCCTGGCGGTGCGCGGCCTGCTGGTGAACGCCGTCGGCCAGCGGTTCATCAACGAGGACCAATATCCGGGGCTGCCCGGCCAGGCCGCTCTCTTCCGCCACGACCTGGCGGTGTGGGTGGTCCTGGACGAGCAGGCGTTCGAGGAGGTGCCGGAGCCTGAGCGATGGGGTGTCCAGCCGGGGTTCGTTGCCGAAACCATCGGCGAACTCGAACAGGAGATGGGCATGCCCGAGGGCGCCCTGTCCTCAACGGTGCACGAATACAACCGGCACGCGGCGCTCGGCGAGGACCCGTACTTCCACAAGGCCAAGCGGTGGCTGCGTCCGCTGGAACCGCCCTTCGCCGCGATCGATGTCCGCCGGGGATTCGCGCCGCCGGAAATGGGCAGCGCCGGCAGCGGCGGTGCCGAGGTCTTCACGCTCGGCGGGCTCCGCACGGGGCTCGACGGCGAAGTCATCGACGTTTCCGGGGTTGCCATTCCGGGCCTCTTCGCGGCCGGACGTGCCGCCTCCGGGCTGCATGGCCAGGGCTACCTCAGCGGGACGTCCCTGGGCGACGGCACCTTCTTCGGCCGGCGCGCCGGAGCAGCAGCCGCATCAGGGTAGCCGGCGGGCACCCTCCGGGGCGGGCTGCTGCCCGCTCCGGACCGGCGCCGAAATCTCAGGCGCTGTGCGCGCCTGCCTGCGGGTCCTCGTCGCGGCGGGCGGGCCGGGGTTCCTCGGCCGTGGCTTCACCGGGGGTGGAAGCGGGGCCGACCACCGGCGCCTGGTGCTGGGGACCTGCGAGCCGGACGGCGCTGCGGCCGGCGGCGGAGCCCCGGCCGCTGCGCTCGGCGGCCTTTTTCCGCGCCAGCTGTTCCTTGACGGTGGAGGCGTACACGTCCACGTACTCCTGGCCGCTGAGGCGCATGAGCTCGTACATGATCTCGTCGGTGACGGCCCGCTGCACGAACCGGTCGTCCTCCATGCCGGCGTAGCGGGAGAAGTCGAGCGGCTCACCGACGATGATGCCGATCCTGCGGATGTTCGGCAGGCGGCGGCCGATCGGCTGGACCTTGTCGGTGCCGATCATCGCCACCGGAATCACGGGCACCCCGGTGGACAGCGCAAGCTTGGCGACGCCGACCTTGCCGCGGTAGAGCCGGCCGTCGGGGCTGCGGGTGCCTTCCGGATAAATGCCCAGCAGCCCGCCCTCGCGCAGCACGTCGACGCCGGCCTGGAGGCTGTTTGCTGACGCCTGCCCGCCGGAGCGGTCCATCGGCAGCTGATTGGCGAGCCGGAAGAACAGGGCCGTCAGCCGTCCCTTGAGGCCTTTGCCGGTGAAGTACTCGGACTTCGCGAGGAAGGAGACCGGCCGGGGCACCTGCAGCGGCAGGAAGATCGAGTCGGAGAAGGACAGGTGGTTGCTGGCCAGGATCGCGGCGCCCTTGGCGGGAACGTTGTCCATGCCCTTAACCCAGGGCCGGAAGAGGAGGTTGACGATTGGTCCGATGACAATCGTCTTCATCACCCAATAAAACACGCGGCCGGCGCTCCCATTCCTCAGTTAATCCCGCAGCTCAAGAGGGAAAGCGGCATTCTCCGGCGCACTTCCCTCCCCCATACTCTATGCTTTCCCGCTGCCACGGATGAACCGGGCCGCGGACCGGCGGCCTGTTTACCGCGCCGCGGGGTGGAATTCGCCACCCCGGATGCCACCATAGTGGGTATGACTGCGCAGTCCCCTCCGGCCCCCTTCATGTATGCGGGCCACGGCCCCAATGCCTCCACCGGCGTGCTGCTCAGCCACGGGTTCACCGGCTCCCCGGTGAGCCTGCGGGCGTGGGCCGGTCATCTGGCGGACCAGGGCTACGCGGTGTCGCTGCCGCTGCTGCCCGGCCACGGCACCACGTGGCAGGAGCTGGCTCGCACGCCGTGGGGGCACTGGTACGACGCCTATGAACAGGCCTACGACCGGCTGGCCGAAAACACGGGGCGGGTGGTCGCCGGCGGCCTGTCCATGGGCGGAACCCTGGCCCTGCGCCTGGCCTCCCGGCGGGAGGTGGCCGGGGTCGCGGTCGTGAACCCCGGGCTGACCGCCGCCGACCCGCGGGCCCGTTACGCAGGGGCGCTGAAATACCTGGTGCGCTCGGTTCCGGCGATCGGCAACAACATTGCCCTGCCCGGCCAGGACGAGGGCGCCTACGCCCGGACCCCGGTGGCCGCCGTGCATCAGCTGATGCGCCTGTTCCGCGACACCACGGCCTCCCTGCCGCGGATCACCGCGCCGGTCCTGGTGTTCCGTTCCGCGGTGGACCCGGTCGTCCCGGAGTCGAGCATGGCGGGGCTGCGCCGCGGCCTGACCTCGGCCGACCTGACCGTGGTGCCGCTTCCCAACAGCTACCATGTGGCCACCATGGACCACGACGCCCCGCTGATCTTCGGGCGGAGCAGCGAATTCATCCAGGACGTCAGTGCAGGAAGCCGGACATGAACGAGAAGGAACCGGACCGCAACGGGTCCACGGACGACGCCGTCTGGCTGGACCTGGTGGCCCGCCTGGAGCAGACCCCCGACCTTGACGACGACCGGGACAGCCCCCCGGCGTCCGGGCGCTCCCGCCCGGAGGACCCGGGCACCGGCCCCGGGGACCGGAGGCCGGAGGAGCCGCGGGCGCCGCAGGCCGTTCCGCCCAGCCCGGCGGAACGCACCCGTGCCCTGTTCGGCAACCGGCTGCAGCCTGACCTGTCCGCCGGTCCGGCGTCGTCCGGTCCGCCCCGGGCAGCCGGCGGGGAGGGCGGTGCCGGTGGGAACCGTCCAGCGGGTCCCAGGGACTACGAGGTCGAGGACGACGACGACGGCGGCTTCGTTCCCCCCGAGCCGCCCCCGCTGGGCAGCGGTGAGCCGCTGCTGGTGCTGGCCTGGATCGGGGCGGCCGGCGGCCCGCTGCTCCTGCTGCTGTTTGCGATGTTCTGGCGCAGCGCCCCGCTCACCGTGGTCCTGGGCGTGATTGCCCTGTTCGCCGGTTCGGCCGGCTACCTGCTGTACCGGCTGCCCCAGCAGCGCGAGGACGGAGATGACGGCTCGGCGGTGTGAGGTTCCTCCGGCCCGGTCAGCGCCGCGCGGCGATCCGGGAGAGGTCCGCCGCGCCGATCATGCCGGCCGCCGGCCCCAGTGCCGCGGGACGGATGGAGGCTGCCGGACGGAAGCCCCGCCCGGTCAGGTTCCGTGCAAAGGACCGGCGGGCCGGTTCCAGGAGCAGGTCCCCGGCGGCACCGAGTCCGCCGCCGATGACGAACATGCCCGGGTCCAGGGCCGCGGCGAGGTTGGCCAGTCCGAGGCCCAGCCATTCGCCGGCCTCCTCCAGCAGCTCGACGCTCGCCGGATCGCCCTCAAGCGCCAGGCGGGTCACCACCGCGCCGGTGACGTCCCCGATCCGTCCGTCCACCGCCCGCAGCAGCTCCTGCGCCACCGGCGAGTTGGCGGCGGCGAGCTCGCGGGCCTCCCGCCCCAGGGCGTTGCCGGAGGCATACTGCTCCCAGCAGCCCCGGTTGCCGCACTCGCAGCGCTGGCCGCCGGGCATGATGACCTGGTGGCCGAACTCGCCGGCCACGCCGAACCGGCCGCGTTCGAGCCGGCCGTCCATCACCATGGCGCCGCCGATTCCGGTGCCCAGGGTGATGCAGACCATCCGGCTCTCGCCGGCACCGGCACCGTAGCGCCATTCCGCCCACGCGGCGCCGTCGGCGTCGTTCACCAGGAAGACGCGGCGGCGGAGCAGGCGCTCCAGGTTTTCGCGCAGCGGCTCGTTGCGCCAGGCCAGGTGCGGGCTGAACAGGACGGTGCTGCCGGCGAGGTCCATCCAGCCTGCGGCGCCGATCCCCACGGACCAGACGTGATGCTCGGCGCTGAGTTCGCGGACCAGCTCCACGATGACGGCTTCCACTTCGCGCGGATCGTGGCCGGGCGTGGACCGCCTGGCTTCGGCGAGGACCCGGCCGGAGGCATCGACCAGGCCGGCGGCGACCTTGGTGCCGCCGATATCGATCCCGATCGCCAGCCCGCGCCGGCGCATGGGATTGGCCAGCCGCATCGTCCGGCCGGGCAGCGGCCCGGCGGGCCGGCGCCTCCAGGAAGCTGTGGTGCGGGGGGACGGGGGCTGGTTCAAGGGAGGCATCAAAAACCCATTCTAGGCAAAGGGCAAGAGCCGCCGCGGAAGCGTTACCGTTCCGCAAGGTTACCGTCGGGTAGAAAATGTGATCCAGGTTATAGGGTAGGGGAAACCTGCGGCACCGAAAGATATCGAAGGAGCTATCGTGCGTGAATACAGCGTTCCCGTCCTCGTGGAATCGCAGCAGCAGACGAATACAACGGACCTCCTGCTTGAACAGGCGGCCAAGCCCAGCAATCCGGCTCTCTTCGCGGTGCCCGAGGGCGATCAGTGGCGCCGGATCACCGCCCGCGAGTTCCTGGACGATGTGCGGCTGCTGGCGAAGGGGCTCGCCGCCAGCGGGGTGAATCCCGGCGACCGGGTGGGCATCATGTCCCGGACCCGTTACGAGTGGACCCTGATGGACTTCGCCATCTGGTTCGCCGGTGCGGTGTCCGTGCCGGTGTACGCGACCTCCTCCCCGTCGCAGGTGGCCTGGATCCTCGGCGACTCGGAGGCTGTCGCCGTCGTCGTGGAGACCGCGCAGAACGAATCGGTGGTCCGCCGGGCGGCCATGGACGAAGACCTGAGCGCCGTGGCCAACGTCTGGCAGATGGACGGCGGCGGCCTGGACAAGCTCCGCGCCGCCGGCAGCCAGGTCCCCGACGAGGAGATCGAACGCCGCCGGTCGCTGGCCAACCTGGATGACCTGGCGACCATCATCTACACCTCCGGGACCACCGGAAAGCCCAAGGGCTGCATGCTCATGCACTCCAACTTCGTGGAGCTGTGCCGCAACGCCGCCGCCGGCCTGCCGGAAGTGGCCCGCGAAGGCGCCCAGACCATCATGTTCCTGCCCCTGGCCCACGTTTTTGCGCGGATGATCTCCATCCTCGCGGTGACCACCGGCGCCACCGTGGCCCACACCCCCGACGTGAAGAACCTGCTGCCGGATCTCCAGAGCTTCCAGCCGGACTTCATCCTCGTGGTGCCCCGCGTGTTCGAGAAGGTCTACAACTCCTCCATGCTCAAGGCGGAGGACGGCGGCAAGGGGAAGATCTTCCACGCCGGCGCAAAGACCGCCATCGAGTGGTCCAAGGCGAAGGAGGCCGGACGGGTTCCGTTCCTGCTGAACCTCAGGCATGCCCTGTTCGACAAGCTGCTCTATTCCAAGATCCGCGCTGCGATGGGCGGCAAGGTCAAGTACGCCGTGTCCGGCGGCGCTCCCCTGGGCGAGCGGCTCGGCCACTTCTTCCACGGCATCGGCGTCATGGTGCTGGAAGGCTACGGCCTGACCGAAACCACCGCCCCCGTCTCGGTGAACACCCCCGAACTGATCAAGATCGGCACCGTGGGCGCCCCGCTGCCCGGCAACGCGGTACGGATCGCCGAGGACGGCGAGGTCCTCGCCAAGGGCGTGTGCGTCATGAAGGGCTACTACAACCGTCCCGAACTGAACGAAGAGACCTTCACGGACGGTTGGCTGCGCACCGGAGACATCGGTGAGCTCGACGACGACGGCTTCCTGCGGATCACCGGCCGCAAGAAGGAGATCATCGTCACCGCCAGCGGCAAGAACGTCATTCCGGCGCTGCTCGAGGACTCCATCCGCGCCGATGCCATCGTCAGCCAGTGCGTGGTGGTCGGTGACCAGCGCCCGTTCATCTCCGCCCTGATCACCATCGACGAGGAGGCCCTGCCCGGCTGGCTCGAACGGCACAAGCTGCCGTCCATGTCGGTGGAGGACGCCGCCGGCACCGAGGAGATGCGCAGCGAAATCCAGGCGCTGGTGGACCGCGCCAACGAGGCGGTCTCCCAGGCCGAGGCGATCAAGGTCTTCCGCATCGTGACGACCGACTTCACCGAGGCCAGCGGCCATCTGACCCCGTCACTGAAGATCAAGCGGGCCCAGGTGCTGAAGGACTACGCGTCCGTGGTGGAGGACATCTACAGCGCGCAGCCGGCACGCTGACCGTCGGCGGGGCGGGCCGCAGCCTGCCCCGCCGCCGGACCCCATCGGAACACAGGTGAGGCGGAACCCCCGGGGGTTCCGCCTCACCTGTGTCCGCCGTCCGCCGGGCCGTCCGCGGCCGGCCCGGCTACACGAACGCGGAGTGCCCGGTCGCCGCCCGGCCGACGATCAGCGCGTTGATTTCATAGGTGCCCTCGTAGGTGTACAGGACTTCCACGTCGTTGAAGATCTTGGCCATCTCGTAGTCGGTGACGATCCCGTTGCCGCCGAGCAGGGCGCGGCCCAGGGCCGCGGACTCACGGGCCTGGGCCGTGGTGGTGGCCTTGGCCAGCGCGGCATGGGCCATGTCGAACCCGCCGCACTCCTGCAGCCGGGCAATCTGCGTCATCAGGCCGAGAGCCGAAGCGGCGTTCCCGAGGATCCGGGCCAGCGGCTCCTGCACCAGCTGGAACTTCGCCAGCGGCCGCCCGAACTGCGTCCGGTTCACGGCATAGTCCCGGGCGACGTCGAAGATCGCCAGCTGCGCTCCGGCGCACTGCCAGCCCACCCAGGCACGGGAGTTGCGCAGCATCTCGTTGGCCGCGGCGAAACCCGACGCTCCGGGCAGGGCGTTGGCCGCCGGGATGCGCACCTCGTCCAGCTCGATGTCGGCGTTGTGCATGATCCGCAGCCCGATCTTGTTCTCGATCCTGGAGGCCCGCCATCCGGGCCGGTCGGTCTCGACCAGGAAGCCCTTGACCTGCCCGTCCGCGGTGTCACGCGCCCAGACGATCGCGACGTCGGCCACCGTCCCGGACCCGATCCACCGCTTCGCGCCCGTCAGCACCCACTCGGCCCCGTCGCGGACGGCGGTGGTGGCCAGGCCGCCGGCAATGTCCGAACCGTGCCCGGGCTCGGTCAGCGCAAAGGCGCCCAGGGCCCGGAAGCTGCGCAGCTCAGGCAGCCAGCGGGCTTTCTGCTCCTCGGACCCCAGCGCGTCAATCAGGCCCAGGATCAGTTCGTTGTGGATGCCGACCAGGGCACTGAAGGAGATGTCGGCCCGCGCGACCTCCGCGTAGGCCAGGCCGCGGAACAGCCGGCTCGCCCCGGAGAGCTCCAGCTCCCCCAGCCCGTGGGCGGCCAGGCCGGGCAGGAGCGCCGTCGGAAACTCCTCACGGTTCCACAGCCCGACCGAGGCGGGGCGGATCTCCGCCTGGAGGTAGTCGCGCAGCTCCGCCAACCGCAGCCGCTCATCGGACGGCAGCAGGGCAGCGAAGTTGAACAGGTCGGCGTCCGGCAGGCCGCCGCCGCTCAGGGCTTCAAGGGTCGGGGACTCTCCGCGCAGTACCGGCGGCATAGGTGTTCCTCTCGGATCGGGGACCGGACCGGCGGTTGTGCCGCGCCGCCGGCGGAGGCCGCCGGTGGTCCTGCCCCTTAACAATTGTAGGATGTCCAACTATTCTCGTGTCACGCAGATCACATTTGTCAATTGCCGGCAACACGGCGGCCGGCGGCACGAAAGAGGTACCGGCATGACGGCAACCACGGAATTCCGCGCGGCACGGGACCGCCTGCTGGCGCTGCGGGAGGATCCGGACGCGGCCCGGGACGGCTTCGAGTGGCCCCGTCCGGCGGAGTTCAACTTCGCCCTGGACTGGTTCGATCAGGTGGCCGCCGGCGAACGCGGCACGCAGGACGCCCTGGTCATCGCCGAACAGGACGGCTCGACGGCCCGGATGACCTACCGGCAGCTCAGCGGGCGCTCCGGACAGGTGGCGAACTGGCTGCTTTCCCTGGGCCTCGAGCGCGGGGACCGGATCCTGCTGATGCTGGGGAACCAGGTCGAGCTGTGGGAGGCCATGCTGGCCTGCATCAAGATCGGGGCACCGCTCATCCCCACCACCGTGATGCTTGGCCCGGCGGACCTTGCGGACAGAGTGGAGCGCGGCCGCGCGTCGTGGGTGCTCACCGACGCGGCGAACGCAGCCAAGTTCGATGCGGTGCCCGGCGACTTCCGGCTGCTGGTGGTCGGTGACGCTCCCGTTCCCTCGGGAGGGAACGGGAAGGAGGCCCGTCCGCGGCTGTCCTACTCCGCCGCCGACGGCTTCGACTCCGCCTTCACCGCCACCGCTCCCACCCGGGCGGACGAAACCATGCTGCTCTACTTCACCTCCGGCACCACGTCCAAGGCCAAGCTGGTCGAACACACCCACACGTCCTACCCCATCGGCCACCTGTCCACCATGTACTGGATCGGCCTGGAGCCCGGCGACGTTCACCTCAACGTCGCCTCGCCGGGCTGGGCCAAGCACGCCTGGTCCAACTTCTTTGCCCCGTTCATCGCCGAGGCCACCGTTTTCCTCTACAACTACACGCGCTTCGACGCCGGGGCCCTGATGGCGCAGATGGAGCGCGAGCACGTCACCAGCTTCTGCGCCCCGCCCACGGTATGGCGGATGCTCATCCAGGCGGACCTCACGCAGCTGGCGACCCCGCCGGCCAAGCTCGTGGCCGCGGGCGAGCCGCTCAATCCCGAGGTGATCTCCCGGGTGGAGCAGGCCTGGGGCACGCAGATCCGTGACGGGTTCGGCCAGACCGAATCCACCCTGCAGATCGCCAACACGCCCGGGCAGCCGGTACGTCCGGGGTCCATGGGCCGGCCCCTGCCCGGCTACGACGTCGTCCTGGTGGACCCCGCCACCGGCGAGGAGGGCGACGAGGGCGAGATCTGCCTGCGGCTGGATCCGCGGCCGGTGGGCCTCACCCCCGGATACTGGGGCGACGCCGAAAAGACCGCCGAGGCCTTCCGTGACGGGCTCTACCACACCGGCGACGTCGCCAGCCGCTCCGAGGACGGCGTGATCACCTACGTGGGCCGGGCCGACGACGTGTTCAAGGCCTCCGACTACCGCCTCTCGCCCTTCGAGCTGGAGTCGGTGGTGATCGAACATCCCGCCGTGGCGGAGGCCGCCGTCGTGCCCTCCCCCGACCCGATCCGGCTGGCCGTACCCAAGGCCTACGTGGTGCTCGCCGCCGGCTGGGAACCGACGGCCGAAACCGCGCAGGACATCCTGGCGTTCTGCCGCGAGCACCTGGCGCCGTATAAGCGGATCCGCCGGCTGGAGTTCCGCGAACTGCCCAAGACCGTTTCCGGGAAGATCCGGCGGGTGGAGCTGCGCGCCCGGGAACAGCTGCTGCACGACGCCGAGGGCCGCCCGACGGAGGGCCGGGAGTTTTCGGACACCCCGGTCGTGGGGCTCAGGGAGTGAGACGGACCGGCGCCGGCGGTGCCCGGAACGGTAGAATCCAGCTGTCCGCGGCGCTGCCGCGATGCCGTGCCCGCCGCCCACCCCCTGAGGACCCCCGATGACTGCCACGCGCCCGCTGCCGATGGACCCGATCGCCGAGGCACGCCGCCAGTGGGAGGACCACGGCTGGGCGCATGCGGCGCCCGGGATGGAGGCCGTGACGGCGGTGATGCGGGCCCAGCAGATCATGCTCACCCGCATCGAGGCCGCGCTGCGCCCGTTCGGGATCAGCTTCTCCCGGTACGAACTGCTGACCCTGCTGAGCTTCACCCGGACGGGCAGGCTGCCGATGTCCAAGCTCAGCGCCCGGCTGCAGGTGCACCCCACCTCGGTCACCAACACCGTGGACCGGCTGGAGGCCGCGGGGCTGGTCCACCGTCGGCCGGACCCCGCGGACGGACGCAGCAGGCTGGTGGCGATCACCGACGCGGGGCGGGATGTGGCCCGGCGTGCCACCGAAGACCTGAACGCGGTTTTCGCCGACATCGGCCTCACCGCTGAGGACCTGGACCTCCTGACGGGCATCCTGCGCAGGTTCCGGCAGCAGGCCGGCGACTTCACCCAGACCTGACGGGAGGATCACCATGCTCGGGGCCTCCCGGTCAGTCTGGGCCACGGTCCACCAGGAGCGGCTGCGGCTTGCCGAGGATCTCACCGGCCTGGCGCCCGCGCAGTGGCGGACGGCCTCGCTGTGCCCCGGCTGGGACATCCACGACGTGCTGGCCCACCTCCTGGACACCGCCGAGACGGGCCGCATGCGGTTCCTAGCCGGGCTCGCGGCGGCGCGCTTCAACTTTGACCGAGCCAACGACCGCGGCGTCGAACGCCGCAGGCAGGCCGATCCGGAGGCCACCCTGGACGCCTTTCGCCGGGCGGTGACCCTCACCCGCACTCCCCCGGCCAACCCGGCGACCCGGCTGGTGGAGGCATTCGTCCACGGCGAGGACATCCGCCGCCCGCTGGGCATCGCTGCATCCTATCCGGCGGAAGCGGTGGCCATGGCCATCAGCTACCAGCTGCGGACCCCCGTCGCCTTCGGCGGCGGCCGCGAGCGGGCCGCCGGTCTCCGGCTGGTCGACGCGGCAGGCGGGCGGGGCTGGGGGCAGGGAAGAGTGGTGGAAGCCGACGCCGTGGAGATCCTGCTGGCCGTTTCCGGGCGCCCCGCCCGGGTGCCGGGATTTCCCGCACAGGGCTCCTGACCAACCCCGTCCTCCCGCGGCCGGTGCCGCTTCCGCCGCCCGGCGGCCTCTGGACAAGGCGCGGATCCTTGGAGATCCTTGCGTTCCACACTCCGCAGCGAGAGGACCCGCATGAGCGTCACCGATCCCAGTCCCGTTGCCGCCTCCGGCACCGTACCCGCTCCGGCCGCCGCTCCGGTACCTGACCCCCGCGCCGACACCATCGGAGCACTGCTGCGCCGCAGCGTCGCGCGCAGCGGCCCGGCCACCGCGGTCAGGTTCGAGGACCGCAGCTGGACCTACGCCGAGCTGGGCTCCGCGGTGCAGCGGGTCCGCGCCCGGCTGCTGGACGCCGGACTGCCGGCCGGGTCCCGCGTGGCGGCGTTCGGGGCGAACTCCGATGCGTATCTGATCCTGTTCCTGGCCTGCGCCGAGGCGGGGATGGTGCACGTGCCGGTCAACTTCGCCCTCAAGGGCGACGAACTCGCCTACCTGTTGGAGGATTCCGGAGCGGCCCTGGTGGTCGCAGACACCGCGCTCCTGCCGCTGGTCGAGGAGGTCCGGAGCACGGGGCGCGTCCCCGCCGCCGGGCCGGTGTGGCCGATGTTCCCGGGCAGCGGCCGCGGGGAGCCGTCCGTACTGGAGACCGCCCTCGCCGAAGGCGGCCCCGACGCAGCGCAGCAGGACGGGACGGGTCCCGTCGGAGCCGCTGCAGCGCCTGCCCCCGGGGACACCGTGGTGCAGCTGCTCTACACCTCCGGCACCACCTCCGCGCCCAAGGGCGCCATGATGACCCATTCCGCCCTGCTGGCGGAGTACGTCTCGGCGATCATCGCCCTGGACCTCACGGCCGAGGACCGCCCGCTGATCGCCATGCCGATGTACCACTCGGCCGCCATGCACGTGTTCCTGCTGCCCTACCTGGCCCTGGGCGCCGCGGTGCGGATCATCCCGCGGCCCGACGTCGGCGAGATCCTGCGCCTGGTGGAGGAGGAGCACATCGGCTCCCTGTTCCTTGCCCCGACGGTCTGGGTACCGCTGAGCAACCACCCGGACCTCGCGGCACGTGACCTCTCCTCGCTGGCCAAGGCGCAGTACGGTGCCTCGATCATGCCGGTGACGGTGCTGCAGCGGCTGCGCCTGCGCTATCCGGAGATCGGTTTCTACAACTGCTTCGGGCAGTCGGAGCTGGGCCCGTTGTGCACCGTGCTGCGCCCGGAGGAGCATGAGGCGCGGCCCGCGTCCTGCGGGCGGCCCGTTTATCACGTCGAGGCCCGGGTGATGACCGCCGACGGCGCCCCGGCGGCGCCCGGGGAGCCGGGCGAAATCCAGTACCGCTCCCCGCAGCTGCTGATCGGCTACTGGAACAACCCGGAGGCCACCGCCGCGGCGTTCGACGACGGCTGGTTCCGCTCCGGAGACCAGGTCACCCGCGACGCCGCCGGGTACATCCAGGTGGTGGACCGGATCAAGGATGTCATCAACACCGGCGGGGTCCTGGTGGCACCGCGGGAGATTGAGGACTGCATCTACGAACTGGACGAGGTGGCCGAGGCTGCGGTGATCGGGCTGCCGGATGAGCGCTGGATCGAGGCGGTGACCGCCGTCGTCGTGCTCAAGGAGGGCGCGGCCCTGACGGCGGAGGCCGTGCGCGCCCACGTCCGGGGCCGGCTCGCCGGGCACAAGGTGCCGAAGCGGGTCGACTTCGTCGCCGAACTGCCCCGCAACCAGTCCGGCAAGCTGCTCAAGCGGGCCCTGCGGGCCGAGCGCGCGTGAGCTGAACCCCGTCCGGATATCCGCGCAGGGCCTGCGCCGCCTGAGAACGGCGGCGCGGGCCCTGCGCAGGTCAGGCCGAGGCCTCCCGGATCGTGTTGATGATGCCGGAGAAATCGGTCTGTGCTCCGCCTTCCTCGGCGTACCGGCGGTAGATGCCGGCCGCGAGCGGGCCAAGCTCGGCCGCGGTGCCGGTGGCCTCGATGGCGCTGAGGGCCAGCTGCAGGTCCTTGCTCATCAGCGCGCCCATGAAGCCGGGCGCGTAGTCCCGGTTCGCCGGGCTGGCCGGCACCGGCCCGGGCACGGGGCAGTTGGTGGTCAGGGCCCAGCACTGGCCGCTGGAACGGGACGCGACGTCGAACAGCGCCTGGTGGCTCAGGCCCAGCTTTTCGGCGAGCACGAACGCCTCGCTGACCGCGATCATCGAGACGCCCAGGATCATGTTGTTGCACACCTTGGCGGCCTGTCCGGCGCCGGAGGAGCCGCAGTGCACCACGGTGGCGCCCATGACCTGCAGCAGCGGTTCGGCCTGCGCGAAGTCGGCCTCGTCGCCGCCGACCATGAAGGTCAGCGTGCCCGCCTCCGCGCCCACGGTGCCGCCGGAGACCGGGGCGTCCGCCCCGCGGTGGCCGGCGGCGACGGCCAGCTCCCGTGCTGCCCGGGCGTCGGCGACGTCGACGGTGGAGCAGTCGAGGAAGAGGGTGTTCGGCGCCGCGGCGGCCAGCAGCCCGCCTTCGTAGGCGTCCAGCAGGTGCTGGCCGCCGGGCAGCATGGTGATGACCACTTCCGCGCCGGCCGCGGCGTCTGCACCGGTGGCGGCGGTTTCGATGCCGGCGGCGCGGGCCTTTTCCAGGGCCTCCGGCACCACATCGAAGCCGGCCACCCGGTGGCCTGCCTTGACGAGGTTGGCGGCCATCGGGCCGCCCATGTTGCCCAGTCCGATAAAGGCGATGTTCATGCCCGGCTCCCTGCGGTTGCTTCCGATGGTGTGCCGCCGGCCGGCTCCGCCTGGACACGGGCGGGGCCGACGTCGGCTGGCCGGAGGTCCAGCTCCGGAATCTGCGGATGGTCCAGCGGCTCGAAGTATCCCGCCACTTCGCCCGGGTCCACCTCCTCCAGCACGGGAGGCTCCCAGCGCGGCTGCCGGTCCTTGTCGATCACCTGCGCGCGGACCCCCTCCCTCAGTTCGTGCCCGAGGTGGAAGCGGCAGGAGACCCGGTATTCCGTGACCAGCACGTCGGCCAGTCCGCGGCCGGCGGCCCGGCGCAGGGATTCCAGGGTGACCTTCAACCCGAGCGGGCTGTTGCGCCGGATCCGCTGCGCGGCGTCGGCGGCCACGGGGGCCTCCTCGGCGTCCAGCGCCGCGAGGATCTCCTCCACCGTGTCCGCAGCGTACGCCCGGTCCAGCACGGCGCGCTCATCCCCGAAGGAATCCGGTGCCGGACGGGCGAACCGGTCGATCACCGCGGCGTCGCCGGTGGCCGCCAGCTCGGCGATGAGGGCCGGGAGGTCGGCCTCGGGCACGTAGCTGTCGGCAAGGCCGGCTTCGATGGCCCGGCCCGGGCCCACGTGCGCCGCCGTCAGGGCCAGGTGGGCGCCGATGCCGCCCGGGGCGCGGGAGAGCAGCCAGGTGCCGCCGACGTCGGGAACGAAACCGATCGCGGTCTCCGGCATGCCGGCCCGGGTGCTGTCGGTGACCACGCGGTGCGAGCCGTGCGCGGAGATGCCGATTCCGCCGCCCAGGACGAGCCCGTGCATGATGGCCACGTACGGCTTCGGATAGTCGGAGATCGCGTGGTTGAGGGCGTACTCGTCGGCCCACATGCGCGCGCCGCCAAGCCCGCCCTCGAAGCCGTCGTAGTACAGGTCCACGATGTCGCCGCCGGCGCACAGCGCCCGCTCCCCCGCGCCGGTGACGATCACCAGGTCCACCGCCGGATCCCGGGCCCAGGCCTCGAGCGCCTCGGTCATCGCCAGCACCATGCCGTGGGTGAGCGCGTTCATGGCGCGCGGCCGGTTGAGCGTGATGACGCCGGCCCGGCCGCGGACCTCGGTGAGCAGTTCGGCCGGGGTGCCTGCGCTCACGAGTGGTCTCCGGCGGGCATGATGAAGCTGGCGCCGTCCTTGATGCCGGACGGCCAGCGCTCGGTGACGGTCTTGGTCTTGGTGTAGAAGCGGAAGGCGTCGGGGCCGTGCTGGTTCAGGTCCCCGAAGCCGGAGGCCTTCCAGCCGCCGAAGGTGTGGTAGCCGATCGGCACCGGGATCGGCACGTTGATGCCGACCATCCCGGTGTTGACCCGGGAGGCGAAGTCCCGGGCGGCGTCGCCGTCGCGCGTGTAGATGGTGACGCCGTTGCCGAACCGGTGTTCGCTGGGCAGCCGGAGCGCCTCTTCATAGTCGGCGGCGCGGACCACCACAAGCACCGGCCCGAAGATCTCCTCCTGGTAGATGCGCATCTCGGGGGTGACCCGGTCGAACAGGGAGGGGCCGATGAAGTATCCGTCTTCGTGCCCGTTCAGGCTGAAGTCCCGGCCGTCCACCACCAGCTCGGCGCCTTCCTCTTCACCGATGCCGATGTAGCCGCGCACCCGCTCCAGTGCGTCCCGGCCCACGAGCGGGCCGTAGTCGGCGTCCGGGTCCGTGGAGGTGCCCACGCGCAGCTGCTCCACCCGCTCCTTCAGCTTGGCCACCAGCGCGTCGGCCGTGGCCTCGCCGACCGGAACGGCGACGGAGATGGCCATGCAGCGTTCTCCGGCGGAGCCGTAGCCGGCGCCGATCAGGGCGTCGGCTACCTGGTCCAGGTCGGCGTCGGGCATCACCAGCATGTGGTTCTTGGCACCGCCGAAGCACTGGGCTCGCTTGCCGTTGGCGGTGGCGCGGGCATAGATGCTCTGCGCAATGGGCGTGGAGCCCACGAAGCCGACGGCCTGGATGCGCGGGTCCTCCAGCAGCGCGTCGACCGCCTCCTTGTCCCCGTTGACCACGGTGAAGATGCCGGCCGGCAGGCCCGCCTCGGCCCACAGTTCGGCCAGGCGCAGCGGCACCGAAGGGTCCCGCTCGGAGGGCTTGAGGATGAACGCGTTGCCGGCGGCGATGGCGGGCCCGGCCTTCCAGAGCGGAATCATGGCCGGGAAGTTGAACGGGGTGATGCCGGCGACGACGCCGAGCGGCTGGCGCATGGAGTAGGTGTCGATGCCCGGGCCCACGCTGTCGCTGTACTCGCCCTTGAGCAGGTGCGGGGCGCCCATGGCGAATTCGACGACGTCGAGCCCGCGTTCGATGTCGCCGCGGGAATCGGCGAGGGTCTTGCCGTGTTCGGCGGACAGCAGCGAGGCGAGGTTGTCCATGTCGGCGCGGACCAGGTCCACGAAGCGGCCCAGGATCCGGGCGCGCTTCTGCGGGTTGGTGGCCGCCCAGGTCGGCTGGGCCGCTTCGGCGGCGTCGACGGCGGCGCGCACCTCGGCGGCGGAGGCCAGCGGCACGCGCGACTGGACGCGGCCGGTGTTGGGATCCCAGACGTCGCCGAAGCGGCCGGAGGCTCCCTCCTGCCGGCGTCCGCCGACGTAGTGGGCCAGGGCGGGCGCGGCGTCCGCTCCGGGCTGCGGATTGTCAATGGTGCCGGTGGACTGGTGGCTGGACATCGATGCTCCTGAACTGTCGGTGTGGTTCAGTTCACAGACTAGTTGGATGTCCTAGCAATTTGCCAGAGCGGCGGGCCCATCCGTTCGGCCCTTTTGTTCAGCCGTCCAGGTTCAGCGAGAGCAGTGCGTTCTCCACGACCTCGGTCAGCGCCGGATGGATCCAGTACTGGCCGCGGGCCACCTCCAGCGGATGTTGGTCGAAGGACATGGCCTGGATCAGCGGCTGGATCAGCATGGAGGCCTCGTGGCCCAGGATGTGCGCGCCGAGCAGCTTGCCGGTCTCGCGCTCGGCGAGCAGCTTGACGAACCCGGTGGTGTCCTCCATCGCCCATCCGTAGGCGGTGGAGCCGTACTCCTGCACGGCGAGGGCCAGATGCGTGCCGCGTTCGGCCGTGTAGTCCAGCGCCTGGTCCTCGGTGAGCCCGACGGCGGCGATCTGCGGGTGCGTGAACACGGCGGCCGGCACGAAGCGGTGGTCGCTGCGGCGCAGGTTGTCGGGATGCACCAGGTTGTGGGCCACCACGCGGGCCTCGTGGTTGGCCACGTGCTTGAGCTGGTGCTCGCTGCTGGCGTCCCCGAGCGCCCAAAGGCCGGGCACCGGCTGGCCGCCGCTGAGCACCCGCTGGTACTCGTCCACGGCAACCCGTCCGTCCGGGTGGTGGTCGAAGCCGGCCGCGGCGGTGGCCAGCCGGTCGGTGTTGGGGACCCGGCCGGTGGCCACCAGGACCAGGTCGACGTCGAGCTCGGTCACCTGCCCCGGGGCGTCCAGCACCACATGGACTGATCCGTCGGGGTTGGCGGTGATGCTGCGGGCTTCGTGGCGGCGCAGCAGGTTCCACTGCTTTTCCGCTTCGACGGTGAAGCGTTCGGCCACGGCCTGGTCCTGGCCGCGGAGCAGGAAGCCGGAGCGCACCGCCATGCTGACCTCGCTGCCCAGGGCGGAGAAGATGAACCCGAACTCCGCGGCGATGTAGCCGCCGCCGAGGATCAGGATCCGCCGGGGCAGCTCGTCGACCCGCATGACGGTGTCGGAGGTGTGCACCTGCGGCAGGTCGATGCCGGGGATCGGGGGGACGAACGGCCGGGAGCCGGCGGCGATGACGATCTGGTCGGCGCTGATCCGCTGCCCCGATGCCGTTTCCAGCGCGTGCGGTCCGGTGAACCGGGCGTACTCCGGATAGAGGGTGACGTTCTCCAGCTCCTCGTCCCGGTAACGGCGCCCGCCGTCGGAGATCGCGTCGATCCGGGTGAAGATGCGGTCGCGGATTTCCCGCCAGCGGGTCCCGGTGTGGGCCAGTTCGACGCCCAGCCGGCCGGCTTCGGCCGACGTGGCGGCGAGCGTGGCCGGATAGACGAACATCTTGGTGGGGATGCAGCCGACGTTCAGGCAGGTGCCGCCGAAGGTTCCGCCGTCGATCAGGGCGACCTTGCGCCCGTCCCAGTCGGGGGTGATGAGGGTGTTGCCGGAGCCGGAGCCGACGATGGCGAGGTCGTAGTGGGTCACGGCTTCAGTCTAGTCCGGGCCCGGAGACGGCCGCGGGGCGGTACGGCTGCTGCCGTACCGCCCCGCGGAATGTCCTGCCCGCCCGCGTTACCTGCCTTCGGGCTCCAGCACGACGATCAGGTCTCCGCCCTGGACCTGGGAGACTCCGGTCAGGGCCACCCGCTGCACGGTGCCGCCGGTGGGGGTGGTGATCGAGGCCTCCATCTTCATCGCCTCGATGGTGGCGACGGCGTCGCCCGCGGCCACGGTGTCGCCTTCCTTCACCGTCACGGTGACCGCTCCGGCGAACGGCGCGGCGACGTGGCCGGGGTTGCCCGGATCGGCGCGCTCGGCGACCTTGAAGTCGGTCTCCACGCTGCGGTCCCGCACCAGCACCGGGCGCAGCTGGCCGTTCAGGGTGGTCATGACCGTGCGCATGCCCTTTTCGTCGGGCTCGGAGACGGCGTCGACGGTGGCGATGAGCCGCACGCCCTTCTCCAGGTCCACCACGTGCTCCTCGCCGTACTGCAGCCCGTAGAGGTAGTCGCGGGTGCGCAGGACGGAGAGGTCTCCGTAGGTGCTGCGCACCGAGTCGAATTCCTTGGCCGGGCCGGGGAACAGCAGCCGGTTCAGGGTGCGGCGCCGTTCGGCGGAGTCCGCGGCCAGCCCGGCGCGGTCCTCGTCGGTGAGCTCGACGTCGCGCGGCTTCATCTTGCGTCCCTGCAGCGCCTTGCTGCGGAACGGCTCCGGCCAGCCGCCGGGCGGGTCGCCCAGCTCACCGTTGAGGAAGCCGATGACCGAGTCGGGGATGTCGTAGTCCTGCGGGTTTTCCTCGAACTCCTTCGGATCCACGTTCTGTCCGACCAGCTGGAGGGCCAGGTCGCCGACCACCTTGGAGGACGGGGTGACCTTGACCAGCCGGCCCAGGATCCGGTCCGCTGCGGTGTACATGTCCTCGATCGCTTCGAACCGCTCCCCCAGCCCCAGGGCGATGGCCTGCTGGCGCAGGTTGGAGAGCTGCCCGCCGGGGATCTCGTGGAGGTACACGCGGCCGGTGGGCCCGGTGAGACCGGACTCGAACGGTGCGTAGACGCGGCGCACGGCCTCCCAGTAGGGCTCCATGGCGCTGACCGCGGCCAGGTCCAGGCCGGTGTCCCGCTCGGTGTGGGCCAGGGCGGCGACCAGTGCGGAGGCGGCCGGCTGGCTGGTGGTGCCGGCCAGCGAGGCGCTGGCGACGTCGACCGCGTCCACGCCCGCCTCGGCGGCGGCGAGCAGCGTGGCCAGCTGCCCGCCGGCGGTGTCATGGGTGTGCAGGTGCACCGGCAGGTCGAACCGTTCGCGCAGCGCGGTGACGAGCTTCGCGGCGGCCGGCGGGCGGAGCAGCCCGGCCATGTCCTTGATCGCCAGGATGTGGGCGCCGGCGTCGACCATCTGCTGGGCCAGGCCCAGGTAGTAGTCCAGCGTGTAGAGCTTTTCCTCCGGGTCCAGCATGTCGGCGGTGTAGCACAGGGCCACTTCGGCGACGGCGGTGCCGGTGGCGCGCACCGCCCGGATGGCCGGCTCCATCTGGGAGACGTCGTTGAGGGCGTCGAAGATGCGGAAGATGTCGACGCCGGCGTCGGCGGCCTCCTGCACGAACGCCTCGGTGACCTCCACCGGGTAGGGGGTGTAGCCGACGGTGTTGCGGCCGCGCAGCAGCATCTGGATGCAGATGTTGGGCAGCGCCTCGCGCAGCGAGGTGAGCCGCTCCCACGGGTCTTCGCCGAGGAAGCGCAGCGCGACGTCGTAGGTCGCCCCGCCCCAGGCCTCCACCGAGAGCAGCTGCGGGGTCAGGGCGGCGACGGCGGGAGCGGCGGAAAGCAGGTCCCGGGTGCGGACCCGGGTGGCCAGCAGCGACTGGTGGGCGTCACGGAAGGTGGTGTCGGTGACCGCCAGCGCGGTCTGGGCCCGCAGCTCGGCGGCGAAGGCCTCCGGGCCCAGTTCCCGCAGCCGGTCCCGGGAGCCGGGACGCACCTCGGGCAGCTCGGCGGGCAGCTTGGCCTCCGGGTCCAGCTCGGTGGGCGGGGCGCCGTGCGGCTGGTTGACCGTGACGTCGGCCAGCCAGCTCAGGATCTTGGTGCCGCGGTCCGCGGACGCCCGGGCGCCGAGCAGCTCCGGGCGCTCCTCGATGAAGGAGGTGGCGACGTCGCCGGCCACGAACGCCGGGTCGTCGAGCACGGCCTGCAGGAACGGGATGTTGGTGGAGACGCCGCGGATCCGGAACTCGGCCAGCGCCCGGCGGGCGCGGTTCACGGCCATCGGGTAGGTGCGGCCGCGGCAGCTGAGCTTGACCAGCATGGAGTCGAAGTGCGGGCTGATCTCGGCGCCGGCGTAGACGGTGCCGCCGTCCAGGCGCACGCCGGCGCCGCCGGCGGAGCGGTAGGCGCTGATCTTGCCGACGTCGGGCCGGAACCCGTTGGCCGGGTCCTCGGTGGTGATCCGGCACTGCAGGGCCGCGCCGCGGATCTGCAGCTCCTCCTGGACCAGGCCCAGGTCGGAGAGGGTCTCGCCGGCGGCGATGCGCATCTGCGCCTGCACCAGGTCGACGTCGGTGATCTCCTCGGTGACCGTGTGCTCCACCTGGATGCGCGGGTTCATTTCGATGAAGACGTGCTGGCCGGCGCGGTCGCCGACGGTGTCGACCAGGAACTCGACGGTGCCGGCGTTGACGTAGTTCAGCGACTTCGCGAAGGCGACGGCGTCACGGTACAGCGCCTGGCGGATGCCCTCGTCCAGGTTCGGGGCCGGCGCGATTTCGATGACCTTCTGGTGGCGGCGCTGGAGGGAGCAGTCGCGCTCGAAGAGGTGGATGACGTTGCCTTCGCCGTCGGCGAGGACCTGCACCTCGATGTGCCGCGGGCGCAGGACGGCCTGCTCCAGGAAGACGGTGGGATCGCCGAAGGCGGTGTCGGCCTCACGCATCGCGGCGGCCAGGGCCTCGGGCAGCTGCTCGGCGGTGTCGACCCGGCGCATGCCGCGCCCTCCGCCGCCGGCGACGGCCTTCACGAAGATCGGGAAGCCGATCTCCTCGGCTTCGGCGAGCAGCTTCTCCGGATCTGCGCTCGGCGCGGTGGAGCGCAGCACGGGAATGCCGGCGCTGCGGGCCGCGTCGAGGGCGTGCACCTTGTGTCCGGCCAGTTCCAGCACGTCGGCGGCCGGCCCGATGAAGGTGATGCCGGCCTCGGCGGCCGCGCGGGCCAGTCCGGGATTCTCGGACAGGAAGCCGTAACCGGGGTAGATGGCGTCGGCGCCGGCCTCCCGAGCCACGCGGATGATCTCGTCCACGTCGAGGTAGGCCCGGACCGGGTGGCCCTTCTCGCCGATGAGATAGGCTTCGTCGGCCTTCTGCCGGTGGATCGAGTTTCGGTCTTCATAGGCGAACACGGCGACGGTTTTCGCGCCGAGCTCATAGGCGGCGCGGAAGGCCCGGATGGCGATCTCACCGCGGTTGGCGACCAGAATCTTCGAGAACATTGCTCTCCTGCATCGTTGGCGGCAGGGAGGCCGCAGTGTGTCGCCGCGGACCCTCTAACCGAAATCTTACGCGCGGCTGCGCGGCCCGGAAGGGCGGCAGCCATCCCGGCCGCCGCCACACAGGGCCGCGTTGCCAAGCGTGCTGCGTGTCACAGTTCCGCGGCCCAGTCTATGCGCCACCCCCGCAACAGCCGCTTCCCGGGTTACCTGCACCTGTCACATAGAATGATCGTGCAGCTTCCCCAGGGGGCCCTTCGCTCGTGATCCCGAGAAACGTTAGGTTTTGGTTCAACAAGTGCAAGTAGTGAGCATCAGCAGTCTCAAAGGCGGTGTGGGCAAGACATCGGTGACCCTGGGACTGGCATCGGCTGCACTGGCAGCGGGCATCCCCACCCTGGTGGTGGACCTGGACCCGCACGCTGACGCCACCACCGGCCTGGCCGTGAACCCGGGCGACAAGCCGGGCATCGGCGAGATGCTCAAGGGCGCCCGCCGGGCGGTGCTGACCGACAACGTGGTCTCCAGCGGCTGGACGGAGAACCACCTGCGCCGGCGGAAGGGCGATCCGAAGCGTCCCCCGGTGCTCGACGTCGCCATGGGCTCGGCCTTCACCGGCATCTATGACCGCCCCGACCTGGGCCGGCGGGACCTGCGCCGGCTCTCCACCCTGCTCTCCCGCGTCAGCGGCTACGGGCTGGTGCTCATCGACTGCCCGCCGTCGCTGAACGGCCTGACCCGGATGGCCTGGATGGCCAGCAACCGGGTGCTGCTGGTGGCCGAGCCGGGCCTGTTCTCCGTGGCCGGCACCGAGCGGACCATGCGCGCACTGGACCTGTTCCGCGAGGAGTTCGCGCCGAACCTGGCACCCGCGGGCATCGTGGCCAACCGGGTGCGCACCAGCTCCAACGAGCATTCCTTCCGCCTGGCGGAGATGCAGCAGATGTTCGGTGACCTGCTGCTGCAGCCGCACATTGCCGAGCAGGCCAACTGGCAGCAGATCCAGGGCGCCGCGCACGCGGTGCATCACTGGCCGGGCGAGTCCGCCAAGCAGGCCGCCGGCTCCTTCGACGCGCTGCTGAAGAACCTGGTGGAGAGCGGCCGCAGCCGCAACCGGGTCATGCGCCGGCCCGTGGCCTGAGCGGCCGGCACCACCGGACCGCATCCCCTGCAGAGAAGGGCGCCTCCCATGCGGGAGGCGCCCTTGCTGTCTATCTGCTCAAAAACCTGTGCGGCCGGTGATGCTCCCGCCGGGCGTCAGCTGATCTTGCGGGCCGCGCGCCGGGCGCCGAGCTCGTCGTTGGGGAAGGCCTGGTCTTCGGCGTGCTCGCTCGGCAGCTGGGCCAGGCTGCCCTCAACCTCGCGCCAGACGCGGCCGACGGCGATGCCGAAGACGCCCTGGCCGC
Organism: Arthrobacter saudimassiliensis; assembly: GCF_059090665.1. Classification (NCBI taxonomy): domain Bacteria; kingdom Bacillati; phylum Actinomycetota; class Actinomycetes; order Micrococcales; family Micrococcaceae; genus Arthrobacter; species Arthrobacter saudimassiliensis. The sequence continues at coordinate 70,214 of NZ_JBNHFX010000002.1, read as the reverse complement.
CCTGGACCAGGTCGATGACCTCGTCGGCGGAGGTGCACTCGTAGACGCTGGCGCCGTCGCTCATCAGGGTGATCTGGGCCAGGTCCTCGACGCCGCGCTCACGCAGGTGCTCGACGGCGGTGCGGATCTGCTGGAGCGAGACCCCGGTGTCCAGCAGGCGCTTGACGACCTTCAGGACCAGGATGTCGCGGAAGGAGTAGAGCCGCTGGCTGCCCGATCCCGATGCCCCGCGGACCGCGGGCTCGACCAGCCCGGTACGGGCCCAGTAGTCCAGCTGACGGTAGGTGATGCCGGCGGCCTTGCAGGCGGTGGGCCCGCGGTAGCCGGCGTCTTCGTCGAGCAGGGGCAGGTCTTCGGTGAACAGCAAGCCCTGGGCACTGGATTCAGGGATCCTGCCGCGGTTGGCCGCGCCCTTCCCCTGATTACCGGCGTCGCCTTTCGGACTCACGTGTGCCTCCTTGTTGCGGTCCCCTCCTGAGATCGACACTGGCCGCGACGGAACAGGCTTGAGGAAATTGCTTCTCAGTCTGCCCCCGGCGGACCATAGGTGCAATGGGGAACTCTATGCTTCGACGTTAGAGCCGGGCGGGACCAAGGTCAAAGACGCCGGCGGTTTTTCTGCCGCGTGTCGGACCGGCGCCGGCCGGGGGCGGGTCAGTGCTCGAAGTCCTCGGGCTCGACGTCAGCCAGGAACTCGCGGAACTGGCGCAGCTCCTGCTCGGTGTCGCGGGTCTCGGTCTCGTCTTCGTCGTCGTCGTCGGCCTCGGCGATCCGCACGCCCGCCTCGTCCAGGACCTCATCGGCGCAGTAGATGGTGCAGGGCACCCGGAGCGCGACGGCGATGGCGTCGGAGGCGCGGGAGTTGACGGTGGTGCCGTCGTCGAACACCAGCTCGGCGTGGAACACGGTGTCCTGCACGCGCACCAGCTGCACCCGGGTGATGGTCCGGCCCAGGGCGGAGACCGTGTTGACCAGCAGGTCGTGGGTCATCGGGCGCGGCGGGACGATGCCCTGCTGCACGAAGGCGATGGCGCTGGCCTCCGGGGCGCCGATCCAGATGGGCAGGTGCCGCTCCCCCTCGGTCTCCTTGAGCAGGACCAGCGGCTGGTTGGAGGGCAGCTCGATGCGCACGCCCACGACTTCGACTTCTCGCACGCTCAGTTCTCCATCCGGGCGATCTGCCCATTGACCAGGGCGCTGTGCAGGTTCAGGCAGAGCTCGCTGATTTCGCGGGCCATCTCCGCCGCCCGCGCCTTGGACGCGACGTCGCGCCGGGAGGCGACGGGGGCCACCACCGTTTCCACCAGGCCCAGTTCGCGGTCCGCTGCGGCGCGGAAGGGGCGCAGGTGGCGCGGTTCGAGGCCGTGGGACTGCAGCTGGGCGCAGGCCCGCGCCACTTTCAGGGCGTGTTCGTCATAGCCGTCGTCGGGGGTGCCGATCAGCCCGTACTCGACCAGGTCACGGGCCAGGTCGGCGCCGACGCCGGACTCGGCCACCAGTTCGTCGAAGCTGAGGGTCCGGGCTTGGGCGGAGCGTTCGCCGGCCAGCTGGTCGGAGACCACGCGCGGGGTCAGGGACAGTCCGCCGGGCAGCTGCTCGGGCCGCTCGCCGCGGTCGATCGCGTCGAGGTAGTCCTTGATGACCTTCAGCGGCAGGTACTGGTCCCGCTGCAGGGCCAGCACGAACCGCAGCCGCTCGACGTCGTGGGCCGAGTATTTGCGGTATCCGGCCGCCGTGCGCTGCGGAGTGACCAGCCCCTTTTCCTCCAGGAAGCGGATCTTGGAGGCGCTGATGCCGGAAAACTCCGTGCTGAGGGTAGAGAGCACCTCACCGATGTTCAGGACGCGGCCGCGCGGGCGGTCCTGTCCGGCGCCGAGGGGGCGCCTGACCGGTTGTGATGCTGACATACCGTAAGCCTACTAGCCCTCGCGGCTGGAGGCGGGGCGGGCGGCGTAGAACGTGAGCCGGAACTTGCCGATCTGCACCTCGTTGCCGTTGCGCAGCATCAGGGTGTCGACCCGGTCGTTGTTCACGTAGGTGCCGTTGAGGCTGCGGGCATCCACCAGGCGGAAGCCCTCGGGAGTCCGGTGGAACTCGGCATGCTTGCGGGAGACGGTGACGTCATCCAGGAAGATGTCGGCGTTCGGGTGCCGTCCGGCGCTGGTGACGTCGGAGTCAAGCAGGAACCGTGCCCCGGTGTTCGGGCCGGTGTGCGCGATCAGCAGCGCGGAGCCGGCCGGCAGCGCCGCGACGGCGGCCCGCTCGTCCGGGCTGAGCTTCGGCTCGACCGTGGTGGCATCCTGCAGCGGCGGAAGAAAAATCGACGTCGTGTCTTCCGCGGTCAGCTCGCGCTGATCGCCCTGTGCGGCGTTGTGTTCCTCGCCCGCCATTGTTATCCCTCCCCAAAGAGCCCGACTCCGTCACCTGCGTTCCCACTAGGGTGAACGCTGGGCCGTGGCCGTGCAAATGCTGCTGACATAATCTGCCGTACCGGCTCACCTAGCCTACCTGCTGCGCCCCGGATCCGGCACTGCCGTATTGGCCGGACCTGAGTAACGGTTTGCCCGGAAGGCAAGGTGGAAGCCCTCCCCGCCGAGGTCCAGGCGCCGCACCGCCACCCCGTACACCGGTTCCAGCACCTCGGGAACCAGCACCTCGTCGGCGGTGCCGGCCGCGGCAACCCGGCCGCCGTCGAGCAGCAGCAGCCGGTCGCAGTACGCGGCGGCGAGGTTCAGGTCATGCAGCACCACGGCGACCGTGTGGTGCCGTTCCACTGCGAGGGACCGGACCAGGCCCAGGACCTCGTGCTGGTAGCGCACGTCCAGGTGGTTGGTCGGTTCGTCCAGCAGCATGTGCGTGGCCTGCTGGGCCAGCGCCCGGGCGATCAGCACCCGCTGCCGTTCCCCGCCCGAGAGCGCGTCGAAGGGCTGCCCGGCCAGGTGCAGCGCCCCGACCTGCTCCAGCGCCGCGGCGGCGGCTCGCTCGTCGGCGGCCCCGGTGCGGGCGAAGCCGGAGCGGTGCGGGGTGCGGCCCAGCAGCACCATGTCCGAGACCAGCAGCGGCAGCTCGCCCGGGGTTTCCTGCACCACCACGGACACGCGGCGGGCGATCTCCCGGGCCGGCAGGGAGGTGAGCTCCTCGCGGTCGAGGAACACCGCGCCGTCGCCCTTCAGCGAGCCGTAGAGGGTGCGCAGCAGGGTCGTCTTCCCGGATCCGTTGGGCCCGACCAGGCCCAGGACCTGCCCGTGCGGGGCCTGCAGGTCCACCGCCTCGAGCACCCGCCGGTCCCCGAAGGCGTAGCCCACGCCGCTGGCCGCGATCATCGGGAAAAGTGCTCCACCATGCGCGCCAGGCCGTCGATGGCCAGCGGGCCGGGCGGCTCCGTGAAGTTGAACGGCTGGACCAGGATCGCGTCCTGCTGCACCGCGGTGATGGCGTCCGCGCCGTTCAGGGACGTGACGGCGGCCTTGATGTCCTCCGGCGCGCCGTCGGAGTAGAGCAGGATCAGCACATCCGGGTTGCGGCCCACCAGTTCCTCCGGGGTGACCTCGAAGACCCGCTCCTGGACGTCGGCGAACACGTTGGTGAAGCCGGCGGCCTCCAGCTGCGGATGCGCCATCGAGGAGGTGCCGTAGGCGTAGGGCACTCCCCCGCCCACGGTCGGGTACAGCACGGCGGCGGTGCGCTGCTCGTTCGGGTCGACGTCGGCGAGCACGTCCGCCAGCTGCTCCTGCAGGCGGGCGACGGCGGCCTCCGCCTCCGCCTCGGCGTCGAAGATCCGCCCGTAGTTGCGCATCTGGTCGTAGATGTCCTCAAAGGAGGGGTCCGTGGGCGGCTGCGGGCAGAGCGCCGGTTCCTGGAGCAGCGGCAGCCCGGCGGCGGCCAGGGTGTCCCGGTCCAGGTTGGCGGCGTCGCCGAGCACGATGTCGGGCCGCTGCGCCACGACGGCTTCGCGGGAGATCTGCAGGTGGCCGGAGGAGTCCAGTTCGTCGCTGAGCATGGGAATGTCCTGAAGCTCGGCCCAGGTCGCGTCGTCGTAATAATCGCGGGGATAGGCGCCGGCGCGGGCGGTGACCACCTCGCTGAGCACGCCCAGCTCGTGCAGGAACGGCACGGAGGCGGATTTGAGCAGCACCGCCCGTTCCGGACGCTGTTCGAAGGTCACCTCGGTGCCGCAGTTCCGGATGGTGAGCGGATAGCCGGTGTCGCCGGCCGCTGCCGGGGCGTCCGTGCCGGTGTCGCCGGCGCCGCAGCCGCTGAGGGCAACGGCGAGGGCCGCGGCGGCGGCGAGCGTCCGGGCGGGGCGGGTGCGGGCGGTGGAGGCCGTGCGGATCATCAAAGGCTCCTGGCGGGGTGGAATCGGGTCAGGCGGCGGCGGGACGCAGCCTGCGGACGAGGTAGAGCAGGAACGGCGCGCCGACCAGGGCGGTGACGATGCCGATGGGCAGTTCGCGCGGCTGCATCACCATCCGGGAGAGCAGATCGGCGGCCAGCAGGAACAGGGCTCCCAGCAGGGCCGCTGCGGGCACGGCCCAGGCGTGGGCGGCGCCCGCCAGGCGGCGGGCCAGGTGCGGGACCACCAGGCCGACGAAGCCGATGCTGCCGGAGGCGGCCACGATGAAGCCGACGCAGAGCGAGACCACCACCAGCAGCTGGGTGCGGAAGCGGGTGGGCCGCACGCCCAGGGCCAGGGCCGTCTCGTCCCCGACGGCCAGGGCATCCAGCCGCCGGGCCCAGGCCGTGAGCAGGACGACGGTGAGCACGACGACGGCGCCCAGCGCCGCCAACGGCGTTCCCCACCGGGACAGCGAGAGGGAGCCAAGCAGCCAGAACATCACCGAGCGGGCACCCTCGGCGGAGCCTGACGCGAAGATCAGGAAGCTGGTCAGCGCGGAGAGCGCATAGCCGACGGCGACTCCGGCCAGCAGCAGGCGCACCGAGGTGATGCGCCCGGCGGCCCGGGCCACGACGAACACCAGCAGGGAGGCGGCGAGCGCGCCGAGGAACGCGCTGCCGGCCAGGGCGTGCTCGCCCAGTCCGAGTCCGAGCCCGAACAGGATGGTGGCGGCGGCGCCGCTGGAGGCACCGGAGTTGATGCCGAGCAGGTACGGATCGGCCAGCATGTTGCGCACCATGGCCTGCAGCGCCATGCCGCAGACGGCCAGCCCGGCACCCACGGACAGGCCCATGAGCACCCTGGGCAGGCGCACGTCCCAGACGATGGCGTCGGCCACCGGGTCCAGCCCCGCCGTCGGGCCTGCCCCCAGGCGCGCCGCGATGACCTGCAGCACTTCACCGGGCGGCACCCAGACCGGGCCGACCGCCACGCCCATCAGCGCCGCGGCGAAGAGGGCGGCGGCGAGCGCGGCGAGGATGCCGGTGTTGCGGCGGCGGCGTCGGGCCCGGCCCAGCGGATCAGCGTCGGGCCGGGTTCCCGCCGGGACAGCTGTGGACACACAAACCCCTTATCGCGAGCACTTCGGCCTAAAAGCCTACCTACCGGGGCAGCCTAAGCCGCAGTGATGACGCGGCACGTCACCGGCGCGCGTGGGGGAAGCGGCGGGGCCCGGTGCCCGGGGTCCCGGTGTCCGGGCCCAGCGTCCGGCGGCCCGGTGTCCGGGGGGCCGGTGCCCGGCCGTCAGCGCTCGGGCGTCTGCTGGTGGTGGATCAGCCGCGCACCCTCCGGGGTGTCCACCCAGCTGGAGGACATCACCGCCCGGTAGGTCTCGGCGCCGCGGCGTCCGGTGAACCGGTAGGTGTGGACGGCGGTCCGGCCGGCCCTGAAGTACCACAGCGGAGCGAGCTCGATGTCATCCCAGCCGGGGGACGCGGCGATCGCGTCGATGCACTGGTTCCGGTCCAGCGTTGCCCCGGGAACCACGAGCAGCGCCTCCTGGTGCAGCAGCTCCACGTACGCGGGCGCTCCCTCCGCGGCCAGCTGCCGCTCCAGCACCAGCAGTTCCTCCTCCTGCAGCCCCGTCCGCCCCTCATGCCTGCCCTGCGCTCCCGCTGCGGTCATATCGTCCTCCCCTGGTGCTCGGCGTCGGCCCGGTCCGCTACAGTCCGGCGGGTCACCGCGGCGGCGCCCGGAGACAGGATAGGCCGGTACCCGGGGCATCAGAAGCGAATCGGGGCAGATGCGGGAGCGGGCGTCGAAACGGGCCCGGCACGGCATCCGGCCGGTTCCGGGAATGAAGGGAAGGTGCACCCCATGGCACAGGAGGATCTGGTGGGCCGGGTACGGGCTGCCCTTGCGGCGGAGCCGCCGGCCCGGGAGGTGGCCATGTTCGGCGGACGCTCCTTCATGGTGAACGGAAAGATGGTCGCCGCCGCCCGGAAGACCGGTGACCTGCTGGTGCGGGTGTCACCGGACCGGCACGCTGAACTGCTGGGCAGGCCCGAAGCGGCCCAGGCAGAGATGGGCGCCGGGCGCAGCATGGGAGAAGGCTGGATCTCAGTGCGCGGAGACGCCGTCGCTGACCAGGAGCAGCTGGACTTCTGGCTGGGCGTGGCGCTGGAGTTCAACCGGTCAGGGTAGCTCCTCCCCGCCGGCCCTAGGCTGGGTTCATGCAGACGCGTCTGGTGGCCCGAATGGAACGACACCAGGTGGGCCTCTACCTGCTGGCCCTTGCGGCCGGCGGAATCTTCGGATGGCTGGCGCCGGCGGCCGCCGCTCCCCTCCAGCTGGCCATCAGCCCCGTCCTGGGCCTGCTGCTGTTCGCCACCTTCCTGGGCATTCCGTTCGCCCGGATCGGCCGGGCCGTCCGGGACGGACGGTTCATGGCCACGGTGCTGGTCCTGAACTTCCTGGTGGTACCGGCAGTTGTGTACGGCCTGTCCCGGTTTGTGGCCGGAGAGCAGGCGCTGCTCGTCGGGGTGATGCTGGTCCTGCTTGCCCCGTGCGTTGACTACGTCATCGTGTTCTCCGGCCTGGCCGGTGGCTCGAGCGATCGCCTCCTTGCCGCGGCGCCGGTCCTGATGCTGGCCCAGATGGTGTTCCTCCCGCTGTACCTGCTGTTATTCATCGGACCGGACCTGGTGTCGGTCATCGAACCGGCGCCCTTCGTTGAGGCGCTCATCGGCCTGATCGCCGTGCCGTTGGCCGCGGCGGCCCTGGTGCAGCGCCTGGCGCGCCGCTCGTCGGCGGCCCGCCGCCTGATGGGCCTCCTGCAGAACCTCATGGTGCCGCTGATGATGCTGGTGCTCGCCGTGGTGGTCGCTTCCCAGATTGTCGGCGTGGGGCGGGAACTGGGCTCCCTGCTCGCTGCGGTGCCGGTGTACGTCGCTTTCCTGGTCATCATGGTTCCGCTGGGCCTGCTCGCCGCCCGGACGGCAGGCCTGGACCCGGGCAGCTCCACGGCGGCGGTCTTCAGCGGCGCGACGAGGAACTCCCTCGTGGTTCTTCCGCTGGCCCTGGCGCTGCCGGACTCCCTGGCGCTGGTGCCCCTGGTCGTCGTGACGCAGACCCTTGTGGAACTGGTCGGCATGGTGGCCTGCGTTCGGATCCTGCCCCGGTTGATTCCCGCACCTGTGTCTCCGGGGCCGGTGTCTCCGGGTTTCGGCGGCGCCGGCTGAAGACGCCGGCCGCGCCTGCGGCCGGTCGCCATCGGCGGCGGCCGGTGGAAGGATAGGCGCATGCCTGAGATGCCGGAAGTGGAGTGCCTGGTCCGATTCCTGGATGAGCGGGCGCGCGGACTGCAGTTGACGCGCGTGGCCGTCGGCCAGATCAATGCCCTGAAGACCTTTGACCCTCCCATCAGCGCGCTCGACGGCGCGGCGGTGACCGGCGTCGTCCGGCACGGCAAGTTCCTGGACCTGGCGGCGGCGGACCCGGGCACGGGCGAGCAGCTGCACCTGGTGTTCCATCTGGCGAAGGCCGGCTGGCTGCGCTGGTATGAGCAGGCGCCCGCCGCCCCGTTGAAGCCCGGCAAGGGCCGGACGGCGCTGCGGGCCGGCTTCTCCGACGGTTCCGGGTTCGACCTGACCGAAGCCGGCACGAAGAAGTCCCTGGCCGTTTACGTGGTGCGTGAGCCGGACGAGGTGCCCGGGATCGCCCGGCTGGGCCCGGACCCGCTGGACGGGGATTTCACCGCCGAGGTGTTCGCCGGCCTGCTGGCCGGGCGGCGGACCCAAATCAAGGGCGTCCTGCGGGACCAGGGCACGATCGCCGGCGTCGGCAACGCCTACTCCGACGAGATCCTGCACGCGGCGCACATGTCTCCGTTCGCGCTCGCGGACTCGCTGGACGCCGACGAGGTCCAGCGGCTGTACACGGCGCTGCGCGGGGTGCTGGCGGAGGCGGTGGCGGCAGCGGCGGGCAAGCCGGCGGCCGAGCTGAAGGACGCCAAGCGCAGCGGGATGCGCGTGCACGGCCGGGCCGGTGAGGTCTGCCCGGTGTGCGGGGACACGGTGCGCAGCGTGTCCTTCGCCGACAACTCCATGGAGTACTGCCCCAACTGCCAGACCGGCGGCAAAATCCTGGCGGACCGCCGGCTCTCCCGGCTGCTGAAGTAACCTGCGCCGGGCCGGTTCAGCAGGGCCTCAGCGGCCGACGTCGACCCGCAGGATCCGGTCGTCCCCCGCGCCGGGGCTGCCGCGTCCGTCGGTGTTGTTGGTGAGCAACCACAGCGCACCGTCGGGGGCGGTGACGACGTCGCGCAGCCGCCCGTACTCCCCCACGAAGTATTCGGTCGCCGTGCCGGTGTCCGCCAGCGGCACCTCGCGGAGCCGTTCGCCGCGCAGATTCGCGATCCAGATGCTGCCGCCGGCGACGGCGATCCCGCTGGGACTCGCGGCCGCCGGTTCCCACTGCTGCACCGGGTCAGTGAAGTCCGGGGTGCCGGCCTCTTCGGCCCCGGCGGCGCCTTCGACCTCGGGCCAGCCGTAGTTGCCGCCGGGTTCGATGACGTTCAGCTCGTCCCAGGTGTTCTGCCCGAACTCGCTGGCGAACAGCGTCCCGTCCGCGTCCCAGGCCAGGCCCTGCGGGTTGCGGTGCCCGTAGCTGTACACCGGCGACCCGGGAAACGGGTTGTCGGCGGGCACCGCGCCGTCGGGCTCCAGCCGCAGGATCTTGCCGGCGAGCGCCGCGGGATCCTGCGCGTTGTCGGCGTTCCCGGCGTCGCCCGTCGTGGCGTACAGCAGTCCGTCCGGGCCGAAGGCGAGCCGGCCGCCGTTGTGGATCGCGCCGGCCGGGATGCCTGCCAGCAGCGTCTGCGCCGGGCCGAGGCCAAGGGCGCCGGGGGTGCCGGTCAATTCCCGGCGTTCAATGCGGTTTTCGCCCCGGCCCGTGAAATAGCTGTAGAGGTATCCCTCGTGGGCGGCGATGCCCAGCAGGCCGCCCTCGCCGCGCGGACCGACGCCCTCGATGGTCCCGACTTCACGGGTTCCGCCGTCGGCAGCCAGCTCCAGGATCCGCGCGGTGTCCCGCTCGCTGACCAGCGGGGTGCCGTCGGCGGTGAAGGTGATGGACCACGGCGCCTCCAGATCCTCCGTGATCGTTTCCACGGCCGCCGCGGTTCCGGATGACGCGGCCGGCGCCGGGCCCGGCTGCCCCGGGCCGGACATGCATCCCGCGAGTGCGGGCAGCAGCAGGACGACGGCGAGCGCGGCGGCGCTGCGGTGCGTCCGCCTCCGCCACGGCGCCTGCGGCTGGGTGGACGGCGGGCAGGGCCCGACCATGTTGCGGCGGGCGGCGCTCGACGACATGGCTGCCTCCTGACCAGGCGGAACCGGAGTGGCGTCCACTCTAGGCCTCCGGGATGCAGGCCGAAAGCGGTCCTCACGCCTGGGGCGCGCCGACACCCTGCGGGAATGGCAGCCCCGCTGCGCGTGTTGCCGAAGGCATGAGCAGCCAGCCGCCCGTCGAGAACCTCCGCCTCTCCCCCGCCGAGCCCGCCGCCACCCGACCCATCCGGCAGGTCGCGGTCATCGGGGCCGGGAAGGTCGGCACCGTCGTCGCCCGCAGCCTGCTGGAGGCCGGGTACCGGGTCACGCTGTCGGGCTCCGGCGATCCCGAGCAGCTGGCGCTGATGGTCGGGATCCTCGCCCCCGGCGCCGAGGCGCGTTGGACCGCCGACGCCGTGGCGGAGGCCGATCTGGTGGTCCTCGCCCTGCCGCTGCACCGGCTGCCGGAGCTGGATCCGGCCCTGCTGGCCGGGCGGATCGTGGTGGACGCGATGAATTACTGGCCGCCGGTGGATGGCAGCATCGCCGCCTTTGACGCCGCCGGTCAGGGCTCCAGCCTGGTGGTGCAGCAGATGTTTCCGGAGGCCACCGTGGTCAAGACCTTCAACCACACCGGCTACCACCACCTGGAGCCGGACCGGCGCCCCGCCGGGCATCCGGAACGTCTGGGCCTGGCCGTGGCCGGAGATGACCCGGGCGCCGTCGCGCTGGTCGCCGGGCTGGTGGACCGGGTGGGCTACGACCCGGTCCCGGTGGACTCGCTGTCCGCCGCCCGTTTCCTGGAGCCGGGCGGCCCGGCCTTCGGCGCACGGCTGACCGCGGCGGCGCTCCGCGAGCTGGCCGCGGTGCCGGCGGGTTCGGCCTCGTAACGCCAGGAAGATGCAGTCAGGAACCCGGGCTGATCAACGGCCCCGGCTCGACGGTGGACCAGCTGGACCACCCCAGCATGTGCAGGACGAAGGGGGCGACCGCCATGAGCGTCAGCAGCCCCGCGAGAATCCAGAGGGCCGACATTCGGCCTTTCGAGGTTCGAAGCTGTGAAAAAGCCGCCGCGGCAGCCACCGCCAGAGGCAGCCCCGGGAAGACGACAAAGGCGACCACCTCCAGCGCAAGGAAGGCCGGGAAGAGCCAGTCCATGCCCTGATACATCCGGTCCCGGCCAACTGGTGTCGTTCGTTGTTCCATCACATTCCCCCATATCCGAACGCATCTCCGGCTGTCAGAGCCGCTGGTGCGCCGAGATACGGCGACCGGCCGCACCGGCACGAACTGCCATCTTAGAAGAGACAGTGTGACCGCCAGCCGCGGACTTACCATCGATCAGACGCCCACAGCGGCGCGGAAAGGCACCTGATGCGCATCTCCCTGCTGGACCGTGCCCGTACCCGCGTCGGCGAGACCGACGCCGAGACGATCGCCGCCACCGTGGACCGGGCGGTACGGGCCGAACAGCTTGGTTTTTCACGGTTCTGGACGGCCGAGCACCATGCCGTCCCCGGCATTGCCATCTCCGCGCCGGCGGTGCTGCTGGCCGCGATCGGCGCCCGCACGCAGCGGATCCGGCTCGGCACCGGCGGAATCATGGTGCCCAACCACCGGCCGCTGGTGATCGCCGAGCAGGCGCTGCTGCTGGAGGCGCTGACCCCGGGGCGGATTGACCTCGGACTGGGCGGCTCCCTGGGCTTTACTGCGCCCGTGCGGCAGGCCCTGGGACGCACCGCGCTGGGCGACGGCGAATACGCCGCCGAGGTGGCGGAGGTCCGGGACTACCTGGACGGCCGGGCCGGGATCACGGCCCGGCCCCGTACCGCCGCTCCGCCGATGTTCCTGCTGGCGATCAAGGACGGCCTGTCGCTGGCCGCACAGCTGGGCCTGCCGGCGGTGGTCGGAGGGCCCCTGCTGGGCAACACCGCCGCCCTCGGCCGCTACGTCTCCGACTTCCGGCCCAGCGACGCGGCAGCGGAGCCCTACCTGATCGCCAGCGTGGAGGTCTCGGTCGCCGACGACGCCGAGCGCGCCCGGGAGCTGCTGCTGCCCGAGGCCTGGGCGCATGCCGATTCGCGCGACGTCGGCGAGTTCCGCCCGCTGCGCCCGGTGGAGGAAGTACGGCAGCTGCTGGCGAAGGCAAGCCCGAAAAAGGCCGCCGCCGTCCGCTCGTTCACGGCCTCCGCCGTCACCGGCACGCCGGAGCAGGTCGCCGGCCAGCTGGCCGGGCTGCTCGAGCGCACCGGAGCCGCCGAAATCATGCCCAGCGTCAGCGCCTACGACCGCGCCGACGTCGCCGCCGCTGACGAGTTCCTGGCATCGCTGATCGGCTAGATCTTCTCCCCCGGGTTTGCCGACGGCTGGTGTAAATGCCCGTTCGGCCGCACGGGTTAGGCTGTGGAACCATGACTGCCGAGACCGAAACCCGGATGACCCGAGGCCGTGCCGCTCTGTGGCTGCTGTATCCCGCGGCGCTGCTGATCCTGGCCGGGTGCTTCGCCTACGGGGCGACGATCTACGACTCGCTGCCGGACACCGTGCCGACCCACTGGGGAGGCTCCGGGCAGCCCGATGCCTGGGAGGAGAAGTCCTTCGGCTCGGTCTTCCTGCCCCTGCTGATCGGGGGCGGGCTCATCCTGTTCCTCGCGCTGATCGCCGCCGCGGTGCCGCTGATGGTTCCCGCGGAGCCCGAAGCCTCGGCCTGGCAGCTGTACCGGCGGGAAGGCATGATCCGCGGCACCATCGCGGCGATGGGCGGCGTCGGCGTGCTGCTGGCCCTGATCATCGGATACCTGACGGTGAATGGATGGCGGAATCCGGAGCAGGTGCCCATCTGGCCGGCGCTGGCGGGAACCGCGCTGCTGCTGGCGGCAGTGGTGGCTGCCTACGCGCTGGCGTCCCGCTGGGCCCGGCGCACCGCCCATGCCCGCGGCATCCACCCCTCCGAGGAGGAGCAGGCCGAGGACCAGCTCTGGGTCGCCGGCGGCTTCTACAACAACCCCGACGACCCGCACGTCCTGGTGCCCAAACGCAGCGGGTCCGGCACCGGACTGACGGTGAACGTAGGCAATTCGAAGGGCCGCGCCGCCGTCGCCGTGTTCCTGGCGGTCTTCGTGGTCTTTCCGCTGGTGCTCGGAGCCGTGCTGGCGCTGTAAGGACAAGCCGGCCGGCTGGCACGTGACTCAGGCGGGGCTGTCGAGGATGCTGAGGGCCCGATAGATGGTCGTGTGAATGGGTGCCGGGACGCCGTGCCGGGCGGCGATCCGGACGAGCGCTCCGTTCTGTTCCTCAAGTTCGGAGGGTCGCCCGGCGAGGAGGTCGCGCTGCATGGAGGCGGTGCTCTCCGGGGCGAACGCGTCGTACTGCTCCATGGTGGCCTGCACATCCGCCTCAGTGAGCCTGGCACCGGCGGCAGCGCCGATTGCGGCGGCTTCACGCATGGCGTCCTCCACAAGGCTGCGGGTATACGGATTTGTCCGCGTTTCGCCGACGGTCCTGCGGCAGAGCGCGCCTACTCCGCCGTAGGAAGCGATCAGCATGAGCTTCCGCCACTGATCCGTGGCGATGTCCGCGGAGACCCGTGCACGGATGCCGGCCCCGTTGAGCGCGTCGGCAAGAGCCGCGACCCGGGGCGTGGCCGTGCCGTCCAGTTCACCCAGGGTCACGGCCGGCTGTCCGCCCACGTGGTGCACGTGTCCCGGTTCAACCAGGTACGAAATGATCAGGGCCAGGCCGCCGAGGGCGTGCCCCGGCCCGACCGCGGCGGTGATCTGCCCGGAGGCCGTGACACCGTTCTGCACGGGCAGCACGGCCGTGTCCGGGCCGAGCAGCGGCTTGGCACTGGCCATGACCTCGCGCACGGCCCCTGCCTTGCAGGCGATGATCACGGCGTCGCACACCCCGATCGCGGCTGCGTCGGTGGCGACGCCGGCTACGGGAACAAGATCGTCCCGCCCCTCGCCGGTGGTCAGGCGCACGCCGTGGCCAGTCAGCGGCGCCAGATGGCGGGGCGTGACGAGCAGGTGGACCTCCTGCCCGGCCCGGGCCAGGGCGGCGGCGAAGTAGGCACCCACCCCGCCGGCGCCGATGATTCCGATTTTCAACGCTGCCACGTCTCCCCGTTTCCTGCCGGTTCCGGCGCTGCCCGCCGAACCATGCCTGCCCCCGGTGTCTGCATGGCGGTCAGCCTACGTCAGGACGCCGCCGGCTGCCGGAAAGCCGCCCCGGGCTCTGCGTCTGGTGGCGGCGGACGGCGCGGACCATCACGTCCTGCAGCTGTACCCGGTCTCCGTGCCGGCCCACCGCCGACCGCGGACGTTCCTCGGCCGTTTCGACCCGCCACTGTTCCGGGTCCAGCAGCGCCCGGACGGCGTCGGCGGACGTGACGGCCTCCTCCGGATGTTCGTGCGCGCCGTACCCGTGGCCGTGCTGGTGCCCAACGATCAGCAGCGTCCCGCCGGGAGCGACCCAGCGGGAGATCCGCTCGTAGAAGGCCAGCTGCGGAATGGTCGGATGGGCGTAGAAGGTGGCCACCAGGTCGAACGTGTCCTCCGGCTCCCACGCGGTCAGGTCCGCTTCGATCCAGGTGATGCCGGCCCCGGGCGCGCGGGCGGCGGCGCGTGCCAACGCTTCGGCGGACAGGTCGACGGCGGTCACCGACCAGCCGTGCTCTGCCAGCCACGCCGCCTCGGCACCTTCGCCGCTGCCGGCGTCGAGCGCCGTTCCCGGCGTCAGGCCCGCGATCTCCTCGTCGAGCGCCGGATGGGCGGGCACGACGGCGGCGTCCCCGCCGGGTTCGGTCCAGTGTGCCTCCCAGTAGTCCTTGCCGAACTGCTCGTGGCCGGCATGCTCTTCGCCCTGATGCGAGTGGTGTTCATGTCTCATGGGGTGCCTTCCTGCGGCGGTGGATCTTCCCTCCCAGCCTAGACGCGGATCAGACCCATTCGACCAGCTGCACGATCAGCCCGTTCGGGTCCCGGTACTGGCAGTACCGTTCGCCCCAGGGTTCGGTTTCCGGTGCGGTGACGACGTCGACGCCGGCCGCCGCCAGCTGCTCATGCCAGCGGTCGATGCCCTCCACCACATGCACCAGCAGCAGCCCGTCGCGGGCGCGGCCGGCGGCCTCGGCGGGCTTGAAGGTCGGCAGCCCGGTGCGCAGGAAGATGAGGTTGGAGCCGCCGTCGGGATGTTTCAGCGAAACCATGCCGTCCTGCTCCATTTCCACGGCGTAGCCCAGATGTGTGGTGAGGAAGTCGGCGGAGGCCTGCGGATCGGGAACGTTCAGGGAGACGGCGAAACCGGTGGGCTGCGGCATGTCGGTTCCTCTCGGGGCTCGGGCGGGATGGCCGGGCGGAAGGCGCCCGGTCGATAGTGCCCCCCATGGTGCCGCTCCGGTCAAGGGAGGCGGCGTGTATCCGCAGCGGCCGGTTCAGCCGATCACCCGTCAGCCGGGTTCCTCGCCGTCTCCGGGCTGTGCGCGCACCTGCTCCGCGGCGGCCTGGACCATGCGCAACAGCACGTCGAGCTGGGCCGAGTTGTACATCGCCAGCACGGCTTCGGAGAACACCTGAATGTCACCACGGTTCCTGACGGACATGCGCGGGATCGGATCCAGCAGCCACGGATAGGCTTGAAAGTCGCGGACCATGCCCGGAACCATCCGATCCGCCAGGCTTTGCTTCGTCTCCTCGTCGGCGTCCTCCGGAAGCTGCTCCAGCTCTGCGCTCAGCGAATCGGTGTCCTCCTCAACCATCCTGCGCAGGTCCTTGAGCGACTCGTTGTCCAACATCTGTCCGGAAAGATGGAGCACCGAGCTGTCCATCTCCGTGAGCCGCGACGCGAGATGCTCGAAGCCGGGCGGGCCGTCGGCCGGAGCGCCTTCGGTCAGGATCGCCGCTATGTCGCCCCGCGCCTTCTGCAGGCGCAGGATGTTCGCTTCCAGCTCCGCATCGAGCTCCACCAAGGTTGCCGTCGTATCGGCGGACGACGCCGCCATCGCGCCGATCCGTCCCAGCGGAACGCCCAGCTCCACCAGGCGGCGGATGCGCAGCAGGCGCACCAGGTGGCGCACCCCGTACTGTTTGTATCCGTTGTATCTGCGTTCGGGTTCATCGAGCAGGCCGAGCCGGTGGTAATGCCGGATCGTGTTGACCGTTGTACCTGTCAGTTCGGCAAGCTCACGCGTGCTCCACGCCATCCCGGTCCCCTTCCGCGGCTGCAGCGCCTGTTGTCCAGTGGTGACTCGTGCCGAAGCCCACCGCGCGTGGCGCCCCCCGGCTATTCGGCACCGGACCAGAACGCGTCGAAATCGACCAGCCGATGGCTCCGAAGGGTGAGCGCCCGTTCGATGCCGGCGAGAATCGTGGCGACGGACAGGACCGAGTTCGCCCACAGGGGCAGCCGCACCGGCGCCGAGACGCTGCCGAAGAGGTCCGACACCAGGCCGACCCGGGTCAGCAGCTCCGCCGCCTGCGGCAGGGCCACCACTATACCCGCGAAGATCACCAGCACAGCGACGGTGCCGATCGTCCTGCTGGCCCGGGGAAACCGCCGGTCGAAGGCAGCCCGCAGTCCTTCGGCCGATGCCGGATGCGGCCGAAGGAGGCGCACCTTTCCGTCGTCACCGACGAAGTGCATCCGCCGCAGCCCGTACACGGACACCGCCACCTGGATGACACCGCCCGGAACCGGGAAGACGGCAGGCAGGTCCGAGCGCAGGACCTGCTCGCCGTCACGGTAAAGCGCCGCGGGAGAGTCGGCCCGGTCACCGCCGCCCTCGCCCGCCTCCGCTTCAATTTCGTCCAGTTCTCCCGCCAGATGATGCACGTCCACCGCGTAGACGTGGCCACCCCGCGTGTCTCCGGGCGGTTCAAGGAAGAACACCGACCGCGAGAACAGATCCCGCAGCCGGAACCTTCCCAGCGGGCTTCCGTCTCCCCTTCGAAGGTTCCCGGCGGGCAGGTGCTGCTGGTCCATGGCGAATACCCCTCTCGTTGCCACGCCGAGAGAGTCCTGGCCTCCGGCGTTTGGTGTGCTCATGCAACACCGTGTTCCGGGAACAGGGTCAAGACCGCCAACCCGCCGAAGCATGCACCCGCCGGACGAAAAGCTTTTCGCGCCCCGGGGCCGGTGAGGCGGGCCCGGGGTTACGGTGGCTGAGGCAGGCGAACCGGGCAGGCGGGAGCAGAGCATGCACCTTCTTTTCCTTCACGGCGCGGGCGGCTGGGAGGATGACCAGCCGCTGGCTCGGGACCTGGCCGTCAGGCTTGATGCGCCGGTGACCATGCCGCGCTTTCCGGACGAGGACATGTCCTCCGCCGGCTGGCTCCGGGGCATTACCGACGCCTGGGCCTGCCTCGGCTCCGACGCGGTGGTCGTCGGGCATTCCTTCGGTGCGTCCATGGCCCTGATGCAGTTCGCGGACGGCTGGCCGGAGCCGGCCCCGCGGGCCCTGGTCCTGCTCGCCACGCCATTCTGGGGCGAGGAGGGCTGGCAGGCGGACTACGCGCTGCCCGCGGACTTCGACCCGCCGGCCGGGCTGCCGATCGTGTTCCACCACTGCGCCGACGACGACACCGTTCCGGTTGACCATCTGGACCGGTTCGAGGCCCTGCTCCCCCACGCCGTCATCCGCCGGCACGCGACGGGCGGCCACCAGTTCCAGGGTCGGATGGCGGCGGTGGCCGACGACGTCGCGCGCCTGACCACGTAGGCGGGAAACCCGGGGAAGGCGCAGCACCAGGAGCGGGCAACGGAAGCGGCAATGGACCGGGCCCCCGCCACCGCTCACCGTCGGCCCGGACGCCCCCTGCTGAACCTGTCAGGCGGACCGGGACGGCGTGGTGTCGGTGCTGCAGCACGGCTCAGAAGTGCCGTCCCGTCCGCTCCCGCAGGCGTCTTCGCCGACGCCGGCGTCGACGCCTTTGAACGACGGCGCGCAGCAGGAGTCACCCTTCCACGCTTCCAGGCCTTCCTTGACGGCGACGACGGCGATGACCAGGGCAGCGAGCGGATCCGCCCAGGACCAGCCCAGTGTGCTGTTCAGCAGCAGACCGGCCAGCAGCACCCCGGACAGATATGTGCACAGCAGCGTCTGTTTGGAATCCGCCACCGCGCTGCGGGACCCCAGCTCGCGCCCCGCCCGACGCTGGGCCCAGGACAGGAAGGGCATGACCGCCAGGCTGACCGCTGCCAGGACGATTCCCACGGGTGAATGCTGGGCTTCCGCTGCGCCGAACAGGCTGCGAAGCGCCTCGAAGGTCACGAACGCGGCGAGGCCGAAGAAGGAGAAGGCGATCAGCCGCAGGGCGGTCTTCTCCCGCGTTTCCGGATCCCGGCCCGCGAACTGCCAGGCCACGGCCGCCGCCGAGAGGACTTCGACCATGGAGTCCAGTCCAAACCCGATCAGGGCGCTGGAAGATGCGGCCGTTCCGGCGCTGATCGCGACGACTGCTTCAATGACGTTGTAGGTTATGGTGGCGCCAACGAAGAACCGGATCCGACGGGACAGCACGGCCCGCCGCTGCGCGTCCGGTGTCGACGCCGGTGCCGGGCCACCGGAGGCGGCCATCAGCAGCAGCCCCCTTCGCTGCCAGGGTTCGGCCCTGTGGTGCAGCAGCACTCCGGCTGGGCGATCACGGCGGCGCCGAGCAGGGCATCCAGTGCCTCGCCCAGTTTGCTGTCAGCCAGTTCGTAGCGGACCTTGCGCCCCTGCGGGACGGTAACGACCAGCCCGCAGCTCCGGAGGCAACTGAGGTGGTTGGAAAGACGCTGCTTGCTCACCCCCGCGAGCTCGGCCAGGTCGCCGGGGTACGACGGCCCCCGGCGCAGGGCCAGCAGCACCTGCGCGCGGATCGGGTCGGACAGGGCATATCCAAATCTGGCCAGCACGGAGTGATCGGTCAGCGTTTCCATGGCCCTTATAGTACATAGATCGCTGTACCGTTCACGGGGCTGGGCCCGTCAGGCTCCCGGCAGCTCCTCCTCGATCAGGTCCGCGGCGTCGAAGGCGGCACCCCAGGACGTCGTCACGCCCACGCTGCCGTGCCCGTAGTGGTGCAGCAGCGGGGCCGGGGACGCGTCGTCCCATTCCAGCCGCGCCGTCTCCCGCATCGGCCGGGCGCCCACGCGGATCTCGAGCGGTTCGAGGCCCTGCAGCCGGGGTTCGACGGCGGCGCAGCGGGCGATGATTTCCGCCGCGGCGGCCTCCGGGTCGGCCGGCGGCTGGAGCAGCGCGTCCCCGCCGAGGCTTAGCCGGTCGCCGTGGCAGAACCAGGAGACCCATTCGGAGGCGGCGGCTTCATAGAAGAAGGTGTCCAGGCCGGGGTTCGGCACGATCACGCTCAGCCCGTAGACCGGGGTCAGCTGGTCGTCGGCGGCGAGTTTTCCCGCGGCGGCGCCGGCGCTGTTGACCACGACGGTCTCCGGCGGCCAGCCGTCGCGCAGGTCGGTCACGGTCCGTTCGGTGACAGTGCCGCCGGCCAGCCGCAGCCGCTGTTCGAGGTAATCGAGGTAGGGGGGCATGTCCACGATGGGCAGTTCAGCCCAGAAGGCCACCGGGAAACCCGCCCGCTCCTCGGGGCTGCAGGGGCCGTAGCCTGGAATCCGGTAGGCCCACTCCGGCGTCTCGTCGGTGGTGGCGGTGGCCAGCCGGCCGTCCTGAAGCCGCACGCCGCGTCCGCCGTCGCGGGCGAGCCGGGTGAACTCCCGGATCCCGGTCTCCGTCCAGGCCAGCATCTGTTCGCCGAACAGGGGCACCGCGGGCCCGATCAGGGCAGCGGCGGCATGCGAGGCGGTGGCCCGGCCGCGGCCCGCGGACACCAGTTCCACCGGGTAGCCGCGTTCGGCCAGTACGACCGCGGTCGTCAGACCGATCACCCCCGCCCCCACCACCGCGATCCCGGGTTTGCCGGGGGTCGCCGTTCCGGCGTCGGGCTGCGGAGAAGAGGAGGGAATCGGCTGCATGCGCAGCAGTGTACGCAGCAGCCAAATGGCCGGGAAGACGTCGGGGCCCGACCCGGCAAAGTCCCGCCCCGGGGGGTCTGTCCATCCGAACCTACCCGGAGTAACTTACTGCGAGTAAGTTAGCGATGGTTTCCAGCACCTGGAGGAACGATGACGGGTCTCTCCCACGCGGCAGCGCGCCGCCGGCTGTCCCGGCCGGAGCGGCGCGCCCAGCTGCTCGATGCGGCCCGGGAACTGATCCGCGACGCCGGAACCGACGGCTTCACCCTCGGCCGGCTCGCCGACCGGGCCGGGGTGACCAAACCCCTGGTGTATGACCACTTCGGCGACCGCGCCGGCGTCTTCGCCGAGCTGTACCGCGAGTTCGAGGCCCGCCAGCGCCGGGCGCTCGCGGCCGCTCTGGCCGAGGCCGAAACACGGCTGCCCGCCGTCGCCGGCCTGGTCGCCGGCGCGTACGTCGACTGCTGCCTCGCCGAGGGCCGGGAACTGGCCGACGTCGTCGCCGCCCTCTCCGGCTCCCCTGCCCTCGCCGCGGTGCGCCGGGAAGCCGAGGACGCGTATCTGGGCATGTGCCGGGACGCGTTGGAACCGTTCACCGGGCCGATCGATGCGGCCGGGCTGCAGGCGGTCATCGGTGCCGGTGACGCCCTGGCCCGGGCCGCGCTCGCCGGCCGGATCAGCGCCGGCCAGGCCCGCGGCACGCTCACCTGCGTTCTCCTCGCCGTCACCGGCGACGCCGACCCAATGTCCGTAGCAGCCACAGAGGAGTCCTGATGCCGATCCTCCATCCGCCCACGCCGGGCACCGCCCTCTGGGTTACCGCCCATCCCCGGGCCAGCTCCCTGAACGGCCGTCTGTTCCGGGAAGGCGTCGAGGCGCTGTCCGCGCGGTACGAGGTGGCGACGTCGGACCTGTATGCGCAGGGATTTGATCCCGTGTTCGGCAGCCGCGACCTCGGAGACCTGGCCGGCGCGCCCGGAAACCTCGCCGAACAGGCCGGAGACGCCTACGCGGCCGGCCGGCTGGCCGCCGACGTGCAGGCGGAACAGGCCAAGCTCGCCGCCGCCGAGCTGCTGGTCCTGCAGTTCCCGCTCTGGTGGTACGGCCCGCCGGCCATCCTGAAGGGCTGGTTCGACCGGGTCCTCACCGACCGGTTCGCCTACGGGGACATGGATCCCGAGCTCGGCGTGCCGCGCCGGTACGGCGACGGCGGCCTGGCCGGACGGCGGGCGCTCGTCGTCGTCACCGCTGGAGAGGACGAACGCTCCATCGGCCCGCGCGGCATCAGCGGCGATCTGGAGTCACTGCTGTTCCCCATCACCCACGGCGTGCTCTGGTACGTGGGCATCGAGCCGCTGGCCCTGCACGCGGTGTACGACGCCGACTCGCTGGAGCCGGCCGACGTGGACCGGGAGACCAAGCGGCTGCGGGAGCGCCTGGTGTCGCTGGACGCGGAGCCGGCACGCCGGTTCCGCACGCTGCGCGACGGCGACTACCGCGGCACCCGGGCGCTGCGGGCCGACATCCTGCCCGGCCGCACGGACCTCGGAATCCATCTGGCTTCCTGAGCGCGCTCTGGTCGAAGCGGCCATACGTATGTACAGTACGACCGTATAGCCAGCTTCCCAACGTCAGGAGTCGTCATGAGCAAGCATCGTAAGAGCATCGCTGCCGGAACCGGGATGCTCGTGGCGGGGGCAGCCATGTATGTGGTCTTCGGCTTCCTCATCGACATCGAGATCCCGTTCCTAGGGCTGCGGCAGATCGGCGCCGTCGTTGCGGTCCTGGGTGTGATTGAGTTGGTAGCGACGTGGTGGACTGCCCGCCGTGAGAAGGAGAAGACACCATCCGATGGCTGAAGAAAGCATCCTCGGCGCAGTCTTGGACGTACTGGCCGAGCAGGGCGTCGACAAACTCAGCATCCGAACCGTGGCACAGACGGCAGGGGTCTCCCCGGCGCAGGTCCAGTACTACTTCCGGACCAAGCGCGATCTGATCCGGGCGGGTTTCGCGTACTCCAGCAACCAGTTTCTCGCCGCTGTTGCGGCGGCGGAACCCCGGACGCTCAGCGAGCTGGTCCTGCACTGGCTGCCCCTCGACGAGGCCAGGGAACGCCGGGCCCGGGTGTGGCTGGCGTATACGGAAATGGCCGCCCGGGATGCCCAGCTGGCCGGCGAGGCGGCACGCACCGACGCGGAACTGAGGCAATGGTTTGCCGGAGCGGGAGTTCCTGAAATCCAGGCAGACCAGCTGCTGGCCCTCATCGATGGCACCGCCGCCCAGTGTCTCGTCCTCCCCCTTCCCCGGCGCCAGGAGCTCGTCGAGCGCACCGTCCTGGCGTTCCTGGACGTCCACAACCTCAATCTGCGTCTGCAGGCCTGACCAGCCGCTCAGCCTCATCGCCGGTCACGGCCGCGGTGCACCGAACCAGCGGAACAGCGCCGCCTGGAGGCCCTGCCGGCCTCGTCCTTCCGGCTCGTCCGCCTTGTCCTCTTCTCCATCGGTTTCCCCGCCAGCCCAGCCGCCGGCCCAGGCGACGTGTCCGTCCGGACGGAGCAGGACCGCCGTGACGGCGTCGTCCTCCGACGTGTCGGCCACGCCCGTGTCGGCGCCAACGCGGAAGCCGGGATCCGTGACGGTATCCACCCGGTCCGCCCAGCCGTCCGCAGTGTAGGTGCCGGTGGCATCGAGCAGCAGACCGCGGCCGGTGCGCAGCAGCTCGAACACGCTGGCCTCCTTCAGCGGGCGGTCCGGCAGCCGACGGCCCAGCAGCTCCAGGGCCGGCTCCGGGATGTCAATGGCAGCATCGTCGCCGTAGCCGACGTCGTACCGGACGCCGAGGGCGGTGACCTTCTCGATCAGGTGCCGGTGCACCTCAGGGAACTCCATCAGTTCGGCGAGCAGCCGGCGCACCGCCTGGGCACCGGGCTCCTGCGAGGCGAGCTCGGAGGAAGCGCGGGTGTTGTCCAGCACCGCCGCGGCCACCGGACGGCGTTCCGCCTCATAGCTGTCCAGCAGGCCCCGCGGCGCCCAGCCCTGCACGACGGCGGCGAGTTTCCAGCCGAGGTTGAACGCGTCCTGCAGGCCCAGGTTCAGGCCCTGCCCGCCGAACGGCGGATGCACATGCGCGGCGTCGCCGGCCAGCAGCACCCGGCCGCTTCGATACCGCTCGGCCAGCCGGGTCGCGTCACCGAAGCGGGAGAGCCAGCGCGGGGAATGCACGCCGAAGTCGGTGCCGGCATAGCGGCGCAGCTGCTCACGCAGCTCGGCCAGGATGGGCGGGCTGGTGCGGTCCTCGGCCACGCCGTCGGCGGGCACCACGATGCCGTATCCGCCGTCTGCCCCGGCCATCAGCCCGAAGTCGCGGTGGGTGTCGCGGACGCGGGCGACGACGGCGGCCACCTCCTCCGGGTCGGCGGTGACTTCCGCGTCGGCGCGGATCCATTCCCGTTTCGGCGGTTCGCCGGGGAACCCGATGCCGGCGGCGCGGCGCACGGTGCTGCGCCCGCCGTCGGCGCCGACCAGCCAGCGGGCCCGCAGCTCGGTGCCGTCGGCCAGGACGGCGGTGACGGCGTCGTCGTCCTGGGTAAACCCGGTGACCTCGGCGCCGCGGCGGATTTCGATGCCCCGAACGAGGGCGTGCTCGGTGAGCAGGCGTTCGGTGACGGTCTGCGGAATGCCCAGGACGTAGGGGTGGGTGCTGTCCAGCTGCACGCGGCGGGCCGGGGTGATGCCGGCGAAGAAGCCGTCCGCCGGGTACCGGGTGCCGGCGTCCAGGAGCGGGCCGGCGAGGCCGCGGCTGTCCAGGATTTCGATGCTGCGCGCGTGCAGGCCCTGGGCGCGGTCCACCGTGGTGGGTTCCGGGTCTTTGTCCAG
Source organism: Arthrobacter saudimassiliensis (assembly GCF_059090665.1). Classification (NCBI taxonomy): domain Bacteria; kingdom Bacillati; phylum Actinomycetota; class Actinomycetes; order Micrococcales; family Micrococcaceae; genus Arthrobacter; species Arthrobacter saudimassiliensis. The sequence continues at coordinate 46,706 of NZ_JBNHFX010000002.1, read as the reverse complement.
GACCAGCGGGGCCAGGCCCTGCAGCCGCAGCTCGGCGGCGAGGAAGACTCCGGTGGGGCCGGCGCCGGCAATGAGGACGTCGAACATTTCGGGTGCCTCGATTCGTTCATCGCGGCCGGGCAGAGGACGGGTAGGGGTGCTGGGTGCGTTGCCGGGAATCCGGCGTCGTTTCGGGCCGCGGCTGATCATTTTCCACCCCTGCCCCGGCCTTGCCGCAAGCCCGGGGTCCGGGCCTAAACTGAAAAGGGCAGGCAGCGTGGACTGCTTTTCTCTGGCCTCTCCCCCCTCCCCGGCACGGCGTTGTCTCTCCGCGCCCGCCTCGGGACACCCGGTGGTGGTGACGCCCACCGCTCTCCTCCTTCCGGACCTTCGTCTGAGCGGCGTCCCGGGCCCTGACGGCTGGCTTCCGGCGTCGTGGTCTTGCCGTTGGCCGGGACGCGAACCAGACTGAAACCGGCGGAAAAGGCGACCGGGTCAGCACGGTGCGGCACCGCGTCTACAGCCCTCCGCCCTGGCCCACCGGACAAGCGAGCCAACGACGGATGCCAGCTGCTCCGTCGAAGCTTCGCCCACAGCAGGGAGCATCCTTATGTGCACAGGCATCCGATTCTCTGACGGCAGCGGCAACCTCTATCTGGCCCGCAACCTCGACTGGACCTCCGGCTACGGTGAGCGGGTGGTGCTCACTCCCACCAGGTTCGCGATCAAGTCGCCGTTCGGCGCGGTGCCGGAGATCCGGCACGCGGTGATGGGCATGGGCATCGTGGAGGAGGACACCCCGCTGTACTTCGACTGCGGGAACGACGCCGGCCTGGCCGTCGCCGGACTCAACTTCCCCGGCTACGCCCAGTACGCGTCCCAGCCGTCCGACGGCGCGACCAACGTCGCCGCCTACGAGTTCCCGCTCTGGGTGGCGTCCCAGTTCGCCACGGTGGACGAGGTGGAGGCGGCGCTCGCCGACGTCGTGATCGTGGACAAGCCGATCAACGAGAAGTATCCGAGCTCGCTGCTGCACTGGATCATCGGTGACGCGCAGCGGGCCATCATCGTGGAGTACACGGCCGACGGCATGCATGTGTTCGACGACGACGTGGATGTCCTGGCGAACCAGCCCGGCTTCATGTGGCACCACGAGAACCTGCGCAACTACCTCAACGCCTCCCCCGAGTATCCGGAAAAGGTGGTGCTGAACCGGGCGGACCTGGTGCCGTTCGGCTCCGGCTCCCTGATGCGCGGCATTCCGGGCGACTACTACTCGCCGTCGCGGTTCGTACGGGCGGCCTATGTGCACGCGCACTATCCGGACAAGACCACGGAGAAGGAGAACGTCAGCCGCGCGTTCCACACCCTGCAGCAGGTCGCCATGGTGGAGGGCAGCGCGGCGATGGAGTCCGGCGAGTTCGAGAAGACCATCTACACCGGGCTCTTCTCCTCCCGGACCAAGACCTACTACTGGAACACCTACGACGACCCGTCGGTGCAGAGCGCGGCGATGGACGATTATGCGGCCGACGGCGCGGAGCTGGTGGTCGTCTAAGTCTGCGGGTTTGCGGGAGGCGGCGGATGATTCCTGCTCCCACTCCGATCAGCATCTGACGCTGCCTGCGCTTCAGCTCGGGATGATTTCCGCTGCGGTTCTCCGTCATGCGTGCATTCCTACCGGAGCCGGCCCGCCACCGGCAACCACAGGACAAGGCACGACGGCGGCTTCCGCAGCGAACGCCGTCGCCCTCGTCGTGGGCAGGCGCGGCGGAGGAAACTGCTGACTGTGACATACCTCCCTTGCTATCGTGGGTGCCGGCACCATGCGTGCCCTCGCGCAGTCGATGACGAAGTGCTCGTCTGACACATTCGCGGAGAGGACTGGCCAAGGGCCGGGACATGTCCGCGGTGGAGATTGCCCAGCCGGCCCCGCCCGGGGCGGTTGAGTTCACCCAAGCCGCGGATGCGGCGCGAGAGAAGGTGGGAATCATGTCCCTGACAACCACGGACAAGGCGACGAAGGACCAGCAGGCGGTCCTGGACAAAATCGCCGGCTGGTCGGAGCCCTACGCGGCGATCGGCAGGCAGCTGCACGAGGCCATCATGGCCGCCGGGCCGAAGCTGAAGCCGCGCATCTGGTACGGAGCGCCCGGCTACGCCGTCGGGCGCAGCGCACCGGTGCTGGTGTTCTTCCGTCTCGATGACGGGGTGATGTCGCTCGGCCTGTCGGAGAAGGCAAGGGTCGAACGTGAACCCGGCACCACGCTGCTGCCCTCGGCCTGGTTCCTCGAGGAGATTGACGACGCCACCCTCACCAAGGTCGCCGGCCTGGTGCGGACCGCGTTCTCCTGACCCGCAGGAGCTCCATCGTGGGTTACTGACCGGTGCGGCGTCGCGTCGGCGTCCGAGTGGGCGCCGGCGCGGCGTCCGACGGCGTTTGCGGGCTTCCCGCCTGTGGTCGGTTCATTAGGGTTTGCGCTACCCGTAGACAGGCAAGTCCTCGCTTGCCTATCCTGCGGGCATGGCGGATGTTTACCGGGCCCTCGCTGACGCGACCCGCCGGCAGATCCTGGATCTGCTGGTTGAGCGGCAGCGGATGAGCCTGTTTGAGATCTGCACGCGGCTGGCCGTGCTGGGCATCGGGTCGTCGCGGCAGGCCATCTCACAGCATCTGGCCGTGCTGGAGGAGTGTGGCCTGGTCCGTGCGGAGCGGGTGGGGCGGACCAAGTTCCACACCTTGGACACCGAGCCGCTGCGCGAGATCGTTCAGCGGTGGCCGCTTGCAGGAGAGGACAGATGAAAATGAAAGCGCGACTGCATGTGATGAGCGTGTTTGTGGATGACCAGGCGAAGGCGCTGGCGTTCTACACGGAGAACCTGGGCTTTGTGCCGAAGAACGATGTGCCGCTGGGTGAGTATCGCTGGCTGACGGTGACCGGGGCGGATGATCCGGACGGAATGGAACTGCTTCTCGAGCCGGACGAGAATCCTGCGGCCCAGGAGTACACCCGGGCACTGGCGGAGCAGGGCATTCCGGCGGCGTCGTTCGCGGTGGACGACGTGGATGCTGCCCACCGCGAACTCAGCGCGAAAGGCGTTGTCTTTGTGCAGCCGCCCGTGGACGGCGGTCCGGTGCGCACCGCGGTGCTGGACGACACGTGCGGCAACCTGATCCAGCTGGTCAGCCCGGCGTGAGCGGCGGGGATTTGAAGCCGGGGGCTCTTCCGCAGACACCGGATGACGTCGACGGCCGGGGGCTGAAGCAGGGGCCGTGGACCGACCCGGATCCCCACGGCGGGGTGATGGTCGGCGAGTACGTGGACGGCAAGCGGCAGGGCGTGTGGTGCCACTATGCCTCCGATGGTCGGCTTCGCTCCGAGGGCTCCTTTCGCGATGATGAGCTCGACGGCGACTGGACCTGGTACCGCGCGAACGGCGGCCTCATGCAGCGCGGCAGTTTCCGCAGCGGCGCCAAGCACGGGGTCTGGGAGCGCTGGAACGCCGCCGGACAGCGGCTGGACTCCGGAGCCTATGAAGAGGACCGCAAGGCCGGCGAATGGCGCACCTTCAACGCGGATGGCAGCGTCAAGCAGGTCAAGCGGCACAAAGGCCCGCTGATCCCTGACTGACGGAACTGGCCTTGCGGCTCTGCGGTTTTGCCGCCACGGCCCCTTTATCGCCTCGACGGTCAGGTATCACCCCGACGGTCAGGGCCGGCGGTGCTTCGGCGGGGACGGCACGGCCGGGCGGAGCCGTTCCCGTTCATCGGCCAGAACCACGGCGATGAGGACGGCGACCAGCAGCGAGGAGACCGCCAGAGCCGGCAGGTGCCCGCCCACCAGCCAGACGATGCCGCAGGCGCCGGCGCCGATGACCCGCCGGTAGCTGAGGGCGCGGGCCACGCGCAGCCGCAGCACCGCCTGGGCCAGGAGATAAATCATCGGCCCGCCGACGACGGCGGTCAGCTCGGCGGGGTGGAGGTGATCGGTGGCGTGGGCGAGCACGAGTTCGTCGCCGACGGCGCTGAGGATGATGCCGGCGACGAGCAGCACGTGTCCGTAGGTGTAGGCGTCGCGGGCCAGCTGGGTTCGGGCGCCGGGCTGGGCTGCGGTGCGTTCGGCCAGGGCGTGCTCGGCCAGCTCACGGGTCGAGGTGAAGTAAAGCCACCACAGGGCCGCGGTGCCGAGGAAGGCGATGCAGAAGGCGGTGACGGTGACGGTGTCCAGGTCCAGGTCTGTGGTGGTGGTGCCGGTGATGATGATGGTCTCGCCCAGGGCCACGATGATGAACAGTCCGAAGCGCTCGGCGAAGTGGCCTGCCACGGGCTGCCAGGCCGCGGCGGAGATCCGGGGCAGCCCCGGCACCCGGAACAGCACCAGCGGCGCCCCGTAGTCCAGCGCGAGGGCGATCAGCCAGAGGCCGATGCGGGCGCCGTCGTCGGCGACGCCGCCGGCGATCCAGAAGCAGCCGGCGACGATGAACCAGATGAGGATGCGGCCGGCGCGCAGGCGCTCGTTGCTGCCGGCCTCGGCTGACATGAAGGTCAGGAACAGGTGCCGTCCGACCTGGATGGCGACGTAGGCGCCGGCGAACAGCAGTCCCTTGTCGTCGAAGGCGTCGGGGATGGCGACCGCCATCAGCAGCCCGGCGAGCATCAGCGCGATGAGCAGCAGGCGGACCGGGTTGGATTCCGGGTTCAGTTCGTTGGTAGCCCAGGTGGTGTAGTTCCAGGACCACCAGACGGCGAGCAGGATGATCAGCGCCTGCCCGGCGCCGGCCCAGTCGAGATGTTTGAGCAGCAGGTGCGAGACCTGGGTGATCGCGAAGACGAACACCAGGTCGTAGAAGAGTTCCAGGGTCGCCGCCCGGTCCCCTGCGGCGTCGCTGCGGCGCTGTAGCTGTCGGATCACGGTGGCCCCTGCCGGTGCGAAGGTCCGCTGGCGTTCTACCGTACCCAGCAGAACGGCGCGGCGCGATATAGGCAGTGGTGGCCAGCGGGACGCTAGGCGGTTGATACTCGCCATCGACGTTTGCGCAGCGATGCGTGGTGATTTGGACTACCGGGACAGCGAGAGGTACATTTCCGGGGCCTTGCGCGCCTGCAGGAGATGGGCGTGGTGGAGGACAGAGCGGCCGGGAACCAGGCAAATCATTCCAAGAAGACGTATACCGGACTTTGTCTCCTCGTGGATTATGCCTAACAGTGGACAAAGGACGACCCGTACGCGCCGAGCCCGGCGATACCAGGTTTGGGTTGATCGAAAGCAACCGTGATCGACTGACTCCTGCATCGCTCTTCCGGCAGCGGCTCGGGGAGCAGCTCGTCACGAAACCCGTTCGATGCTGCCATCGGAACCCGGTTTCAGATCACACGAACCCCCGCTACGACATTGACCAGCACCGCTACCTAGATGAGATTTGCAGAAGTTACCCGAGTCCCTGTCTCCCGCTGCGCGCCGTGCCTAGCCACCGCAAGGACAAGCTGACGCCAAACGGCCGCGACGCAAGAGGTAGTCAGGCCTAGACAAGGCACTCCCGCCCACTAAGTGGCACGCAATCGACTTGTTGGCGCACAAGTGCCCATGCTCCGCCCAGTCCACCAGCGTTGCAAATGTCGGAGAACAAGCAGCAAAGACCACCGACAGTGCTTCGCTCTTGCTGCTAGGTGTACTCAGTCAGTACGTTGTTGACACCGGGTGTGTGCTTTGCCTCCGAGGCTGCCGTGTGGGCGTTGATAGTTGTAGAAGTCTAGCTGTAGCTCTTACGGAGGTTGTGAACGGCGTGGCAAGACACTCGTATCGGCCAACGGAGACCCTCGTGACCGACGCTAACGCACCCCTGACCGAAACCGGACGACTGCGACTGGCAAAACTCAGGGTCGAGTCGGGATGGCCGCTTCGCCGGGCTGCTGAGCGGTTCAGCTGCTCACCGGCAACAGCGAAGAAATGGGCCGACAGATACCGCACCCGAGGACCATCGGGGATGCACGACCTTTCCTCGTGGCCGTTGTCCTGCCCGCATCAAACGCCTGCGCGTACCGAGCGGCGGATCATCGCGCTCCGGTTCAACCAGCTCTGGGGACCGCACCGGATCGCCCACCACCTGCATCTGCCCCGGTCCACCGTTGAGAAGGTCCTGCGCCGGTACCGCATGCCTGTGCTTTCGCATCTGGATCAGGCCACCGGCCTGCCGGTCCGCCGGCCCAAACCTGTCCGCTACGAACACCAGCACCCCGGGGATTTGGTGCACGTGGATATCAAGAAGCTCGGGCGGATCCCGGATGGAGGCGGACATAGGATGCTCGGCCGGGCCACCGGGAAACGCAACAAGACCCGGACCGAGGCCAATCGCAGGCCCGGCTACGCCTACCTACACCACGCCGTGGATGACCATTCCCGGCTGGCCTGTTCCGAGATCCTCACCGATAAGAAGAAAGAGACCGCCGCCGAGTTCTGGCAGCGCGCCCACGAGTTCTTCGCATCCCACAACATCACCGTGCTCCGGGTCCTCACCGACAACGGTTCCTGCTACCGTTCCCACACTTTCGCCCAGGCGTTGGGGCCGGGCATCAAACGGCTTTGCCGTTCTGCCAGAGATGCCTGGGCTTGATGAGCACGTGTTTGGTGTTCAGGGCGGTGAGCGCGGCCTGAAAGTCCTTGGAAAGCCGGTACGCGAAGGCGTTGTCGGTCATGACTCGTTTCACCGGTGCCCCGTGGGAGGCCATGAACGCTGCGGCGCGGGTGAGGAACCCCGCGCAGGTAGGTCCTTTGTCATCGGGCTGGATTTCGACGAACGCCGTCGTGAGTGGTCATCGACCGCGACATGGACGTAGTCGAAACCGACTTTCGTGTGGCCGGTGTTGTGGTTGCGGGCGGACTGGTTCGGGTCCGCCCGCCACCCGCCCCCGTCCGGGATCCGGCCGAGTTTCTTCACATCGATGTGGCTCATGTCCCCGGGCGCCTCGCGTTCATAGCGGCGGTCCGTGGCCGGTGCGGCCCGGATCCGGACCCCGGTCAGTGGGTCCAGTTCCCACAGATGCGCCATCCCGGCCCCGGGCAAGGTTCCGGGACACTGTCCTGGCCTTGACTCCGGTCCGGGCAGCCAGGTCCGCAGGTCCGGTACGGTGCTTGGGCCTGGCCCGGATAACTTCCGCAGCCTTCTCCGCGCTGGTCGCGTACGGAGCTCTCCGGACGTGAGCACCTATCCAGCAAGCCCGCCGGCCCTTCGGCCCGAAACCGGTTCACCCACTTATAGGCCGTGGTGCGGGAGATGCCCATCTCCTTAGCAACATGAGCTGCCGGCCGGCGAGAACGCGCTGGATCAGGATCATTCTTCCGGCCGGAACCAAACGGGCATTACGGCGGGACATGAAGACCTCTTAGGCTCGGCTTGTTTTCGCAGCCACCAACCTAAGAGGTCTTCACCTATCCACGTGTAAACAACCTACTGACTCAGTAGAGCTAGAGGCCGCCCTTTGGAGCGGCGACCTCTAGCAGTACCTCCTACAATTCGGCTGCTTCCAGCCCACTGACAGGGCGCTCGATGGCTCCACCCTCGTATCCTTTGTGCACTTTCCCCCGAGGGGCTGTCTCTTCATGGTCGGCCTCATTGCCCCACACATGCCACCCAGCCCGGGGGTAGCGAGCAAACATCTCCAGATACGGACCCGGAGAGCAAAGCTCAATGAACTCATATTGCTCGTCGGGCTTACGCGAATGCTCACGCTTTCTTGTTTCGATCATGTTGACTTGACTACGGGCAGGGGGAAGGGTCCTCATTGATCCTCGCACGCCAAAGAGAATAATCTCGGTGACATTGCGGAAATAGAACCCCACTCCGCGGCCGTCCGGACCGCCGTCCTTCCGCCGCTTAGCCCATACCACGTTACTCACGTATCTAAAGCCCCACGCTTTCATCACTTCGAGTCCCTCAGGCAATAGGGCGTTGGGAACCCAGAGGTAGAGGTGGGCGTTTTTCGCGAGATGCGCTTCAACGGGAAGGGCTTTGATGTCCTCAAGCGTCATCGTGTCATAGCGGTCGAGCCTGCGATGCTCAGGAGCAACCTTGCCAGTTCGATTCTGGAAGCGCCACGGTGGGTCCGCCAGGACGGTCTGGAAGCCGCCCTCGACAACAGGGAGGGGTGTGAACGGCGTGGGCGCTACATCGGCACGCAGAGGAGCAGGGCGAGGAAGACTAGTCATGATTGCAACATTCTATGTCCCCGCACTGTCAGCAGCTGACCCGATGACCTCGTCCAGCTCATCGTCAGTCAGAGCTGCGTCGTGCCCTTTCAGTCGCTTCTTCGCTGCCTGTGCCGCAAGGTACGCATCAAGTAGATCCTCCACCGTCGAATGCTCTTCACCGGGACGCGGAACGCCCCGCCCAGCCCACGTTGACTCGCTGATACCCACAGCAAGCAGCGGGCAACCGCCAGAATCACCACGTGTCATGCGCGGTTTCAGCTTCTCCATGTTGGTCGTAGTAGTCGTTCCGAGGCGGCGGGCCGCATCGGAACTCCTCAGTTTGTCGGACGACAGGCGGCGGATGCCCTCGTGGTCCCGGGTAAGGAGAGCAGCGGCGTCGATGAGGCCAAGCTCATACAGGGAGCGGTATGCTGCCAGGTCTCGGTCAAGGTTGCCGTCTTTGGCGTTCCACTCTACGTCGATGGCCACTCGGCCCTTCATGTTATCCACCTCAAAGCCGTCGTTGTAGACAGTGGACTCGACGAACTCGTCGGTGTACTCACGTGCACTAGTGGTTGGCTTCATCTTGCCGACCAGCCTGAACTCGGTGTTGATTCGTACAGCCCGCCACCCCAGGTCTTCGAAGTGTCCGTCAAGGCGCGTGGCAATCTGGCCCCGATTTCCGCCGGGGATGAGTAGGTCGGCGTCATAAAGCCTGAAGTTCTCCAGAACGTCCACCAGCTCATCAAAGCAATCGGAATTAGCCGCTTTCATAACAGCGGCAGCATTTCGAGTCTCCAGGAAGCTATACCGATCAAGGATAGAAGTTGGGAGGACGGAACGGTAAGAAGTAGTGAGGTCCATGATGAATGACTTTAGCTCAATACCGTTCGGAGCAGTTTGCCCACCAGCCGTGTGACAGAAGATCTTGGTGCGTCAGAGAGGTGCAATGATCCGACAAGCCGCAACGAAGAAGGCATCAAAAAAGCCCCGGCAGGATAATCCCGCCGGGGCTTTTAGCTGTCGGGTTGACAGGATTTGAACCTGCGACCCCTTGACCCCCAGTCAAGTGCGCTACCAAGCTGCGCCACAACCCGCGATCCATCCGGAACTTCTTCCGGCCGAACCACCTCAAATACCTTACACCACACCAGGCCGTTTCGTCGCATCCGCAGCCGTGAGCTGGGCAACATCTCCCCCGATCCCTCCCCTGTCACAGCGCGGATCGCATCCGGAACGACGGAAGCCCCGGCCGCCGCCCCGCAGGGAACGGCAGCCGGGGCTTCCCCGGACGGCTCAGAGCCGAAGAACTACTTCTTCCGGCTGCGCTTCTCGCGCACGCGCATGGAGACCTCGATGGGCGTGCCCTCGAAGTCGAAGGTCTCACGCAGCCGGCGGGTGATGAAGCGGCGGTACCCCGGGTCCAGAAACCCGGTGGTGAACAGCACGAACTTCGGCGGCCGGCTGGAGGCCTGCGTGGCGAACAGGATGCGGGGCTGCTTGCCGCCGCGCACCGGGTGCGGATGTGCGGCCACCAGCTCGCCCAGGAAGGCGTTGAGCTTGCCGGTGGGGATGCGGCGGTCCCAGTTCTCCAGCGAGGTCTCCAGCGCCGGCACCAGGCGGTCCTTGTGCCAGCCGGTCCGGGCGGAGATGTTCACGCGCGGCGCCCAGGCCACGTGCGCCAGGTCCCGCTCGATCTCCAGCTCCAGGTAACGGCGCCGCTCGTCGTCGAGCAGGTCCCACTTGTTGAACGCGAGCACCAGCGCCCGGCCGGAGTCGACGGCCAGCTGCAGGATGCGCACATCCTGCTCGCTGAGCACCTCGTCCACGGCCAGCAGCACGACGGCGACCTCCGCCTTCTCCAGCGCGGCCTGCGTGCGCAGCGACGCGTAGAAGTCCGCGCCCTGGGCCATGTGCTGGCGGCGGCGGATACCGGCGGTGTCCACGAAGCGCCAGGTCTTGCCGCCGAGCTCAATCAGCTCATCCACCGGGTCACGGGTGGTGCCGGCCAGGTCGTCCACGACCACCCGGTCGGTGCCGGCCAGCTTGTTCAGCAGCGAGGACTTGCCCACGTTCGGCCGGCCGATCAGCGCCACCCGGCGGGGCCCGCCGCCGGCGTCCAGCGCGGCGTAGGCGGAATGCTCGGGCAGTACCTCCATGACGGCGTCGAGCATGTCGCCGGTTCCGCGCCCATGCAGCGCGGAGACCGGATGCGGCTCGCCCAGGCCCAGGTTCCACAGCACCGAGGCGTCAGCCTCGTTCTGGATGTCGTCCACCTTGTTGGCGACGACGATCACCGGCTTCTTCTTGCGGCGCAGCATCTTCACCACGGCCTCGTCGGTGGCGGTGATGCCCACGGTGGCATCCACCACGAGCATGACGGCGTCGGCGACGTCGACGGCGATCTCCGCCTGGTCCGCCACCCGGGAGTGGATGCCGCGGGCATCGTGCTCCCAGCCGCCGGTGTCCACCAGGGTGAAGCGGCGGCCGTTCCACTCCGCCTTGTACGCCACCCGGTCACGGGTCACGCCGGGGGTGTCCTCGACGACGGCCTCGCGGCGGCCCAGGATGCGGTTGACCAGGGAGGACTTGCCCACGTTGGGCCGGCCCACGATGGCGACCACCGGGTCCGGGGCGGGGGCGACGTACTCGCCGTCCTCCTCGAGCTCGCCGGCGAGCAGCGCGGCGTCCTCGTCGTCCAGGTCGTAGTCGGCCAGGCCGGCGCGCAGCGATTCGGCGCGCAGGTTGGCCTCGTCCTCGTCCATGGCGGCCAGGCGCTCGACGACCTGGTCCTCGCCGGCCGGGACGTACTCCTCGGCGGAGGAGTCGTCGTGGAGGGGGTTGGCATTCATGAGAATTGCTTTCTTTCCGTTGAGGTCTGCCCAGCAGGCCGATCGACGGGCTGCACCGTTCCATTCAAACACGGGCAAATGGTGCCCGGCGGGCCGCCGGGCGAAGCGTCAGTGGGTGGCGGTGAAGACCGTGTCCAGCACGGCCTGCACGGTCTGTTCGAAGTCCAGGTCCGAGGAGTCGATGGTGACCACCCCGTCCGCGGCCTGCTGGAAGTTCACCACGGTGGAGTCCTTCGCATCCCGGGCCAGCACCTGCTCCTTGAGCTGGACGGCGGTCTGGGTGCCGCCGAGCTGGATCCCGCGGCGGCGCATCCGCGCCTCCTCGGAGGCGGTGAGCAGGATCCGCACCTCGGCATGGGGCGCGACGACGGTGGTGATGTCCCGGCCCTCGGCCACGATCCGCAGCCCGGACTCGGCGATCATCTGCTGCTGCCGGCGGACCAGCTCGGCGCGGGCGCCCAGGGTGGTGGCGACGGCGGAGACGGCGGCGGAGACCTTCGGTTCGCGGATCTCCTCGGTCACGTCCTCTCCCCCGACGCGCACCCACTCGGCGTCGGGCGAGGTGGACAGCTCGATCACGGCGGCCTTGGCGGCGGCCTCGACGGCGATCGCGTCGGTCAGGTCGATGCCGGCGCGCATGCAGGACAGCGTCACCGCCCGGTACATGGCACCGGTGTCCAGGTACGCGGCGTGCAGCCGGCGGGCGGCCTCACGGCTGATGCTGGACTTGCCGGAGCCGGACGGCCCGTCGATGGCGACCACCAGGGGCTTGCCCTGGCGGAATGTGGCGGGGTCACGTTCGGGGTTCACTACTGCACTACCTTCCAGCCGCGGTTCATCAGTTCCTGCACCAGCCCGTTGAGCCGGCTGGGCAGCACCGACAGTTCGGCGCGGCCCACCTGCAGCCCGGCGGAGTGCTCCAGTCGCAGGTCTTCAAGGTTCACGCCGATCTCGCCCACCTCGGTCAGCAGCCTGGCGATCTGCCCGGGGGTGTCATCGACCAGCACGGTGCAGGTGGCGAAGGACTGCGGCGGAGCGCCGTGCTTGCCCGGAATCCGGGCCTGCCCGGCGTTGCCCTCGGAGATCAGCTGCGCCAGGTCCAGCCGCGCGCCGTCGGCCGCCGGGTTCTCCAGCGTGTTGATCAGCCGGTTCAGGTCCTCACGCACCCCGTACAGGTGCTCGACCAGCCGGGAGGCGTTGCCGCTGAGGATCTGCACCCACAGTCCGGGCTCGCTGGCGGCGATCCGGGTGGTGTCCCGCAGCCCGTTGCCGGCAAGCGCCAGCGCGCTGCCGGGGGTGTCCTGCAGCCGGGAGGCAAGCAGCGAGGCCATCACCTGCGGCAGATGCGAAATCAGCGCCACGGACCGGTCGTGCTCCTCCGCGGACAGGCGCACGACGACGGCGCCCAGGTCCACGGCGAGGGCCTCGGCGCAGCGCACCGCACCGGGCAGGGCGTCGGGCCCGGCGCAGATCACCCAGGGCGCGCCGGCGAACAGCTGGGCGCGGGCGGCCACCGGCCCGGACTTCTCCCGGCCGGCCATCGGATGCGTGCCCACGAAGCGGGTCAGGTCCGCGCCCAGGGCGCGCAGCTCCTCGGCCACCGCGGACTTCACGCTGGCGATGTCGACGACGACGGCGTCCGGGAAGTCCGCCAGCGCCTGCGCCGCGAGGCGGGCGGTGACGTCCGGCGGGGCGGCGACCACGACCAGCTGCGGGGCGGCGTCGGGCGCCTCCTCGAGCAGCCGGCCGGCGCCGATGTCGCGGGCGACCGCGGCGGCCGACGGCGACACATCGGTCAGCAGCACGTCCACGCCGCGGCTGCGCAGCCCCAGCCCGATGCTGGTGCCGAGCAGCCCGGTGCCCACCACCAGCACGGGCCCGGACAGGTGGGTGCCCGGTTCGTCCTGCACCGACATGCGGTTAGAGCCCGACGGCGGCCAGCAGGTGGCCGATCTCGGTGCTGCTCAGCGCGCGGACGGTGCCCTGCTTCTGGTCCCCGACGCGGATGGGGCCCATCTGGGTGCGCACCAGGCGCTCCACCGGGTGCCCGACTGCGGAGAACAGGCGGCGGACAATGCGGTTCTTGCCCGAGTGCAGCACCACCTCGACCAGCACGTGGCCGGGAGTGGAGTCCACCAGCTTGAACGAGTCGACGCTCTGGAAGCCGTCCTCCAGCTCGATGCCGCCGCGCAGCTGCGCGCCGATGCCGTGCGGCAGCGGGGCGCGGACCTGCACCAGGTAGGTCTTGGGCACCTCGTAGGAGGGGTGGGTGAGGCGGTTGGCCAGCTCGCCGTCGTTGGTCAGCAGCAGCAGGCCCTCGGTGTTGGTGTCCAGCCGGCCGACGTGGAAGAGCCGCTCGTTGCGCTGGCTGTTCTTCACGTAGTCGCTGATGCAGGGCCGGCCCTCGGGGTCGTCCATGGTGGAGACCACGCCGCGGGGCTTGTTGAACACGTAGTAGCGCATGTTCTCGTTCAGCTGCACGCGCAGGCCGTCCACGTGGATGACGGCGGTCTTCGGATCGACGCGGACGCCGAGCTCGGTGACGACTTGACCGTTGACCTCCACGCGGCCCTCTTCGATCATGTCCTCGCAGACCCGCCGGGAGGCGACGCCGGCGGAGGCCATGACCTTCTGCAGCCGCACGCCGTCCTCGGTGTGCTGGTCGGAGATCACCTGCGGGCGGGGACGGCGCTTGTGCGGAGCCTTCACCGGACCCAGGTTGGCGCCGAAGCGGTCCTTGCCGAACGGGCGGTCCCCCTGCTTGACCGGACGGCCGGGCTTGCCGGCGCGGCTTTGGCCGGCACGGGCCCCGGCGCCGGACTTGCCGGCGGGACGGCCGGCACCTGCCGAACGGCCCGAGCGGGCGCCGTCGAAGCCGCCCTCGCGGCGGTCCCGGCCACCCTCGTAGCCGCCCTCGCGGCGGTCGCGGCCGTAGCCGGACCCGGCGTTGTCACGGGCCGGGCGGGCGGCGCCGCGGCTGGAACCGGCGTCGCGGCCTCCGCTGTAGGAGCCGCCCTCACGGGCGGGGCGGCCGGAACCGTAGGAGCCGCCGTCGCGGCCCGAACCGGAGCCGAAGGAGGAGCCGGAGCGGCCGGCACCGCGGCCGTAGGAGCTGCCGCTGCCGCCGCCGGGGCGGCCCGGACGGCCGGAACCGGAGCGGCCGGAGCCGCCGGAGCCTCCGCCGCGGGGGTTGCCGCGGCCTGAACCGGAGCGGGGTGCCTGTGCCATATAAGTGTGTCCTTAGGGTGTAGCTGTCAGTAAGCGGTCTCTTCGAAGTCGGCCAGGTTTTCCAGCCCCGGAAGGTGGGGCGAAATGCGCGGGAGTTCCTCCAGGGTGCGCAGTCCCAGCCGTTCGAGGAAGTATGAGGTGGTGCCGTACAGCAGCGCCCCGGACTCCGGGTCGGTGCCTAGCTCCTCGACCAGTCCGCGCTGGACGAGGGTCCGGACCACGGAGTCGACGTTGACTCCACGGATCGCCGAGACCCGTGCCCGGGATACCGGCTGCCGGTAGGCGATGACCGCCAGGGTCTCCAGCGCCGCCTGGGTCAGCCGGGCCGTCTGCCCTTCGAGGACGAAGCGCGAAACGGCGTCGGAGTATTCCGGGCGGGAAAAAATCCGCCACCCTCCTGCCACGTTCCGCAGTTCGAACCCGCGGGACACGGCCTGCGATCCGCTCTCAGTATAACCGTCATAGTCCGCCCGAAGGTCCTCCAGCAAGCGCAGCACCTGCTCCTCGGGGGCATCCACCGCCGCGGCGAGCTCCTCGGCGGTCACCGCCTCGTCCACCACCATCAGCACCGCCTCCAGCGCGGCGCGGATCCGCCGGTCGTCGAGGACGTCATCCGCGCCGGCGTCCGCTGCGGTTCCGGCAGCGCCGTCGGCCACCCGGTCGTCGGGCTCAGCTGTCGGGTGCATGGGTGTCCTCCTGGACGGGCTCGTCTCCGTATTCCTCGCTGAGCGACGCCGCGCTCCAGCCTGCGCCGTCGGCCGCGGTCCAGCTGATCCGCAGCTCCCCCAGCGGCGCCTCCTGGTCGAAGCGGACCGCGCCGTCGCGGAACATCTCCAGCAGCGCCAGGAACCGGGCCACGGTTTCCAGGCCGGTCGCGTCGGCCACCAGCTCGGTGAAGCTGAGCGTGCCGTCCGCGGCGAGCCGGGCGGCGAGGATCTCCGCCTGCTCGCGGACGGTGACCGGCGGGGCGTGCAGGTGCCCCAGGCCCACCTCGGTGGGCGCCGGCTGGCGCGGGGTGAGCGCCTTCTCGGCCAGGGCGGCCAGCTGCTCGGGGCTGGTCTTCCAGACCAGTTCAGGCAGCAGCGCGGCGAAGCGGGGCTCCAGGGTGACCAGGCGGGGAAAGCGCCGGCCCTCCTCGGCCAGCCGGTCTCCGATCAGCCCGGCGACCTCCTTGAACGCCTTGTACTGCAGCAGCCGGGCGAAGAGCAGGTCCCGGGCCTCCAGCAGCTCGACGTCGCCCTCGTCCTCCACCTGACCGGCGGGCAGCAGCCGGGCGGCCTTGAGGTCCAGCAGGGTGGCGGCCACCACCAGGAACTCGGTGGTCTCGTCCAGGGCCGCGGCGGAGCCGGAGTCCCCGAGCCGGCGGATGTAGGCGATGAACTCATCGGTTACCGCGGCCAGGGCCACCTCGGTGATGTCCAGCTCGTGCTTGGAGATCAGGTTCAGCAGCACCTCGAACGGGCCGCTGAAGTTCTCCAGGGTGAGGCTGAAACCGGTTGCGGCGGTCCCGCCGTCGGACTGCACTGCTCCCCCGGCGGCCGCTGTCTCCTGCGCTGCGGCATCGGGCGCTGCGGCATCGGCCACGGCGTCCTCCGGCGGCGCCGGCGCGGGCCGGCTAGGGAGCGCCGCCGCGGGCAATCAGTTCCTTCGCGAGCCGGCGATAGGCGTCGGCGCCGGCGTGGTTGCCGGCGTAGGAGGTGATCGGCTCGGCCGCCACCGTCGCGTCGGCGAACTTGATGGTGCGCTTGATGACGGTCTCGAAGACCTTTTCGCCGAACGCCTCGACCAGCCGGGAGATGACCTCGCGGCTGTGCAGGGTGCGCGCGTCGTACATGGTGGCCAGCACGCCGTCGACCTGCAGTCCCGGGTTGAGCCGGTCCTGGACCTTCTCGATGGTCTCCACCAGCAGCGCGACGGCGCGCAGGGCGAAGAACTCGCAGATCAGCGGGATGATCACGCCGTGCGCGGCGGTCAGCGCGTTGACCGTGAGCAGGCCCAGGGAGGGCTGGCAGTCGATCAGGATGACGTCGTAGTCGTCGGTGACCTTGCGCAGCGCGCGCTCGAGGACCTGCTCGCGGGCCACCTCGTTGACCAGCTGCACCTCGGCGGCGGAGAGGTCGATGTTGGCCGGCAGCACGTCGACGTTCTCGACGTCGGTGCTGCGGATCGCGTCGCGGATGTCCACCTTGCGGTCCATCAGCACGTTGTAGACGGTCACGTCCAGCTCATGCGGGTTGGTGCCCAGGCCCGCGGAGAGCGCGCCCTGCGGGTCGAAGTCCACCAGCAGCACCCGGCGTCCGGCCTCGGCCAGCGCCGCGCCCAGGTTGATGGTGGAGGTGGTCTTGCCCACCCCGCCCTTCTGGTTGACCATTGCGATGATCCGGGCCGGCCCGTGCGAGGTGAGGACGGGCGGCTCCGGGAACTCGGTCAGCGGCCGGCCGGTGGGGCCGAGTTCGGCGCCGGCGTCGGCCGTATCCTGCAGAGTCGATGAACCCTGGTCGCTGCTCACGTATAAATCCACGCTTCCGTCTGATAGCTGTCCTGCTCGGCTGTCCTCCACCAAGGTTACAACCGTGCAACTTAGTTGCCGTGTATCGAGTAGTCCGCCCCGGCGAGCCTTGACGCTCAAGTAGAACTCGAATGTTTGGCGGCGGTGCTGCAATCTGTCGTACAGCAAATGTCCCTTCAGACGCGTCTTGGCAGCATCAGCTGTACAACAGATGACGGCCCCGCCCGTAAGCAGCATCAGCTGTACAACACACGTCCCCTGCCATCCCCGCCCAATCCGTTGTACAGCGGATGTCCCTTCAGAGGCGTCTTGGCAGCATCAGCTGTACAACAGATGACGGCCCCGTCCGGTAAGCAGCATCAGCTGTACAACAGATGGCGGCCCCGTCCGGTCGGCGGCGTCAGCTGCACGGGGGGAGGTGCCGGCCGGCAGCGGCGGGGCGGTTAAACGGCCGCACGCCCCGTCCGGAGACGGAGCGCGCGGCCGGTGGAACCGGGTCCGGCCTAGCGGCGCGGAGCCGTACCGGCGGGCTCGACGGCGGTAGCCGCGGCGGCGCCGTCGGGCTCCTGCGCGGCGGCCCGGGCGGCGTCGTCGGCGCGGGCCGGCTCGGCGATGCCCTCGGTCATGGTCGTCTCATCGAAGGGACGCTCGCCGTTGAGCACGGCGTTGACCTGGTCGCGGTCGATTTCCTTGGTCCAGGTGCCGATCAGCACGGTGGCCACGGCGTTGCCGGTGAAGTTGGTCAGCGCGCGGGCCTCGGACATGAACCGGTCGATGCCCACGATCAGGCCCACGCCCTCGATCAGGTCCGGGCGGTGCGACTGCAGGCCGCCGGCCAGGGTGGCCAGGCCGGCGCCGGTGACCCCGGCGGCGCCCTTGGAGGCGATGATCATGAACACCAGCAGGGAGATCTGCTCGCCCAGGTCCAGCGGCACGCCCATCGCCGAGGAGACGAACAGCGCGGCCATGGTCAGGTAGATCGCGGTGCCGTCCAGGTTGAAGGAGTAGCCCGTGGGCACGGTCACGCCGACCACGGGCTTGGAGACGCCCAGGTGCTCCATCTTGGCGATCAGGCGCGGCAGGGCCACCTCGGAGGAGGAGGTGGAGAAGATCAGCAGGTACTCGCGGCCCAGGTACTTCATCAGCTTGAAGATGTTGAACCCGGTGACCATCTTCATCAGTCCGCCCAGGATCACGGCGATGAACAGGGCGCAGGTGATGTAGAAGGCGATCATCAGAGTGGCCATGGACACGATGGCCTGGACGCCGGTCTCCCCGACGACGGCGGCAATGGCGCCGAACGCGCCGACCGGAGCCAGCCACATGATCATCATCAGGATGCGGAACACCAGCACCTGGATGTGCTTGATGCCCTGCAGCACCGGGGCACCGGCGGAGCCCATCTTCTGCAGCGCGAAGCCGACCAGCAGGGCCACGAACAGGGTCTGCAGGATGGACTCGCCGGTCAGCGAGGCCAGCAGCGTGGTGGGGATGATGCCCAGCAGGAAGCCGACGGTGCCGCCGTCCTCCTCCGGGGCGGCCGGGGCGGCGTCGCCCGCGGCCTGGATGTCCAGCCCCTCGCCCGGGTGGATGAAGTTGCCCACGACCAGGCCGATGGCCAGGGCGAAGGTGGACATGATGATGAAGTAGCCCAGCGCGAGCCCGCCCACCTTGCCGACGGTGGCGGCTTTGGCGATCGACCCGATGCCTAGGACAATGGTGCAGAAGATGACCGGGGCGATCATCATCTTGATCAGCCCGATAAAGGCCGTGCCGAGCGGCTTCATTGCCTGCCCCGCCTCGGGGGCCACCAGGCCAAGCACCGCTCCGAGGACGACGGCCGCGATGACGGCGATGTAGAGGAAATGGGTCTTGTCCGGCCGCCGGCTCTTCTTCGTGCCGGCGGGCTGGCTTGCGGCAGCTGCCATGGGTGTACTCCTTGTAAGCGAGGTCAGCCTCCACCCTCCGCCCGCCGTGTGACTGGTGTCACTGTTGTGTTCATACTGTTCGCAGCCGCGCATTCAGCGGTCGTGGACCCGGAGCCGATAGGAAGGAGCAGTGCGGTGCGTCGATGGAGCCTGGCCAGCCGGCTGTTCCTGGGCCAGCTGGCCTTTATCCTGCTGGTCTCCGCCGGCATGGGCCTGGAGCTGTACGCCGAGGCCGAGGACAGCGCCTACAACGCCACCGCCGACCGGATGCTCGCCGTGGCCGGCACCGCGGCGGCCAGCAGCCTGGTTCGCGAGGCGGTGGAGCCGCCGGTCTCCGGCGCCGGGCTGCAGGAGTACGCGGAGGGCGTGATGGACCGCGTGGGCGTGGACTTCCTGACCATCATGGACACCGACCGGACCCGCTTCTCCCATCCCGAGCCGGAGCAGATCGGCCGCCCCTACATCGGCACCGTGGACCCGGCGCTGGCCGGCGGCACCCTCACCGAGACCTACACCGGCACGCTGGGACCCTCGGTGCGCGCCGTCGTGCCGGTCACGGGCGACGACGGCGCCGTCCTGGGCCTGGTCGCCGCCGGCACCACGGTGGACCGGGTGGACCTGGTGCGGGACGCGCAGCTGCCCGAACTGCTGCTGCACACCGGCATCGCCCTGGTCCTCGGCACAATCGGCTCGCTGCTGCTCAGCCGCTACCTGAACCGCGCCACGCACGGGCTCGGGCCGCAGGAGCTGCTGCACATGTTCACCTTCTACGACTCCGCCCTGCACTCGGTCCAGGACGGACTGGTGCTGCTGGACCCGCGCGGCGACGTCGTGCTCTACAACGACCAGGCCGCGGCGCTGCTGGGCCTGCCCGAAGGCGGCCGGGGCCCGCACCGGCCGGAGCAGCTGGACCTGCCGGAGCCGCTGCGGCAGCTGCTGCGCAGCGGCCGCGACGCCCGCGAGGAGATCCACCTGACCGGACGGCACGTGCTGGTGGTCAACCAGGCCGCCGCGCTGTCCGCCGGGCCCAGGCCGCGGCGCTTCGGCACGGTCACCACGCTGCGCGACCACACCGACATCGAGTCCCTCACCGGCGAGGTGGCGAACCTGCGCACCCTCGCCGATGCGCTCAACGCCCAGACCCACGAGCACGCGAACCGGATCCACACGCTGGTGTCCCTGATCGAGCTGGACCGGCGCGAGGACGCGCTGCGCTTTGCCACCGCGGACCTGGAGCAGTCCCAGCAGCTCAACGACGAGGTCCTCGCCGCCGTCGCCGAGCCTGCCGTCACCGCCCTGCTCATGGGCAAGGCCGCCCAGGCCCGCGAACGGGGCCTGGACCTGGAGATCCGGACCGACGACGGGCGCGGCGGCCCCTGGGCCGGTGACGGCATTGACCCGGTGGAGCTGGTCACCATCATCGGCAACCTGCTGGACAACGCCTTCGACGCCGCGGCCGCCCGGGTGGAGCTGTGCCTGTCCTCGGACGGGCGCGGGCCGGTGATCGAAGCGCGCGACGACGGGCCCGGCGTCGCCCCGGACGTGCTCACCCGGATCTTCGACCGCGGCTTCAGCACCAAGACCCCGCGCCCGGGCACCGGCGCCGAACGCGGCGTCGGCCTGGCGCTGGTGCAGCAGTCGGTCACCCGGCTGGGCGGCAGCATCGAGGTGCTGCCCGGCACCGGCGCCCGCTTCCGGGTGCTGCTGCCCGCCGCCGTACCGGAGGGGGCGCAGTGATCCCGCAGCTGCCCGCCGACAGTGCCAGCCCGGGGCCGTCGGTGCAGGATGCTCCGACGCCGGACGACGCCGCGCCGGCATCGGACACCCTTCCCCCGATCCGCGTGCTGGTGGTGGAGGACGAGGAGATCCCGGCCGAGGCCCACGCCGAGTACGTGCGCCGGGTGCCCGGGTTCGCCGTCGCCGGCATCGCCCGCACCGGTGCCGAGGCGATCAAGGCCCTGCGCGCCGCGGAGAAGGAGCCGGCGGACGGGCCGGACCGGATCGATCTGGTGCTGCTGGACATGAACCTGCCGGACCTGCACGGGCTGGATGTGCTGCGCCGGGCCCGCGGCGCCGGACTGGCGGTGGACGTCATCGCGATCACCGCGGTGCGGGACGTTGCAGTGGTGCGCAGCGCCCTGTCCGGCGGCATCACGCATTACCTGATCAAGCCGTTTACGTTCTCGGCCTTCAGCACCAAGCTCACGGCCTACGCCGAGTACCGGCGCCGGCTGACCGAGCAGGCGGCCACCACCACGCAGACCGCCGTGGACAAGATGTTCGCGGCGCTGCGGCCGGCCGACGTCGGACCGCTGCCCAAGGGCCTGTCCGCCGACACGCTGGGCGCCGTCGCGGATCTGCTCAAGCGCTCCCCCGTGGCGGTGTCCGCCACCGAAGCGGCCGAGGAACTGGCGATGTCGCGGATCACCGCCCGCCGGTACCTGGAGTATCTGGCGGACCAGCGGTCGGCGGAGCGGTCCCCGCGCTACGGCACCCGGGGCCGGCCGGAGCTCGAATACCGTTGGAAGGGCTGAACCGCCGCGCCGCGTTGGGCCCTGGCGGCTACCCGTCCACGCAGCTGCACGACCGAAAGGACCTCCCGTGAGCGCCATCCGGATAGTTCCCTACTCTGCTGCCTACCGCGCGGCGGTGCTGGAGCTATCCCTTCGAGCCTGGGGGCCCGTGTTCCCCCAACTGGAAACCGCAGTTCCGCCCTTCGTCTATGAGGCGTTCTATCCTCAGGGGTGGCGCAGGCGGCAGCACGACGATCTGGCGTCAGTTCTCGATGGCGAGCCCGATTGCTGCGACGTCGCACTCATCGGGCGGCAGCCGGTCGGATGGGCCTGCACCCGTGTCCACCCCGCAGACAGCATGGGCGAGATTTACGTCCTGGCCGTCGATCCCGAGCGGCAGCGCCAGGGCATCGGCCGCTCGCTCATCGATCACGCGGCGAATCGGATCCGGTCGGCCGGGATGCGGATGATGATGGTGGAAACCGGCGGGGACCCCGGCCATGCGGCAGCCCGTCACCTTTACGAAAGCCAGGGCTTCGAACGGTGGCCGGTGGCCCGGTACTTCAAGGACCTGACGGCGCCGAAGCAGGCGGTCAGCGGCTGGGGCGAATCCCTGCCGGGCACCCCGGTCCCGGAGGCCGTGCCACTGGCGGATCTGGTGGCCCGGGCGGAGGCCCTGGCGGCCGACGGCGGGCGGCGGATCCTCGGCATCACCGGGGCTCCGGGCGCGGGCAAGTCCACCGTGGCGGAGCAAGTGGTTCGGGCGCTGGGCCCGGAGCGGGCCGTGCTGGTCCCGATGGACGGCTTCCATCTGGCGAACGACGTATTGGACGCTCTGGGGCGCAGGGACCGGAAGGGCGCGGTCGACACGTTCGACGACGCCGGATACGCCGCGCTGCTGGAGCGCATCCGGGCGCAGCGGCCGGAGTCTGCAGAGACGATCTACGCTCCGCTGTTTCGGCGGGAGCTGGAGGAGCCCATCGGTTCGGCCCTGCCGGTGCGGCCCGACGTGCCGCTGGTCATCACGGAGGGTAACTACCTGCTGCACGACGCCGGCGCGTGGCCGCGGGCGCGGGCCTGCCTGGACGAGGTGTGGTTCATTGCGGCGGACGAGGAGCTGCGCCGGAAGTGGCTGATTGCCCGGCACGAGCGGTTCGGCAAGTCCCCGGAAGCCGCACGGGCCTGGGCGCTGGGCACCGATGAACGTAACGCCGAGCTGATCCGGGCTTCGGCCGGCCGGGCAGACCAGATCTTCCGACTGGTCTAACGCCGAAGCGCTACCAATCAATAAACAGGAGCATCGGCATAGCTCCAAGGACAAGGAGGGCGGCTGCAGCCGCATAATAATAGCGGCGCCTCTTCGCGTCCATGCTTTTCCGAGTAACTCGGAAAAGCAACACATAACAGGCGGCTGCCATGAGCAGCGTCAGGATTGGCAGCAGCATCATCAGCAGATCGCCCCACTGGCTTCAACCGGCGGCGTTACAGGGGCGTGCTCAGACGCAACAGGGATGACTCTCGAAAGAGTCTGCCTGGGATGAAGGCGGGCAGCCCGTTTACTCGCCACCGGATCGGCCCCCTTTCTGCCCATTCTTGAAATAGGGGGCGAAAAAGGCACTCAAAGAGAGTGTGACTCCGACCAGGAATACGATCAGTGCGGCGCTCAAGCTCCACGCGCCTGATATCGCCCGAAGAACTCCAAGAGTCAGCAGGATGCCTCCTACGGAGGCCAGCAGGGCCCTGAAGCCTTCACGCATATCGGTCCTCTCTATGCGGGTGCGTCGGTGAATGCAGGTTCGACCGAGAGAGTACGGGCTGCCTGCTCCGGCTGTCTGAGTAGCGTCGCGCCTGCCTTTTCGGCACGCCGCCGGGTAGCGGGAAGAGCACTCCGCAGTCGGCGGCTGCCTACCGTCCCGCGCCTACCCCCGAAATCCGCAGCGCCTCGGCGATTGCCTCCAGCACCGCCGGATCCTCGATGGTCGACGGCACCGTGTACTCGACGCCGTCGGCCATCTGCCGCATGGTGCGCCGCAGGATCTTCCCGGAACGGGTCTTGGGGAGCGCCTCCACCACGTGCACTTCGCGCAGGTCCGCGACTGCACCGACCCGGCGGCGCACCAGCTCCACCACCTCGGCGGGCACGGCGGCCGGGTCGCCGTCGAAACCCGCCTTGAGCACCACCCAGGCGGTGGGCCGCTGGCCCTTCAGCTCGTCCGCCAGCCCGATGACGGCGCACTCGGCGACGGCGGGATGCGCGCCGACCGCCTGCTCCAGCCCGCCGGTGGAGAGCCGGTGCCCGGCGACGTTGATGATGTCGTCGGTGCGGCCCATCACGAACACATACCCGTCTTCGTCCATGTAGCCGGAGTCCCCGGTGGCGTAGAACCCTTCGAACGCGCTCAGGTACGAGGACCGGTACCGTTCATCGCTGCCCCAGAGCGTGGTGAGCGTGCCGGGCGGCAGCGGCAGCTTCAGGGCAATGTTGCCCTCCGTGCCAGCGGTCACCTCGTGCCCCGCGCCGTCGAGCACGTGCACCTGGAACCCGGGCACGGGCACGCTGGGCGAACCGGACTTCAGCGGCAGCGCGTCCAGGCCGCGGGGGTTGGCGCAGATCGGCCACCCGGTTTCGGTCTGCCACCAGTGGTCCACCACCGGCACGCCGAGGGCTTCCCCGGCCCATTCCCAGGTCTGCGGATCCAGCCGCTCCCCCGCCGCGAACAGGGTGCGCAGCTTCGACAGGTCGTAGTCCGCGGACAGCGCCGCCTCCGGGTCGGCCCGCCGAATGGCCCGCAGCGCCGTCGGAGCCGTGAACAGCACCTCGACGCCGTGCTGAGCGGCCACGCGCCAGAACGCGCCGGCGTCGGGGGTGCCTACCGGCTTGCCCTCGTAGAGCACGGTGGTCGCACCGGCCAGCAACGGCCCGTAGACGATGTACGAGTGGCCCACCACCCAGCCGACGTCGGAGGCGGTCCACATCACCTGCCCGCCGGCGACGTCGTAGATGTTGGCCATGGACCAGGCCAGGGCGACGGCGTGGCTGCCGTTGTCCCGCACCACGCCCTTGGGCGTGCCGGTGGTACCGGAGGTGTAGAGGATGTACAGCGGGTCGGTGGCGGCCACCGACGCCGGGCCGGCCGGCTCCGCGGTTTCGGTCAGGCCAACCCAGTCGTGCCAGGCGGCGGCGCCGCTGCCGGCGAACTCCGCCGGCTCGTGCGCGAACCCGTCGCGGTGCACGACGACGACGTCGCCCACCCGATGCGCGGCGGTCGCCAGCGCCTCGGCGACGGCGGGCAGGTACTCCACCGTGCGCTTGGGCTCGAACCCGCCGGACGCGGTGACGACGACGGCAGGCTGCGCGTCGTCGATCCGGGCGGCCAGCTCCCGGGCGGCGAACCCGCCGAAGACCACCGAATGCACCGCGCCGAGCCGGGCGCAGGCCAGCATGGCGATCACTGCCTCGGGAATCATCGGCAGGTACAGCACCACCCGGTCCCCCGCCCCGACGCCCAGACCCCGCAGCGCACCGGCGAAGGTCTCCACTTCGGCGAGCAGCTCTGCGTAGGTGTAGGTGCGGGTGGTGCCCAGCATCGCGGAGTCGTAGATCAGGGCGGCCTGGTCTCCGCGTCCGGCCTGCACGTGACGGTCCAGGGCGTTGAAGCTGGTGTTCAGCCGCCCGTCCGGAAACCAGCGGTACAACGGGGCGTTGGCGTCGTCCAGGGCCCGCGACGGCGGGGCGTCCCAGTCCACGAGTTTGGCCGCCTCCAGCCAGAACCCCTCCGGGTCATTGATGCTGCGTTCATAAGCCTGCCGGTACACCTGCATTGCATCCTCCGCGAATCGCCGTTGATTGGGCCCCAGCCTAGTCCCCCGGCGGCTCTTGCCCCGGCGGGCGGACTGCTCGACTCCCGGTAATCCGCTCGATCCTGGTCCAGCCTTTCCAGCCGCGCTGCTCCATTACCGCGAGCAGGCGCCGGGCGGCCGGCGCCGAGTCGCGCATGGCGGCGTCCATCAGTTCCACGAAGGGGTCGTCGCCCTCCGGACCGGTGCTGCCCGCCGCTGCTGCCCGGGACCACAGCCGATCCAGGATGTCCGCAACCTCTTCAATCCGCGGATCATCGACCGACCAGTCCAGCGCCCCGCCGATCAGGCCGTAGAGCTTGACCATGTCCGGGTCCTCCAGCTCGCGCTGCTTCCGCGCCATGAACGCGTCGATCCTCTGCGGCAGCCGCGCCGCGACCAGGATCCAGGCGTCCCGCTCCAGTTCGATGTACTGCTCCTCCACACCCAACACTCGCAGCCGGTCCAGGTAATCCGTGACGCTTGGCGGCAGGGCCAGGTGGTCTCCCTCGGCCAGCCTCGCAAGCCCTCGGCGGGTCCGCTGCAGCCGCAGGATCTCCGCGCGCAGGTCCCGGTCGATCGACTCAACGCCGGCGGCAAACTCCGCCTGCCCGGCGTCGAGCAGTTCCTGCACGCGGGCCAGCGGGACGCCCGCCCCGGCCAGGGCGGCGATCCGGATCAACCGCACGACCGCGGCTGCATCGTAGGTTCGGTACCCGGAGGAATCCCGGGCAGGCTCGGGAAGCAGGCCGACCTTGTGGTAATGCCGCACGGCACGGACCGTGACCCCCGCATACGCTGCGAGCTGGCTGATCGTGACCATGGTCTTGAGTCTGCCTCAGCGTATACGCCGGCGGTAGGCCACCATCGCGAGCACGTAGGCCGGCCCCAGCAGACCAAGGCACCAGGCCAGCGACACCGCCAGGTCCCCGCCCGCCGACTGCCCGGACAGCAGGTCCCGGAGGGTGTTGACGATCGAGGTGACCGGCTGGTGGTCGGCAAACCAGCGCACCGGCCCGGGCATGGTGTCCGTGGGTACAAAGGCCGAGCTGATGAACGGCAGGAAGATCAGCGGGTAGGAAAACGCGCTGGCTCCTTCGACTGTGCCTGCGGAGAGGCCGGCGGCGACGGCGATCCAGGTCAAAACCAGAGTGAAGAGCACCAGAATCCCGGTCACGGCAAGCCAGGCCCCGACGCCTGCTGCCGGGCGGAAGCCCAACAGCAGGGCCACGCCCACGACGAGTGCCACTGACACCAGGTTCGCTGCCAGGGAGGTAAGCACATGGGCCCACAGCAGCCCGGAGCGGGCGATCGGCATGGACGAGAACCGCTCGAACAACCCGTCCCTCACATCGGTGAAGAGTCGGAAGGCGGTGTAGGAGATACCTGAGGCAATGGTGATCAGCAGGATTCCGGGAAGCATGTAGTCCACGTAGCGGACCGCCCCGGTATCGATGGCGCCGCCGAATACGTAGACGACCAGCAGCATCATGGCGACGGGAATGACCGCGGTGGTCAGGACCGTGTCGAGGCTGCGGGCGACGTGGCGCAGGGTGCGCCCCGTGAGCACATACGTGTCGTGCAGGAAGTTCATCGGTATCACCGCTCCTTGTCACTGACCACGGCCAGGAAGATGTCCTCGAGGCTGGGTTGCTTCTCGATGTGCTCGACCGTGGCCGGGGGCAGCAGCCCCTTGAGGTCGGCGAGGGTGCCCCCGGCAACAATCCGGCCCTCATGGAGGATGCCGATCCGGTCGGCAAGGTGTTCGGCCTCCTCCAGGTACTGGGTGGTGAGCAGGATCGTGGTGCCCAGGGCGGCCAGTTCCTTTACGGCGCGCCAGACCTCCCGCCGTGCTTCCGGGTCGAGGCCGGTGGTCGGCTCGTCCAGGAAGATGACCGGCGGGTCACCGATCAGGCTCATGGCGATGTCCAGGCGCCTGCGCATGCCGCCCGAGTAGTCCGCTGCCCTGCGGGAACCGGCCTCAGCCAGCCCGAACCGGTCAAGCAGCTCACCGGCGGTTCGGCGAGGATCGGCGACGCGGCGGAGCCGCGCAATGAGCAGCAGGTTCTCCCGGCCGCTGAGCACGTCGTCGACGGCGGCGAACTGGCCGGTCAGACTGATCGCGGCACGCACTTCGGCCGGGCTGGCAGGGACGTCGAAGCCCGCCACGGCGGCCGTGCCCGCCTCGGCGCGCAGCAGGGTCGATAGGATCCGCACCACCGTCGTCTTACCCGCCCCGTTCCGGCCAAGCAGGGCGAAGATCGCTCCTCGGGGAACCTCGAAGTCGACACCCCGCAGCACCTGCACGCCTGAATATGCCTTCTCCAGGCCCTCCACCCGGATGGCCGGGCCATCGGTATGCTCTTCGGTTTTCATTCCCGTCCTCCTGGATCGCTGTCCTGCCGGTGCGGCGGAACATGGCAACAGGATCGGGGGTTGACCCTGCGTCAGGGTCAAGGGGTTTTTCGCCCCATTATCCGAAACGGCGGCGGGGAGGGGTCCGCCGGCGTCGACGCGCTGCCGGGGAGGCAGGTCGGGCGAGGACGGGAGCGCTTTTCCGGTGCCGCATCCACCGACCCCTCCCGCGAGTTTGTATACAGACTTCGCAGCATCTGAGGAAATATCGAGCAATATCACCCCACTTTCCGTCGTTCATGTATACACTGGGGTGCATTGCTTATCGACAAGGAGGTGCCGTGAGAGCCAGTGACCGCGCCTACGCCGCCCTGCGCGAGGACATCATCTCCGGCGCCCTGCCCCCGGGCACGGTGCTTGCCGAGGTGGAGCAGGCCGAGCGGCTGGGCGTCTCGCGCACCCCGCTCCGCGAAGCCCTGAGCCGGCTCACCGCGGACGGACTGACCGCGGCGCACGGCGGCCGCGGCGTCGTCGTCACCGCCATCTCCCCCGCCACCGTCACCGCCCTGTTCGAACTTCGCGAAGCCCTTGAATGCCGGGCCGCGGAACTGGCAGCGGAGCGGCGCACCGGCAGCGAGTTCGCCGAACTGCGGGCGGCCTTCGAGGACGCGGGACGGCAGCTGCCCGAAGACCCGGACCCGGGACACGTGCGCTACTACGAGCTGGTCGCCCGGCTGGACGCGGCCATCGACGCCGCCGCCGGCAACGCCTACCTCGCACAGGCGCTGGGCAACGTCCGCCTGCACCTGGCACGGGTCCGCCGCCTGGCCCGGGACAACCCGGAGCGGCTGCGCCAGACCGCGGCCGAACACGCCGTCATCGCGGCGGCCATCGACGCCGGCAAACCCGCCGTCGCAGCGGCCGCCACCGCAGTCCACCTGCACAAAAGCCTGGAACATTTCACCGCAGCCGCCACGGCTGGCACCCAACAAGGAGAAACAGCATGATCAACCACAAGGTGCGGGTCTACCGCAGCGACGAGCAGCTGCCCCGCGAGGAACAGCTCGCCCACAAGATCGCCACGGTCGCCGCCGACCAGGTGGCCGTCGACGCCGAGGTCACCGACATGGTGATCAACCGGATCATCGACAACGCCTCGGTGGCCATCGCGTCCCTGAACCGCGCCCCGATCGTCTCGGCCCGCGCCCAGGCCCTCGCCTTCGCCCCGACCTCCGGCGGCAAGGGTGCCGCCGTGTTCGGCGTGGAGGATCGGACCTCCCCCGAGTGGGCCGCCTGGGCCAACGGCGTGGCCGTGCGCGAGCTGGACTACCACGACACGTTCCTGGCCGCGGACTACTCGCACCCGGGCGACAACATCCCGCCGATCCTGGCCGTCGCCCAGCACACCGGCGCCTCCGGCGCGGACCTGATCCGCGGCATCGCCACCGGCTACGAAATCCAGGTCAACCTGGTCAAGGCCATCTGCCTGCACAAGCACAAGATCGACCACGTCGCGCACCTGGGCCCCTCCGCCGCCGCCGGCCTGGGCACCCTGCTGGGCCTCGACGTCGAAACCATCTTCCAGGCCGTGGGCCAGGCGCTGCACACCACCACCGCCACCCGGCAGTCCCGCAAGGGCGAGATCTCCACCTGGAAGGCCCACGCTCCGGCCTTCGCCGGCAAGATGGCCGTGGAGGCCGTGGACCGCGCGATGCGCGGCCAGACCTCCCCCACCCCCATCTACGAGGGTGAGGACGGCGTCATCGCGTGGATGCTGGACGGGCCCGACGCCGCGTACGAAGTGCCGCTGCCCGAGGCCGGCGAGGCCAAGCGCGCCATCCTGGACACCTACACCAAGGAACACTCCGCCGAGTACCAGGCCCAGGCCTGGATCGACCTAGCCCGCAAGATCCACCGCGAGCACCCCGAGGCCACCGATCCGGCGAACGTGCGCAGCGTGAAGATCTCCACCTCGCACCACACGCACTACGTGATCGGCTCCGGCGCCAACGATCCGCAGAAGTACGATCCGACCGCGTCCCGGGAAACCCTCGATCACTCGATCCCGTACATCTTCACCGTCGCCCTGCAGGACGGCGCGTGGCACCACGTGGACTCCTACGCCCCCGAGCGGGCCGCCCGCCCGGACACCGTCCAGCTGTGGCACAAGGTCACCACGGTCGAGGACCCGGAGTGGACCCGCCGCTACCACTCGCTGGACATCAGCGAGAAGGCGTTCGGCGGCCACGTCGAGACCGAGCTGGCCGACGGCCGAGTGATCCGGGACGAGATCGCCGTCGCCGACGCCCACCCGCTCGGTGCCCGGCCGTTCGCCCGCGCCGACTACATCAACAAGTTCCGCACCCTCGCCGCCGGCCTGGTCACCGAGGAGGAGATGGACCGCTTCATCGCCGCCGCCGAGCGCCTGCCCGAGCTGGGCGCCGGGGAACTGGACCAGCTCAACATCATGGCCGCACCCGGCGTCGTCGACCCCGCGGCCGCACCGAAGGGACTGTTCTAAATGCTGTACTCCTCCATCACTCCCGAGCAGAAGCGCCGCGCCTTCCGCGACGGCCTGGCCTCCGGCCGGCTGCAGCAGTTCCCGGGCGCGTTCAACCCGCTCTCGGCCCGCCTCATTGAGGAAAAGGGCTTCGACGGCGTCTACATCTCCGGCGCCGTGCTGGCCAATGACCTGGGCCTGCCGGACATCGGGTTGACCACCCTCACCGAGGTGGCCACCCGGGCCGGGCAGATCGCCCGGATGACGGACCTGCCGGCCATCGTCGACGCCGACACCGGCTTCGGCGAGCCGATGAACGTGGCCCGCACCATCCAGGAGCTGGAGAACGCCGGGCTGTCCGGCTGCCACATCGAGGACCAGTTCAACCCCAAGCGCTGCGGGCACCTGGACGGCAAGAACGTGGTGGACCTGGACACGGCCACCAAGCGGATCCGCGCCGCCGCCGACGCCCGCCGGGACCCGAACTTCCTGATCATGGCACGCACCGACATCCGCGCCGTCGACGGCCTGAAAGCCGCCCAGGACCGCGCCCGCGCCCTGGTGGACGCCGGCGCCGACGCGATCTTCCCCGAGGCCATGAAGGACCTCTCGGAGTTCGCCGCCATCCGCGAGGCCGTGGACGTGCCGATCCTGGCCAACATGACCGAGTTCGGCAAGTCCGAGCTGTTCACCGCCAAGGAGCTGGCCGACGTCGGCGTGAACATGGTGATTTACCCGGTCACCCTGCTGCGCTCGGCGATGGGCGCGGCGGAGCGTACGCTGGAGGCCATCCGCGCCGACGGCACCCAGGCAGCCGACGTCCCCAACATGCTGACGCGGGCGCGTCTGTATGATCTGGTGGACTACGAGGCGTACAACCGGTTCGACACCTCGGTGTTCAACTTCCAGGTTCCCGGCGTCCAGTAGGGCCGGTCCGTCCGACAAAGGAGTCCTGTCATGACCGATTCACAGATCCACAAGGGGCTTGCCGGCGTGCTGGTGGACACCACCAGCATTTCCAAGGTCAACCCCGAGACCAACTCGCTGCTCTACCGCGGCTATCCCGTGCAGCAGCTGGCAGCGCACTGCAGCTTCGAGGAGGTCGCCTACCTGCTCTGGAACGGCGAGCTGCCCACGCCCGCCGAACTGGAGACCTTCGCCGCGGCCGAACGCGCCCAGCGGGCGCTGACGCCGGAGCTCAAGGCCGTCATCGACGCGCTGCCGACCACCTGCCACCCGATGGACGTGTGCCGGACGGCGGCGTCGGTGCTCGGGGCGATGCATCCGCAGTCGGAGGACTCCTCGGTGGAGGCCAACATGGCCAAGTCGCTGAGCCTGTTCGCGGCGATGCCCGCCGTCGTCGCGTACGACCAGCGGCGGCGCCGCGGCCAGGACCTGGTCGAGCCGCGCGAGGACCTGGACTACTCCTCGAACTTCCTCTGGATGACGTTCGGTGAAGAGGCGTCCCCCGAGGTGGTGGAGGCGTTCAACGTCTCGATGATCCTGTACGCGGAGCACTCGTTCAACGCGTCCACCTTCACCGGCCGGGTCATCACCTCCACCCTGTCGGACCTGCACTCGGCGGTGACCGGGGCGATCGGCGCGCTGAAGGGCCCGCTGCACGGCGGCGCCAACGAAGCGGTCATGCACACCTTCGAGGAGATCACCGCGGCGGCGGGCGACGGCGACGTCGCTGCTTTCGCCGCCGAGTGGCTGGATGACGCGCTGTCCTCCAAGAAGAAGATCATGGGCTTCGGCCACCGGGTCTACAAGAACGGCGACTCCCGGGTGCCGACCATGAAGGCCTCGCTGGACGCGATGATCAAGCACTACGACCGTCCCGACCTCGGCGAGCTGTACACCGCCCTGGAACTGGCCATGGCCGAGCGCAAGAACATCCTGCCCAACCTGGACTACCCGGCCGGCCCGGCCTATCACCTGATGGGCTTCGACACCGCCACGTTCACCCCGCTGTTCGTGGCGGCCCGGATCACCGGCTGGACCGCGCACATCATGGAGCAGCTGGAGGCCAACTCCCTGATCCGCCCGCTGAGTGAGTACGTGGGCCCCGAGGAGCGGCACCTGGGCTAGTTCCGCCCGGACTGACGACGGCGCCCGCTGCGGAGCAATCCGCGGCGGGCGCTTCTGTCTGCTTAGCCGAGGGCAGCGAAGACGATGTCCGCCACGCTGCTGTTGTCCTCGTCGAGGGTGACGGTGGCGGCGAAGTCCTCCCCCGCCAGCACCCGCGGCATCCAGAGCGCGGAGTCCGGCCACATCTGGGCGTACGGAACGGCGTCGACCGGGTACCAGGCGGGGATGATCTCCTCGCTCGGGCTGGGCTTCCCCTCCCAGGTGCGGGCGGTGAAGACGACGGTGGACATGTCCCATTCCGGCCGGAACGGGAAGACGAACTCGATGCTGCCGGCCCGGACGAGGTCCTGTTCACGGACCGTCACGGCCGCTTCCTCCTCGACCTCGCGGACCGCCGCCTGTTCCGGCGTCTCGCCGGGCTCCACATGGCCGCCCAGGGTCACGATCCGGCCGGTGCCGAACCCGGTCTGTTTCAGGCCCATCAGGACTTCGGCAGTCTCGCCGGCGCCTCGCATCAGGAAGCACAGGACCACGGGAGCAGGTTCATTTGGCACCCGACCAATCTACCGCTGACTCACCGGGACCGGACAGGGGTCGCGCGCGGCCGCGCGCCTCGAGGTGACTTAGGCGCCTTCGGGCGGGGCCGGCGTCGGCTCCCCCCCTCTCCGCCCATCTGGTGTTGGGATAACGCTGTTCCGCGGCTCATGCCTGCCCAACTCCTGTGGGGATACCGCGGTTATGGCGCTTCCGGAAGCGCGCCATCCCGCCGATAGTGGCCGGCGGAGGCTTACGGCGGGCAGCTCCGTGTCCCTAGTTGGCGCTTCGACGGATATCGCGCATACTCAGACGACGCAAGACAAGTCTTTAGGCCATATCCGAGACGGAACCCGGGGAGTGAGATGTCTGCAGCAGCACTGGCGAAGGCCACGATGAGGTTTGGCGCGTGGTTCGGGATCGCGGCCGTCGTCCTCCTTGTGGTGGGGCCCTTCCTCAACAGGAACTTCGGGGTGGCGGACAGCCTGAGCACCATGCCGCTGTCGGCGGTCTGGGAGGTGGCGCCCGTCGCCGTCCTGGTGTCCCTGACCTACCTGCTCCTGCTGGTTCCGTCCGTGCTGCTCTCGGCCATGCTCATCACGACCTCCCTGGTGATTCGGCGGAGCGTGAGGCCCGCAGCAGCCGCCTGAGGCCGTACGCGATGGGGAAAGTGGCGAACCCAGACGGAATCAACATAAGGCTGCGGTCTGCCTTTATCGTGCCTGCGCTGGTCATCATGGTGCTGCTGGGAATCGCGGGGGCGCTCTTTCCGAACCTCCTACCTCTCGCCACCGGTCTTATGCCTGCGGTGCTTGCGGTTGCGCTGATCAGCTTGATGCTCACGGAGCGGAGACGGGCCCGCAGCAAGATGGACCGTTGAACCTCGGGAACGCTGCGCACGCCTCAGCTGCCGGACTGCCCCGGAGCGGGCGTCAGAGAGCGCGGGGGTGCGCTGCCGCGTAGACCTCGCGGAGGGTTTCAGCGGTGACCAGGGTGTAGACCTGCGTGGTGGTCACGGACGCATGGCCCAGCAGCTCCTGGACCACGCGGACGTCGGCGCCGCCCTCCAGCAGGTGCGTCGCGAAGGAGTGCCGCAGGGTATGCGGAGACACGTCCCGGCCGATCTGCGCCTTCTCGGCAGCGTTCTTGAGGATGGTCCAGGCGCTCTGCCGGCTCAGCCTTCCGCCGCGGGCATTCAGGAACAGGGCCGGCGTGCCCTTGCCCTTGAGCGCCAGCCCCGGGCGGGCGCGCACGAGGTAGTCATCCAGCGCGCGGGCCGCATAGGAACCGAGCGGCACCAGCCGCTCCTTGGATCCCTTGCCGAACAGGCGCACGACGTCGGGCCCGCGGGCGGGGATGCGCTCCAGCGACAGATCATCCACGTCCAGGCCCACGGCCTCGCTGATGCGGGCGCCGGTGGAGTAGAGGAACTCCAGCAGCGCCCGGTCCCGCAGCCCGATCGGGGTGTCCAGCGGCACCGCCTCGAGGATGCGCGTGACCTCCTCCACCGTGATGGCCTTGGGCAGGCGCTTGCCGGGCATGGGCGGGTGCACGTCGGCGGCCGGGTCGGTGGCCATGGTGCCTTCCAGCGCCCAGAACTTGTGCAGGCCCCGCACGGCCACAATGGTCCGGGCGGCGGAGCGCAGGCTGAGGGCGGCGGCGCCGTCGGTGCCCTCGGACAGAGCGCGGGCAAAGGCGGTCACATCGTGGCGGGTAATCCGGCCGACGTCGTGCACGCCGTGCGCGGCCAGGAACCGGGCATAGCGGAGCAGGTCGCGGCGGTAGGCCTCGAGGGTGTTGGCGGCCAGGCCGCGCTCCACGGCCATGTGCTGCAGATAGACACTGATCTCCCGGCCCACGGCGGTGCTGCGCAGCTCCTCGGCCGCACCCGCGGCGCTGATCCGTGCAGACGTACGCTTCTTCTCGGCCTTGGCGGCCGGTGCCGCGGCCGTTTTGTCTGTGGTCGCTCCGGGAAGCGCGTCCGCTGCCGGCGTGGCCGCACCCGGCGCCGCCGTATCTGAAGCGGCGCCGGCGGTCGCCGTCCCGGTCCCGGCCGCAGCGCCGGCACCGGCACCGGCACTGGAGGGAAGATCCAGGCGGATGGTGGGGTTCAGCTGGGCGTTGAGGTCCAGCTCGATGGTGTCGTTGGGGTCCGCGGCGCCGGTGGACCGGTCCCGCGCGTCGGGTGCCGCAGTCACGGCTAGAGGTCCGGGCCGACGGGCCAGGAACCGTGCCGGGAGTGGTGCTCGGGCCACGGTGCGTCGCCGGGGCGCAGGTCGGCGAAATCGTTGGCACGCGCGGCATGGGCGGCGAGCACCCCTGCGATGGCGGAGGGGCTGTGCAGCCGGCCGTCGAGCACGGCCTGCACGGCGTCGTCGAGCTCCACCCAGGCGGTTTCGATCTCGGCTTCCTCGTGCTCGCGCACGTGCCGCTCGTCCTCGGGAACGGGGGTCAGCCCGCGCGCCAGATAGATGCGCAGCTCCTCCCGGGAGGATCCCGGGGAGAGGAACAGATCCGTGAGCACGTGCCAGGACGCGGCCTGCAGGTCGGCCTCCTCGGCCAGCTCGCGAGCGGCGGCGGCGACGAAGTCCTCGCCGTCCACGTCCAGCAGCCCGGCGGGAATCTCCCACAGCTTCATGCGCACCGGACGCCGGTACTGGTTGATCAGCAGCACCCGGCCGTCGTCGTCCATCGCGAGGATGGCGACGGCGCCGGGGTGCGTGATGTAGTCGCGGACCAGGGGGTCCTCACCGTCGGACAGCTGGAAGCGGTCCTGGACCACGTCCCAGATGCGCCCGGAATAGACGGTTTCGGTGTGCAGCAGCCGCCTCGGGCTCTGTTCGTCGGCGATCCCCCGGTCCGCGACCATTGGTTACTTCCGTTCCTTCTGGTGCGCCAGGGCAGCCTTCACCAGGCCGGCGAAGAGCGGGTGCGGGCGGGTGGGCCGCGAGCTCAGCTCCGGGTGCGCCTGAGTGGAGACGTAGTACGGGTGCACGTCCTCGGGCAGCTCGACGAATTCGACGAGCCCGCCGTCGGTGGTGGTACCGGAGAAGACCAGGCCGGCTTCGGCGATCTTGTCGCGGTACTGGTTGTTCACCTCGTAGCGGTGCCGGTGACGCTCGGCGACCATGGTCTTGCCGTAGGTCTTGGCGACCACGGACTCCGGCTCCAGCTTGGCGTCCCACAGGCCCAGGCGCATGGTGCCGCCCATGTCGCCCTGGCCGGCGACGATGTCCTTCTGCTCGGCCATGGTGGCGATGACCGGGTACTGGGTATCCGGCTCGAACTCGGTGGAGGAAGCACCCTCCAGGCCGACCACGTTGCGGGCGTACTCGATCACCATCGACTGCAGGCCCAGGCACAGGCCCAGGGTCGGCAGCTTGTTCTCACGGGCGAAGCGCAGCGCGCCGAGCTTGCCCTCGAGGCCGCGGATGCCGAAGCCGCCGGGCACGCAGATCGCGTCGACGCCGGCCAGCGCCTTGGCGGCGCCTTCCTGGGTGGCGCACTCATCGGAAGGCACCCAGCGGATCTTGACCTTGGCCTTGTTCGCGAAGCCGCCGGCGCGCAGCGCCTCGGTGACGGACAGGTAGGCGTCGGGCAGGTCGATGTACTTACCGACCAGCGCCACCTCGACGTGGTGCTTGGGGTTGTGGACGGCGTCGAGCAGCCGGTCCCACTTGGTCCAGTTGACGTCCTTGAACTTCAGTCCCAGGGCCTGGACGATGTACGCGTCGAGGTTCTGCGAGTGCAGGGTCTTGGGAATGTCATAGATGCTCGGCGCGTCGGGGCAGCCGATGACGGCGTCCACGTCCACGTCGCACATGCGGCCGATCTTGTCCCGCATGGCGTCCGGCACGGGCCGGTCGGAGCGGATGACGATCGCGTCGGGCTGGATGCCGATGGAGCGCAGGGCCGCCACCGAATGCTGGGTCGGCTTGGTCTTCAGCTCCTGGGAGGGGCCGATGTAGGGCACCAGGGACACGTGCAGGAAGAACACGTTGTTCCGTCCCACGTCCTGGCGCACCTGCCGGGCCGCTTCGAGGAACGGCTGCGACTCGATGTCGCCGACCGTGCCGCCGATCTCGGTGATGATGACGTCGGGGGCCTTCTTCGCCTCGGAGGGCAGGCGCATCCGGCGCTTGATCTCGTCGGTGATGTGCGGAATGACCTGGACGGTGTCACCGAGGTATTCGCCGCGGCGTTCCTTGGCGATGACGGTGGAGTACACCTGGCCGGTGGTCACGTTGGCGGACCCGTCGAGGCTCTCATCGAGGAAGCGCTCGTAATGGCCGATGTCGAGGTCGGTTTCCGCGCCGTCGTCGGTCACGAAGACCTCGCCGTGCTGGAAGGGGTTCATTGTGCCCGGATCCACGTTGAGATAGGGATCGAGCTTCTGCATGGTCACCGACAGGCCGCGGGCCCGCAGGAGATGGCCCAGGCTGGATGCCGTCAGGCCCTTGCCGAGGGAAGAGGCCACACCGCCGGTGACGAAAATGTGTTTGACCGTAGAAGAGGACTTGGAATTTGATCGCTGCACCACGGAATTCGAGCCTATCACCTTTTGGCCTTCCTGCTCCCCGACTTCGCTGACAAGTGAAGCTCGGCGGCCGCGTCCAGCAGTTCCCGGGCGTGCGCCTGCGCCGAGTCGGAGTCCTCCTGGCCGGCCAGCATCCGCGCCAGTTCGCGGATCTTCGCGTCTTCGTCCAGCACGATGACGTCGCTGGCGGTCACGCCCTGGCCGTCTTCGGCGGCGGAGGATTTTTTGATCACGCGGATGTGCTGGTTGGCGTACGCGGCGACCTGCGGCAGGTGGGTGACCACAATCACCTGCACGTGCCGGGCGAGCATGGCCAGCCGCCGGCCGATCTCGACCGCGGCCTTGCCGCCGACGCCGGAGTCCACTTCATCGAAGACGAACGTGGGGACGGGGTCCACTTCGGCCAGGACCACCTCAATGGCCAGCATGACGCGGGAGAGCTCACCGCCGGAGGCGCCCTTGCCCAGCGGGCGCGGCGGCGCCCCCGGGTGCGGGGCGAGCAGGAAGGAGATGTCGTCGGCGCCGTAGGGCCCCAGGTCCGCGGCCTCGGTGAGCTCGATGACCAGCGCGGCGTCGGGCATGGCCAGGGCGGCCAGTTCCGCGCTGACCCGGCTGCTGAGGTCGTCGGCCGCTTCCCGGCGCAGCTTGGTCAGCTCCGCCGCCTGTTCGGTCAGGGCCGCGGAGAGGTCCTGAAGCTCCGCTTCCAGCGCCTCGATCCGGCTGTCGTCATTGCCCAGCTCCAGCAGCCGGGCCCGGCTCTCATCGCGCCAGGCGATGACGCCGTTGACGTCGGGAGCGAACTTGCGCACCAGCCCGGCGAGTTCCCCGCGCCGGTTTTCGACCTCGGCCAGCCGTTCCGGGCCCTCCGCATCCAGGGAGGAGCCGTAGCTGGCCAGCTCGGTGGCGACGTCGGCCAGGATGTAGCCGACTTCGGCCAGCCGCTCGGCGGAGGCGGCGAGGGCGGGATCGTTCTCGCCGGCGCTTTCCAGCTGCCGGCGGGCGGACTCGATGAGGCTGGTGGCGTCGGCCCCCTCGGCGAAGTCGCCGCCGACCAGCGCCTGATGCGCGGCCACGGACGCGGTGCGCAGCTCCTCCACGTTGCCCAGGCGCAGCGCCTCGGCCTTCAGGGCGTCGTCTTCGCCCGGCTGCGGATCGACGGCGTCGATCTCCTCCAGCGAGGCGGACAGGTACTCGGCTTCACGCAGCCGTTCGCGGGCCTGGCTGCGCAGCTCGGCCAGCTCCTCCCCCGCCGCCTTCCAGCGCCGGAAGTCGCGTCGGTAGGCCTCGAGCACGGCGGCGAGCCGGCTGCCGGCGTACTTGTCCAGGGCTTCCCGCTGGGCGGCGGTGCTGCGCAGGCGCAGCTGGTCGGACTGCCCGTGCACGGCGACCAGGTGTTCCCCGACCTCGGCGAGCACTCCCACCGGGGCGGTGCGTCCGCCCACGTGGGCGCGGCTGCGGCCGTCGGCGTTGACGGTGCGGGCGAGCATCAGCTCGGCGGCGCCGTCGTACTCCTCGAGTTCGGCTCCGGCCTCTTCGGCGCGGACGACGGCGGCGCTGCTGCGCGGCAGCCGCACCACGGCTTCGGCGAGGGCGGACTTGGCGCCGATGCGCACCGCACCGGCGTCGGAGCGGGCGCCCAGCAGCAGGCCGAGGGCGGTGATGACCATGGTCTTGCCGGCGCCGGTTTCACCGGTAACCACAGTGAAACCGGGGGCCAGGCTCAGCGTGGCGTCGGTGATGACGCCCAGGTCGCGGATCCGGATTTCCTCAATCAATCGTGCAGACCTCCGGTGTGGCTGACGGGTCCCCGCCAGCCCTGGGTGGGCAGCTGGAACTTGCGGACGAGGCGTTCGGAGAACGGGGTGCTGTGGGTGCGGGCCAGGCGCACCGGCGTCGGCGACCTGGTGACCTCCACCCGGGCACCCGGGGGCAGCTCCACCCCGCGCCGGCCGTCGCACCAGAGCACACCGGCCGCGTCGGTCCGGGTGAGGATCTCGACGGCGAGCACCGAGCTGGGGGCGACCACCAGGGGGCGGGCAAAGAGGGCATGGGCGCTGATCGGGGTGATCAGCAGCGCCTCCACCTCGGGCCAGACAACGGGCCCGCCGGCGGAGAAGGCGTAGGCGGTGGAGCCGGTGGGGGTGGCCAGCACCACGCCGTCGCAGCCGAAAGAGCTGATCGGGCGGGCGTCGACCTCGACGACGACCTCGAGCATGCGCTGCCGGTCCGCCTTCTCCACAGCCGCCTCGTTGAGGGCCCAGGTGTGGGCGATGAGCTTCTTGTCCAGCCACACCTGGATGTCGATGGCCATGCGCTCCTCGACGGTGTAGGCGCGTTCGGCCACCCAGCGCACGGTCTGCGCGAGGTCGGCCCGCTCGCTTTCGGCGAGGAAGCCGACGTGGCCGAGATTCACGCCAAGCAGCGGGACGTTGGTGCCGCGCACCAGTTCCGCGGCGCGCAGGATGGTGCCGTCGCCGCCCAGGACCATGCCCAGGTCGACGCCGTCCAGGGTCACGTCTTCGTCGAGGATTTCGGTGGGGTTGGTCAGCCGGCCGTAGACGGACTGGATGTCCACCAGGTCGCTGCGGCGCATCACCGGCACCAGGCCGGAGTCGTGCAGCACCGTGCAGGCCTCCTGCGCGGCAGCCATGGCGGCGCGGCGGCCGGTATGGGCCAGCACCAGGATCCGTCGGCTCATTCGCTCCTCTTCCCGTTGCGGGGGCCCGCTGTGTTGCCGGGCGCGTCCCCGGGCCAGTCTTCTACGGCGGCCGGGGCCGCGGCAAACCCGTCGAACGCCGCATCGACCAGGGCCGCGGCGTCGTCGGGCCGCTGCGGTGCCGGGCCGGACGCGTCCGCAGGCGGCACCTGGAGCCACATGAAGAACTCCACGTTGCCGTTCTGGCCGGGCAGCGGGCTGGGCGCCAGCCCGGCCAGGCGCAGGCCGGCGGTGAGCGCGGCGCGGGTGACGCCGGCGACGGCGACGCGGTGCCGGGCGGGGTCGGTGACCACGCCCGTGCGGTCCAGCCCGCTGCGGCCGACTTCGAACTGCGGCTTGACCATCAGCACCAGCGAGCCGCCGGGCCGGGTGGCTCCGGCCAGGGCCGGCAGCACCAGGGTGAGCGAGATGAAGGACAGATCCGCCACGGTCAGGTCCACCGGTCCCCCGATGTCCGCCGGGTCCAGGTAGCGCACGTTCAGACCTTCATGGACGTCCACCCGCGGATCCGTGCGCAGCGATTCCACCAGCTGCCCGTGCCCGACGTCGACGGCGACCACGCGGTGGGCGCCGGCGCGCAGCAGCACGTCGGTGAATCCGCCGGTGGAGGCACCGGCATCAAGGCAGCGGGCACCTGCAGGGTTCACGGCGCTGAAGGCCGCCAGTGCCCCGGCAAGCTTGTGTCCGGCCCGGCTGACGTAATCGGGTGCCTCGGCTTCGAGCACCTCCAGCGGGTCCGCCCCGCCCACCTGCGCGGAGGCCTTGCCGAGCACGGCACCGGCACGCCGGACGCGTCCGGCGGCGATCAGCGTGGCGGCGTGGGTACGGGAACGGGCCAGGCCGCGGGCGACCAGCTCCTGGTCCAGGCGCGCCATCAGGCTGTCCCCTGACGAGGACCGGGGAACGGCCCTGGCCGGGCCCCTTCCGCCGGTCCGGGAGGCACGGGATCGGAACCGTCCGGCGCTTCGCCTTCCAATGCCCCTGTCAGGGCCTCATGGATCTGCTGGTAGGCGGCGGCCTGCTCGGTCACCGGCAACGCTGTCAGCCCGGCAAGTTCAGCCAGGACGGCGTCGACCGCGCCGTCGCCGGAAGGCGCGGGCATAGGCGGCCACGCCGGCGGGACGCCGGGCTCTTGTTCAGGTGCTTTTGGTTCCATCGGTTCCTCCGGGGCCAGACTATGCTCCGGCACCGACAAACAGCACCTCGGGATTGGTGGCCGTCTCCGTGTCCGGGTGCGCAGCCCACCAGGCGGCACAGGCAGCACGCCAGCCGTCCAGGTCTGATGTGCCGGCACCGTCGACCACTACTGAGCTGCCGTCCACGCGCGCCTCGGCGGCGCCGCAGCGATATCCGGTCTCCGTGGGTTCAGGCAGCGGATATGGCTCAAACAGCGCGGCAAGGTTCGGAATCAGATACGTGGGGCGCTCCGCTCCGCGGGCAGCGAGGGCACTGTGCGGGCTGTCCACGCCGGTCAGCACCAGCGCGGTGTCGTAGCCGGCATTGGTGCCGCCGAGAATGTCCGTATCCAGGCGGTCGCCCACCACCAGGGGTCGGTCCACCCCAAGGTGCCGGGCTGCCGTGTGGAACAGCGGGGCCTCGGGCTTGCCCGCCACCAGCGGACGGCGGCCGGTGGCAGCGGCGACCGCCGCCACCAGCGTGCCGTTGCCGGGGGCGATGCCCCGGGCCTGCGGGATGGACATGTCGGTGTTCGTCGCCACCCAGACGGCTCCAGCCGAGACGGCGAACGCCGCCTCGGCCAGGTCCTTCCAGCCCAGGTTCGGGTCGAATCCCTGGATGACGGCCTGCGGGGCCTCCTCCGCGGAGGAGACCGGGTGCAGCCCCTGGTCCTGGACCGCCTCCCTCAGCGTGGGGCTGCCCACCACCAGCACGGAGGCACCGGCCGGGACCTGCCCGGCCAGCAGCTCCGCGCCGGCCTGGGCCGAGCCGAACACATGGTCCGCCCTGGCCGGGGCGCCGAGCTCGCGGATGTGCGCCGCCACGGTCTCCGAGGAGCGTGAGGCGTTGTTGGTGATGTAGGCAAGGGCGACGCCGGCCGGTTCAAGGCGGGCCAGGGCCTCGACGGCGCCGGGTATCGCGTTCGGCCCTGCATACACGACGCCGTCCAGGTCGGCGAAGACCGCCTCGTATCCCTGAAGGAGCCAGGCCTCAGGCATCGCGGCCCGAAACCTGCTCGTCCGGCCCGTTGCCCTCGTCGGCCGGATCCGCGGACTCAGCGTCGGCGTCGTCCTCAGAGACCTGGCCCGGGCCGTCCGTGACGGTCATGCCCGTCTCGTCGACGACGGCTGCATCCTCGACGGTGTCGGCGTCGTCGGCGCGGGCGGAGTCAGTTACTCCCACGGTGCCGGGAGCATCCTCGGAGGCGCCGGTGTGGCGCGGACGCCGGGGCTGCTCGTCCTCCTCGTCAAAGTCGTAAATCTCCGGTTCGGCGAAATCGCCCACGCCCAGTGCCCGCTCTGCGACGAGGGCCTGGCGGCGCCAGCCTTCGGCCTCCTCGGCGCGGTCTACGAGATCGAGGGCGTCCGCGTAGGCGCGGAAGAGCTGCGGGCTGTAGGAGAAGGCCCGGTTGCGGTCCAGCTGCGGGATCTCCAACGCGGTCACGGCCTCTTCGTACTGCTCCAGGTCCATGTGCGCACCGGAGACGACGATCGCCATGTCCACCTTCCCGGCGGGGCTCAGCTCAGCTGCCTCCTCCGAAGCGGCCAGTTCCAGTGCCTTGTCGGGGCGGCCGAGGCCACGCTCACAGTCGGCCATGATCGGCAGGTACTCCGTCGAGCCGCTGATCCGGCGATGCGTCCGGAACTCGCGCAGCGCCTCACCGAAGTGCTCGGCGGCGTAGGCGGTCAGGCCGACTGCTTCACGCACCGAGGCGAGGCGCCCTGCGCGGCTGCTCGCGGCGACTGCGTGCTGGAAGGCCAGTTCGGGGTCGATGTCGATCAGACGGCCGGCCATCACCAGGTGGCGGCCGACGCGCTCCGCGTTGCCTGCTTCGAGGTTCCGCAGCTCGCGCTTCGTCGCCTTGTCCAGTTCCTCGCCCGTGACGTCGGGGTCGACCTCGGGGGCACGCTCGCGGGGCCGGGTGCTGCGGGGGTCGGCCGGGCGGGATCCGCCGTGTTCGCGGGTGCGCTCGGGATAGCGGTCGGCGCCGCGCTCATGGCGGCGCTCCTCCCGGAAGCCGCGCTCCCCGCCTCCCCGGTTGTCCCGGTTGTCCCGGTTGTAGCCGCGATCGTTCCGGTCTCCGCCTGCGGACGGCCGGTCCCTGAAGGAGCGCTCGGGGCGTCCGCCGCCCTCGCGGGGGCCCCGGTCCCGGTCACCGAAGGAACGGGGACGGTCGTTGCCGCCACGCTCGTCGCGGCCCTGGTAACCACGGTTCTCCCGCGGCCCACGATCATCGTTGAACCGGGGACGGTCATTGCCGCGATCACGATCGCCAAACGAACGCGGGCGGTCGTTGCCGCGGAAACCGCGGTCCGAACGCTCGGGGCGCTCGGAGCGGTCACCGAAGGAACGGGGGCGGTCGTTGCCGCGGTCGCTGTTGAAGGGGCGACGGTCATTGCCCCGGTCCCGGTCGCCGAAGCTGCGGGGACGGTCGTTGCCGCCACGCTCGTCGCGGCCCTGGTAACCACGGTTCTCCCGCGGCCCACGATCATCGTTGAACCGGGGACGGTCATTGCCGCGCGGTCCGTTGAAGGAACGGCGGTCGCTGCCGCCACGCTCGTCACGGCCCTGGTAACCACGGTTCTCCCGCGGCCCACGATCGTCATTGAACCGTGGACGGTCATTGCCGCGATCACGATCGCCAAACGAACGCGGGCGGTCGTTGCCGCGGAAACCGCGGTCCGAACGCTCGGGGCGCTCGGAGCGGTCACCGAAGGAACGAGGGCGGTCGTTGCCGCGGTCGCTGTTGAAGGGGCGACGGTCATTGCCCCGGTCCCGGTCGCCGAAGCTGCGGGGACGGTCATTGCCGCCACGCTCGTCACGGCCCTGGTAACCACGGTTCTCCCGCGGCCCACGATCATCGTTGAACCGGGGACGGTCATTGCCGCGATCACGATCGCCAAACGAACGCGGGCGGTCGTTGCCGCGGAAACCGCGGTCCGAACGCTCGGGGCGCTCGGAGCGGTCACCGAAGGAACGAGGGCGGTCGTTGCCGCGGTCGCTGTTGAAGGGGCGACGGTCATTGCCCCGGTCCCGGTCGCCGAAGCTGCGGGGACGGTCATTGCCGCCACGCTCATCGCGGCCCTGGTAACCACGGTTCTCCCGCGGCCCACGATCATCGTTGAACCGGGGACGGTCATTGCCGCGATCACGATCACCATAGGAGCGGGACTGCCCACGGCCCTCGCCGGACTGGAAACCTCGGTCACTGCGCCCGCCGGGGCGGTCGCCCGAGCTGCGCGGGTAGCCGCCGCGTCCGGAGGAGCTGTTCCGGGGCGACCCCTGGTCGCCGTTTCGGTCCCGGTTGTTCTGCTCTGACATGTATCTGGTTCCTCTCGTCGTGAGCCGACCAACGGGCTAATGCAGTCGCTCGTCACTATGGATGTGTAGGTTGGTGCGCGGGATGGGCGCGAAATCTGCGGTGGCCCGGACCGGATCAGCCGGATATCAACAGGCCGCTGTTCCATTCTAGTCCGTAGGCCGA
The DNA here is from genome assembly GCF_059090665.1 of Arthrobacter saudimassiliensis. Taxonomy (NCBI): domain Bacteria; kingdom Bacillati; phylum Actinomycetota; class Actinomycetes; order Micrococcales; family Micrococcaceae; genus Arthrobacter; species Arthrobacter saudimassiliensis. The sequence continues at coordinate 2,281 of NZ_JBNHFX010000002.1, read as the reverse complement.
CCGGGGCTTACCACCGCCGGTAGCGGGCACGTGATGTTCGGAGGCCGGCCGGAACCTGGCACGGACCCCCCGGGGCTTTCTTCCGAGGCGGGGGCGGTCATCCCGCAGGGACTTCCGGGGAAGCCACTCCGTTTTCAGCATCCAAAGAGGTCGGCGGTCAGGGTCAGATCGGATCCGGTACCCAGGCGCTGACCTGGGTACCGGATCGGGAGAGGCTTACCGACCGGCCCTGCAGACGCCCTAGCTGCGCCGACGACGTGACGACCCCAGGACCAGCATCGATCCGGCGAGTACAGCAGCACTACCGGCGGCAGCACCGAGTGCCAGGTGCCCGTTGTTGGCACCGGTGCGCGGAAGCCGTTCGGTTACCGGCACCGGTGCGTACTCGTTGATCACTACGACCGTCTGCACCTGTCCCGGCAGAACAGTCACCTCCGCAGCGCCGGAGGACGATACCGTGACATCCTCATTGGCTCCGGAGGCCGGTTCCGAGACCCGGCACGCCGTTCCTGCCGGGATGCCTTCGTACACCTGTGTGAAGGTGTCCGCCGCTACCCCCTCGGGGATCACGAAGATCTCGTCGACCAGTCCATCACCGCACTGAATGTGAAGCACGACTTCTTCCTGCAGACCGGCACCGGGGCCGCTGATGGTCTTAGCCACCACAAGGCTGCCCGGGTTGAATTCCACCGTGTTCGTGACCGCTAGGATGTTTTCGCCTTCGGTGATCGTCACCGGTTCCGGGAGTGCGGGCGTTACGGTTACCTCCGCCGTCGTTCCCGTGCCGTCTTCGGTGACGGAGCAGACCGTTCCTACCGGCAGGTCAGTCACTGTCTGGCTGAACTGCGCTGTGGTCCCCGCCGGAACCTCGAAAACAAAACTGCCGGCCGCGCCGCAGTCCACTACGAGTGTGGTGGCACCCTGGCTCCCGACCGCTCCGCCGGCGAACACCTTAGTGACTATGAGGTCACCCGGCACGAAGAACCCCGCCGTCGCCTGGGCCGTGGCTTCCAGCACCGTGCTTGCGGCGAGGATCAGGGGCTGCGCGTCGTCCCTCCCCGGGTCCCCGCCGTCGTAGAGGTAGACGTTGCCGGTCTGGACGGTGACGGAAGCCCGGGCGCTCAGGATAGCCGGATCGGTCGATGCCGCAGGTCCGCCCACCCAGACCTGGGTCCCCGAAGTGACTGTGCCACCGCTGGGGATGGGGATGGTGCCCGCAGCATCCGCGTAGATGGTGTATCCAGTGGGCACAGAGACCGTGACTTCCGCGGATCCTTCCGCGGTTACCGTAAAGGGGCCGGCCACGCCACCCGCCGGCCCCGCAGCAACCGGTGGCGTAACGGTGACATTCGGTGGGGGCGGTTCCAAAAGGGGCCCGTTGGCCTGCGCGTCGGCGACGATCGCCTCAACCGCGTCTCTGATGACCGTTTCCGAGGTGTTGACCACGTATCCGTCGGTGAAGTACCAGATCGCGCCCTGCACGGCCGCCGCCTGCTGATTTGCCGTTAGGCCCGCAGGTACTGCGGGATTCGCGGGATAGTAGTTGTTCAGGACGTAGTTCACGTATCCGATGTTGGCGACGTTGGATTCGTCCCAGGCCCCCTGAACATAGCCGATACCGACCTGGGTTTCGACCGCCGTGTCGATGCAGTACATCTGCCCGATCCCGCCCTCGGCATCCTCGGTGATAATGATGCCTGCGAACCGGCCGGTCACGGGCACACCCACCGGATTCTCCTCTGGATACGGTGCCAATGGATCCGGAGGGGTTGGATCGGTGGCGACGAAGGCCTGCACCCTTTGGGCGGGCCCGAGGGCGGTAGTCACGACTTCCGCATCCGCGCCGGCAACAGGCGCCGGCTCATTTGGGTCCGGTTCCACAAACGAGGCCGTCGCCGGGGCTGTCAGGGGCAGCAGGATCATCGCTGCGGTGGCCAGGAGTGCCCACCAGGCTGTGTGTCTGCTCCTGCGGTGTGTTCCTGGTCGGGTTGCGTGTGCGCGTGACCGGACGTGATGCGACCTCATGGGCACCTTCTTCAGCAGTGAGAGTGATATCTGCACATGCCGCAGCTGGCTGCTGCCGGCACGCGCCGTCACGCTAACGGGCGCCGCCGGGATGCACCACGGGGTCCCCTGCTTTTGGGGCCGGCAGACGGCCGAAAGAGCCTCGCTCTGTCACCTGGCTTGTTAAATGGGTGAGGGCCCCGCGTCGGTGCGGGGCCCTCACTGTTAATGGTTGTCCGGCGGTGACCTACTCTCCCACACCCTCCCGGGTGCAGTA